>JAKBJU010000002.1 GCA_021835845.1 Pseudomonadota bacterium | reverse complement strand
CGATTACATCGAGTTCTTCTATAACCCGAAACGTCGACATGGTTCCGCTGATCGGCGTTCTCCTGTAGAGTTCGAGAAGCTGTTTCTCAACAGGCCCGAAAGTGTCTACTAGGAACGGGGCGATTCATCTTGCCTCATCAACGCTCAACAGGGGCCATCGACCAAGCGTAACCCTGACCTGCTTGCCTTTGCAGCTCGTCGCCACCATGAATGAATTTGAGCGCTTCCCGACCTTGAGACAAAAACCGCACAAAACACGGTCCCGCAGGATAGTTCCTTCTTTCGCAACAAGCCTTTGGAGCAAGGCTTCGGATAAGGTTATAATTGCCATTTTTCCGAGACAAAACGGATACAAAATCGTTGAAAAATGCTTCGGTTTTTGCTGTTTTGCCCCTTGACCAGAATGATCACCTATCAAACCATCGCCCCACTCTTAGGCTCCTCGACGATGCCGACATTGGGTTCGATCGTGCTGATGTATAAAGGAAATTCATGAGCCTGAAATGCGGAATCGTGGGACTGCCGAATGTCGGCAAGTCCACCCTGTTCAATGCCCTGACAGAATCGGGAATCGCGGCGGAGAACTATCCCTTCTGCACCATCGAACCCAATGTCGGCATAGTCGAAGTTCCCGATGCGCGCATTGCGATGCTTTCCGAAATCGTCAGGCCGCAGAAGATACAGCCCGCCATCGTGGAATTCGTGGACATCGCAGGACTGGTCGCGGGCGCCTCCAAGGGGGAGGGTCTGGGCAACCAGTTTCTCGCCAACATACGCGAAACCGATGGCATCGTGCACGTCGTGCGCTGCTTCGAAGACGGCAATGTCGTTCACGTTGCGAACAGGGTCGATCCGATTTCGGACATCGAAACCATCAACACCGAACTCGGGCTTGCCGACCTTGCCACTGTCGAGAAAGCGCAAGCAAGGCATGGCAAGGTCGCCAAGAGCGGCGACAAGGAAGCGGTCAAGCTGGTTGCGCTTCTCGAAAAGGTCCATTCCCATCTCGACCAGGGACTTCCCGTGCGCAGCATGGCTCTCGACGAGGGCGAGCTTGACCTCATCAAACCCCTTTGCCTGCTCACCGCAAAACCCGCGATGTATGTCGCCAACGTCAGCGAAAGCGGCTTCAAGGAAAACCCCCTGCTCGATGCGGTGACCCAATACGCCGCAAAGGAAAAGGCACCTGTGGTCGCCATCTGCGCCGCGATGGAAGCGGAAATCGCCGACCTGGAAGAAGCCGACAAGGCCGAATTTCTGAAGGATATGGGGCTCACGGAACCCGGGCTCAACCGGGTAATCCAGGCAGGCTACAAACTGCTCGGCCTGCAAACCTATTTCACCGCAGGCGTCAAGGAAGTGCGGGCCTGGACCATACATCAGGGGGACACCGCACCCAGGGCGGCAAGCGTCATCCACACCGACTTCGAACACGGCTTCATCCGGGCCGAAGTGATCGCCTATGACGATTTCATCGCGTACAAAGGCGAACAGGGCGCAAAGGAAGCCGGCAAAATGCGGCTGGAAGGCAAGGATTACGTGGTGCAGGACGGCGACGTGATGCATTTCAGATTCAATGTTTGATGGAGTAGAATAACCGCTGTTCTCCAGGGTTTCGACATGACAAACAAATTTTTCCGTTTCGTTTTTTTATTTGCCCTCTCTTTCGCCGCACTTTCCGCCCAGGGGGCAGAGCTCGTCAACCGCATTGTGGCCGTGGTCAACGACGACGCGATCACCCAGGTCGAACTCGATGACCGGATTCAGGCCATTTCGAAGCAAATCGTGAAGCGGGGCATTCCCCTGCCGCCCGAGAGCGTCCTCAGGAAGCAGGTGCTTGAGCAGATGATCATGGACAAGATTCAGCTCCAGTACGCTGCCGAAGTGGGCCTCAAGGTCGACGACGAACAGCTCAACAAGGCGCTGGAGCGCATCGCAAACGACAACAAGCTCAGCCTTGAGGATTTCCGCAAGGAGGTGGAGAAGGACGGCGTCGATTTCGGAAAATTCAAGGAAGAAATACGCGACGAAATCATCAAGTCCAAGCTCAGGCAGCGCGAAGTCGACAGCAAGGTCGTCGTCACCGACACCGAAGTCAACAATTACCTGAGAAACCAGAAGCAGCAGGGCAAGTCCGAAGAATACAATCTTTCCCACATCTTCATCGGATTGCCCGAGCAGGCAAATGCGGAACAGATCCAGGCCCAGCTTCGCAGGGCCGAGGAAGCGCTCGCCCAATTGAGGAACGGGACCGACTTCGGACAGGTTGCAGCCTCATTTTCCAATGCGCCCGATGCCCTGCAGGGCGGGGAAATCGGCTGGAAACCGGCAGGGCAGTTGCCGACAGCCTTCACCGAATTGCTGCAGAAAATGAACCCGGGGGATATCAGCGGCATCCTCAGAAGCCCCAACGGATTCCATATCATCAAGCTCAACGACAAGCGCGAAGCTGGGTCCCAGTCGCTCGTAACGCAGACCCATGTGCGGCATATCCTGATCAAGACCGGCGAAGACGTCTCCGAAGACGAAGCCAAGAAGCGCCTTCAGGAAATTCTCGACAAGGTCAAGAAGGGGGCCGATTTCGGACAGGAGGCGAAACTCCACTCCGACGACCCGAGCGCTGCCAACGGGGGGGACATAGGCTGGGTCTCCCCGGGCGACACGGTGCCGGAATTCCAGAAGGCAATGGATGCCCTTCAGCCGGGCCAGATCAGCGAGCCGGTTCACACGCCTTTCGGATGGCACCTGATCCAGGTGCTGGGAAGGCGCAGCGAGGATGTGGGCAAGGAGAAGCAGATTCTGGAAGCGCGCAAGGCGCTCGCGGTCAGGAAATCCGACGAAGCCTACCAGGAGTGGCTGAGGCAGCTGCGCGATCGGGCCTATGTCGAATACCATCTCGACGGCAGCAAATAACATCACGTTAGCGGTAACTCCGGGAGAGCCGGCGGGGATAGGCCCTGACCTGTGCGTCCTCCTCGCCGGAGAGGACCTCCCCGCGCGCATCGTCTTCATCGCGGACCGGGAAATGCTCCGGGAGCGCGCCGAACTGCTCGGCCTTCGATTCGACATCCCGGATTACGCCCCCGACGTTTCCGCCGCATTTTCCATAGAACACCATCCCCTGTCCTCGAAAGCGATTCCCGGCAAGCCGGATGCTTCGAACAGCGGCCCGCTCCTCGAAGCGCTGGAACGGGCAACTGCAGGTTGCCTGAATCGCGAATTCGATGCGCTCGTGACCGCCCCGCTCCACAAGGGAATCATCAATGCCGCCGGAATTGCCTTCAGCGGCCACACCGAGTTTCTGGCCGATCTCACCGGAACCGAACAGGTCGTCATGATGCTCGCAGGCGGCGGGATGCGGGTCGCGCTCGCCACCACCCATCTTCCCCTGCGGGAGGTGCCGGATGCCATCACGAGGGACGCCATCGAGCGCACCTTGAAGATACTGCATTGCGAGCTCAAGGCGCGCTTCGGGATAGCTTCCCCGAAAATCGCCGTGGCCGGGCTCAATCCGCATGCAGGAGAATCGGGCTATCTGGGGCGGGAAGAAATCGACATCATAGCGCCTGCGATTCGGTCGCTGCGGGAAAATGGCATGCTTGTCGAGGGCCCTTTTCCGGCTGATACGCTCTTCAATCATCTCGAAGGATTCGACTGCGTACTCGCCATGTACCACGATCAGGGGCTGCCGGTTCTCAAATACGCGAGTTTCGGGAACGGGGTGAACATTACCCTGGGCCTGCCCATAATCAGGACATCCGTCGACCACGGCACCGCACTTTCCCTTGCAGGAACGGGAAAAATCGACAGGGGCAGCCTGAAGGCCGCGATTCAAACCGCAATCGAGATGGTCGAGAAGTCGAGATGAGCCATAAGCCGAGAAAGCGCTTCGGTCAGAATTTTCTGAAGGACGATGCCATCATCGCGAGAATCGTCGACGCCATACGCCCCACGCCTTCGGACAGAATGGTCGAGATCGGTCCGGGGCTCGGCGCGCTCACCATACCCCTGCTTTCCATCCTCGACCACCTGGACGTGGTCGAAATAGACCGGGACATCGTGGCCCATCTTTCGAAGCGATTTCCCCCGGGAAAGCTGACTATCCACCAGATGGACGCCCTGAAGTTCGATTTCTCCAGCCTGGGAAAAAATATCAGGGTAGTGGGCAATCTGCCCTACAACATTTCCACTCCATTGCTTTTCCACCTGTCCCGGTTTTCTGATTCGATCCGGGACATGCATTTCATGTTGCAGAAGGAAGTGGTCGACAGGATGGTCGCCGAGCCATCGACTCACGATTACGGGAGGCTTTCGGTGATGCTGCAGCATCGTTTCGACATGGAAAAATGCTTCGAGGTGCCGCCCGAATGTTTCAATCCCGCACCCAAGGTCGATTCTGCCATCGTCAGGATGGTTCCGCTCGAATCCGCAGAAGCCGACGACGAGGCGCTTTTCTCGAAAATCGTCGCAGCCGCTTTTTCGCAACGCCGCAAGACATTGAGAAATACGCTCAAGGGCATGCTCGGTGAAGCGGATTTCAAGACACTCTCCATAGACCCTCAGGCGCGTGCCGAGAATCTCTCCATTTCCGAGTTCGCTAACATCGCGAATTACCTGGAGAAAAAATGAAGGGGGGTGCGATTTGGCTGATCCTCGCATTCTGGGCAGGATCCGCGCAGGCATTGAATTTCCGGGACTGCCTGAAAATGGAGCAGGACAATGCGCCCCTGGCGGTCCAGCGTGACTGCTACAAAAGCCTGGCAAGCCCCGAAGCAAGCCCGCCGAAAGCGGCCGATAACCCTGTCGGGCATCAAGACGCAAAGCCCGCCGCCCCAATACCCGAGAAAACGGCGAAGCCCCTGGCAGAAAAGTCCATGCTGCTTTCGACCTGGAATCCGGATCAGAGCGGCGCCATCTCAATGTACCGACAGAACTATTTCCTGCCGATCGCAAATTCCTCGAACCCCAACAACGCACCGACCAGCCCCAATCCCAACAACCAGGTTCCCTATTCCTATCCTCTGGACAACACCGAAGCCAAATTTCAGTTCAGCTTCAAGTCCAGGGTATGGGCCCAAGAGAGCAGCGATTGGGCCATGTGGTTTGGCTACACCCAGCAATCCTTCTGGCAGTTCTGGGACGCATCCCATTCCCGCCCCTTCAGGGAAAGCAATTACCAACCCGAGCTCATTCTTTCCAGAAGATTCCTGGACCCGGCAAGCTCCGCTTTTGCGCCGAAGCTCCTGAACATCGCCATCGATCACCAGTCCAACGGGCAAAGCGACCCCAGATCGCGCAGCTGGAACCGGCTCTACGTCCAGACCGGCTTCGAGAACGACGATTTTCACGGCGGCACGCTGGTCCTGCTGCCGCGCCTCTGGACCCGCATACAGGTAAGCAACCCCTCGCAGAACGACAATCCGGACATCACCCATTATCTGGGTTACGGCGATGTGCAGCTGCTTTATTTCAACCACTACGAGCTTTCAGCTACCGCGCGCATCCGCTCGCTGCAGCTCGACTATTCCTATCCCCTGGAAGAAATTCTAAAATATTTCTCCCCTGACTGGCGCAGCGATTTCGATTTGCACCTCCAGTATTTCACGGGCTATGGCGAAAGCCTGATCGACTACAACCACAGGCAGAGTGTCTGGGGCGTCGGCGTCTCCCTCCCGGTCTGGAAATAGTCTCGCCGGTTGCGTCATCCCTCGCAATGATTCCATAATTGCAGCCTGTCGGGCTAGAATGCCGGATGACATCGAGGCCGCCGTGCCCGAAAAACCCGAATTGTCGATACTCTTGAGGAGAAAAATGTACAACTTGTTCAAACCCGAACAGCCTGCAGGCCTGATGGATTTCGTGAAGGCAGCCAAGTCCTGCATCTCCGAGATCACGCCTGAAGCGCTCAAGGCAAAACTGGATGCAAGGGAAGACCTTCTGCTGGTCGACGTGCGCGAGCCAGCCGAATTCGAGCATGGACATATCGACGGGGCGCATCACGTGCCGCGCGGCATCCTGGAAGCCGCAGCCGACACGAGCTACCCGAAGCACTACCCGCCCCTGTCCGGCGCACGCGACAGGCAGGTCGTCGTCTACTGCGCCACCAGCGGCCGTTCCGCCATGGCAGCAGCAGTGCTGCAGATGATGGGCTTCAAGAAAGTGCTCAACGTCGCAGGCGGCATTGCGCGCTGGGAAGCCGAAGGCATGCCGCTGGTGCGCGAAGCGGAATACTAGCAGCCTGTCGGCCGACAGGCTGCTAGCGCTGGATGAACTCGATCCTGTAGCCGTCAGGATCCTCAGCGAAGGCGATCACCGTCGTGCCGTGCTTCATGGGACCTGCTTCCCTGACCACCTTGCCGCCCAGCTTCCTGGTTTCCTCGCAGGCCTTTCGGGCGTCCTCGACTTCGATCGCGACATGCCCGAAGCCGTTTCCCAAATCGTAGGAGGAAGTGTCCCAGTTATGGGTGAGTTCGATCACCGCATGGCTGGATTCGTCGCCGTAGCCGACGAAAGCCAGAGTGAACCTGCCTTCCGGGTAATCCTTGCGGCGCAGCAGCTTCATCCCCAGCACCTTGGTATAGAATTCGAGCGAGCGGTCGAGATTCCCCACCCTCAGCATGGTGTGCAGTATCCTCATTTCATTCCTCGATGAGTTCGAAATCTTCCTTGCGCGCCCCGCATTCGGGGCAGGTCCAGTTCATGGGCACATCTTCCCATCTGGTTCCAGGGGGAATGCCGTCTTCCGGAATCCCCAGGGCCTCGTCGTAAATGTAGCCGCAAATCAGGCACAGGTATTTTCTCAAGCGGTCACCTTCTTCTTCGGGTAAAATTCAATTTTAATGCATATCCTTCCATGAATCAGCCTCCACCCATCGTGCTTTGCTTTTCGGCGACCGATCCCAGCGGCGGCGCCGGCCTTCAGGCGGACCTCCTGACGCTCGCCAGCATGGGCTGCCATCCCCTTTCGGTGGTCACCGCAGTGACGATCCAGGACACCGCAGGCATAGAAGACGTCATGGCACTGGATTCCGAATGGGTCGCCGACCAGGCCAGATGCGTGCTGGAAGACATGGCGATTCATGCTTTCAAGATCGGCGCGATGGGCAGCATCGAGAACATTGCCGCCATCGCCGAAGTCGTATCGGATTATCCCGACATTCCGCTGATACTCGATCCCGTGCTCTCCTCCGGCCGGGGCGACGAGCTCGCCACCGAAGAAATGGTCGATGCCATGAAGAGCCTGCTGATTTCCCAGACGACGCTCGTCACTCCGAACAGCATCGAAGCGAGGTACCTCGCCCAGGAAGAACACGAGGAAGGCCTCGGCCTTGCCCAGTGCGCCGAGCGTATCCTGGACATGGGAGCGGAATATGTCCTCGTCACGGGAACGCACGAAAACACCCCCCAGGTGATCAACACGCTTTATGGCGGCTCCGGAATCTTGCGCACGGATTCCTGGAACAGGCTCCCCCACTCCTACCACGGCTCGGGATGCACCCTGGCCTCCGCCATCGCCGCCGCAGTCGCCATGGGCCTCGACATCATGACCGCGGTCGAAAAAGCCCAGGAATATACCTGGAACACGCTCGACTCGGGATTCCGGCCGGGAATGGGCCAGCATATTCCGGACCGCTTTTTCTGGGCGTGCGAAGACGCGTGATCAGGGGGCTTTACGCAATCACGCCCGAGTGCGCGGATACCGCCCTGCTTGCGCGCAAGGCAGAAATGGCGATCCTGGGCGGCGCCAAAATCCTGCAGTACCGCAGCAAGTCGGGCAGCGCGGATCTGAAGCTGGAGCAGGCGATCGCTCTCAGAACCGTCTGCAGCCGATATACGGTTCCCCTCATCATCAACGACGAAATCGATCTCGCCCTCGAAATCGGGGCCGACGGCGTTCACATCGGCTCGAACGACGGCCCGGTTGACGACGCCAGAAGAAGGCTGAAGGGCAGAATTCTGGGAGTATCCTGCTACGACAGCATCGATCTTGCCGTGGATGCCCAGAATCTGGGCGCGGACTACGTCGCATTCGGCAGCTTCTTCGCCTCCCCCACGAAGCCGGATGCTGTCAGGGCGCCGCTCTCGCTGTTGCAAATGTCAAAACTTTCCCTCAAGATACCTGTCGTAGCGATAGGCGGGATAAACCTCGAGAACGGTGCCCGTCTCGTCGAATCCGGAGCGGATGCGCTTGCCGTCGTCTCATCCCTTTTCGATGCGCCGGACATCCGGGCCGCAGCAAACCACTTTTCAGAACTTTTTTCCATACAAAAATGACGAACAGCCAGAATCTTTTCGAAAAATCCCGCATCCATATCCCGGGAGGAGTCAATTCCCCGGTACGCGCATTCGGTTCCGTGGGGGGGACCCCGCTTTTCTTCAAGCGCGGCAAGGGCGCATTCGTCTGGGACGCGGACGAAAAGGCCTATATCGATTATGTGGGCTCCTGGGGACCGATGATCCTGGGGCATGCCCACCCGGAGGTGATCGAGGCGGTATGCGATGCGGTACAGCAGGGGCTCAGCTTCGGCGCGCCGACGGAGCTCGAGCTGGAAATGGCCGACTTGCTCTGCTCCCTCGTTCCCTCCATGGACCAGGTACGATTGGTGAGCTCGGGAACCGAGGCGACCATGAGCGCGATCCGGCTCGCCCGCGGATACACGGGCCGGAGCGCCATCATCAAATTCGAGGGCTGCTATCACGGCCACGCAGACTCCCTGCTGGTGAAGGCAGGATCCGGCGCGCTGACCTTCGGCAACCCGAGTTCGGCGGGCGTTCCCCCGGAGACTGCCCAGCATACCCTGGTGCTCGACTACAACAACGTGGCGCAGTTGGAAGAGACCTTCTCGAAGATGGGCGACAAGATCGCCGCCGTCATCATCGAGCCGGTCGCCGGGAACATGAATCTCGTCGTCCCGGAAAAGGCGTTTCTCGATGCCTTGCGCTCCCTGTGCACGAAGCACGGCTCCGTGCTGATTTTCGACGAAGTGATGACTGGCTTCAGGGTGGGGCTTTCCTCGGCCCAAGGCCTTTACGGGATAACACCGGACCTCACCACTCTCGGCAAGGTGGTCGGTGGCGGCATGCCTGTCGGCGCATTCGGCGGCAGGCGCGACATCATGCAATGCCTCGCCCCGCTGGGCCCCGTCTATCAGGCGGGAACCCTCTCCGGGAACCCGGTCGCAATGGCAGCCGGACTTGCCACCTTGAAACTGCTGCAGGCCCCGGGGTTCTTCGAGAAGCTCTCCGCCACCGCACGCCAGCTGACCGAAGGATTGGCGTCCATCGCCCGTGAACGCGGCATCGCCTTCTCAGCGCAATCGGTCGGCGGCATGTTCGGGCTTTATTTCAGGGAAACGCCGCCCAAAAGCTACGCGGAAGTCATGCAATGCGACAAGGCGGCATTCAACCGCTTCTTCCATTTCATGATCGACAAGGGCGTTTATCTCGCCCCTTCCGCTTTCGAAGCCGGGTTCGTGTCTATGGCGCATGGCAAGGATGAAATCGAGCGCACCCTGCTTTGCGCGCGAAACTATTTCTCAAAAGCATGACGCTCTTCAGCAATGCGGCCTTCTTCACCACGGTAAATCACTTCCGCGACCTTCCCCTGGGATCCAGGGGAGAGGTCGCCTTTGCCGGCAGGTCGAACGCCGGAAAATCTAGCGCGATCAACACGCTGTCGCGAAGGACGCGACTCGCCTTCGTCAGCAAGACCCCGGGGCGAACCCAGCACATCAATTATTTCAGCCTGGACGACAAGGGGAATTACCTGGTGGACCTTCCGGGCTACGGCTACGCCAAGGTCCCCGAACAGATCAGGCAGCACTGGGAATCCCTGCTCAGCCGCTATCTTCAGGAGCGCCCCCAGTTGCGCGGCCTCGTGCTCATCATGGACGCCCGCCATCCCCTCACCCAGCTCGATATCCAGATGCTGGGCTGGTTCGCCCCGACGCAAAAACCCATCCACGTCCTGCTCACCAAAGCGGACAAGCTCACCCGCCAGGAGTCTGCCAAAGTACTGCGGGAAGTGAGCGAATTTCTTGGGGAATATCCCAACTGCAGCGTCCAGCTCTTCTCCAGCCTCAAAAAGATCGGCATGGAAGAAGCGGAAAACGTGATCGGCAGATGGCTAGAATAGAAAAAGAAACCCCTCTCCGGAAAAAGGGGAAGAAAGCCGGAAAGGGGTGTAAAAAACGTCTTAGTTTGGGATTAAGACGCCCGCTCTCATAGAGGGGATAGCGGGGATGATTCAACATCATCTGTTAAGTCAGACTCCCCGACTTACAGAATAGTTCCCGATGATTTAAAATTCCGAAAAATTTTCGCCAAGGAGAAACAATGTTTCCGCAAAAGAGAATGAGGCGCTTGAGACGCAACGACTTTTCCAGGCGCCTGGTGAGAGAAAGCAGCCTTTCTCCCAGCGACTTCATCTATCCTGTTTTCGTCCTGGAAGGCGAGAACCGGGTGGAGGAAGTGAAGTCCATGCCCGGCGTGATCCGCCAGAGCCTCGACAGATTGCTCCATCAGGCCGAGCAATGCCTGGAACTGGGAATTCCCGCCATGGCCCTGTTTCCGGTCATCGGCCCGGAACAGAAAAGCCTGGATGCTCGCGAGGCTTTCAACCCGGAAGGACTTGTTCCCAGGACTGTGGCAGCCCTGAAGAATCGCTTTCCCGAACTCGGCATCATCACCGACGTCGCCCTTGATCCCTACACGACCCACGGCCAGGACGGGCTGATCGACGAAACCGGCTATGTGATGAACGACGAGACAGTCGAAGTTCTCGCCAAGCAGGCCGTCGTTCACGGACAGGCCGGAGCGGACATCGTCGCCCCTTCCGACATGATGGACGGCAGGGTAGGCGCGATCCGGGCTTCACTGGATGAAGAGAACCTGATTCACACCAGCATCCTCGCCTATTCCGCGAAATATGCATCGAGCTTCTACGGGCCGTTCCGGGACGCGGTCGGGTCTGCCGCCAACATCGGAGCCGGCAACAAATACAGTTACCAGATGGACCCGGGCAACTCGGACGAGGCGCTTTGGGAAGCGAAGCTCGATATCGACGAAGGCGCCGACATGATCATGGTCAAACCCGGCCTGCCCTATCTCGACATCGTCAGAAGACTCAAGGATGAATTCGGGGTTCCGACCTTCGTCTATCAGGTGAGCGGGGAATACGCCATGCTCAAGGCAGCCGGGATGAACGGCTGGATCAACGAAAAAGCCTGCATCCTGGAAGCGCTGCTTTCCTTCAAGCGCGCAGGAGCGGACGGCATTCTCACCTATTTCGCGCTGGAAGCCGCAGCCTGGCTCAAGAAGTAGGGTCTGCCAGAAGCGCTTCGACCTGGGAGCGCTTCGCGCGTGAGTTGGGCAGGGCATGCAGGTCGTTTTCCGAATAAACCGCCACGTTCGCCGTAATGCCGTCCTGATCCAGCATGAAAACCGGGACGACTCCCCACCCCGTCCTGATTTCCCCTGTACGATAGGGAATCTGCCTGTCGATGAGAAAGAACTCCACATCCTTGACGCTGTCGGTATAAAGCTGCAGGTCGATTTCGGAGTATTTTCCCGCAGTGCCGGTCAGCACCGGGCCCGAAAGATAGGGGGTGAATCGATCCAGGAGGCGCATCAGGCGGAGCGCAGTCTGCCTGAGGTGGGCAAGCACCCTGGGTTGCTCTTCCTGCTGATAAAGGCTCCTGAATATGCGCAGCGCCTTTTCTATTTCGCCGTTGGTCGGCAGGCAATGCGTGTCCGGCGCACCGATCTGCTGGGCGGCCTTGCGCTTCGCCTGGGAAAAATCGTCGATTCCGTCCTCGGCGATGAGCCGGGCCGCGAGGTAAGCGATACGCTCCCGCATCTGCTCGTATTTTTTTGTGCGCTCTTTCACCGCAGTCGTCAGAAGAGCGGATCAGCAGCCGCAGCCTTCCCGGCAACCTGAGCCTTAGGCACCAGTTCCTGGTAGAAATATTCGTCCATGCCGCCGCTCCCCGCTTCGATCTGCCCCGTTACAGGATCGATCTTCGCCTCTACCACCCCTTGCGGCATGGTGTAGGCAGCCTCCGGCACCCCGTCCAGCGCCTTCCCCATATAGCCCATCCAGATGGGCAGGGCGGCCCGGGCACCGGTTTCACCGCGCCCCAGCGTTCTGGGCTGGTCGTACCCGATCCAGGCTATGGTCGTCAGAGTGGGCTGGAATCCGGCAAACCAGGCATCCACCTGGTCGTTGGTGGTTCCGGTCTTTCCTGCAAGATCGGTGCGGCCAAGCTTCATGGCCTCTGCGCCGGTACCGTACTTGATCACATCCTGCATCATGCTGGTCATGATGAAGGCATTTCTCGGATCGATCACGGGGGAAGTTCCCGGTGCACCTGCGACCACGGGAGATGCCTTTGCCAGAACATGGCCTTCCTGATCCTCGATGCGATCTATGTAATAGGGATTGATCTTGTATCCGCCGTTGGCGAAGACGGAATAGGCCCCCGCCATCTGCCAGGGCGTCACCATGCCTGCGCCGAGAGCCATGGTGAGATAGGGGGGGTGCATTTTCGGATCGAAGCCGAAGCGGGTGATGTAATCCTGCGCATAATTGGTTCCGATAGCCTGCAATATCCTGATTGCAACCAGATTCTTGGACTCGGCCAGCGCAACCCTGATTCTCATCGGTCCAGAATAAGTGCCTTCGTAATTTTTCGGCTCCCAGGCAACGCTTCCCGTCTCGGCGGCAGTGAATGACAGGGGGGCATCATCCACGATCGACGCCGGAGTGAATCCCTTCTCCAGCGCTGCGGAATAGATGAAGGGCTTGAAGCTCGACCCCGGCTGGCGCCATGCCTGGGTCACATGATTGAACTGGTTCTGATTGAAGTCGAACCCGCCCACCAGGGCTCGCACCGCGCCTGTCTGGGGAGAGACCGAAATGAGGGCCGCCTCCACGGCGGGCAATTCCGTGATGTACCATTTTCCCTTCTCATCCCGAATCACACGGATTACCGCCCCCGGCCTTATCCGCGAAGGATTCTCCGCCAGCATCTTTCTGGCGAATTTCAACCCATCAGGCCCGATGGTGATTTTCCCCACTCCCTTGGCATAGGCTTTCACGAAGGCGGGGGAAGCCTGCAGCACTATGGCGGGCAGGATGTCATCGCTTTTGTCGAAGTCATCGAGGATGTCGTCAAGCTTGGCTTCCCCGTCCGGCAGATCGACATATTTTTCAGGGCCCTTGTACTCGTGGCGGTCGTCATAAGCCATCACCCCCTTGCGCACCGCCTCATAGCCCGCCTCCTGGTCGGCCCAGCGCAGCGTGGTATAGACCTTGTATCCTTTCGTGTAGGTGTCTTCCTTGTACCTGTCGTACATGTCCTGGCGAACCATCTCGGCAAGATATTCTGCCTTGACGGGGTAATCGTGGCGCTCATGCTTCACCTTGATCGGCTCCTTCACAGCAGCCTCGTACTGGTTTTCGGTCAGAAACCCTAGAACCCGCATTCGATGCAGCACGTAAAGCTGGCGCAATTTCGAGCGCTCAGGATTGACCACCGGATTGAAGCCCGAGGGCGCTTTTGGCAATCCGGCCAGAACCGCCATTTCGGCCACGCTCAATTTGTCGAGCGGCTTGCCGAAATAGACTTGGGCCGCAGCCGCGAAGCCATAAGCCTTTTGGCCAAGATAAATCTGATTGATATAAAGCTGCAGTATTTCATCCTTGGTCAGGCTTCGTTCGATCTTGAAGGAAAGCAGCGCCTCGTTGAATTTTCGCAAAAGGGTTTTTTCCTTGGTCAGGAAGAAATTGCGCGCAACCTGCATCGTGATCGTACTCGCCCCCTGGCGCGATCCGCCATGAAGGAAATTGACCCACGCCGCCCTCAGGACGCCCTGGTAATCGATCCCGCCATGTTCGTAAAAACGCTCGTCCTCGGCAGCAAGAATGGCCTCCTTCATCAATTTTGGAACCTGGTTGATGGAAACCACGGCCCGGCGCTCTTCCCCGAATTCCCCTATCAGGACCCCTTCCTCGCTATAGACCCTGAGCGGAATCTTGGGGCGATAATCCTTCAGCACTTCCAGGGAGGGCAGGTTGGGATAGGTCATCACCGCAGCGAATGCAACGAGCCCCGCACAAATCAGGCCCACGCCGACCATGCTGAGTGAGATGTAAAGCAGCCATCTTGCAACCATAGAAGCGTTCGATCTTCGAAATTTTTCAATCCGGTATTATATGGCCTGTCGCCGCACAAATGAAACTCGGCGTCAAGAGAGATATCATCCTTTACATGGCGAACCGATGCTGCTAGCATCTGAACCGAATTATCCGAAAGTGCGCTTAAGCAGCCTATGTTCAAAGGAAATTTCGACCTCGACCTGAGTTTCTGGAAGGTAAGATCGCTCCCATTGGTCGGCGTCGACATCAGTTCATCAGCGGTCAAGATGGTCGAACTCGGCAAAACGGGAGAAGGCAAATACCGGGTCGAGCGCTATGCCATCGAACCCCTTCCTCGGGAAGCCGTGCTTGACGGCAACATCAGCGATTTCGATGCCGTGAGCGAATGCGTCGGAAGAGCCTGGAAAAAGCTGGGAACCCGCAACAGGAATGTGGCGATGGCCCTGCCTGCCGCAGCGGTCATTACCAAGAAAATCCTCGTCCCGTCGGGCCAGAGCGAGGATGACCTGAGCTTCCTGGTCGAAACCGAAGCGAACCAGTACATCCCTTTTGCGCTCGACGAAGTCAATCTCGACTTTCAGGTTATCGGGCCTGCGCCCGGAAATGCCGATGAAGTCGAGATTCTGATCGCCGCTTCGCGCAAGGAGAAAGTCGAAGACCGGGTCGCAACCGCCGAAGCTTCCGGCCTGAATGCGCTGGTCATGGATGTGGAGCCCTATGCTGCCCAAACCGCTTTCGAAATGATCCAGCGGCAACTCCCGAATGGAGGGAGGGACAAGACCATCGCGATCGTCGACATCGGCGCAAGCCTGATGAGCATCAACGTGCTGCGCAACGAACAGTCGGTCTACATGAGAGATCAGCCCTTCGGCGGAAACCAGCTGACTTACGACATACAGCATTTCTACAACCTGACGCCAGACGAAGCGGAAATGGCCAAACGCAAAGGGGGCCTTCCCGACAACTATGAAGCGGAAATTCTCCGTCCTTTCAGGGAAAATCTCGCGCTCGAAATATCTCGCGCGTTGCAGTTCTTTTTCACCTCGACGCCATTCAACGAAGTCCATCATATCGTTCTGGCCGGAGGATGTGCCACGATCCAGGACCTAGATGACACCGTTTCGAGCAGAACCCAGGTGAACACCTTCATTGCAAATCCCTTTGCCGATATGGAACTCTCCAGCAGGATCAGCCCAAGACAGCTTGCGACGGATGCCCCCACGCTCCTGATTGCCTGCGGCCTCTCACTGCGAGGTTTCGATCCAACATGATACGGATCAATCTTCTCCCGCATCGCGAACGAAGGCGGGTCGCCCAGCAGAAGCAGATCGCCATCCTTGCCGGAATGACGGCAGCGCTGGGGCTCGTGATCATCTTCGCGGTTCATGTTGCCATCAATTCCAGGATCGATTACCAGAAGGCAAGGAACAACTACCTGAAGCAGCAGATTGCCATCCTCGACCATCAAATCGCGGAAATCAGAAAACTCAAGGAGCAGACTCGGGCTCTGCTCGCCAGGAAGCAGGTCGTGGAGAAATTGCAGGACAACCGTTCCGAAGTGGTTCATTTGCTCGATCAGCTGGCAAGACGGCTTCCGGAAGGCACCTACCTCAAATCGCTGCGTGAAGACACGAAGGGCAATGTCACGAAGATCCAGCTGACCGGCTATGCCGAATCGAATGCGCGAGTTTCCACGTTGATGCGCAATCTGGACGACTCCCCCTGGCTGGCCGCTCCCGACCTCGTGGAAATTCACAGCGTCACGGTCAACAGCCGCCGGCTCAGCGAATTCAGCCTGTTTCTCACGCTGGCGCACAAGACCGGCCCGGCAAACCCGGCAGGAAACTGACCATGACTCTCGACGAATTCAAAAAGCTGAATTTGAAAGATCCCGGCTCCTGGCCATGGACGCCCAAGATGACGCTGCTCGGCGGGATCTTGCTGCTGATCCTTATCCTCGGCTTTTTCCTGGACTGGAAAAGCCAGTGGGACGAACTCGGCCGCGCCAAGCATGAAGAAGTGGAGCTGAAGAACACTTTCCTCGAGAAAAAGAAGGTTGCCGTCAATCTGGAATTCTACCAGCGGCAGCTCAGGGAAATCGAAAAGTCCTTCGGGGCGCTTTTGAGACAGTTGCCCAACCGCTCTGAAATGGAAGCGCTCCTGGTCGACATCAACCAGGCCGGCCTGGGTCGCGGGCTGCAGTTCGATCTCTTCAAACCTGCCCAGAAGGAAAATGTCACGGAATTTTATGCCGAACTGCCGATCTCGATCAGGGTCACCGGAAACTATCACGACATCGGGGCATTCGCCAGCGATCTCGCGCAGCTGCCCCGCATCGTCACCCTGAGCGACATCAACATCATTCCCGGCAAGGAAGGGCTTCTGACGATGGATGCCGTTGTCAGGACCTACCGCTACCCGGACGAGTCCGACCGGAAAAAGCAACCCGCGCCCAAGGACAAGAAATGAAAGCCGCGCTGATGCTGATTCTCGCCCTCTCCCTCTCCGCCTGCGGACAGAGCGAATTCAGCGACCTCAAGGAATTCGTCAAAAATTCGGGAGCGAATCTGCGCGGCAAGGTCGAGCCTGTTCCCGAAGTCAAACCCTACGAGCCTTTTGCTTACGACGATTTCGACCTGACCGACCCGTTCAATCCGAAGAAATTGGAGATTTCGCGGACGGGAAGAGGTGGAGGACTGCAGCCTGATCTCAATCGGCGCAAGGAGGCCCTTGAATCCTTTCCGCTCGAGGGACTGCAAATGGTCGGCACGATCCGGCAAGGCGACAACATCTACGCCCTGATCAAGGCCCCCGACAACACACTTTACCGCGTCGCCAGAGGCAACCACATGGGACAGAATTTCGGCAAGATCGTCGAAATCACCGAGCAGGCGATCAAGATTAGGGAACTCGTCCAGGACAGCACAGGGGACTGGACCGAGAAAACCAGCACCCTGCAGCTGGTGAATTAACAGGAGCCAAAATGAAGCAGCGATTATTCACCCAGATTCTCGGCCTGATGCTCAGCCTGTCACTTTCGGTGGCTGCCGTGGCATCCAACAGCATCAATTCCGTCGGAGTGGCCAACCTGGAGGGAGGCGGGCTCGTCGTCAAAATCGCCCTGAAGGAAAAACTGCCAGCGCTTCCCTCATCGTTTGCGATCAGCAACCCCTCCCGCATCGCCTTTGATTTCAAGAACACTGCCAGCTCCCTCGACAAAAATACCGTCGAAGTCGGCAAGGGCGCCTTGACCAGCATCAACATCGTGCAGGCCGGTGAGCGCACCCGACTGGTGATGAATCTCTTGCGCCCGGTCACTTACGAGTCGAAGATCGATGGCAACAATCTGCTCGTCACGCTCCATGCGGTCAACGCAGGCACGGAAACCAGTTCGAGCACGCTTTTCGCAGCACCCGAGCCCGGAGATCAGGTCCACGCCATCCGCGACATCGACTTCCATCGCGGCAAGAACGGGGAAGCCCGGGTCGAAGTCAATCTTTCCGACGCGAACACAGGCATCGATGTCAGCCGGCAGGGTACGGGAATCGTCATACAATTCATCAAGACGAAATTGCCGCGCAACCTCGAGCGCCGGCTCGACGTCGTCGACTTCGGAACGCCGGTCAACACCATCGACACCTATACGCAAGGCGACAACGTGAAAATGGTGATTGATCCCAAGGGCCTTTGGGAGCAGTCCGCCTATCAAACGGACGACAAGTTCATTCTCGAAGTCAAGCCTGTCGCTGTCGACCCCAACAAGCTGGTTCAGGGCTCCAGGCCTGGCTACAGCGGCAACAAGCTTTCCCTCGATTTCAGAAATACCGACGTGCGCTCGCTGCTTTTCGCCATCGCCGACTTCACCGGCCTCAACATCGTCATCAGCGATACCGTTTCAGGAAACCTGACATTGCGGCTCAAGGACGTTCCCTGGGACCAGGCGCTGGACATCATCCTGCAACAAAAGGGACTTGGCATGACCAAGGTCGGCAATGTCGTGATGATCGCGCCCAGCGCGGAAATCGCAGCCAGGGCAAAGCTCGAACTGGAGGGCAAGCAGAAGATTTCCGAGCTTGAGGAAACCCGCACCGAAAGCATTCAGCTCAATTACCAGAAGGCCACCGACGTACAGAAAATACTGGGCAACGAGAAGCAGCGGATACTTTCCAAGCGGGGCAGCGTGGTCGTTGACCCGATCACGAATACCCTGTTCGTGCAGGACACGCCCTCCAAACTCGAGGAAGTCAGGCAATTCGTCCAGAAAATCGACACTCCCGTCCGGCAGGTCATGATCGAAGCCAGGATTGTCGAGGCAACCAGCAACTTCGGCAAGAACCTCGGGGTGAAGCTGGGCTACTCCAACACTACCGGCGGAACGGCGCAAAACAGCGGAAATCCGGTGATCCAGCTCGGCGGAAGCCAGACTGCAGGCAGTGGCGCCCAAGGATTCGGCGGAACAAACACGGCGACCTATGCCAACAACACCAATGTCAACGTCCCTTTCTCCGCCCCGAGCATTCCGGGTGCGCAAGGCACACCGGCTGGCGCGTTGTCTTTCCTGCTGTTCAATTCCTCTGCGACGAAGTTCCTCAATCTCGAAATCGATGCACTCGAAACCGACGGAACCGGCAAGATCATATCGAGTCCGCGCGTCGTGACTGCAAACAATGTCGAGGCCTTGATCGAATCGGGCCAGCAGATCCCTTATACCACGGCGACCGGCGGGGCAGTCGGTGTTCTGCCCGTAACGGCTTTTATCAGCGCCGTGCTGAGCCTCAAGGTAAAACCGCAAATCACCCCGAACAACAACATCCTGATGGATCTCACTGTTACCCAGGACAGCGTATCCGGCACCGGAAACCCCCCTCCGATCAACACCAAGAAAATCCAGACCCAGGTTCTGGTCGACAATGGCGGCACGGTGGTGGTGGGCGGAATCCATACCCAGAATACCAGCAACACGATCAACAAGGTCCCGCTGCTGGGCGACATTCCCTACCTGGGCGTCCTCTTCAGGGGTAATACACAAATCGACCAGAAGGACGAGTTGCTGATATTCGTTTCCCCGAAAGTCATGCAAAACAACCTCAACCAGCTTTGAAATCAGGCCTGCCGGTCGAATGGGTGCTGTCGACAATATCTACCTCGTCGGCCTAATGGGCGCGGGAAAGACCACCGTAGGCAAAATGCTCGCCAAGCAAACCGGAAAAATCTTCTATGACTCGGATCATGAAATAAAGCGCAGGACGGGAGTGAGCATTTCCCACATCTTCGAAGTGGAAGGCGAATCAGGATTCAGGGCTCGCGAATCAGCCGTGCTTGAAGATCTGACCCGGCTGAAGAATGTGGTTCTTGCAACCGGCGGGGGAGCGATAATTTCCAAAGAAAACCGGGGGCTGCTGAAGGAGCACGGAACAGTCATTTATCTGCGGGCATCCGTCGGCGACCTCTGGGCGAGGACCCGCCACGACAAGAACAGGCCCCTGCTTCAAACGGAAGACCCGCATGCCAGGCTTGCCGAACTTTTCGCGGTGCGAGACCCGCTCTACCGGGAGGTCGCCGATATCATCGTCGACACCAGCAAACAGAGCGTCGGCAGCCTGGTAAGCCATATCCTGCAACTCATCGGAAAAAGAAAACCCTGAAATGCATTCCCTGACAGTCGATCTCGACCATCGCAGCTATCCCATCCACATCGGCACGAATTTGCTGGAAAGGGCGGACCTCCTTTTGCCCGCCCTGGAGCAGAAAAAAACGGCCATCGTCACCAACACGACCGTCGCCCCCCTTTACCTCGATCGACTGAGAAAAGCGCTGGAGGGGGAAGGCATCGAAAGCATTCCGGTCATTCTTCCCGATGGCGAGCAATTCAAGAACTGGGAAACCCTGAACCTGATCTACGATGCCCTGCTGGGAAACCGGTGCGAACGCAGCAGCACGATCATCGCGCTCGGAGGCGGCGTGATCGGAGACATTTCAGGCTTCGCGGCGGCCACCTATCAGCGCGGCGTTCCGTTCATCCAGATACCTACCACGCTGCTCGCCCAGGTCGACTCCTCCGTCGGCGGGAAAACCGCAATCAACCACCCCCTGGGAAAAAACATGATCGGCGCATTCCACCAGCCGAAGCTGGTCCTTGCCGACATCGACACCCTGAACACGCTCCCCGAAAGGGAGCTGAAGGCGGGCATTGCCGAAATCATCAAATACGGCCTGATCCGGGATCTTCCCTTTTTCGAATGGCTGGAAAAAAACATGGAAGGGCTGCTCGGGCGCAATTCCGAAATGCTGAGTTACGCCATCGCGCGCTCCTGCGAGAACAAGGCCCTCGTCGTCGCGCGTGATGAAAGGGAGTCCGGAGAGCGCGCCCTGCTCAACCTCGGGCACACTTTCGGCCATGCCATAGAAAACGGGATGGGTTACGGAAACTGGCTGCACGGCGAAGCCGTCGCTGCCGGGACAGTGCTTGCCGCAAAGCTTTCCCTCGGACTGGGCATGCTGAACGCTGCTGGACTCGAGCGCATCACACAGCTTTTCAAGCGCGCAGGACTTCCCACTGTCGCGCCCGACATCGGCGTCGAACGCTATCTTCAACTCATGGAACTCGACAAGAAAGTCGAGGGCGGGAAAATGCGCTTCGTCGTCCTGGAAAAAATCGGACAAGCCTGCGTCAAATCCGACATTTCCCTAAAAACCCTCTCCAGAATCCTGGAAGCCCATGGCTGAACTCGCCCCTTACGCCGCAAACCCTGAAAGCAGCCGGGGCAGGCTGTTTGCGGAAGATCGTCCGGAAGGCCGCACCGAATTCCAGAGGGACCGGGACAGGATCATCCATTCATCCGCATTCAGGCGACTGGAATACAAAACCCAGGTCTTCGTCAACCACGAAGGCGATCTTTTCAGAACCCGCCTGACGCACAGCATCGAAGTTGCACAAATAGGCAGGTCCATAGCACGCAACCTTCGCCTCAATGAAGACCTCGTGGAAGCCATCTCGCTTGCACACGATCTCGGCCACACTCCCTTCGGGCACGCGGGGCAGGATGCACTCAACGAATGCATGCAATCCCATGGCGGGTTCGAACACAACCTGCAATCGTTGCGCGTCGTGGATATTCTGGAAGAGCGGTATGGCGCATTCGACGGACTCAATCTGAGCTTCGAAACGCGCGAAGGGATACTCAAGCACTGTTCCGCAAAGAATGCCGCCTCGCTGGGAGAAATCGGGGAGCGCTTCCTGCAGAAAAAGCAGCCCGGGCTGGAAGCGCAGCTCGCCAACCTTGCCGACGAAATCGCCTACAACAACCACGATGTAGATGACGGATTGCGCTCCGGCCTGATCACGCTCGACCAGCTCTCGTCGGTACCCATTTTCGCCAGGCACTTCGAAACGGCAAGAGCGGCCTACCCCGAAATCATGGGGCGACGACTGATCCATGAAACCGTCCGCCGCATGATCAATTCCCAGGTCATCGACCTGACGCAGCAGAGCCTTGGCAACATCAGGTCCGCCATGCCGAAAGACATCGATGAAGCGAGGGCATCGCCGCCGCTCATCGCCTTCAGCCCGGAAATGCGCGAAGCGCAACATGAGCTCAAGCAGTTCCTGAGAACCCACCTTTATCAGCACTACAAGGTGACGCGCATGAGCGTCAAGGCGCGGCGCATCGTGTCCGATCTGTTTCATGCCTTCACTAGGGACAGCCGCCTCCTCCCGGCCCAGTTTCAGGAAAAGGCCGAAAGGGGCAGCGATATCATGCGCGTCACTGCAGACTACATCGCGGGAATGACCGACCGCTATGCCATCCGGGAACACCGCCGCCTGTTCGCCGTCGAAGAAATTCCCTTTTGAGGTTCGTGGTTGAAGTGATTCTGCGGAAAAGGTAGAATCAAAAACTTTCCCTTGTAGATACGGGGGTTGCAGGACCGTCAGGTCCTGCTTTCGATAGCTTATTGATAAGAGGTAGAACTTGAGCCACTTGACGTTGCCGGAAAGGCAGGGTTTGTACGATCCAGGTTTCGAGCATGACGCATGCGGAGTGGGCTTTATCGCCCATATCAAAGGCATTAAAAGCCACAGCATCGTCAGCCAGGGGCTTCAAATTCTCAAGAATCTCACCCACAGGGGCGCGACCGGCGCAGATCCTCTGGCAGGGGACGGCGCCGGGATATTGATCCAGATTCCGGATGCCTTCTTCAGGCAGCAATGCAACTTCACCCTGCCGCCCCCTGGCGAATACGGGGTCGGGATGCTATTTCTGCCCAGGGACGAGTCGGCCAGGACAGCCTGCGAAGCGATCATAGCCCGGCATATCGCGGCAGAGGGCCAATCCCTGCTCGGCTGGCGCGACGTGCCCACCGACAACGCGGGGCTCGGGGAAGGAGTCAGGAAAGCCGAACCCTGCGTCCGCCAGGTTTTCATAGGCCATGGCGGCAAGGACGCGGCCAGCTTCGAGCGCCGCCTGTTCGTGATCCGCAAGAGCATCGAGCATGCAGTCGGAAAGCTGGCCCTGGAAGAAGCCTTCTACGTCCCCTCGATGTCATCGAGAACCCTTGTCTACAAGGGGATGCTTCTAGCCGACCAGGTGGGGGAATATTATCCCGACCTCCGGGACGAGGGCGTCGTATCGGCACTTGCCCTCGTGCACCAGCGCTTCTCGACCAACACTTTTCCGACATGGGACCTCGCCCACCCCTTCAGGATGATCGCGCACAACGGCGAAATCAACACCATGCGCGGCAACGTCAACTGGATGACCGCCCGTCACGAGGCCATGTCTTCTCCGATACTGGGAGAGGATCTCGAAAAAATCTGGCCGCTGATCGTCGAGGGGCAGTCCGATTCCGCCTGCTTCGACAATGCGCTCGAACTGCTCGTCGCAGGCGGCTACTCTCTGGCTCATGCGATGATGATGCTGATTCCGGAAGCCTGGGCCGGCAATCCGCTGATGGACGAAAAAAGGCGCGCCTTCTACGAATATCATGCCGCCCTGATGGAGCCATGGGACGGCCCGGCCGCAGTCGCCTTCACCGATGGCAGGCAGATCGGAGCGACGCTGGACAGAAATGGTCTGCGGCCCGCGCGCTACTTGATTACCGACGACGACCTGGTCGTCATGGCTTCCGAAATGGGCGTGCTGAACATCCCCCCCAGCCGCATCGTCAAGAAATGGCGCCTGCAGCCCGGAAAAATGTTCCTGATCGACCTCGAGGCGGGCCGCATCATCGACGACCAGGAAATCAAGGACACGCTTGCCGCCCAAAAACCCTACGGGAAATGGCTGGACAGCTCCAGGCTCCTGCTCTCTGAGCTGCCCGAAGTCGAATCCGAAGCAAGTTTTGCGGCCACGCTTCTCGACCGTCAGCAGGCATTCGATTACACCCAGGAAGACATCAAGTTTCTGATGCAGCCGATGGCTGCGACAGGCCAGGAAGCGACAGGCTCCATGGGGAACGATTCGCCGCTCGCCGTGATGTCGAACAAGCTCAAGCCCATTTACAATTACTTCAAGCAGCTTTTCGCCCAGGTCACGAACCCTCCGATCGACCCGATCAGGGAAGAACTGGTGATGTCTCTGGTTTCCTTCATCGGACCCAAGCCCAACCTGCTCGGCGTGCAAGACACCGAACCGCAGCCGCGGCTGGAGGTAAGCCAGCCCGTCCTTTCGGCCGCCGATTTTGAAAAACTCCGGAGAATTTCGGATTTGACAAACGGGCGCTTCGTCTCCTGTGTTCTCGACATCTGCTACCCCTCCAGCCATGGCGCTGCAGGAATGGAAGCCGCTCTTGCGGCGCTTTGCGATGCCGCGGAAAAATCGGTGCGCGAAGGCATCAGCATCCTGATTCTTTCCGACCGAACAGTGAGCGAAAAGCACATTCCCATCCCGGCGCTGCTGGCCACCTCAAGCGTGCATCACCATCTCGTCAGAGCTGGCCTGAGAACCAGCGCGGGGCTGGTGGTCGATACCGGATCCGCGCGCGAAGTGCACCATTTCGCGCTGCTTGCAGGATACGGCGCTGAAGCCGTCCATCCCTGGCTCGCTTTCGAGACCATCGCGAACATGACGGAGCTTCTTCCCGGGGACCTTTCTCCCAGCGAAGCGAAAAAGCGCTTCATCAAGGCCGTCTCGAAAGGGCTTCTGAAAGTCATGTCCAAGATGGGCATCTCGACCTACCAGTCCTATTGCGGCGCCCAGATCTTCGAAGCCGTCGGGTTGAATTCCGCATTCATCCAGCGTTATTTCCCCGGCACGTCCAGCCGAGTGGAAGGCATCGGCCTTGCCGAGGTTGCTGAAGAAGCGGCAGAAATTCATCGCCTCGCCTTCGGCGACTCCCCCTTGTACGAAAGCGCGCTCGATGTCGGCGGCGAATATGCCTTCAGGATCCGGGGAGAAGCCCACATGTGGACCCCGGAGAGCATCTCCAAGCTGCAGCATGCAACCCGATCCGGCAATTTCAAGACCTACAAGGAATATGCCAAGCTCATCAACGATCAGAGCGAACAGCTGATGACCTTGCGCGGGCTTTTCGATATCCGCACCGGCAATCCCATCCCCCTGGATGAAGTCGAGCCTGCGAAGGAAATCGTCAAGCGCTTCGCTACCGGGGCAATGTCCCTCGGTTCCATTTCCAAGGAAGCGCACAGCACGCTGGCGATCGCCATGAACCGGATAGGCGGCAAATCCAACACCGGCGAGGGCGGAGAGGATCCCGTCAGGTTCAAGCCCTTGCCCAACGGCGATTCGATGCGCTCCGCCATCAAGCAGATCGCCGCAGGCCGCTTCGGCGTCAGCGCGGAATACCTGGTGAATGCCGACCAGCTGCAGATCAAGATGGCCCAAGGAGCGAAGCCGGGTGAAGGCGGGCAGCTGCCCGGGCACAAGGTGAGCGAATACATCGCCAAGTTGCGCCATTCCGTTCCCGGAGTCGGGCTGATTTCCCCGCCCCCGCATCACGACATCTATTCGATCGAGGACCTCGCCCAGCTGATTCACGATCTCAAAAACGTCAATCCCGAAGCGAGCGTCAGCGTCAAGCTGGTGTCCGAAGTCGGAGTGGGCACTGTCGCGGCAGGGGTCGCCAAGGCGAAAGCCGACCATATCACGATCTCCGGCTACGACGGTGGAACCGGCGCAAGCCCCCTGAGTTCGGTCAAGCACGCCGGAACGTCGTGGGAGCTCGGGCTTTCGGAAACACAGCAGACCTTGGTATTGAACCGTTTGCGCGGGCGGGTCGCAGTGCAGGTGGACGGCCAGATGAAAACCGGAAGGGACGTGCTGATCGGCGCACTGCTTGGCGCAGACGAATTCGGTTTTGCGACCGCCCCGCTTGTGGTGGAAGGCTGCATCATGATGCGCAAATGCCATCTCAACACCTGCCCGGTCGGAGTGGCCACCCAGGACGAAACGTTGCGCAGGAAATTCACCGGCCAACCCGAGCATGTCGTCAATTATTTCTTTTTCGTCGCAGAGGAAGTGCGCGAATACATGGCCAGCATGGGCATCAGAAAGTTCGACGAGCTCATCGGAAGAACCGATCTGATCGATGTGCGTCGCGCCGTCAATCACTGGAAGGCGAAGGGGCTGAATTTCTCCAAGGTGCTTCATCAGCCCGACGTCCCTGCAAGCGTTGCGCGCCATCATCAGGAACACCAGGATCACGGCATCGACAAGGCGCTCGACCACAAGCTCATCCGCGAAGCGAGCGCAGCCCTCGAGAACCGCGCGCAGGTCAGAATCGAGACTGAAATCTGCAACGTCAACCGTTCCGCAGGAGCCATGCTTTCCGGCAAAGTAGCCAGGCAGTATGGTCATGCCGGGCTTCCCGACGACACCATTCACGTGAAATTCAGGGGAACGGCAGGGCAAAGCTTCGGCGCCTTCCTGGCTGCAGGCGTCACCTTCGAACTGGAAGGCGATGGCAACGACTATGTCGGAAAAGGCCTTTCAGGTGGCAGGATCGTGATCTATCCCGACAGCGCATGCAACGTCGTGCCCGAAGAAAACATCATCGTCGGCAATACCGTGCTCTACGGCGCAATCAGCGGGGAAGCCTATTTCAGGGGCGTTGCCGGAGAGCGCTTCGCAGTGCGGAATTCGGGCTGCACCGCTGTCGTCGAAGGCGTGGGGGACCACGGCTGTGAATACATGACGGGCGGCGTAGTCGTGGTTCTCGGGCAAACCGGGCGCAATTTCGCCGCAGGGATGAGCGGGGGCATCGCCTACGTGCTCGACGAGCAGAACAACTTCGAGCAGCGCTGCAACATGGCCATGGTCGAACTCGAGCCGGTTCCCGAAGAAGACGCCAGCCTGGACCCCATCCAGCAGGGAGAACTCGAGTCTCATGGAAAGGTCCGTGTGAATCACCTGGGGCAAAGCGACGAAGCGCTGCTGCGCAGGCTGATTTCGAACCATTTCACCCACACGGGCAGCGCAAGGGCCCGGGACATACTCGACAACTGGTCTCAATATCTGCCCAAATTCGTCAAAGTCATGCCGACCGAATACAAGCGTGCGCTTGCCGAGATGGGAAACAAAAAAGCCGCACTGGAGTCTGCGTGATGGGTAAACCGACAGGATTCATGGAAATCAAACGCGCCGAGGAACCGGCCGCCCCGGTCGAGGAACGTGTCCGCCATTACCGCGAATTTGTTTCTCCCCTTTCCGAAGATGCAATGCGCCAGCAAGGCGCGCGGTGCATGGATTGCGGCATTCCCTTCTGCCATTCGGGGTGCCCGGTGAACAACATCATTCCGGACTGGAACGATCTCGTCTACAAGGGCCGCTGGAAGGATGCCATTGAGGTGCTGCATTCCACCAACAATTTTCCCGATTTCACCGGAAGGATCTGCCCTGCACCTTGCGAAGCGGCCTGCACGCTGAACATCAACGACGATGCCGTGACGATCAAATCGATCGAGCATGCCATCATCGACAGGGCGTGGGAGGAAGGCTGGGTCAAGCCCCAGATCCCGCATCGGAAGACCGGCAAGAAGGTCGCTGTTGTCGGCTCAGGTCCCGCAGGCCTCGCCTGCTCGCAGCAGCTTGCGCGGGCAGGGCATGACGTCACCCTGTTCGAGAAGAACGACAGGATAGGCGGCCTGCTGCGCTACGGCATTCCCGATTTCAAGATGGAGAAGCGGCACATCGACCGACGCATGGAACAGATGAAGATGGAAGGGGTCGAATTCCGGGTCAACCAGCATGTCGGCGTCGATTTTCCCGCGAAGAAACTGGCAGAGGAATACGATGCCGTGGTGTTGACCGGAGGAAGCGAAACCCCCCGCGATCTTCCCATTCCCGGCAGGGAACTCGACGGCGTGCATTTCGCCCTCGATTTTCTCATTCCGCAAAACAAGAAAAATGCCGGCGACGCGATACCTGGCCAGATATCGGCCAAGGGAAAGCATGTCGTCGTCATAGGCGGCGGCGATACCGGGTCCGATTGCGTCGGAACGTCAATCAGACATGGCGCGCGCTCAGTCACCCAGCTTGAAGTCATGCCGAAGCCGCCGGTTCAGGAAAACAGGCCGCTCACCTGGCCAAACTGGCCGATGAAGCTGCGCACCTCCAGTTCCCAGGAAGAGGGCTGCGAGCGCGAGTGGAGCGTCGTCACGAAATATTTCAGCGGTCGCGACGGAAAAGTCGAAAAGCTGCACGGCATTCGCGTCGAATGGGTTTCCGACGACAAGGGCGGGATGAAGATGCAGGAAGTTCCTGGGTCTGAATTCGAACTCGAAGCCGATCTCGTGCTGCTCGCCATGGGCTATCTGCATCCTGTGCACGCCGGCATGCTCGCGGAGCTCGGCGTCGAATTCGATCCCCGCGGCAACGTGAAGGCGAACACGCAGAAATACCAGACTTCCGTTCCCAAGATTTTCTCGGCGGGAGACATGCGGCGCGGACAATCGCTCGTAGTCTGGGCCATCCGGGAAGGGCGGCAGGCAGCCCGGTCCGTCGACGAATTTCTCATGGGGCGCTCCGAGCTTCCCAGATGACCAACTGGCAAATCAAATGACCCAACTCAAGAACGACACTTTCATCCGCGCACTGTTGCGGGAGCCCGTATCCTACACGCCCGTCTGGATGATGCGGCAGGCCGGGCGCTACCTGCCCGAATACAACCAGACGCGAGCCCGCGCCGGGAGCTTTCTTTCGCTTTGCAAGAATCCCGATCTCGCAACCGAAGTGACGCTGCAGCCGCTCGCCCGGTTTCCCCTGGATGCGGCCATCCTGTTCTCGGACATCCTGACCGTCCCGGACGCGATGGGACTGGGGCTTTATTTCGCGGAGGGAGAAGGCCCGAAATTCGAGCGTCCGCTGCGGGATGAGTGGGAAATCAAGAACCTGGCGGTGCCCGATCCTTCCGCGCAGCTGGGTTATGTCATGGACGCGGTCAGCCAGATCCGCAAGGCGCTGGCAGGCTCCGTCCCCCTGATCGGCTTCTCCGGCAGCCCCTTCACCCTGGCCTGCTACATGATCGAAGGCGGCAGCAGCAGCGATTTTCTCCACACCAAGACGATGCTCTATCGCAGGCCGGATCTGCTGCATCATATCCTTGAGATCAACGCCCGGGCCGTCGCGGATTATCTCAATGCCCAGATCGAGCAGGGCGCCCAGGCCGTGATGATTTTCGATTCGTGGGGCGGAGCATTGTCGGAATCCGCCTATGCCGAATTCTCTCTCGCCTATCTGGAAAAGATCGTCGCCGCCCTTCACAAAACCCGGGACGGCGCCAAAATTCCGAACATCGTTTTCACCAAGGGCGGCGGCCTCTGGATCGAGAAAATCGCTTCCATCGGATGCGACGCGGTTGGCCTCGACTGGACCATGGATATCGGCAAGGCGCGCCGCCTCGTCGGCGACAAGGTCGCCTTGCAGGGCAATCTCGATCCCTTCGTGCTGTTCTCCAGTCCCGAAAGCATCGTCAGGGAAACCGAAAAGGTGCTGGAAAGCTTCGGGCATGGCAGCGGACACGTTTTCAACCTGGGCCACGGCATCTCCCAGTATACCGATCCTGCAAATGCCGGGCTGATGATCGAAACCGTCCATTCTTCAAGCCGGAAATACCACGAGGTCGCCTCCCAGTAA
Organism: Pseudomonadota bacterium; assembly: GCA_021835845.1. Lineage (GTDB taxonomy): Bacteria > Pseudomonadota > Gammaproteobacteria > Burkholderiales > JABEVD01 > JABEVD01. Next base: position 184,705 of record JAKBJU010000002.1, on the reverse strand, counting down.
AGGGGGTATTCCCGCTTTCAAACATGCATTTCTGCAGCATCAATGGCGACTTATGCACATTTTGCGAAAAACCGGAAGGGAAAATCGCGAAATGCGCATAATATATCTAACCATTTGATTATATTTGATATATAGTTCAGCCTAATTATTGGGCAATGGCATGATCGCCTGCTGCGATAAAAACTTAGCGATGATATGCCGAGTAACCCACAAAGTTATCAACAGGTTCTGTGAGTAACTTTTTTGTCGATTTAAATAAACAGGTTGTATCGTTTTTCTAGAATCGCCCCTAACGAACGAGCCTAAACCGAACTCGCGCATTCCCGATCAAATTGGATAGCCCGCCCAAAATCATCAAGGTCGCCCTGGATGTTCCGCTCTCCACCCGGTTCGATTACCTGGCCGGAAACGCTACCGTCGATGATATCGGCTCCCGGGTGGCGGTGCCTTTCGGAAACAAGCTGCTCGTCGGCATCCTGCTTGATATCAAGCCCCGCTCCGAAATTCCGGCGACCCGGCTGAAAAGCGCCGTCAGGATATTCCGGGACATCCCCCCCCTGAGCCCGAGTCTGCTTGACCTGTTCCGCTTCTGCAGCGACTATTATCATCACCCGATCGGTTCCGTCATGCTGAATGCGCTGCCTGCCGGGCTGAAGACGGCAAAGCCGGTCGAAATGAAGCGGCCCCGCTTCTTTTCCCTGACCGAAGCTGGACGTCTCGGCCAGGTACGCGGCAAAAACATGAGCAGGTTGCTCGACGCCTTCATAAAGGAAGGCACGCTTGATCTCGAATCGATCCGGGCGGAATTCCCGCTGGATGCACTCAGGAGGCTCCTCGACCTGGGCCTTTTGGAAGAATCGCAGGAGAAGCCCCTGCCTCTGGAAATAGCCGCCTCCCCGGGCCTGAATCCTGGACAGCAGCAAGCCCTGGCGCGCATTCTCGAAAATCCGAACGGGTTTCACCCCTGGCTTCTCTATGGCATAACGGGAAGCGGCAAAACCGAGGTCTATCTCCAGGCAATAGCGGAAATCCTGCGGGCCGGGAAACAGGCCCTGTTTCTGGTTCCTGAAATCAATCTCACCCCGCATCTGGAAAATGCCTTCAGATCGAGATTTCCCAATACGCTTATCGTCAGCCTGCACAGCGGACTCAGCGATGCCGAGCGGTTGCAGAACTGGCTGAGGGCGCAGGCGGGCGAAGCGAAAATAATCCTGGGCACGCGGCTCGCGGTTTTCACGCCCCTGCCTTCCCTGGGACTGATCATCGTCGACGAAGAGCACGATGCCTCCTTCAAGCAGCAGGAAGGCTTGCGCTATTGCGCCCGGGATGTTGCCGTATTCAGGGCCAAGCAGGAATCCGTTCCGGTCATTCTCGGTTCTGCCACGCCCTCCCTCGAAAGTTATCACAGTGCCCGGCGAGGACGCTACAAGCTGCTCGAACTCAAGGACAGGGCCATCCCCAATGCCACGCTCCCGGAGGTGCGTTTCGTCGATCTTCGAACGGAAAAGCGCAAGAGCGGCCTGAGCGAGAAGCTTCTCGCGGCCATTTCGATTCGACTGGAAAGGGGCGAACAAAGTCTCGTCTTCCTGAACCGCAGGGGATATTCCCCCGCGCTGATTTGCAGTTCCTGCTCATGGACGCCCAATTGCACGCGCTGCGCCAGCCGCCTGGTGCTGCATTTGAAGGACAGGCGTCTGCGCTGTCATTACTGCGGATACGGGGAAAGAATTCCGCAATCCTGCCCGGAATGCGGCAATCTGGATCTCAAGCCCGTCGGGCATGGGACGCAGCGCATCGAATCCGAGCTGTTCGAACATTTCCCCGGAGCCAGAATTCTCAGAATCGACCGGGACAGCATTCGAAAGAAGCACGCCTGGGGCGAAATGCTCGAAAAAATTTATCGCAATGAGGCCGATATTCTGGTGGGCACGCAGATCCTGGCGAAAGGACACGACTTCCCGAACCTGACGCTGGTGGGCATACTGAACTCCGACGCCTCTCTCTACAGCAGCGATTTCCGGGCTTCCGAGCGCCTTTTCGCGCAGCTCACCCAGGTTTCGGGGCGGGCAGGACGCGCAGGCTCGCCGGGGGAGGTGCTGATCCAGACAGAATTCCGGGATCACCCCCTGTATGCTGCGCTGAAGCAACACGATTACGATGCCATCGCAGCCATGCTGCTCGAGGAAAGGACTGCCGCGGGCTTTCCCCCCTATGTCCACCAGGCATTGATCCGGGCGGAATCCCTATCGCTTGAAGCGGCGATGACCTTCCTGGAACAGGTCAGGACGATCGCATCCGGCCTGGGGCAGGATGTCACGATCTTCGATCCGGCAATGGCATCCATGGCCCGCTTGAGCAACATGGAAAGAGCGCAGATCCTGTTCCAGTCGCCTTCCCGTCAGAAGCTGCAGAATTTTTTGAAGCTGTTGCTGTCGAACCTGAACCCTGCGGCAACTCGTGCGGTAAGATGGCATGTCGATGTCGATCCCCTAGAGTTTTAGGCTCCTGTAGCGATATAATTGCAAACCACAGAGCATACTTATGACACCCGACTTCAAAACCCATCTCGTTGCGCTTTTTTCCCAGGCGGCAGCCCGAATTTCTCCAGACACCCCGGAAGTTCGTCTCGAACGGCCGAAACTTTCCGCCCACGGCGACTATTCCTGCAATATCGCCATGCAGCTGGCCAAATCGCTCAAGCAAAACCCGAGGCAGGTCGCTTCAAGCATTCTGGAAGGGCTTCCCGAATCGGAGCATATCGACAAGGTGGAAATCGCCGGAGCGGGATTCATCAACATTTTCCTGAAAAATTCGTCCAAGCAGCGCATCCTGAAGCATATTCTGCAAAGCGGGGAAAATTTCGGGAAATGCACTCTCGGATCGAGGCAGAAGGTCCAGGTCGAATTCGTCTCGGCCAACCCCACCGGCCCCCTGCATGTCGGCCATGGGCGCGGCGCCGCATTCGGGGCCAGCCTGGCGAACCTGCTGGATGCGGCCGGATTCGAGGTTACACGGGAGTACTATGTCAACGATGCCGGCAGGCAGATGGACATCCTGACGCTCTCGACCTGGCTGCGCTATCTCGAACTCGTCGGTATCGACATCCTGTTCCCGCCCAACGCCTATCAGGGCAGCTATGTCCGCGACATGGCGCGCCTTGTCCTGGACGCGCACGGAGAGCGCTACAAGCACCCGATAGGCGCGGTCCTTTACGACATCCCCGTGTCGGAGGGAGCGAATGAGGATGCCTATCTTGACAGCCTGATCATGAATGCAAAAAAACTGCTGGGCCAGGACTATCAGTACATTCACGATTTCGTTCTGAACGAGCAGCTGGGGGATTGCCGCAACGATCTCCTGGAATTCGGCGTGGTTTTCGATTCCTGGTTCTCCGAGCAATCGCTTTTCGACAGCGGGATGGTGGAACGCGCCATAGAAAAGCTCGAAAAGAGCGACAACATCTATCTCCAGGACGGCGCAAAATGGTTCCGCTCTACCCGCTTCGGTGATGAGAAGGACAGGGTAGTCCAGCGTGAAAACGGCCTTTACACCTATTTTGCCTCGGATATCGCCTATCACCTCAACAAGATCGAACGCGGCTTCGATCGAATCATCGACATTTGGGGAGCCGACCATCATGGCTACATCCCTCGGGTGAAGGGAGCGCTTCAGGCGGCAGGCGCGCCCGCAGAAAAGCTGCAAGTCGCGCTCGTCCAGTTCGCCGTGCTTTACCGGGACGGAAAGAAAGCCTCCATGTCCACCCGAAGCGGCGAGTTCGTCACGCTGCGGGAACTGAGGCGGGAAGTCGGCAACGATGCCGCTCGCTTCTTCTACGTGTTGCGCAAATGCGACCAGCACCTGGATTTCGATCTCGACCTCGCGAAATCGCAAAGCAACGAGAATCCCGTGTATTACGTTCAGTATGCCCATGCGCGGATTGCCAGCGTGCTGGAACAATGGGGCGGCAATCCGGAAAGCCTGCTCGAAGCGGATGCCGCCCACCTTTCCGACCAGCACGAGCTGGAGTTGCTGCAGCGCCTGATCGACTACCCCGACCTGATCGAGAACGCCGCCAGGGAGCTGTCCCCCCATCTGATCGCCTTCTATCTCAAGGAACTGGCATCGGAATTTCATAGCTACTACAATGCCTCTCATTTCCTGGTACCGGAAGAGCCGATCAAGCTTGCGCGCCTTTGTCTTATCGCATCGGTGAAACAGGTTATCAGGAACGGCCTCGGCCTCCTCGGCGTCAGCGCCCCCGAAAAAATGTGACTAGAGATCCCTTATGAGCAGAGACTACAAACCAAAATCGAATTCCGGACCGAAACGCGGCGGATCGACGTTCGCAGGCATTTTGATCGGATTTATCCTGGGTCTTGCAGTCGCGCTCGGCATCGCCTGGTACATCAACAAGATGCCCAGCCCTTTCGTCAGCCACGAGCAGCCCGACGAAAAGCAGCCGGCTGCCCCACCGGCACCCCAGGCTGCGACAACTCCGCCTGACGATAAGAAACCCAGATTCGATTTCTACAAGATTCTTCCCGGGCAGGAAAACCCCGCACAGCGCGCCGCATCCGAGCCCGCTCCCGCCGCCCCTTCGGCACCCACGACGGAAAGCTATTATCTGCAGGCCGGGTCCTTCCAGAAGAAGGAAGATGCCGACAACATGAAGGCCAAGCTCGCCATGATCGGGCTGGAGTCTGAAATCCAGACGGGAGCCGGGGGCGAGTCGAAGTACAGGGTGCGCATCGGCCCTTACCAGAGCGAGGGCGATCTCGGGAAAGTCAGGGACGAATTGCAGCAGAACGGCATCGCCTCGACTACCGTCAAGATCAAGGAAACGGGCCAATAATCAACCGGAGGGGCATTATGAAAGTTTTTAAAGGATTGTTGTTTTCGGTATTTCTTCTCTGCTACTCCTTCGCGCATGCCGGTCAGGGCTATTCCCTGGTCAATCCCCCTCAGCCCACGGAAAGCGGAAAGAAGATCGAGGTTCTCGAATTCTTCTATTACGGCTGCCCCCATTGCTACCACCTGCAGCGCTATCTTGATCCATGGCTGAAAAAACTCCCCAAGGACGTTGAGTTCCGTTATGTCCCCACCATCTTCAATGCCGACTGGATGCGTCTTGCCAGGACCTACTATGCCCTCGACATCATGGGGCTCGAACCCAGGCTGCACGGCGCCGTTTACGATGCGGTCCAGAATCGCAACATCGACCTGGGCGACAAGGCCACCCTGCTCGACTGGGCCGCAAAACAGGGCATCGATCGCGCCAAGCTCGCCAGTGCCTATGACTCCTTCACTGCCCAGACGAACGTTAACAAATCGAAGCAGATGACGAGAAGCTACGGGATCATGGGAACGCCTTCCATCGTGGTTGACGGGAAATACCTCACCTCGCCTGAGCTCATGAACTCCCTTCCGGGAACGATCACCGAGCTCGACAAGCTCATCCAGATGGCGAGAGCCGACAGAGCCAGGCATTGATGGGAAAATCCGCAGCCGGCTGGCTGCTGTTGTTTTTCTCCGTATTGGCCTTCGCTCAACCTGAGGTCGGCAGGGATTACCTGCCGATTGACCCGCCGCTGCAGCCCGCAACGAAGAAAATAGAGCTGTTGGAGTTTTTCTATTACGGCTGCCCCGAATGCTCGGACCTAGAGCCCTTCCTTCAGGAATGGCTCAATGATCGCAACGACGTCGAAATCGTGCGCGTTCCGGCTTTCAGAACTTCATGGTTGCCTCTTGCCAGAACCTACTATGCGCTTCGGGCATTGGGCCAGGAAAACAGGCTGCGCGGCCGGATATTCTCAGCGATCCGCAGCGGGGTCGACCTGAATGAAGAGCATGTTCTTTTCGCCTGGATCGGCAGACACGGGGTCGATCTGAAAAAATTCGAGCCGATATACGCTTCGAAAGCAGTGCAAATGAAGATCGCCGACTCGGCCAACCTGGCGATGCGCCTTGGCATCGCCGGGGTCCCTTCCCTGGTCGTTGACGGGAAATATCTCGTCATGGGGGATCTTGCCAGGAGCGAGCTGCTCGACCAGCTCGTCGACATGGCCAAGCAGCGCCGCATGATCGCGCCGTGAAAAACCCCCTTCGCATCATCGTCAGCGGCGCTTCGAGCGGAATCGGCTTTCAGCTCGCCAAACGCTATCTTGATCAGGGTGCCGTCGTCGGCGTCATTTCGAGGCAAACAGAAAAGCTGCGCTTCTTCGAGCAGAACTGGCCCGATTCCGTGAGAGTTTACAGCGCAGATGTCCGGGATCTTCATGCCTTGCAGCTTGCCGCCGCAGATTTCATGTCCCGCTTCGGCTGTCCCGACATCGTCGTCGCCAATGCCGGAATCAGCTGCGGCACGCTCACAGAACATGCCGCAGACATCGAGGTGTTCCAGGCTATTTTCGACACCAACGTTGTCGGAATGGCCAAAACATTCCAGCCCTATCTGGGAGAAATGAAAAGTCGGGGCCACGGAAAGCTGGTCGGGATTGCCAGCATTGCGGGTTTCAGGGGGCTGCCAGGTGCCAGTGCTTACTCTTCATCTAAGGCTGCCGTTATAAATTACCTTGAGGCCCTGCGGTGTGAATTGTTCGGGACGGGCATCAGGGTGATCACCATCTGTCCAGGCTATGTCGAAACGCCGATGACGTATTCGAATCCCTACCCCATGCCGTTTCTGGTCAGGGCCGACCTTGCTGCGAGGATGATCGAAAGCGCCATCGCCAGAAACCGGATTTTCTATGCATTTCCCTGGCAAATGATGCTGATCGGCAAACTCCTGGGCATCCTCCCCAAGCGGCTTCATGCCTTTCTGTTTTCCAGGGCACCCCACAAGCCGAGAAGGCCGGATCAATAAAAGAAGCCGGTTTCGACCAGCTCATGCGTCAGCGCGAAATAATCTTTCGCCCCCTGGCTGTTCGGCGCATAGCTGAACACATCCTTGCCGTAGGCCGGGCTCTCGGCCAGGCTGACGTTTTCCATGATGCGGGTATCGCACACCTTGTCGCCGAAGCGCTCCTTGAGCTTGTCGTAAATCGAGAAGGACAGCTTGCGTCTTGCGTTGAACCGCGTCAGCAATATCCTGAAATCGAATTTTCGTGCGTACTTTGCCTGCAGGACGTCGAGAAGGGAAACGACTTTCTGCACCCCGTGCATGGAAAGGAAATCGGCGGAAACCGGGATCAGTACCCTGTCGGCGGAAATGATGGCGTTGAGCGACAAGATGCCCAGCATGGGACAGCAATCGATGACGATCGGAGAATTGTCCCCGGCAAGCTGCTCCCCCAAGCCATCCCTCAAGCGCGAAGCCACATTTCCGCTTTTTCCGAACAGCGCATCGATTTTGGAAAGGTCAGAATGGGCCGGAATGAGCCGAAGGCCCGAAGAACGATACTGGATCAGATCGAGCAGGGAGCGCTCGTTCCTGAAGAAGGAGGATATTCCGTTTGATATCTCCTGGTTGACGCCGAGAGAATGCGTCAAGTGCGCCTGGGGATCGAGGTCGATGGCAAGCGGGTTCCTTTCCAGCATTGCGAGCGCTGACGCAATGTTCAAGGTGGTTGTGGTCTTGCCAACCCCTCCCTTCTGATTGAATACCGCAATGGTCGCCATGCTCGACTGATCTTGTCCAGACCGTGCTATCTTACCGCAATAGCCGCCCCGGTTGAACTCTTTGCGGTCATTTCCCCGTACAAATCCATCATTTTCTGCGCCATCGCTGCAGCGCTCCACTGCTCGGCATAGTTTTCGGCCTGCACTGAGAGTTCACTGCGAAGTTCGCGGTCCGAAAGCACCCGGACCATCTCCCCGGCGAAGCTTTGCGGATCGTCATCCGGCACCACGGAACCGGAATTCGGCTTCAGGATGTCCCGGGTTCCCATATGCGCAGTCGAGATGACGGGAAGTCCTGCCGCCATCGCCTCAAGCAACACGAGACCCTGGGTTTCGGTTCTGGATGCAAACACGAAGACATCCGCCGCGCTGTAGCAGTCCTTCAACAGTCGTTCCCTGTCCATGTAGCCTATCAGCCTGACGTTATCCTCGAGTCGCAGCGTTTTCACCAATTTCTCGATGGATCTCGCCGCAGGCCCCTCCCCAGCGATGATCAACAGGAGTTCAGGAACGGTCTTTCTTGCAATATCTGCGGCATGAAGCAGAAATTCGATGTTTTTCTCGAATGCGACGCGCCCCACGAACAGCATCACGGGCGTGCTTTCCGCTATGCCGTGCAGTTCGCGAAAGGCCCCTCTTCTACCCTTGGAAAACATTTCTCCCGGAATGCCGGTAGGAATGATGTGCAGCGGCTTTTCAACGCCATAATCTGCCAATGTCCGGGCCATCGCATTGGACGGCACCACAACGGCATCGACATCGTTGCATTGCTTTCTGGAAAATCGTCTTGCCAGTCCGCGCAGCCATTCGGCGGGAAGAAAAGGAACATAGTGGAACAGATATTCTTCGAAGAAGGTATGATAGGTCACGACCGTCGGCAGGTTCAACGCCTTAGCCAGTGCGATGCCGGCGTAGTGCGCGACGAACGGCGTCTGGATGTGGACGATATCGAAACCCTGCTCCCGGAGAAGGTCCGTCTGCGCCATGATGGCCCCATATGCCATCATCCTGTCTTCGGGATCGAACATCACGCCTCTGGACGGAATGCGGATGACCCCTTCCTGCCTTGCATCCTCGCCATAGGCGGGCGCGATCACCGTGACCCCGGCATTCTTTCGCAGGAGCTCGTTCCGGAACGTCTCTATGGAAGTCGATACGCCGTTGACGCGCGGAAAATACACGTCTGAAATCATCAGGACATTCATCCCCCGACTATATCAGCAGATCAATTGCGGTTTTGTGACAGCTACTCCACCGTTACCGATTTGGCGAGATTTCTCGGTTTGTCCACATCCGTTCCCTTTTGCAGAGCCGCGTGATAGGCGAGAAGCTGCATGGGTATCGCGTGCAGGATCGGGCTCAGGTGGCTGGCATGCCCCGCCATGCGAATCACGTGAATCAAGGCCTCGTCCTGGAAATGGGATTCCTCGTCCGAGACGACATAGAGCTCTCCCCCTCTCGCTCTGACCTCCTGGAGATTGGACTTGAGCTTCTCCAGCAGGGCATCATTGGGTGCCACGGCCACCACAGGCATATTGCTGTCTACCAGCGCCAGCGGCCCATGCTTCAATTCTCCCGCAGGATAGGCTTCCGCATGGATATAGGAGATTTCCTTGAGTTTGAGCGCACCTTCCAGTGCTATCGGGTAATGTATCCCGCGCGCGAGGAACAGGGCGTGCTGCTTTTCGGAAAATTTCTCCGCCCACTGCTCGATCTTCGGCTCGATTTCGAGCGCATGATTGATGGCATGCGGCAGCCGGCGCAGGGACTCGATATGCCCCGCTTCCTGCTCCGCGGCAAGCCTACCCTTGAGCTTTGCAAGTGTGAGGGTCAACAGGAACAGTGCGACCAGTTGCGTCGTGAATGCCTTGGTCGACGCCACGCCTATTTCCGGGCCCGCTCTCGTCAGAAAGCGCAGCTTCGATTGCCTGACCAGCGCGCTTTCGTCCACATTGCAGATGCTCAGGGTTTTCGTTTGGCCCAGCTGCACGGCATAGTTGAGCGCGGCCAGAGTGTCGGCCGTTTCGCCCGACTGGGAAATGGTGACAATCAACGCTTTTGGATTGGGAACGATATCCCTGTAGCGGTATTCGCTCGCCACTTCCGCGCTGCAGGGAATGCCCGCCAGGCTTTCCATCCAGTATCTGGCCACCAGGCCGGCATGGTAGCTCGTGCCGCAAGCGATGATCGTGACGGCCTCGACATCTTCCAGCACAAGTTTCCCGTCGGAGCCAAACAGTTCAGGGGAAATCCCGGTTTCATTGATCGCGATGTCGATGGTGTCTGCAACGGCTTTGGGCTGCTCAAAGATTTCCTTCTGCATGAAATGGCGATATTTTCCGAGCTCGGTGGTTTCGGCGCTGAGTTCGCTGATGTGAACCGACCGCTCGACGGGAATCCCCTTGCCATCATATATCTTGTATTCGAACAGCCCGATGTCGGCGACATCGCCGTCTTCCAGATAAATCATCTTCCGCGTAACAGGCAGCAGCGCGGAAGCGTCCGATGCGATGAAATTTTCTTCTATCCCCAGCCCGATGAGCAGCGGGCTGCCTTTTCTTGCGCAAATCAATCTGTCACGCAAGTTTCTACTCACTATCGCTATAGCATATGCACCATCTAGCTCTTTCGCCGATGAGCGGGTCGCATCGAGCAGATCTCCGCTCTCCTGATAATGATGATGGATGAGATGCACGATGACTTCGGTGTCGGTGTCCGATTCGAATCTGTATCCGAGCCCTTCGAGCTTCCTGCGCAATTCGACATGGTTTTCTATGATCCCGTTGTGCACTACCGCGATTTCATCCCGGCTGGCATGCGGATGGGCGTTCCTTTCGGTGGGTGCGCCGTGGGTCGCCCACCTTGTGTGAGCGATACCCAGATTGCCCTTGAGGCCCTTCGAGAGAGCGGCAAGTTCGGCCACCCGCCCTGTGCTTCTGATCCTGGAAAGCCCATCGTTGACGACGGCAATCCCTGCCGAATCGTACCCCCGATATTCGAGCCGCCTCAATCCTTCCAGAAGGATCGGCACCACATTTCTCTGCGCCACCGCGCCAATGATCCCGCACATGCTTATTCCTTCTTCTTCGGTCTTTTCCAGCTTTCGATGTGAATCTGCTTGCTTCTGGACAGAGTCAAACCGCCTTCAGGTGCATTTCTGGCTATCGTCGACCCTGCGCCTATGGTCGCGCCTCTCCCCACCGTCACGGGAGCGATCAGCTGAGTATCCGAGCCGATGAACGCATCGTCTTCGATCACGGTCCTGTGCTTGTTTGCGCCATCGTAATTGCAGGTGATCGTCCCCGCGCCGATGTTCACGTTGCTGCCAACGCTTGCATCCCCGACGTAGCTGAGATGATTGGCCTTGCTCCCGGTCCCGATCTGGCTGTTCTTGATTTCCACGAAGTTCCCGACATGCGCATTTGCCGCGAGCGTCGTTCCCGGGCGAATTCTGGCATAGGGACCAATTTTGCAATTCGCACCCACTTCTGCGCCTTCGATGTGGGTAAACGGCGCGACTTCCGAGCCCTCCCGGATTTCGACGTTCTTCAAAACCGAATTGGAACCGATTCGGACATTGTCGCCCAGATTGACTTCCCCTTCGAACACGCAGTTGACATCGATGAAGACATCCCTGCCGCAACTGAGCCTTCCCCTGACATCCAGCCTTGCGGGGTCCGCGAGGCCCACGCCCTGCATCATCAATTCGCGTGCAAGCTCGAGTTGAAAGATGCGTTCGAGCTCGGCGAGCTGGGCCCGGTTGTTGACTCCCATCACCTCCCATATCCGCTGCGGGTGAACCGAAGCTATCCGGGTTCCTTCTCTTGCCGCCATTTCGACCACATCGGTCAGATAATATTCCTTCTGGGCGTTGTCGTTTTTCAATTCAGACAGCCATGACCTCAGCTTGTTTGTTGGCGCGACAAGTATGCCAGTATTCACTTCCGTGATTTCTCGCTCTTCCTTTGTGGCATCCTTCTCTTCGACGATTCGTGTTATGGCGCCGCCCGCATCCCTGACGATCCGGCCGTAGCCGTGCGGGTTGTCCATCTGCGCCGTCAGAAGCGTCATCCCATCGGCTCTTGCCAGCTTTTGCAAGGTCGCAACCCCGGTAAGCGGCACATCGCCATACAGTATCATCGTATTGCCATCATCCCCGAGGTGGGGAAGCGCCATTTGCACTGCATGACCCGTCCCGTTCTGGGGTTCCTGGAGAGCGAAGCGCAAGTCCCCGCCCGAAAAAGCTGCCGGAACTGCCTCTCCGCCGTGTCCGTAAACCACGCAGATGCTTGCCGGCTTGAGAAGCCTCACGGTATTGATGACATGGCCGAGCAGAGGAATTCCCGCAAGCCTGTGCAGCACCTTGGGAACGCTGGAATACATGCGCGTCCCCTTGCCTGCTGCCAGGATGACGACGTTCAGTTTTTCGCTGTTTGACATGACCGGATATTATGACACAGGTTCCGATGCTGCAAACAAAAAGGCAGCCTCGGCTGCCTTTTTGCTTGGGCTGACGGAATCAGCGTTTTTTTCTCAGCTTTTCGATCGCGGAAAGCTGCGCGATCGCCTCGGCAAGCTCGGCTTCCGCTCTGGCAAATTCGAGCACGGCCTCGCGATTCTTCATCGCTTCTTCAGCCCGTTTCTTGGCCTCGGTAGCCTTGGCCTCGTCCAGGTCTTCGCCGCGGATCGCCGAATCGGCCAGCACCGTCACGACGTCGGGCTGAACCTCAAGAATCCCGCCGGAGACATAGATAAGGTCTTCTTCATCGCTCATCGCGCGCTTTACCCTGACCGACCCCGGCTTGATTCTGGTCAGCATGGGCGCGTGACGCGGATAAATGCCAACCTCGCCCAGTATCGAGGGTGCTGCGACAAACTCGGCAGGCCCAGAATAAAAGGTCTCTTCCGCGCTCACGATATCGACATGCATGGTCATTGCCATGGCGTTCCTCACTGTAAAGTCTTGGCTTTTTCGACGGCTTCTTCGATAGACCCGACCATGTAGAAGGCCTGCTCCGGAAGATGGTCATATTCGCCGTTCACGATCCCCTTGAATCCGGCCAGAGTGTCCTTGAGCGGAACATATTTTCCGGGGCTTCCGGTGAAGACCTCGGCCACGAAGAAAGGCTGGCTCAGGAAACGCTGGATCTTCCGTGCGCGGGAAACGATCAGCTTGTCTTCGGGCGAAAGCTCGTCCATGCCGAGAATCGCGATGATATCGCGAAGCTCCTTGTAGCGCTGCAGCGTGTTCTGCACCGAGCGGGCGACATTGTAATGCTCTTCGCCGACAACGAGCGGATCCAGCTGACGGGAAGTCGAATCGAGCGGATCGACTGCAGGATAGATCCCGAGTTCGGCCACCTGGCGCGAAAGAACGACAGTTGCATCGAGGTGGGAGAAGGTCGTCGCAGGGGAAGGATCGGTCAAATCGTCCGCAGGCACGTAAACGGCCTGGATGGAGGTGATGGATCCTGTCTTGGTGGAGGTGATCCGCTCCTGCAGGCGGCCCATTTCCTCGGCAAGGGTAGGCTGGTAACCCACTGCCGAAGGCATGCGGCCGAGCAGCGCCGACACTTCGGTTCCGGCAAGAGTGTAGCGGTAGATGTTGTCGACGAAGAACAGGATGTCGCGACCCTCGTCGCGGAAATATTCCGCCATGGTGAGGCCGGTCAGCGCCACGCGCAAACGGTTGCCGGGAGGCTCGTTCATCTGTCCGTAAACCAGGGACACCTTGTCGATAACGTTGGAGTCCTTCATTTCATGATAGAAGTCGTTTCCTTCCCGGGTACGCTCGCCGACGCCGGCAAATACCGAATAGCCCGAATGTTCTGCCGCAATATTGCGGATCAGCTCCATCATGTTAACCGTCTTGCCCACGCCCGCGCCGCCGAAGAGGCCGACCTTGCCGCCCTTCGCGAACGGGCAGATCAGGTCGATCACCTTGATGCCGGTCTCGAGCAGTTCCGTCGATGCGGAAAGTTCGTCGAAAGCCGGCGCCTTGCGATGGATGGACCAGCGCGCTTCCGGATCGATATCCCCGGCTTCATCAATGGGGTTGCCCAGAACGTCCATGATCCGGCCCAGCGTCTTCTGTCCGACGGGAACCGAGATCGGGGCGCCGGTTCCGGTCACAGCCATTCCGCGCCTCAAACCGTCGGTGGTCCCGAGGGCAATGGCTCGAACCACGCCGTCGCCCAGCTGCTGCTGGACTTCCATGGTCACGTTGACTTCGGCGATTTGCAACGCATCGTATACATGGGGCATTTCTTCCCTAGAAAACTCCACGTCCACCACCGCACCGATAATTTGTACGATTTTTCCCTGGCTCATCGTTATTCCCTAATCTAATAAAAACGTTTATCCGACTGCAGCGGCGCCCGCGCAGATTTCGGCAAGTTCCTTGGTAATCGCCGCCTGGCGAGTCTTGTTGTACACCAGCTTGAGCTCGCCGATCACATTCCCGGCATTGTCCGACGCGGCTTTCATGGCCACCATCCTCGCACTCTGCTCGGAAGCCATGTTCTCTGCAACGGCCTGATAGATCAGCGCTTCGATATAGCGCCTCAAGACCTGGTCGATCACCGATTTGGCGTCGGGTTCGTAAATGTAGTCCCAAACCCCGGTGGCGCCGCCGAGCTGTTCGCTGGAAAGCGGGAGCAATTGCTCCATCACCGGCTCCTGCTTCATCGTATTGATGAACTTGGTGTAAAAAACGTAGAGCGCGTCCAGCTTGCCTTCGGAATAGGCATCCAGCATCACTTTCACCGGGCCGATCAGCTTGTCGAGGTGAGGCGTGTCACCCAAGCCGTTTGCGCTGGACACGACATTTGCGCCCAGCCTTTGCAGGAAGCCGAGGCCCTTGTTCCCGATTGCAGTCGCATCGGTTTTTACCCCTGCCTGCTCCCAGCCCTTGATCTTTCCCAGAACGAGGCGCAGCACGTTGGTATTCAGGCCGCCGCAAAGCCCCTTGTCGGAGCTGACCACGATGATGCCGACCCGCTTCGAATCCACCCTCCCTGCCATGAAGGGATGGGTGTATTCCGGATGCGCCCGGCTCATGTGCGCTGCGACATTCCTGATTTTCTCGCCGTACGGGCGTGCAGTGCGCATCCTGTCCTGCGCCTTGCGCATCTTCGCTGCCGCGACCATTTCCATAGCCCGGGTGATCTTCTGGGTATTCTGGACGCTCTTGATCTTCGTCCGTATTTCTTTCCCACCAGCCATGATGACTCCGTCAGTTAGTAAACCGAGCTTTCCTTGAATTTCTGGATCGCATCGGAAAGCGACTTCTCGGTTTCGGCTTTCATGTCCTTGTCCGATTCGATTTTGGCCATCAGGTCGGCATGACTGTTCTTCATGTAGGCCTGGAGTGCCGATTCGAAAGCAAGGGCCTTTTTGACTTCGACATCGTCGAGATAGCCCTTGTTGACGGCAAAAAGCGTGACCGCCATTTCGGATATGCTCATCGGGCTGTATTGGGGCTGCTTCATCAGTTCGGTCACCAGCTTGCCGCGCTCCAGCTGCTTGCGCGTCACTTCGTCGAGGTCGGACGCGAACTGCGCGAAAGCCGCCAGTTCGCGATACTGCGCCAGCGACAGGCGAATGCCGCCGCCCAGCTTCTTGATGACCTTGGTTTGTGCAGCGCCGCCCACACGGGAAACGGAAAGGCCCGCGTTGATCGCGGGACGGATGCCCGCGTTGAACAGGTCGGTTTCAAGGAAGATCTGTCCGTCGGTGATCGAAATCACGTTGGTCGGAACGAAAGCCGAAACGTCGCCCGCCTGGGTTTCGATGATCGGAAGCGCGGTGAGCGAACCTGTCTTTCCCTTGACCTCGCCGCCGGTCAGTTTTTCGACATAGTCCGCATTCACCCTGGAAGCGCGCTCGAGCAGCCTGGAGTGCAGGTAGAAAACGTCCCCGGGATAGGCTTCGCGGCCCGGAGGGCGACGCAGCAGCAGGGAAATCTGGCGATAGGCCCACGCCTGTTTGGTCAGATCGTCGTAAACGATCAGGGCGTCTTCCCCGCGATCGCGGAAATACTCGCCCATGCTGCAGCCCGAGTAGGGCGCAATGTACTGCATCGCGGCAGACTCGGAAGCCGTTGCCGCGACCACGATGGTATGCGCCATGGCGCCATGCTCTTCGAGCTTTCTCACCACGTTGGCAATCGAGGAGGCCTTCTGGCCGATTGCGACATAAATGCAGATTACGCCGTTGCCCTTCTGGTTGATGATCGCATCGACTGCAACGGCCGTTTTCCCGGTCTGGCGGTCGCCGATGATCAGTTCGCGCTGTCCGCGACCGATCGGCACCATGGAGTCGATCGACTTCAGGCCCGTTCCCATCGGCTGGTCCACCGACTGCCTGGCGATAACGCCGGGAGCGATTTTTTCGATGGGGGAAGATTGCTTTGCCGCGATGGGGCCCTTGCCGTCTATGGGCTGTCCCAGCGCATTGACCACGCGCCCGACCAGTTCGGGTCCCACGGGCACTTCGAGAATCCTGCCGGTGCACTTGACGATGTCCCCTTCGCTGATATGCTCGTATTCGCCGAGAACAACCGCGCCCACGGAATCACGCTCCAGGTTGAGCGCGAGGCCGAAAGTGTTTCCGGGAAACTCCAGCATTTCACCCTGCATGGCGTCGCGAAGTCCGTGTACCCTGACGATGCCGTCGGTCACGGAAACGACGGTGCCCTGCGTGCGCACTTCGGTCGTCGTCGCAAGGCCCTCTATCTTGCTTTTAATCAGTTCACTGATTTCTGATGCATTCAACTGCATGATAACTCCTATCTTGTAAGGGCGAATGCCATCGCCTGTAACTTGCCGCGCACCGATGCATCGATCACATCGTCACCGATCACGATCCTGACTCCGCCGATCAGCTCAGGGTCCACATCCGCACTGGCCTCGACTTTCTTCTTGAACTTCGCCTCGAGCTTCTTCACCAGATCGCCGATCTGAGCTTTGGTCATGGGATAGGCCGAAGTCACCCTGGCCTCCAGCATGCCGCCCTCTTCGGCCTTCAACGACTCGTAGAGGACGGATATCTCCGGCAGGACGGAAAGCCGCCCGTTGTGCACGAGCTCCCTGACGAGATTGGATCCCATGTCGTCGAGCTTGCCGCTTGCGATGGAAAGGAAAAGCGCTTCCAGCTTTGCCGGCGTGACGTTGGGGTCGTTGATGCAGTCCTGCATCTGCGAATCCTGCGCCACGGCCGCCAGGTACTCCAGCATCCCGGACCACTGGTCCAGCGCGCCCTTTTCCTTGGCCAAGCGAAAAACCGCCTCGGCATAGGGTCTCGCTATTGTAACGATCTCCGCCATGACGGTCCTTTACAGTTCAGACTGGATGGATTTGAGAAGCTCGGCATGCTTGGCGGCATCGACCTCGTGGCGCAGAATTTTTTCGGCGCCGGCCACTGCAAGCGCAGCCACCTGATCACGCAGAGCTTCGCGGGCACGGAAAACTTCCTGCTCAATTTCGGCCTTCGCACCGTTCAGCAGACGCTCGCCTTCTTCCCTGGCGCTGGCTTTGGCCTCGTCGACGATTTGCGCCGCGCGGCTTTCGGCCTGGGCGATCACCTCCGCCGCCTTCTGCTTCGCCTCATGCAGGATCTCGAGAGAGCGCTTTGTCGCAAGATCGAGCTCGGTTTTTCCGCGCTCACCTGCGGCAAGACCGTCGGCAATCCGCTTCGCACGCTCTCCCATGGCATTGGTGATGGGGGGCCAGACGAATTTCATGCAGAACCAGACGAACATGACGAACATGATCGTTTGGCCGAGAAGGGTTGCATTAATGTTCATGCAAATTCTTTCTTCGGTTAATTCCCGCTTGCTTACTTGCCTGCCACGGCAAACAGGATGTACATGGAAATACCGACGGCAATCATCGGAACCGCGTCAACCAGACCCATCACGATGAAGAACTGGGTGCGCAGCATGGGGATCAGTTCGGGCTGACGCGCAGCGCCTTCCAGAAACCTGCCGCCCAGCACGCCGATGCCGATTGCAGCACCCAGGGCGCCCAGGCCCATCATGATCGCGCCGGCTACGTAAAGAAGTGCTTGTGCCGTTTCCATTTAGTTTTTCTCCTGTATTTAAAAAGTTGAGTGAAGGTTGGTAAAAGAATCAGTGGTGTTCCTGGTGCGCCATGTCCAGATAAACGATCGTCAGCGTCATGAAGATGAACGCCTGCAAGGTCACAATCAGGATGTGGAAGATCGCCCAGGGCAGGGACAACGTCCATTGCAGCCAGAAAGGCAGCAACGCGATCAGAATGAAGATCATCTCGCCCGCATACATGTTTCCGAAAAGCCGCAGCGCCAGCGAAACAGGTTTGGAGATGAGGTTCACTCCCTCCAGAAACAGGTTGAAGGGCAGCCCGAATTTGCCGAAAGGCTGCAATGTCAGCTCTCCGATGAACCCGCCAACCCCCTTCACCTTGACGCTATAGTAGAGCACGAGCAGGAACACGCCGATCGACATGCCGAAGGTTGCATTCGGATCGGTGGTCGGAACCGACTTGAAGAAGGGAAGGCCCGCCGCATTGGCCAGCACATGGAGGTAATCGACGGGAATCAGATCCATCCAGTTCATCAGGAAGATCCAGAAGAAAATCGTGAGCGCGAGGGGGGCGATCAGATCGTTCTTGCCCGAGAATGAGCCGCGCACGCTGCTTTCGATGAATTCGACCACCCATTCGGCAAAATTCTGCAAACCTGACGGCACGCCGGCTGTCGCGCCCTTTGCGGCCTTCCTGAAAATGAAGAGGAACAAGGCGCCCAGAATGAAGGATACGAAGAAGGTGTCGAGGTTGAGCGCCCAAAACCCCATTTCCCTGGCCTGGTCGGCTGTCTGGGCGGCACCCCATGATCCGTTCGGCAGATGCCCGAAAGTCAGGTTCTGCAGATGATGCCTGATATATTCCGACGATGTCAGTGTCTCGCTAGCCATATTTTTTTAGCTCTCAAATCCGTTCCGCAGCATTCTGGCCGCGACCAATCCCACCTGCCCTGCAACAAACCCCGCCAGGACATAAAGCGGCTTAAACCCGAGGAAGCGCAGCCCCGCGACAAGCAACAGCGTCACCACCACATAACGCTCCAGGCTGGCGCGGTACATCGCTCTCAAATGCCCGGCGGGCTCGCGATGCCCAGCATGCTGCCTTTCCCGGATATGCCAGGCCAGCATCAGCCCGTTAGACAGCGAAGCCGAGGAACCAAACAATACCGATTTGGCCGCAAGTGGATCATCTAGGAAGTAGGCTGCCGTGGCGCTTGTTATCGCGACGATTGCTTGTATCCCCACTACATGGAGTGCATTGTTCTTCATCGCGCCATCACACAACCGTTGGGATGTTAGCAACGTTTTTTATCCCTGTCAAACGGCAGCAGCCCTACTTGAGCCTGCCCAGGATCGTATCGAGATGTTCCAGGCTCGAATACTCGATCGTGAGTCTGCCGTTCCCTTTCTTGCCATGGCTGATCGTCACCCCCGTGCCGAGACGGGCCGAGATTTCCTCCTGAAGCCTCAGCACGTCTCGGTCCGCTTTCTTCTCGCGGGCCCCGCCCTGCTGCAGCGCCTGCACCAGCCTTTCCGCTTCGCGCACGGAAAGCTGCTTCTTCGCGATCAGATTGGCGATTTCGATCTGCTCCGCCGGCCCGAGGCTCAAGAGGGAGCGGGCATGGCCCATGTCGATTTTTCCCTGCATCAGGAGTTCCTGGACGGGCTCCGCCAGATTGAGCAGGCGAAGCAGGTTGCTGATTGCGCTGCGCGAGTAGCCCACCGCATCGGCCGCCCCCTGGTGCGTCATGCCGAATTCGTCCACCAGACGCTGTATCCCCACCGCCTGTTCGAGCGGATTGAGCTCCTCGCGCTGGATGTTTTCGATGAGCGCCATGGAAAGCGCCGCTTCGTCCGGAACCTCCCTGACCAGGACCGGAACTTCCTTCAGCCCGGCGAGCTGAGACGCGCGCCAGCGCCTCTCCCCTGCGATGATTTCGTATTTTCCCGTCTCGACCGGACGAACCAGTATCGGCTGCATGACGCCCTGGGATCTGATCGATTCGGCAAGGTGCGCAAGGGAGTCCTGGTCCATCCGGCTTCTCGGCTGGTATTTCCCGGGCTGAAGCTCGCCCACCTTGAGTTTTCTCATTTCCCCGGAAGACGATTCCTCTGCGCCGAGCAGCGCTTCAAGCCCCCTACCCAATCCCTTCAGTCTTGTCATTTTTTACCCTGCCTTGAATTCCATCGCTTTAGAATGATGCCTGTTGAGAATCTCTCCGGCCAACGTCAGATAGGCCGAAGCCCCCTTCGAATTCCTGTCGTGCACCATCGCCGGCAAACCGAAGCTCGGCGCCTCGGCGAGGCGGACATTGCGCGGGATCACCGTGCGGTAAACCTTGTCGCCGAAATGCTGCTGGAGCTGTTCGGATACCTGCTGGGCGAGCATGTTGCGCGGATCGAACATGGTTCGCAAAAGCCCCTCGATTTGCAACTCGGGGTTCAGGTTTGCGCGCACCCGCTTGATCGTTTTGATAAGATCGGAGAGGCCTTCCAGCGCGTAGTATTCGCATTGCATCGGGATCATCACCGCATGGGCGGCGCACAAGCCATTGACCGTGAGCAGATTGAGGGCCGGCGGACAGTCGATCAGGATGTAGTCGTAATGGCCGGACACGGCATCCAGCGCATCCTTCAGCCGGGTTTCCCGGTTCGGCTGGTCGACGAGCTCGACTTCGGCCCCGGCCAGATCCCGGTTGGCCGGAATCAGGTCGTACTTTCCAGCGGGGGACGCGACCCTGACCTCGTCAAGCGATTGATTTTGAAGCAGCAGATGGTAGATGGTCCGGGAGAGCCCGCTCTTGTCGATGCCGCTGCCCATCGTGGCATTTCCCTGCGGATCGAGGTCGACCAGCAGCACTTTCTGCTTGGCTGCGGCAAGGCTCGCGCCGAGGTTGACGGTCGTGGTCGTTTTTCCGACCCCGCCCTTCTGGTTGGTTACTGCCAGTATTCTCGCCATGCTAATCCGTCTCCGTGCTCATGATGACCAGGTGCCGCGCCCCCTCCAGTCCTGGGACATTCAGGGAAATCACTTTTTCCACTTCGACCCCGAAGGGCAAGTGGGACAGTTCCTGCTCGGGATACTGTCCTTTCATGGCGGCAAAATGCCCGCCTCGTCCGACTAGGTGCCTTGAAAGCCTGACGAACTCTGCCATTTCCGAAAAGGCGCGGGATATGACGAGATCGAACGCCCCTTCGAGAGACTCAACCCGGTCTGCAAATACGCTGACATTCGGCAAGTCGAGCTCAATGGCGGCCTGCCTGAGAAATGCCGCCTTTTTCTGGTTGCTCTCGACCAGCACCATCTCCCAATCCGGCTTCGCTATGGCGAGCGGGATGCCCGGAAACCCCGCTCCGCTGCCCACATCCGCGCAGCGGGAAGCCTCGATGTGCGGCAAAACCGCAAGGCTGTCCAAAAGATGATGGCTGACGATTCTGTCCCTGTCGCGTATCGCTGTCAGATTGTAAACCCTGTTCCATTTCTCGATCAGGGCAGCATGGGCAAGGAGCTTGCCGACGACCGGCCCGGCAATGTCCAGCCCAAGGATTGCCAGCCCCTCCTCCAGCTTCATGCCGATATTTTCTCTGTCTCGCCGGGCAATCCGCGTTTCTGATGCACCAGCAGCAGGGATACGGCGGCTGGCGTGACCCCGGAAAGCCTGGCCGCCTGGCCGACGGTTTCCGGCTTGTGGCGGTTGAGTATCTGCTGGACTTCGGCGGAAAGTCCCTTCACCGCCCTGTAATCCAGGTCGCGCGGCAGGCAAAGCGCCTCGTACTGCTTCTGGCGGGCGATTTCAGCCTCCTGGCGCTCGATGTAGCCGTGATATTTGGCCTGGATTTCCACCTGCCTCGCCACCTCGACATCGGCCGGCCTCGCATTGTCCAGCTTCATCAGCGCCTCGTAATCCACCCCGGGGCGACGCAGCAGCTCGTAAAGGCTGTATTCCCTCTCGATCTGCTGGCCAAGCACGGCCTCCGCGTCCGCAGCGGACAGCATTCTGGGATTCACCCAGGTCGATTTGAGGCGCTCGCTCTCCTTCTCGATCGCCTCCTTCTTTTCGCAAAATGCGCGCCACCGCGCCTCGCCCACCACCCCGAGTTCGCGACCCTGCTCCGTCAGCCGCAGGTCGGCATTGTCCTCCCTCAGCATCAGGCGGTATTCCGCGCGGCTGGTGAACATGCGATACGGCTCGGTAACACCTCTGGTAACGAGATCGTCCACCATCACCCCCAGGTAGGCCTGGCCGCGCCCCGGACTCCAAGACTCCTTTCCCTGCGAGCGTAGCGCGGCATTGATTCCCGCCAGAAGCCCCTGAGCCGCAGCCTCCTCATATCCTGTCGTCCCGTTGATTTGCCCGGCAAAATACAGATTGGATAACGCCTTGGTTTCAAGGGAGATTTTCAGTCCTTGTGGGTCGAAATAGTCGTATTCGATGGCATAGCCCGGGCGCGTGACATGCGCATTTTCCAGCCCCTTCATGGAATGGATCAGCTCCAGCTGGATGTCGAAGGGCAGGCTCGTGGAAATCCCGTTCGGGTAAACTTCCTGCGTATTCAGCCCTTCCGGCTCGAGGAATATCTGGTGACTGGATTTCTCGGCGAAACGGGTGACCTTGTCCTCGATGGAGGGACAATAGCGCGGCCCCACCCCCTCTATCACCCCGGTGAACATGGGAGAGCGGTCCAGTCCGCCCCGGATGATTTCGTGCGTTCTTTCGTTGGTGTGGGTGATCCAGCAGGACACCTGGCGCGGATGCGCTTCTGCGCTGCCGAGAAAGGAAAACACGGGAACAGGCTCGTCGCCCGGCTGCTCGGTCAGCGCCGAGTAGTCGATGCTGGCACCGTGGATCCTGGGAGGCGTCCCGGTTTTCAGCCTGCCAACGGGGAGGGCCAATTCGCGCAACCGGGCAGCAAGGCTGATCGAGGGAGGGTCTCCCGCCCTTCCTGCCTGGTAATTTTTCAGACCGACGTGAACCAGTCCGGAAAGAAATGTGCCGGCGGTGAGCACCACGGCATCCCCCGTGAACCGGATGCCCAGCTGGGTCACGACGCCGATCACGCTGTCGCCTTCGAGAATCAAGTCATCGACAGCCTGCTGGAACAGGCTCAGATTGGGCTGGGACTCCAGCCTGCTGCGGATGGCCTGGCGGTAAAGCATCCTGTCCGCCTGCGCGCGCGTTGCGCGAACGGCGTAGCCTTTGCTGGCATTGAGTATGCGGAACTGGATCCCGGATTCGTCGGCCGCGAGCGCCATCGCCCCGTCCAGCGCGTCGACCTCCTTCACCAGATGCCCCTTCCCGATGCCCCCTATGGCAGGGTTGCAAGACATCTGCCCCAACGTTTCGATGTTGTGCGTGAGCAGCAGGGTTTTTCTGCCCATGCGCGCCGAGGCGAGGGCAGCCTCGGTACCCGCATGGCCGCCGCCCACAACAATGACATCGAACTTTGCTGAATGCATATTTCTGAAGACCGGATTGAGGTTGGAATGATACTCCACTTTTCATGGCCGGGATATCGTGTTTCACGTGAAACAGCCCTATTTGCCGATGCAGAACCTCGAGAAGATCTCGCCGAGGAGGTCGTCCGGGGTGAATTCCCCGGTGATTCTGGACAGGGCCGTCTGGGCCTGCCTCAGATCCTCGGCGAGCATTTCGGGCTGAGCCGCGGCATCGGCGCGCGCGAGGCATTCTGCCGCCTCGCGAAGGGCGGACACGTGGCGGGCCCTGGCGATGAACTGGTTTTCGCCGATCTCGTGCAGGGAAAAGAATTCGAGCAGCCGCTTCCCCAGGAACGGCATGCCTTCGCCGCTTTTCGCCGAAAGGCAAACCGATCCGTCCTTACGGATTCCTGGCGGCTCTCCCGAGAGGTCGATCTTGTTGTAGACGATCACGACGGGAAGCTCGGGCAGGCTTTGCAGTATCTTGCCGTCCTCGATATCCAGTCCCTTCGCGCTGTCCGCGAGATACAGGATCAGGTCCGACTTTTCCATTGCCTCCCTGGCTTTCGCCATGCCCATTTTTTCGACAGGATCTTCCGATTCCCTGAGCCCGGCCGTGTCCACGACATGAACCGGGATGCCTTCGATTTCGAGGGATTGCCGAATGGCATCCCGGGTCGTTCCGGGAATGTCGGTGACGATGGCGATTTCGTCGCCGGACAGCCGGTTCAGGAGGCTCGATTTGCCGACATTGGG
Source organism: Pseudomonadota bacterium (assembly GCA_021835845.1). GTDB lineage: Bacteria > Pseudomonadota > Gammaproteobacteria > Burkholderiales > JABEVD01 > JABEVD01. Next base: position 160,832 of record JAKBJU010000002.1, on the reverse strand, counting down.
CTGCCCCGCCAGAACGACATGGATGCCGGAGCGCATCAGGCTGCCCTGGCACGCCGCATCCAGCACCCTGTCGAGGCGGCTGCGGATGGCCTGCAATTTTCCCGCAGCATCCCGCTCCTCGAGAAAGTCGATTTCTTCTTCGGGAAAGTCCAGGGTGGCTTCGACGAGCATGCGCAGCTCGATGAGCGCATCCACCAGCTCACGGATTCTTTTCGAGAATTCTCCCTGCAGGGAGCGCATCGCGCATCGCGCTGCGCTGCGGGTCGAGGCATCGATCAGGTCGGCCACGCTTTCGGCCTGGGCGAGATCGATCTTGTCGTTGAGAAAGGCGCGCTGCGTGAATTCGCCGGGTTCGGCGAGTCTCGCGCCGAGTTCGAGGCAGCGCTCGAGCAGCATGCCGAGGACGACCTGCCCGCCGTGCCCCTGAAGTTCGAGCACATCCTCCCCGGTATAGGAATGCGGCCCCTGAAAATAAAGAGCTATCCCGGAATCCATGGGGCGGCCCTCCCTGTCGAGAAACCCGCGAAGGGACGCGGTTCGCGGCTCGACCGATTTGCCGAGCACTCCCTGCATCAGGTCGCGCACCCCGCTGCCGGAAATCCGCACCACGCCGACCCCGCCCCTTCCGGGTGCGGTGGCTATCGCCGCTATGGTGTCAGCGCTTGCCATGGGCGGCGGCGGTTTCCTTTCCTATCATGCGGGTGATGTACCACTGCTGGGAGATGGAGAGAACGTTGTTCACCAACCAGTAAAGCACCAGCCCCGCCGGGAAGAAGAAGAAGAATATGCTGAAAGCGATCGGCATGACCTGCATCACCTTGGCCTGGATCGGGTCGGGCGGCGTCGGATTCATCTTGGTCTGCAGCAGCATGGTGATGCCCATGACGAGCGGCAGGACGTAATAGGGATCAGGCAGAGAAAGATCCTGAATCCAGAGCATGAAAGGCGCATTGCGCAGTTCGACCGTGGACAGCAGCACCGTGTAAAGGGCGATGAATACCGGGATCTGCACTGCAATCGGCAGACAGCCGCCTAGCGGGTTGACCTTCTCGGTCTTGTACAATTCCATCATCGCCTGGTTCATGCGCTGCTTGTCTTCCCCATACTGCTCCTTGAGCAACTGCAGCTTGGGGCTCAGGGCGCGCATCTTGGCCATCGACTTGTAGCTGGCTGCGGACAGAGGGAAGAAGATCAGTTTGATGCAGACGGTCAGCAGGATGATGGCAGCACCCCAGTTGCGGACCCAGCTGTAGAGCAGCGAAAGAAACCAGAACAGCGGCTTCGCGATGACCGTGACCCAGCCGTAGTCCACCACGAGATCAAGCCCGGGCGCAGTCTTGGCCAGCAAATTCTGTTCCTGCGGACCGGCATAAAGCGGAACCGCGATGCGCCCATCCTTGCCCGGCTGGATGCTTCCCACGGGCAGCACCACCCCCGCCGAATAGAGGTCGGGATTCAGCTGCCGGGTGTAATATTCGCGCTTCGTCTTGTCCTGCGGCAGCCACGCCGTGACGAAATAGTGCTGGATCATGGCGACCCAGCCGTTGTCGTCGTTCGCCGGGTAATTCGTCTTGCCCTTTGCGATGTCGGCGAAATCGGCCTTCACGAATTTCGACTTGTCGGTGTAGACCGCGGCCCCGGTATAGGTCTTGGCGAACCGCGACGCGCCCTCGGGCGGCTCTCCGTCGCGCAGCAGCTGGAAGTAGGCGAACGGCTGGATGGTCGCCGGGCCCATGTTGCGGATGTCGTAGGACACGTCGACGACGTAGCTGTTCCTGCGGAAGGTGTAAATCTTTTCCACCCGGTACCCGGCGCTTTCAGGCGCCTCCAGCCGCACCTCGAGCGTGTCCGCGCCGGGCTGCAGTTCGTACTTCAGCGAACTCGACGTGTAGGGCGTCTTGTGGTTGGGCAAGCCGTCCCCGATCAGTCCCGACTGCGCCACATAGATCCTGGAGCCTTCGTCGTGCAGAAAGGAATAGGGTTTGCCCGGATCTTTCGCATCGCGATACTTGAGCAGGTCGAGTTCGCGCAAGTCTCCCCCGATGGTGCTGATGCCGGCCTGCATCACGTCCGTTCTGACGGAGATGATCTGCCCTTTCTGAAGCTCGGCGGAAGTATCCACCGCGCCCTGGCCGGAGGCCTGCGGCTTCTCGCTCAGCTTCGCATCGGGTGTTGGCGCGACGGATTCCTTCTGCGCCTGGGGAACTTCCGGCGCATGCGCGACCTGCCATTTCTGCCAAAGCAGCAGGATGGAGAGGGAAAAGATGATGAAAACTACAAGCCGTTTATTGTCCATAAATCTCTACCATTGTTTCAGGGGACGGGATCATGGCCGCCCGGGTTCCAGGGATGACACCTCGAAATCCTTCTCGCCCCGAGCCAAGTGCCCTTCAAAAAACCGTGCTTGCGCAGGGCCTGACAGGCATATTCCGAGCAGGTGGGAGTGAACCTGCACGAGGGACCGATAAACGGACTCAACGCGTATTGATAAAGCCTAATCAGTCCGATCAAGAGCCGTGACATGGGCCACCCTGCTAATCAGTATGTGCAACTCCTGCCTGGCTTCGCCCGCCCTGTCCCTGCGGAAAGACTTGCGCAGCCTCACGACGACATCCAGCCCGCCGATCTCTCCACGCCGGGTGCGGAAGCCTTCGCGGACGATCCGCTTCGCCAGATTCCTGTAGACAGCCCGCCTTTCCGTTTTCTTCGGGACGATCATGCCCAGCCTGGGGTGCTCCCCGCCGTTCGGCCTGACCTGGACCTGGAAAAACTCGCCGAAAACGGCGCGCCTGAAACTAAAAACGGACGAAAACTCGTCCGCCTTCAGCAAGCGATACGATCTTGGAAACGAATAAATGGCAGGCGCTCTAAACGCCCAACCTCGCACGTCCCTTGGCACGCCGAGCCCTGATCACGCCGCGGCCGCCGCGGGTTTTCATCCTGACCAGGAAACCGTGAGTACGCTTGCGCCTCGTCACCGAGGGTTGATATGTGCGCTTCATTCTGACTCCCCATCAATAAAACTGCTTATTACACCCTTTTACGGCGACTTCTGTCAACCTTCTTTTTTTCTCCCGTTTGGGCCATTGCTGTGGATAAGTGGGCGAAAAGCGTCTAGAATACGGAAATTCGCAAAACAACCCAGAAAACATATCTATTTGTTTATAAATAGAAACTGCCCATGGAAAAATTCTGGAGCGCCTGCCTCGAGCGATTCAAAGGCGAATTGACCGCTCAGCAATTCAACACCTGGATAAAGCCGCTGCGGCTGGAGCCGGCAGGAGACGCGTTCGCCCTCGTCACGCCCAGCCCTTTCGTGACGCTCTGGATCAAGGACCGCTTCCTGCCGAGGATCGAGGAAATGGCGGAGGAATTCTTCGGCAAGCCCGTCAATTTCGACCTGGTTTCCGCCGACAGCGCAGCGCCCGGCCAGAAGGCTCCCGCAGCTGCGCCGGTGCAGCAGGCTGGCAAGCACACGCCCCGCGAACAGAGCCGGCTCAACAAGGCCTTCACCTTCGACAACTTCGTGACCGGAAAGGCCAATCAGCTGGCCAGGGCCGCGGCGATCCAGATCGCGGAGAATCCCGGCACGGCCTACAACCCCCTCTTCATTTACGGCGGGGTCGGCCTGGGCAAAACGCACCTGATTCAGGCCATAGGCAATCTCGTGCACGACCGCCACCCCGAGGCGAAGATTCGCTACACCCACGCCGAGCAGTACGTCTCCGACGTGGTGAAGGCTTACCGACACAAGGCCTTCGACGACTTCAAGCAGTACTACCACTCCCTCGATCTGCTCCTCATCGACGACATCCAGTTCTTCAGCGGCAAGGCGAGAACCCAGGAGGAATTCTTCTACGCCTTCAACGCCCTGGTCGACTCCCACAAGCAGGTCATCATCACCTGCGACACCTACCCGAAGGAAATTTCGGGGGTGGAGGACCGGCTCATTTCCCGTTTCGGATGGGGGCTGACCGTTGCAGTCGAGCCGCCCGAACTTGAAATGCGCGTTGCGATCCTGCTGAAGAAGGCCGAAATGGAGAACATGGCGCTGGACGAAAGCGTCGCGTTTTTCATCGCCAAGCATATCCGCTCCAACATCCGGGAGCTGGAAGGCGCATTGAAGCGCGTTTTCGCCTATTGCCGCTTCTCCGGCCACGCCGTCACGCTGGAGGTGGCGAAGGAAGCGCTCAAGGATCTTCTCGCGGTGCAGAACAGGCAGGTTTCGATCGAAAATATCCAGAAGACCGTCGCGGATTACTATAAAATCAAGGTGGCGGAAATGTACTCGAAAAAGCGGACGCGGGTGCTGGCGAGGCCCAGGCAGATGGCGATGGCGCTGACCAAGGAACTGACGCAGCTCAGCCTGCCGGACATCGGCGACGCCTTCGGCGGCCGCGACCACACGACCGTGCTGCACGCCTGCCGAAAAATCGTCGAACTCAAGTCGACCAGCCCGGATATCGCCAGGGAATTCAACACGCTGCTCCAAATTTTGAGAAACTAATAACAGGTCAGGAAGCCATGCTACTCATCAAAGCCAACCGGGATTTGCTGCTCAAACCTCTCCAGTCCGTCACGGGCGTGGTCGAAAGACGCCATACCCTGCCGATTCTTGCCAACGTCCTGATCGAGAAGAGCGGCGACTCGATTTCCTTCGCCGCCACGGACCTGGAAATCCAGATCACTTCCTCGACCCCCTGCGAGGACGATGGCCAGAAGGTTTCCGTGACCGTCGGGGCCAAGAAGCTTCAGGACATCCTGCGCTCCCTCCCGGACAGCGGCAACGTCTCCCTGGAAACGCAGGACAGCCGGCTCCAGGTCAAGGCCGGACACAGCCGCTTCAACCTGCAGACGCTGCCCGCGGAAGACTTTCCCCGGCTTGCCGAAGGAGAGGCGCTGAACGGGAAGCTCGTCATCAACCAGAAGATGCTCAAGGGGCTGCTTTCCCTGGTGCAGTACGCCATGGCGCAGCAGGATATCCGCTACTACCTGAACGGGCTGCTGCTCGTGATCGAGGGCAATCTGCTCAAGGTCGTGGCGACGGACGGACACCGGCTCGCCTTCGCCAGCAGCGTTCTCGACCGCCAGTACGAGAAGCAGGAAGTGATCCTGCCGAGGAAGACCGTGATCGAGCTCACCAAGCTCCTTTCCGACAGCGACGATGCGCTCTCCCTGGAAATACTGCAGAACCAGATCCGCTTCGAATTCTCCGGTGTGACCGTGATTTCCAAGCTGGTCGACGGGAAGTTTCCGGATTACACCAAGGTCATCCCGGTGAACTACCAGCAGACCATGACCATGGGCAGGATTCCCCTGCTCCAGGCGCTGCAGCGCGCCGCCATCCTTTCCAACGAGAAGATACGCGGCGTCAGGCTCGTCATCACCGAAGGAAACCTGCGCATCATCTGCACCAACACCGAGCAGGAGGAAGCGCAGGAGGAATTCGAGATCGAATACGGCGGCAGCCCGCTCGATATCGGCTTCAACATCAGCTACCTGCTCGACGTGCTGACCAACCTCACCGAAGAATCCGTGAATTGCGCCTTCGGGGACTCGAACAGCAGCGTGCTCATTTCCATACCCGGAAGGGATGACTTCAAGTATGTCGTCATGCCGATGCGGATTTAACCTGTTTCACGTGAAACCATGACCACATACGATTCGACAAACATCAAGGTTCTCAAGGGTCTCGAAGCGGTGCGCAAGCGCCCCGGGATGTATATCGGCGACACCGGGGACGGCAGCGGCCTGCATCACATGGTGTTCGAGGTGACCGACAACGCCATCGACGAGGCGCTCGCCGGCTACTGCGACGACATCAACGTGATCGTCCATCCCGACAATTCGGTCAGCGTCAGCGACAACGGGCGCGGCATTCCCGTGGACATCCACGAGGAGGAAGGGCGCTCCGCGGCGGAGGTCATCATGACCGTGCTGCACGCGGGGGGCAAGTTCGACGGCAACTCCTACAAGATCTCGGGCGGATTGCACGGGGTCGGGGTTTCGGTGGTCAATGCGCTCTCGGAATGGCTCAAGCTGACGATCCGCCGCGACGGGCATGTCTACCAGATGGAGTTCCGCGAGGGCGAGCCGGTCGAGCCGCTGAAAGTCGTCGGGAAAAGCGACCGGCACGGCACGGAAATCCACTTCCTGCCGAGCAGGGAAGTGTTCGGCGACATCGAATACCATTACGACATCCTGGCCAAGCGCCTCCGGGAGCTTTCCTTCCTGAACAACGGCGTCAAGATCAAGATGACCGACCTCAGGAGCGGCAAGGAAGAGGATTTCGCCTTCTCCGGCGGGATAAGGGGCTTCGTCGAATACATCAACAGGAACAAGAACGTCCTTCATCCCAAGATCTTCCATGCCTCGTCCGAGAAGGAAGGCATCACCGTCGAGATCGCCATGCAGTGGAACGATTCCTACCAGGAGTCCGTGCTCTGCTTCACCAACAACATTCCCCAGCGCGACGGCGGAACCCATCTGACTGCGCTGCGCGCGGCGATGACGCGGACGCTCAACCATTACATCGAGACCAGCGAAGCCGCCAAGAAGGCCAAGGCCGAGACCACCGGGGACGACATGCGGGAAGGCCTGACCGCGGTCCTTTCGGTCAAGCTTCCGGACCCCAAGTTCTCCTCCCAGACCAAGGACAAGCTGGTTTCCTCCGAAGTGCGGCCGCTGGTCGAGGAAGTGGTTTCCAGCGCCCTTTCCGAATTCCTTCTCGAAAACCCCGCCGATGCCAAGCTGATCGTCTCCAAGATCATCGACGCTGCGAGAGCAAGGGAAGCCGCCAGGAAGGCGCGCGAGCTCACCCGCAGGAAAGGGGCGCTCGACGGGCTGGGCCTGCCGGGCAAGCTCGCCGACTGCCAGGAAAAGGATCCCGCCCTTTCCGAAATCTACCTGGTGGAGGGAGATTCCGCCGGAGGCTCGGCGAAGCAGGGACGCGACCGCAAATTCCAGGCGATATTGCCGCTCAAGGGCAAGATCCTCAACGTCGAGAAGGCGAGATTCGAGAAGATCATCTCCTCCCAGGAGATCGTCACCCTGATCACCGCGCTGGGCACGGGAATCGGCAAGGACGAATACAATGCGGACAAGCTGCGCTACCATCGCATCATCATCATGACCGACGCGGACGTCGACGGCGCCCATATCCGCACCCTGCTGCTCACCTTCTTCTACAGGCAGATGCCGGAATTGATCGAGCGCGGCCACGTCTACATCGCGCAGCCGCCGCTTTACAAGATCAAGCACGGCAAGCAGGAGCGTTACCTGAAGGACGACCTTGAGCTCCAGCAGTTCCTGGTGCAGCAGGCGCTTCAGGATGCGGAGCTCGTCCCTTCCGGCTCCGATGCCTCGATAGGCCGGGATGCCCTCGGGGAAGTCGCCAAGGAATACCTGCTGACGGAGGCCATCATCGCAAGGCTCGCCCACCTGGTCGAACCTGAAGTGCTCCACGTGCTGCTCAAGGGCCCGAAAATCGACCTCTCCGGCGAAGCTTCCGCCATCGGGAGCGCTCAGGCGCTGATCGCCCTTCTTTCCGGAAAGAACATCGAGATCCGCCCCGAATACGACGAGATCGAGGAAAGCCATCGCCTTGAAATCAGGACGATACGCCACGGAAACGTCAACCTGAGCCAGATCGACTCGCATTTCCTGCAAAGCAACGACTACGCCCAGATCAGGAAAACCGGGGAGATATTGCGCAGCCTGATCGGGGAAGGCGCCACGATCAGGAAGGGGCAGCAGCAAAAGACCGTGACGGAATTCAGGGAGGCCATGGAGTGGCTGCTGGAGGAAACCCGCAAGGGGGTCGCGATCCAGCGCTACAAGGGCCTGGGCGAGATGAATCCGGAACAGCTCTGGGAGACCACCATGGACCCGACGGTGCGGCGCTTGATGCGCGCACGGATAGAGGACTCCATCGCGGCGGACGAAATCTTCACCACGTTGATGGGCGACGAAGTGGAGCCCAGGCGCAATTTCATCGAAACCAACGCCCTCGCCGCCCGGAATCTGGACGTGTAGGGCTTTTTGTCAGCAGGTGTTGCAAAGGGGGCCTCGCAAGAGGCCCTTTTCATTTCCAACGGGCTAATCGGTTACAGGGCAACGCGCACCAATTCGCTTAATAACTTGACCTGTATTCTTCGTTACCACGATTGATCCTTGGAAAAGCTAACGTCTGAATTCTCCTGCCTGCATGGCTTTTCGCGTAGAACTGCCTAATTGAGGCTATGGCTCTTTTTTTGGCTCGACTATAAAACGCTCGGTATTCTTTAATACACGGAGCCATTCAGCCTGAACCTCACGCTGAAAATCAAGTTGGTCAACGTGCCCCTGCGGGATGTAGAACTTATCAAGGTCGGTTTGTTTCAGCTTGGAATAACGGAGATCTGCTGCCATTGCTGCCAGGAGCTCCAGCCATGTATGTACCCTCGCTTCGCCAGGGGGCTGAGATAACAGCGCGTAATACTTATGCCAAAGCGCTACAATCGTAGAATTGTCGGAGAACACAACGTCAATAGTATTCAATGCATGCGCCATTTGGAGCGATATAACCAGCCCTTTACGTTCTCCCATGAGAGTGAGGAACAGGCGATGCTTTTCCGCCGCTTTGTCTTTGCGAGACTGGAACCAAAACGTGAAGAGGACGCCAGCTAACGGGCCAAGAAAGATGGCAACGGCTGTTATCCACGCTTGGAGTTTGGCGACCTCAAGTTGTGCAAGAGCAATTTGGTCAGGTGTCATAGTGAGTAGCCTTGACTTAATTAGCCACCCTAATCGGTGCGATTAAAAGCGACATTCCGATGCCTGTTCCTGAATTTTTTCCATAATGCTCTAAATTCAAAGGGAATTCAATAAGCAGGGCGCGCCAGAACGGGAACAACCGCGCCGGAATCACCCGAAGCTGCCCGGATCTCATCGAATCAGGAACCCGATTGATCCAATCATTGTGAATCGCTATGATTAAATCTGAACTGGCTGCTGCCGACGGCCCTTCTGGCAATCCCCGTATCGGCAAAAATGAAGATATATCCCGCCCTGAAGTTCCGGCAAACAGGACCGCGAATGAAGCCTTTCGATAATCAGGTTTGGCAGCAGTTCTGGACCATCGCCTCGCCCTACTGGCGCCGGGAAGAGAAATGGAAGGCCTGGGGGCTGACTGCGCTTCTGGTGATCCTGCTCCTCGCCCAGACCCGGTTCGCGGTCATGCTCAACCAGCAGGCGGGCGAATTCACTTCAGCGCTCGCCGCGCACGAAAAGCAGCGCTTCTGGAGGGCCATCGAATATTCTGTAGGCCTCCTCGCAGTCACGGTTCCGGCCTATGCCCTTTATTTCTACATGCGGGACACGCTGGGCATCCATTGGCGAAGGTGGCTGACGAACCGCTTCCTCGACCGCTATTTCAGCAACAGGCAATTCTACGACCTGAATTCGAGCAGGGAGATCGACAACCCCGACCAGCGCATTGTCGAGGACATCGACGCCTTCACCCAGCGCTCGCTCTACTTCCTGGGGATATTGACGGGATCGGTTCTGGACCTGATCGCCTTCAGCGCAGTCTTGTGGTCGATATCCAGGGAACTCGTCTATTTCCTGCTCGTCTATTCGGTAACCGGTACGCTGGTCACGCTGTTCTTCTTCGGACGAACCCTGATAGGCCTCAATTTCCAGCAGCTGAAGAAGGAGGCCGATTTCCGCTTCAGCATGGTCAGAGTGAGGGAAAACGCTGAATCCATCGCCTTCTACGAAGGGGAGGAGCAGGAAGCGCTCCAGGTGAAAGGACGGTTTTCCGCAGCATTCGGCAATTTCCTCAGGCTCATCAGGAGCCAGTTTTTCCTGAACCTTTTCCAGTACGCCTTCACCATGCTGAACATCGTCCTCCCGACGGCCATCCTCGCGCCCAAGGTGTTGTCGGGAGAGCTCGAAATCGGCAGCGCAGTCCAGGCAACGGGCGCATTCTCGGCGGTTCTCGGCGCAGTGTCCCTGGTCGTTGAGCACTTCGAGGGGCTGAGCAGATTCTCGGCAGGCATCGCCCGCCTGAGCAGCTTCTCGGACGTCCTCGACAGGCCGCGGAATACCGGGGCGGAGGAATCAATCGTCGCGGTTCGGGATTCCCGCCTCGCGATCGAGCGCATGACGCTGCGGACGCCCAATCATGAAAGAATCCTGATCAGGGATCTCACGGTTGCGGTCGATCCGGGGAAAAGCCTGCTGATCGCGGGGGAGAGCGGCAGCGGGAAGAGCTCGCTGCTGCGCGCCATCGCGGGACTCTGGCATTCCGGAAGCGGAAGGATATTCCGGCCAGACGAGATGCTGTTCGTTCCGCAGCAGCCCTACATGATACTCGGCACGCTGCGCAGCCAGCTCCTCTATCCCGACGCTGACAGGGTGGTTTCGGACGCGCATCTGCTGCAGATGCTGGACAGGGTGAACCTGCCCGATCTTGCGGAAAGGTCGGGAGGGCTGGATGCGGAAATGGACTGGGAAAAGGTCCTTTCGGTCGGGGAGCAGCAGCGCCTTGCCATCGCCCGCGTTCTGGTCACGAAGCCGCGCTACGCGATGCTGGATGAGGCGACGAGCGCCCTGGATGCAGCCAACGAGGCGCACCTCTACAGCCTGCTGGCTGAAACTGAAACGACCCTGGTCAGCGTCGGGCACCGCCCCTCGATCCTGAAGTACCATGCACAGGTCCTCGAGCTCAGGGGGGAGGGAGACTGGCGGCTCCACCCTGCGGAAGGCTACCGCTTCGGCTAAGCTGCCGCGAACATCCGGGAGCTCGGACAGCGATTCCCGCAGCGCCTGCCTCAGCCCATGAAATGCATGACGATGCGGTTGACTGCATATCCCCCAACGATGAGAAATACGAACAGCATGCTTGCAAGCATGAGCGGCTTGAGGCCTGCCTGCCGGATCGCCCCCGCATGGGTGCGCAAACCCAAAGCGCCCATGGCCGTGGAAAGCAGGATCGTGTCGATCGCGTTGATGTGCTGTATGACCGCAGCAGAAAGGACGTGAAGCGAATTGACGCCGCTCGCAACGATGAAAAGCACGGCGAACCAGGGAATCGTAATGCGCTTTCCGGTTTCTTCCCGTCCTTCTCCAAACGAGGACAAGGCGAGCAGGAAGGGCGCGAGCATCATCACCCTCATCATCTTCTCGATGACGGCGGTGTCCGCAGCATGCTCGTTCACGGCGCTCCCTGCGGCCACGACCTGGGCGACCTCGTGAATGGTCGATCCGGCGTATATCCCGTATTCCTGCACGGAAAGCCCGAGATGGGGATAAAGCACCGGATAGAGGAACATCGAAATCGTTCCGAACACCACCACGGTGGCGACTGCGACCGAAACCTTGTGCGCCTGCCCCTTGACGACGGGCTCGGTCGCCAATACGGCTGCTGCGCCGCATATCGCGCTTCCGGCCCCGATCAGCATCGAAGTCTGCCTATCCAGCCGGAAGATGCGCTGGCCAAGCTGCACTGCCAGCAGGAAGGTCAGGAACACCATGGTTGAATCGATCAGTATTCCGGCCCATCCCACCTGCGCGATCTGCTGGAAGCTGATCCGAAATCCGAAGAAAATGATTCCTGCGCGAAGCAGCGTGCTCCTGGAAAAGTCGACCCCCTTGGCCGTATGGTGCGCGATTCTGCCAAAAAGCGTGTTTCCCACAAGAATGCCCAGCAGGATGGCAAGCGTCAGTCCGCTCAGGCCGAGATGCTTCGCCCAGGACATGTCGGCGAGCGTCGTTCCTCCGGCAGCAAGCAGCACGGAAAGCACGATCCCCAGCCAGAAAGAGGGTTCCCTGAACAGATCGGCTGTTTTGGCTAAACTCATGAATTTCCCCGGTCATTTGACGATGATGACCAGAATAATCGCTGTTACAATATGATTCAAATGCATATAAATCATACATGGATGAAAATCGGTTATGAATCTTCATTTGCTTAGGGTATTCTTTCATGTCGCGGAACAGGGCAGCTTTTCCCGTGCGGCAGCAACCCTGTATATCAGCCAGCCTGCCGTGTCCAAAGCCGTGCGCGAACTTGAAAAGCAGCTCGGGCTGCCGCTCTTGGAGCGAGGAGCGTCGGGTGCGAACGGCGGCCGGGGGTTTCGGCTGACGGACAGCGGGCGGACGCTTTACGAGCACGCAAGAGGCATCTTTGCACTCGAGCGTGCCGCCGTCGCGGATATCCTTGCCCGGGTCGGCTCGCAGCGCGGAAAGCTGGTCGTGGGTGCGAGCACCACCATCGCAGGATACTGGCTTCCTTCCTATGCCGCCCGCTTCCTGCATCTGCACCCCTCGATCCATCTTGAAGTCAAGGTGGGCAACACGCAGGAGATCAGCCGGTCGCTGATAGAGTGCGAAATCGATTTGGCGCTTGTCGAGGGGATCGTTGAGGATCCGCGCATCCTGATGACGGACTGGCAGGAAGACGAGATGCGCATTTTCACCCATCCCGGCTCGAAGGTTGATCGCACGCAGAACGTCAGCGCGGATATGCTGAGGGAAGAAATTTGGCTCGTGCGTGAACCGGGATCGGGAACCAGGGAAGTCGGCGAAAGGATGCTGCAGGACCATGGCATTTTGCCCGGCCGAATGATCCAAATCGGAAGCAACGAAGGCATTGCCCGCACGGTAGCTGCAGGCATAGGAATAGCGATACTGCCCGCCCTGGTTGCCAGGGAGCTCGTGAATCTGGACAAGATCAGGGCCGTAAATTTCCACCCGATGCACCGCTCCCTGTTTCTGCTGCAACTCAGGGAGCGGCCACAGCAGCCCCTGGTTCAGAAATTCATCGAGATTCTGCGAAGCCCGGGATAGCGGTCAGTTGGGGGAAGCGATGCAGGGAGAAACGAAAAGGTGCCCCTTCCAGCCGCCATGGAGGGTAAGCACAGCGACAAGCGACCACATCGTGGCGAGCACCATGACCAGGAATGTTCCGAATATCGAGAACGCGCTCATTTTCAGAAGCACCCCGAGCTTGAGGGTCGAAACCGTATAGACGCCCAACGGAAAGGTGTAGCCCCACCATCCCAGATTGAACGGTATCCCTGCCCGGAAATGGCGGATCGTGATGAGGGTGGCGAGCATCACCCACCACAGCCCGGCGCCCCAAAGCAGCAAGCCCCCAATCAGCCCGATGCCTTCCGCGATCATGCCGAAATCGGCGAGACCGTGCGCGGCGAAGATGGGGGGCGCGTCTGCACCCAGGACCAGCATCCCGAGCGCACCCGTACCGAGGGGTCCCAGCGGCAGCCAGGAAGATGCGGCCATGCTGTCTGGAGGAAGCCTGTGCAGCGCCATCCGCAGAATCAGTATCGCAATGATGCAGAGCGCAACCGGGACCGAAAGCGCCCAAAGCACATAGCTGAGAACGAGCGTCAGGAATTTGTCGCCCGCGCCGGCCAGATAGGGCGCGAGCAGACCGCCGCTGGAAGCTGCAACTTCCGCGGCGACGATCGGCAGAAGCCACACTGCAGTCATGTTCTCCATGCGGTGATCCTGTCGCGTGAACATGAAATAGGGCAACAGCACGCCGCAGCCGATGGAAAGCGCAACGTCGAGCCACCAGAGCGCATGGGCAACGTCAATCATGCCGGCACCCCACCGCGGCACGCCGAACATCAGGAATCCATTCAGGATGGTTGCAAGCCCCATCGGAATGGTGCCGATGAACATCGAAACGATGTTGTGGCTGAAAATGCGCCTGGCCTCGTCCCAAAACAGGATCCAGCGGGAAGTGTAGAGCACGGTATAGAGCAGGAACAGGCCGATATTGAACAGCCACAGCCCTTCGCCAATGGCATGCAATGTCGGGCCTGCGCCGGGAACCTGCGGCAGGCTGAGCGCGAGGATTCCGGTTCCCATGGTGGAAGCGAACCAGTTCGGCGTGAACTGACGGATCATGTCGCGCGGATGGTCGATATGGGAAAGCGGATTGAGGGCGGCAAAGAAATGGGCGCAGCGCTTGCAGCTCATGAGCAGTTTTCCTTTTCCAAAATCCGGCAAGAAAGAATCCTTCGGCGACTCCCGCTAGTCCGGAGCCTTGATATGCTCCAGCATCACCGAAACGGTTTCTTCGCCGCCCGAGAACAGGACCGTCCCGTCCTGGATGATGCACTGCAGCTGCATGCTGCGCTGCGCAAGATCCGCAAGTGCGCGGGTGGACTCCTGTCGAACGTTGATCACGGTCAGGTTGGCGATTCTTTCGAGCTTCGGCCTTGACTGATTCCACCAGATCTCGGCGGCTCGTCCGCCGTAAGTATATACGATCACCCTGTTTGCGCGGCCGCAGGCCTTCCGGACCAGCTTCTCGTCAGGCAGGCCGACGTCGAGCCAGAGCTCGATGCTGCCGGTCAGATCCTTCTGCCAGAGATCGGGCTCGTCGTCAGCGGAAAGCCCGTTGCCGAAAACAAGGGCGTCGGATGCGTTGAGCGCGAAGGCGAGCAGCCTGACCATCATGCGCTCGTCGGTCTCCGAAGGATGGCGGGCAAGGGTCAGAAAATGGCTGCCGTAATGGCTGCGGTCCATGTCGGAGACCTGCAGGCTCGCCTTGAATATGGTGGATTTGAGCGCCATGCAGGCTCAGGCGGCAGCCTTTTTCGCCTTTGCCGCAGGCCTGGCGGCCTTCTTGGCGGGCGCCTTCTTCGCAGGCTTCGCCTTTCCCTTGGCCGGCTTTTCGGCCTTGAGCGCCAGCGCTTCCAGAGCGGCTTCCAAGGTCACCGTGTCGGCATCGTACCCCGATGGGATTTTCGCATTCTCCCGTCCATGCTTGACGTACGGCCCGTATTTCCCGCTGTAGACGGCGACCGGCTTGCCGTCCGGATGACTCCCCAGCTCCCTCAGCAAATTCTTGTCGGTCCTCGCCTCGGCAAGCAGGGCAACTGCCCGATCCAGGTCTATGGAAAACACGCTCTCGGATTTCGGAATGGACTTGAAGGTCCCGTCGTGGTTGACGTAGGGGCCGAAGCGGCCGATGTTCGCCACGATCTTCTTGCCCGTTTCGGGATGGATGCCCACTTCCCTGGGAAGGGAAAGCAGCTGCCTCGCAGCGTCCATGCTGGCCGATTCGACGGGAATTTCCTTGGGCCACGATACGCGCCTGGGCTTCTTCCCCTCTGCGCCCTCCCCAACCTGAAGATAATGGCCATAGGGACCCTTCAGGAGCGTGACGGATTGCCCGGAAGCCTCGTCCACGCCGAGCACCTTGGGCTCGTTCGTTGAATCCGCCCCTTCCTCGCCCATGTTGCGGGTGTAATCGCACTCCGGAAAGCCGCTGCAGCCGATGAACCTTCCCCTTTTCCCGAGCCTCATGCAAAGCGGCTTGCCGCATTTCGGGCAGGCTTCTTCCAGCAGCTCCTGCGTGACTTCCTTCCTGGAAATGTTCTTCTTTTCCTCGATAAGGGAGGAAAAGCCTTTCCAGAAATCCTCGAGAAGCGGTATCCATTCCCGTGTTCCCGCCGAAATCGAGTCGAGCTGGTTTTCGAGATTGGCGGTGAAATCGTAGTCCAGGTAGGAGGAGAAATGCTCGGTGAGAAAGCGGTTGACCACATAGCCCACGTCGGTGGGCATGAAGCGCTTCTTGTCGAGCGTCACGTATTCGCGGTCGAGCAGGGTCGAAATGATCGAGGCATAGGTCGAGGGCCTGCCTATGCCGTATTCCTCCAGGGTCTTGACGAGGGAGGCCTCGCTGTACCTGGGCGGGGGCTGCGTGAAATGCTGCTCCCCGTAGAGCCTGTCCACCGGGACGGTTTCGCCTGCCGCGAGCTGGGGCAATTTCCCTTCTTCCGAATCTTCCTCGTCGTCCACTCCTTCCCGATAGACCGCGATGAAGCCGGGGAAGACCAGGGTCTGGCCGGTCGCCCGGAACAGCGAATCGGGATGAACCAGGGAAATGTCTAGGCTCACGGTATCGAACTGGGCCGGACTCATCTGGCTCGCGATCGCCCTTTTCCAGATCATCTCGTACAGCCTCGCCTGATCCTGGTTGAGATATTTCGACACGCTCTCGGGCGTTCTCAGAATCGAGGTGGGCCGAATCGCCTCGTGCGCTTCCTGGGCATTCTTGGCCTTGCTCTTGTAAACGTTGGGCTGTTTGGGCAGGTATCCGGCATCGAAGGTTCGGGAGACATAGTCCCTCATTTCCTGGATCGCCTCCCCGGCGAGCGAAAGCGAGTCGGTCCTCATGTAGGTGATGAGGCCCACCGTCGAACCGCCTATGTCGATCCCCTCGTAAAGCTGCTGGGCGATGCGCATGGTGCGCTCGGTCGTCATGCCGAGCTTCCTGACCGCTTCCTGCTGCAGGGTGGAGGTGGTGAAGGGCGGCGCAGCATGGCGAAGCTTGCGCTTTTTCTCGACGTTGGCGATCCTGCCCGAAGCGCCCTTTTCCGCGAGAAATTCGGCGACGATCTCCTTGCCTCTTTCCTCGTTCGAGATGTCGAACTGCTTGAGCTTTTCCCCCTTGTACTGAAACAGCTTGGCCGTGAAGGCATCGGCCCCCTTGTGGCTGTCGAGATGGATGGTCCAGTATTCCCGCGCCTCGAAGTTCTGGATTTCCAGCTCCCTTTCGGTGATCAGGCGCAGCGCCGGGCTCTGCACCCTGCCTGCGGAAAGGCCGGGCCTCACCTTGCGCCAGAGCAAGGGGGAAAGATTGAAGCCGACCAGATAGTCGAGTGCGCGCCGCGCCTGCTGCGCATTGACGAGCGGCATGGAAATGTCCCTGGGATGGGCGACCGCATCCTTCACTGCGGACTCCGTAATCTCGTAGAAAGCCACCCGCTTGAGGGGCTTCGTCCTGAGCTTGGGCTTGCTGGCGAGTATCTCGGAAATATGCCAGGCTATCGCCTCCCCTTCCCTGTCCGGGTCGGTCGCAAGATAGATCCGCTCGGCAATCCCCGCTGCCTTGATTATTTCGTCTACATGCCTCGTGTTGCGCTCGATCAGCTTGTAGTCCATCGCGAAATTGTTTTCCGGATCCACCGCCCCCTGCTTAGGGACGAGATCGCGCACATGACCGAAGCTGGCGACGATTTCGAAATCCTTGCCAAGATATTTCTTCAGGGTTTTGGCCTTGGAAGGCGATTCGACGATGAGCAGATTGGATGACATTGAGCTGCGCTGATTACAAAGATTCGTGGATCATAGAAACAAAAACAGAAGAGGGCAAGAAAATTAACGCAGCCGCTGGTACATTCCTCCCGGCATGCCCTTCACCAGCCCGGCGATTTCCAGCTCGAGCAGGCGGACGGAAACAGTCTGCGGCGAAAGACCCGTCCTGAGGCAGAGAGTATCCGCATCGACAGGATCGAAGCCCATGCTGTCCAGAAGGCCCCCGGTTTCCGGCTGCGCGGCAACAGGCGCCGCTGCCGGCGCAGGCAGACCGAGCTCCTCGAGTATGTCCTGCGCGGCCTCCACCAGCTTGGCCCCTTGCTTGATCAGCTTGTGGGGCCCCTTGGAAAGCGGGGAATGGATCGACCCGGGAATGGCGAAAACCTCCCTGCCCTGTTCCAGGGCGTGCCTTGCCGTGATCAGGGAGCCGCTCCTGATTCCCGCCTCCACGACCAGGCAGCCCAAGGAAAGGCCGCTGATGATGCGATTGCGCCGCGGAAAATTGGTGCCCAGGGGCGGCGTTCCCAGCGCGAACTCGGAAACGATCAGCCCCCTTCCTTCCAGTTCGCGGGCAAGACCGGCATTTCGCGCGGGATAGGAAACATCGATCCCGGTCCCGACGACGGCGATGCTGCCCGATGCGCCGGACAGGCCGCCTTCGTGCGCAGCAGCATCGATCCCGAGAGCGAGCCCGCTGACGATGCAAAGCCCGGCATCGCTCAGTACTCTGGCGAAATTTCTCGCATTTTCGATACCCTGGGGAGTGGCATTGCGGCTTCCGACGATGGCGATGGCCTGCCTTCCCAGAAGGGACCGGTTTCCCCTGAGATACAAGAAGGGCGGCGGATCGGGCACATTCAGGAGAAGGCGGGGATAATCTTCGTCGGCCAGGGTGACGAGGTCGTTGGCCGGCTCTTCCAGCCACTTCAGCGCAACTTCGACAGCCTGCCTGTCTGGACCCTGCAGGATGCGTCCGGCAAGAGCCGGCTCGACGATTCCGGAAAGATCATGCCTGCCCGCCTGAAGCACCGCTTCCGGCCCGCCGAAAGCGGCGAGCAGCCTTCTGAAAGATTCGCCGCCCAGGCCGGCAACGGTACTCAGCGCAATCCAGCCTGCGGCATCTTTCACGGCAGAATCAGGGCGTCCTGACAACATCTCCGGCATGAATGGTGCGCTCGCTTTGGACGACGAGCGCATAGGAAACCCTGTCATATACGCGGAAAATCATGACGAGGCCTACGCGCCTGGGTGGCAGCTGGATGTTCCTGTCCCCCTCCATCACCGACCTCCCCGCGCGGTCGACCGCAAGCACAGTGCCCAGTTCGACCCCGTCGCTGCTGCCGACATCGAGTATAACGGCGTCGTTCTGGGCAATTTCGGATTTGTCGTCGGACGGGAGGATGCGGCCATTTATCGGCTTGTCCGGGGCATGCGGCACAAAATGGGTGATCGTCTGCTCGACGACCGGCAGCAGCGCCGCCCCCATTCCGATTTCCTTGGCCGACTGGGTGATCTCGATTTTGGCAGGATTGCCGGGCTTGACCAGCTTCGCTTCACCGAGATAATCGATTTCAAGGCCGAGAGGCTTGCCGCTGTCAGGATCGGCGAGCTCCCTGCCCTTCCCGTATACCGACCAGGTGACGGCGCCGCCGGACAATCCAGTAACATATCCGACATACCCCGTCCCCAGGACATCGTTCCCGTTTTCGCCGGAAATCAGCTTGGGCGCGCCATTCCAGACTTTCTGGCTTACGATCCTCGTTCTGGACAGAAAGGGGCTTATGGCGGAAAGCGGGATGCTGGGTATCGCCCTGCCCAAGTCGCTGATCCGGACTCCCGGCTCAAGGCGCACCGTTGCGCTTGCCCCCTGCGCCCCCTGCGACTCCACCCTGAGCCTGGGATTCCCCCCGTCGTTCTCCAGAACGATCACATCGCCAGGATAGATCAGATGCGGGTTTTCGATTTCCTCCCGGTTCATTCCCCAGATCTGCGGCCATTTCCAGGGATCCTTGAGAAAGCGGGCGGAGATTCCCCAGAGCGTATCGCCGGGAACGACGACATATCGGGTCGGGGCCTTGTCCTGCAACTGGAGCGCCTCGGCGCGAAGGCCCAAAGGAACCAAGCCCGAAAATAAAAACAAATATATAATAAGCTTGCGCATTGACGCTCCTGACGGCGAATACAATCCGCCAGATTCTGCATCCGGCAAACCAAATTGGCAAGTATCTATGGCAATAATGAAAATTCTTCAATACCCTGACGAGCGGCTTCATCTGGTCGCCTCCAAGGTGGACGTTTTCGACGAAGCGCTCAAAACGCTGGTATCCGACATGCTGGAGACCATGTATGCGGCGCCCGGCGTGGGCCTCGCAGCCACACAGGTCGATGTGCAGAAGCAGATCATCGTGACAGATCTTTCCGAGAATCGGGACAAACCCGTCGTCCTGATCAATCCAGAAATCATCGCCACAAGCGGAACGTCTTATATCGAGGAGGGCTGTCTTTCTGTTCCGGGAATATTCGAAAGCGTCGAACGGGCCGAAAACATCACGGTCAGCGCCCGGGACCAGAATGGAGAACCTTTCGAAATCCGGGCGGACGGACTGCTTTCGGTATGCATCCAGCACGAAATCGATCACCTGAAGGGCAAGGTGTTCGTCGAATATCTGTCGCGCCTGAAGCAAACCAGAATCCTGGCCAAAATGAAGAAACTGGCCCGGGAGCGGATGTAAGCGCCTTGAAGATCATTTTCGCGGGAACCCCCCTGTTTGCTGCAGCTGCACTCGACGCGCTCGTTGCGGCAGGGCACGAAATCGCGCTGGTGCTCACCCAGCCCGACAAGGCTGCGGGGCGGGGCATGAAAACGATGCCGAGTCCGGTCAAAGTGTTCGCCCAGCAGCACGGCCTGCCCCTGCTGCAGCCATCGACATTGAAGGGCAGCCCGGCGACCGAAAATCGGCTGGCTTCGCTCGAAGCCGACGCCATGGTCGTTGCAGCCTACGGGCTGATCCTTCCGGAATCCGTTCTGAACATTCCGAGACTCGGCTGCATCAACATCCACGCCTCTCTCCTGCCAAGATGGCGCGGGGCCGCCCCCATCCAGAGGGCAATCCTTTCCGGCGACGGGAAAACGGGGATCACCCTGATGCAAATGGATGCCGGACTCGACACCGGAAACATCCTCGCCATGGCAGAAATCCCCATTGCCGACAGCGATACCGCCCAGACCCTGCACGACAAGCTTGCCGCCCTGGGGGCGAGATGCATCGTCGACCTGCTTGCGAACAACCCGGCCGGCCGTTTTCCGGGCAAACCCCAGGAAGAAGCCGGCGCCTGTTATGCCGCCAAGCTGAGCAAATCCGAGGCGGGCATAAACTGGAGCGATGGCGCACGGCAGATCGAAAGAATGATCCGCGCCTTCGACCCCTTTCCCGGCGCGGCGTGCCTCATCGGCGACATTCCGGTAAAAATCTGGCGGGCGCGCCGGGTCGAGGGGAGCGCAGGCATGCCGGGAGACGTGCTGGCGGCAAATGCGGACGGAATACTTGTGGCCTGCAGACAGGATGCCCTGCTGCTCGAAGTGCTGCAAAAGCCTGGCGGCAAGCGGCTTCCAGCGGCGCAGTTCCTTTCCGGATTTCCCGTTCAAGCCGGCAGCAGGCTGCGATAAAGCCGATGCTCCAATCCCAGCGCCTTGCCTGCGATGCCGTGCTCAAGACACTGCAGGGACGGAACCTCACCCGGACATTGAGCGAGATTTGGCGCACCAACCCGGGTCTTGCTGCGCAGCAGAAAGGTCTGATCCAGGATTCCAGCTACGGGGTTTTCCGCCATTATGGCACCCTGAAAACCATGCTCGATGCCCTGCTCAAGACCCCCCCGAAGGACCGGCAAATAGAAGCCCTGCTCCTCGTCGCGCTATACCAGCTTCAATACACCCAGGCCCCGGACCATGCCATCGTCAATCATGCGGTCGAAGTTGCCAGGCATTCGGGAAAAGGCCTCGTCAATGCCGTCCTGCGCAATTTCCTGCGCCGCAAGGACGCGCTTCTGGAAGCCGCGTCCGGCAGCGAGATCGCCCTGTTCAATCATCCCCTGTGGTGGATAGACAGGCTGAAGGCGCAATATCCGGAGCAGTACCGGGAAATTCTGAATGCGGGGAATTCCCGCCCGCCCATGACCCTGAGAGTCAACCGGAGAAGAATCTCTCCTGCAGATTACCGCATCCTGCTGCAGGAAAACCGGATCGAATGCAGCGTTCTTTCCGGCAATGCCCTGATGCTCGCAAAGCCGATGCCGGTCGAAAAGCTGCCCGGGTTTTCCGAGGGGCTCGTATCCGTGCAGGATTGGGGCGCGCAGCAGGCTGCGCCTCTTCTCGACCTGAAGGACGGCATGCGGGTGCTGGATGCCTGCGCGGCACCGGGAGGAAAGTCGGCGCATATTCTCGAGACCGCACAGGTCGATCTGCTTTCCCTGGACAACAGCGCATCGCGATCCCGGCAGATTCTGGAAAACTATTCCAGGCTGGGACTCGAAGGCGACGTCCGGGTATCCGATGCCGCCGATCCGAAATCCTGGTGGGACGGCGTGCCTTTCCAGCGCATCCTGGCCGACGTCCCCTGTTCGGCATCGGGCGTGGCGCGTCGACACCCCGACATCAAGTGGCTGAGGCGAGCCGAAGACATCGCCGGATTCGCCGGACAGCAGGCCGTCATCCTCGAAGCCTTGTGGCAAACATTGGCCAGTGGTGGTAAATTGCTCTATTCGACCTGCTCGGTTTTCAAGGAGGAAAATGCCGGGCTTGTCGAGGAATTCATGAAGAGACACCATGAAGCGGCCCTGATCGATGAAATGCCGTTGCTGCCGAACGATCAACAAGATGGCTTTTTTTATGCGCTTCTCCAGAAAAAATGACCCGATGCTCTTCAAGCAAATCGCATTGCTTCTGGCGGCATTCCTGCTCTGCTTTTCCGCCCTGGCGGACGGCATCCGCGTCAAATCCGCGGAATTCGCGGCAAACGACGACTACCGCCTCAACGCCTACTTCGAGATCAATCTCAATCCCACGCTCGAAGATGCCCTGAAAAAGGGGGTTCCGCTCAATTTCGTCACCGAATTCGAGCTGACGCGGGTTCGCTGGTACTGGTTCGACGAAAAGATAGTCGACACCTCCTGGCACACCAAGCTGAGCTACAACGCATTGACGCAGCAATACCGATTGAGCAGCGGCACGCTGTATCAGAATTTCGACAATTTGTCGGATGCAGTCAACGTTATGGGCAGCCTGCTGCATCGGCAGGTAATCAACCGAAGCGCCCTGAAAAGCGGAGGAACGTACAGGGGGAAGCTGCGCATGTCCCTGGACATTTCCCTGCTTCCCAAACCCTTTCAGATCGACGCACTGGCTTCCAGCGACTGGAATTTCGGCTCGGACTGGTTCCAGTGGGATTTTGTTCCATGACTGACTGAAATACGCCCTTGAAATACTTGCTGATTTTGTGCGCCGCCATCGGCGCGGTGCTGCTTTATCTCCTGTCGCTTGCCAGCGCCAACACGGACGTGTTCTCCAAGCACTATACCGTGCTGCTCGGTCTGGGGGGCGGGGTCGTTCTCCTGCTTTCCGGCCTTGTCGTCTACCAGCTTTTCGTGCTGCTGCGCAAACTCAAGGCGAAGGTGTTCGGCGCCAAGCTGACCTTCCGTCTCGTGCTGTTCTTTGCGCTGATGTCCACGCTCCCCGGCGTGCTGATCTATTCGCTTTCCGTCCAGTTCCTGTCGAAAAGCATCGAATCCTGGTTCGACGTGCGGGTCGACAAGGCGCTCGAAGGCGGGCTGAATCTCGGCCGGGCAACGCTCGACAACATGCGCAAGGACCTGGAAAAACGCGCCGACGCGATGGCGTTTTCCCTCGTGGATCTTCCGGACGGCATCCTTCCCTCCGATTTCAGCCGACTGCTGGATCAGGCAGGCGCACAGGAAGGCGCGCTGTTCAGCCCGTCCGGGCAAATCATCGCATTTTCCGGTTCGGAGCGGGACGGGCTGGTTCTGGCATTTCCACCACCCTCCGTCCTGCGTCAAATCAGGATGCAAAAGCCCTACAGCGTCATCGAATCGGTTCCCGGCAAGGGCCTTTATCTTCGCGTGGTGGTTCCCGTGAACGTGCTCAGGCTCAACGAAGACATCCGTGTGCTGCAGCTGCTGAAGCCTGTTCCCAGGCAGCTTGCCCAGGATGCCGAAACCGTGCAAACCGTCTATCGCGATTACCAGGGCCTTTCCCTTTCCAGGCTGGGCTTGAAAAGGCTGTACGGGCTCACCCTCACCCTCTCCCTTTTGCTTGCGCTCCTTTGCGCGCTTGCCATCGCCTTTTTCGTCAGCGAGCGGCTGAGCGCTCCGCTTGCCATCCTGGCCGAAGGTACGCGCGCCGTCGCCCAGGGCGATTTCAGCCAGTATCACCCCGTTCAGAGCCGGGACGAGCTCGGCATATTGACCGAGTCGTTCAATCTCATGACGCATCAGCTCGCCGAAGCCAGAACTTCGGTGCAGAAAAATCAGGAGCAATTGGAAAGCGCAAAAGCCTATCTCGAAAGCATTCTTTCCAGCCTTTCCTCCGGCGTGCTGGTTTTCGACAAATCTTTCGTATTGCGCTCCGCAAACCCTGCAGCCCGCATGATTTTGAATGTCGAGTTCCCCGAACCGGGCAATTCCTCTCTGGACGAATGGGGCAAGCGCTTTCCTTTTCTTCAGCCGTTTTCTTCCGAGATCTGCAAGGAATTCGAGGCCGCCGAAATCGAATGGCAGCGGCAGCTCGATCTTTCCAGGAAGACCGGAACCCAGATCCTGCTCCTGCGCGGCTCGCGTCTGCCGGACGTCACGGAAAACGGCTTCCTGGTGGTCTTCGACGACATCACGCACCTGGTCCAGGCCCAAAGGAACGCCGCCTGGGGCGAGGTTGCCCGGCGTCTCGCCCACGAAATAAAGAACCCGCTCACTCCGATTCAGCTTTCCGCAGAGCGATTGCAACACAAGCTGGCGGAAAAGCTTGGCCCCCAAGACGGCAAAATGCTCACCAGATCCACCCAAACCATAGTCAATCAGGTTGCCGCCCTGAACAGCATGGTGGATGCCTTCAGCAAGTATGCGAAATCGACCGAACCCAACTTCCAGATTGTCGATCTCAATCACCTGGTCCGGGAGATACTCGCGTTGTACGAGTCGTCCCTGGTTTGCATGCAGCTCGACGAGACTTTGCCCAGAATAAGCGGCGATCAGACCCAGTTGCGCCAGGTCATACACAACTTGCTGAAAAACGCGCAGGACTCTCTGGCTGACTCCGATTCGCCCCAGATTACCGTGGCCACAGAAGCCCTCGACGGTTTCGTCAAGCTGAGCATTTGCGACAACGGCCCCGGTTTTCCGGAAAACCTGATGCTGCGAGCCTTTGAACCCTATGTCACGACGAAACCGAAGGGGACCGGACTGGGGCTTGCGATCGTGAAAAAGATCGTGGAAGAACACAATGGTACGATTCAAATTGAAAATGTCAGTCCGGGGGGCGCCTGCGTCAGCATCGTCTTTCCCTCGGTCACGGAGGCTTGAATGAGCGCGAATCAGATTCTTGTTGTTGACGACGAAGTGGGTATCCGGGACTTGCTGTCTGAAATTCTCTGGGACGAGGGATATCAGGTCATTCTCGCTGAAAACGCGAGCGAAGCCCGTCAATTCAGGAGCAAGAGCAGGCCGGATCTGGTGCTGCTGGACATCTGGATGCCGGACACGGACGGGATTACGCTGCTGAAAGAGTGGGCAAGCTCCGGACTCCTCACCATGCCCGTAGTCATGATGTCCGGGCACGGTACCATCGATACTGCAGTGGAAGCGACGCGCATCGGCGCCTGCGATTTCCTCGAAAAACCCATAGCGCTCCAGAAGCTTCTCAACACCGTCGGACGGGTACTACAAAAAAACGCACTTGGCACCAGCGAACCTCTTTCCCTCTCAGCCCTGGGAAAGAGCAGCATTGTCGCCGAACTGAAAAAAACCCTGGAACATGCGAACAAGCTGCCCTTCCCTGTTTTCCTGACGGGAGAGCCGGGCTCGGAAATAGAAATCTGCGCCCATTTCTTCAGGAACCCCAATTTTCCCTGGATAGAGCTGAAAGACTCCTCCGAGTTGACGGAAGAAAAAGCCGATCTGCTCAGCAAGGCAAAGGAAGGCATCATTTTCATCAAGGAAATAGGGGATCTCAGCCGGGAAGAGCAGAAAGGCCTGCTTTTTCTCCTGGATAAACTGGAAAATCACGGCATCAAGCTGGTTTGTGCGTCCACCAAGCCATTGGCAAACCTGGTGGCATCCGGAAATTACGACGCCGATCTCTTCCAGAAACTGATGAGCCTGACCGTAGTCATTCCACCGCTGAGGGCACACCCTGAAGATATTCCCAATCTCGCCAGCCTCATTCTTTCCAGGTATGCAGAAGCCCGGGAAACGCCCCTGAAACAGTTCAGCACGGCATCCCTCAATGCCTTGCGCAATTATTCCTGGCCTGGAAATCTGGGCCAGCTGATGGCCGTAGTCAAATCGCTTGCGCTGACCTCGCTGGAAGACGAAATCACTCTGGCAAATACCCATCAAATACTCTCGAAACAGGAAATTCCTGTGGCTGCGAACAGCCAGCCCTTTTCGCTGGATATGCCCTTGCGCGAGGCCAGAGACCGGTTCGAGAAAATGTATTTCGAATACCACCTGTCAAAGGAAAGCGGCGGAATCAGCAAGATCGCAGAAAATGTCGGCCTCGAGAGGACCCATCTTTACCGGAAACTGAAGCAGCTCGGGATCAGCTTCAAGAAAGCATGATTTTTCAATGTGTGAAATGTGCATAACTTGGTTCTTAACAACGGAAACAAAATACCGCACAAACTATCCACAACAAAAAACCCTGAAAATTCACGCCGAATAAATCTGCAACGTATTGAAAATATTATTTTTATTGATATATACAAATTTTCATGCCGCTTTATTAGCTGTTATCGGTTTTACATACAGCAAATACCAAACATGTCATACCATTATTGCCTTGCAAGCGGGTATTGAGTAATAATCTCAAATCTTTCGGTCGGGGAAGCGGCTACTCTCCCTATTGCAATCAACTGTCATAACATGGCCCCTGACTCTACAAGGGCGACGAGGAATTTAAACGATGGCAACTTCACAAGATTCGAGCAAACCCACCTATAGCAAGCTGGCCAATGCCATTCGCGCCCTGGCTATGGATGCTGTGCAGAAGGCAAATTCCGGACACCCTGGAGCGCCCATGGGGATGGCTGAAATAGCCGAAGTATTGTGGAATCGCCATCTGCGTCACAATCCTGCGAACCCGAAGTGGGCTGACAGGGACAGATTCATTCTGTCCAACGGCCACGGCTCGATGCTGATATATGCGTTGCTGCACCTTACCGGCTACGATCTGCCCATGGAGGAACTCAAGCGCTTCAGGCAGATGCACTCGAAAACGCCAGGCCATCCTGAGTATGGCTATACGCCAGGCGTTGAAACGACGACAGGGCCCTTGGGCCAAGGTATTACCAACGCAGTGGGCATGGCCATGGCAGAAAAAATTCTGGCGACGGAATTCAACAAGCCCGGCTTCGATATCGTAAACCATTACACCTATGTGTTCATGGGGGACGGTTGCCTGATGGAAGGCATTTCCCATGAAGCCTGTGCACTTGCCGGAACCTGGGGCCTGGGCAAGTTGATCGCATTCTGGGATGACAATGGCATTTCCATCGACGGTCATGTGGAAGGCTGGTTTACTGATGATACGCCGAAGCGCTTCCAGTCTTACGGCTGGCATGTGATTGCCAATGTGGACGGGCACGATTCAGTGGCTGTGGACGCTGCCGTTGAGCAGGCCAAGGCCGTTACCGACAAGCCTACCCTGATTTGCTGCAAGACGATCATAGGCAGGGGTTCCCCGAACAAGGAAGGAACCCACGATGTGCATGGCGCAGCGCTGGGCGATGCTGAGATCGCCGATACGCGGGCCAATATCGGATGGAATTATCCGCCTTTCGAAATTCCGAAGGATGTTTACGAAGGATGGGATGCACGGGTAAAGGGTGAAGGAATAGAGCGGCTCTGGAACAACAAGTTCGCGGAATACCAGAAAGCCTATCCTGCCGAAGCTGCAGAATTCAAGCGCCGCATGGCGGGAGAATTGCCGCCCGGATGGGACAAGCACGTTGCCGAATTCATCGCCAAAACGAACGAAAAGGCCGAAACCATCGCCACCCGGAAGGCTTCGCAAAACTGCATCGCAGGATTGCAGCCCGCACTGCCCGAGTTCGTCGGAGGCTCTGCAGACCTGACCGGATCCAATTTGACCAACTGGCCGGGCTGCCACCATGTCAGTGGAAAAACCCCTGGGAACTACATCAGCTATGGCGTTCGCGAGTTCGGCATGTCCGCCATCATGAACGGGATGAGCCTGCATGGCGGAATACTGCCTTTCGGGGGCACGTTCCTGATGTTTTCGGAATATGCGAGAAATGCGTTGCGCATGGCGGCATTGATGAAGCAGCGGGTGATTTATGTCTTCACCCATGATTCCATCGGCTTGGGCGAAGACGGCCCGACTCATCAGCCGGTGGAGCAAACGGCAACCTTGCGCTACATTCCCAACATGGATGTCTGGCGCCCCTGCGATACTGTCGAATCGGCGGTTTCCTGGGTAAGCGCCGTGGAAAGGAAAACCGGTCCTTCTTCGCTGATTTTCAGCCGCCAGAATCTCAAGTTTCAGCAAAGGGATGCGGCCACCATTGCCAATATCAGGAAGGGCGGCTATGTTCTTTCCAGGGAGCAGGGAAAGCTTCAGGCAGTCATCATCGCAACCGGATCAGAAGTCGATCTTGCCATGCAGGCCCAGAAGGCACTCGGCGAAAAGGGTGTTTTCGTGCGAGTTGTCTCGATGCCATCGACCAACGTTTTCGATCGCCAAGATGCTGCTTACAGGGAAAGCGTCCTGCCCAAAGGTGTTGTACGCATCGCAGTAGAAGCGGGCACCACGGATTTCTGGAGAAAATACGTCGGCCTTGACGGCGCGGTTGTCGGCATGGACACCTTTGGCGAATCTGCTCCTGCAGGCGATCTGTTCAAGCATTTCGGGTTCACCGTAGACAACCTGGTCAGCAAGGTGATGGGTGTCCTATAACAGGTTCTCAATACTTAGAGGGGATTAAAATGGCAATTAAAGTTGGCATCAATGGATTCGGCCGCATCGGCCGCATGGTGTTTCGCGCTGCCGTCAAGGATTTTCCTGAAATCGAGGTTGTCGGCATCAACGATCTGCTCGAGCCGGACTATCTCGCCTACATGCTGAAGCATGACTCAGTGCATGGCCGGTTCAAGGGCGAGGTTTCGGTCGATGGCAATACCCTGGTCGTCAATGGCAAGAGAATTCGCCTGACGGCAGTCAAGGATCCTGCCGAATTGAAATGGAATGAAGTCGGCGCGGATATCGTGATCGAGAGCACCGGGCTTTTCCTGACCAAGGAAACCTGCGAGAAGCATCTTGCCGCAGGCGCGAAGAAAGTGGTCCAGTCGGCGCCCAGCAAGGACGATACGCCGATGTTCGTGTACGGCGTGAACCATGACAAATATGCCGGAGAGAAGATCGTTTCCGCTGCTTCCTGCACCACCAACTGCTTGGCTCCCGTGGCCAAGGTATTGAACGACACTTTCGGCATCAAGCGAGGCCTGATGACGACCGTTCATGCCGCGACCGCCACCCAGAAAACCGTCGATGGCCCGTCCAGCAAGGACTGGAGAGGCGGAAGGGGTATCCTGGAAAACATCATTCCTTCTTCCACCGGCGCGGCCAAGGCCGTGGGCGTGGTCATCCCGGAACTCAACAAGAAACTGACGGGCATGGCTTTCCGCGTCCCGACTTCCGACGTTTCGGTGGTCGATCTGACCGTGGAGCTGAACAAGGAAGCCACCTACGAAGCGATCTGCGCTGCCATGAAGAAGGCTTCCGAAGGCAGCATGAAGGGCGTTCTTGGCTATACCACGGAAAAGGTCGTTTCCACGGATTTCCGCGGTGAAACCTGCCCCTCCGTATTCGATGCCGAGGCTGGCATTGCCCTGGACCCGACTTTCGTCAAGGTCGTGTCCTGGTATGACAACGAATACGGCTATACCTGCAACCTGATGCGCCTGGTCGGCGTCGTCGCCAAGGGGTAAACATGGGCAACTTCATTCGAATGACCGACCTGGATCTGGCAGGAAAGCGCGTGCTGATACGCGCGGACCTGAACGTCCCCGTCAAGGACGGCAAGGTGACTTCGGATGCCCGAATCGCGGCATCCATGGCCACCATCAACCATTGCCTGAAGCAGGGCGCGAAAGTGATGGTCACGTCCCACCTGGGCCGCCCGACGGAAGGCGAATTCTCCGAGGAGAACTCGCTCAAGCCGGTTGCCGACGATATTTCCAGGCGGCTTGGAAAATCCGTGCGGCTGATCCGCAACTGGGTTGACGGCGGTTTCAAGGTGGCCGATGGCGAACTGGTCGTGCTGGAAAACTGTCGCTTCAACACCGGCGAAAAGAAAAACCTGGACGACACGGCGAAGAAATATGCTGCGCTTTGCGATGTCTTCGTCATGGACGCTTTCGGAACGGCGCACCGTGCGGAAGCCTCTACCCATGGTGTGGCGAAATATGCGCCCGCAGCATGCGCCGGCATCTTGCTGACGGAAGAACTGGATGCGTTGCAAAAGGCGCTGGCGAATCCGGTGCGCCCCATGGTTGCCATTGTCGGCGGATCGAAGGTCTCGACCAAGCTTACTGTGCTCGAAGCCCTTTCCGAAAAAGTCGATCAGCTCGTCGTGGGCGGCGGGATAGCCAATACGTTCCTGAAAGCTTCCGGCAAGAACGTCGGCAAATCGCTCTGCGAAGACGATCTGGTTCCGACAGCCCAGGCGCTGATGGGCAAGATGACGGCGCGCGGCGCGACCATTCCCGTCGCAGTCGATGTGGTGGTGGGCAAGAAATTCGATTCGAACGAACCCGCTGTGACGAAAGAGGCCTCGGAAGTCACCGACGACGACATGATATTCGACATTGGTCCGAAGTCCGCGCAGGAACTCGTCGACATCATCATGAAGGCGGGCACTGTGGTATGGAACGGCCCGGTAGGCGTATTCGAGTTTGACCAGTTCGGCGAAGGGACCAAAGCCATTGCCAAGGCCATTGCCGAAACGAAAGCCTATACGCTGGCGGGCGGCGGCGACACCATCGCTGCAGTGCAGAAGTACGACATTTACGACAAGGTGTCGTACATTTCCACGGCAGGCGGCGCCTTTCTCGAGTTTCTCGAAGGAAAGAAGCTGCCCGCAGTCGATATTCTGGAACAGCGCGCAAAATGAACGAAACAGGCCGGCCCATTGGGCCGGTCTTCACTTTGAATGACCCGCAAATATGCAACGAAGAACTAAGATTGTAGCAACGCTGGGCCCGGCCTCAACGGACGCAGCGACGCTGGAGAAAATGATTACCGCCGGCGTGGATGTGGTCAGGATGAATTTCTCGCACGGCACGGCCCAGGATCACATCCACCGCGCCGAGCTGGTGAGGAAAATAGCGGACAAACAAGGTCGGTCGGTCGGGGTGATGGCAGACCTGCAGGGTCCAAAAATCAGGATAGGGAAATTCGAGCAGGGAAAAATCCAGCTCGAAAAGGGCGCTCCGTTCGTGCTCGACGCCAATTGCGAGTTCGGCAACCAGGACCAGGTCGGACTCGACTACAAGGATCTGCCGAAAGACGTTTCTGCCGGCGACATGCTGCTGCTCGACGATGGCAGGATCGTTCTCAATGTGGTTTCGATCGACGGGCCGAGAATATATTGCACCGTCAAGCACGGCGGCATTTTGTCGAACAACAAGGGAATCAACCGGCTGGGCGGCGGATTGAGCGCCCCTGCCCTCACGGCCAAGGACATGGAAGACATTGTCACGGCCGCCGAACTCAAGGCGGATTATCTGGCCGTCTCCTTCCCGCGCACCGGAGAAGACATAAATCTTGCCCGGAATTTGCTGCGCAAGGCTGGCGGACACGGATTGCTGATTGCGAAGATTGAAAGGGCCGAGGCGATTCCCAGTCTCGATGAAATTCTCGATGCGAGCGACGGCATCATGGTGGCGCGCGGAGATCTCGGCGTGGAAGTGGGAGATGCGGCCGTTCCCGCGTTGCAGAAGAAAATGATCAAGCTCGCAAGGGCCAAGAACAAGCTGACCATCACGGCAACGCAGATGATGGAATCGATGATCGAGAATCCGATCCCGACCAGGGCGGAAGTTTCCGACGTGGCAAATGCCGTACTCGACGGAACGGATGCGGTCATGCTGTCAGCCGAAACTGCTGCCGGAAAATATCCTGTCGAGACGATAGAAGCGATGGGGCGCATTTGCATCGAAGCCGAAAAGTCGGTCGAGGCCGCTCTCGAACGGGGATTCCTGAACCGGCGGGATTTCACGCGGATAGATCAGTCGATTGCCATGGCAACGATATTCACTGCCTTTCACCTCAAGGTGAAAGCCATCGCTTCCCTGACGGAGTCGGGATCTACCCCGCTGTGGATGTCTCGCATCAACAGCGGGGTTCCGATCTATGCCCTGACCAGCATCGAAGAAACCCGCAGGAAAATGACGCTTTATCGCGGCGTCTATCCCATGCTCGGCGAATTCAAGGGTTACAACAGGGACAAGCTTCTGGAAAAGGTGGAAGATCTCTTGCTGCAGAACAAGATCATCGAAGACGGCGACTTCATAGCGCTGACCATCGGCGAGCCGATAGGACAGCCTGGAGGAACCAATACGATGAAGATCGTCAAGGTGGGCGACAACAGAAAATAGCTGGTGTTTTTTTATTCTGAATTTATCCGAAGGAGAAAATTATGGCTCTCGTATCATTGAGGCAGTTGTTGGATCATGCAGCGGAAAACGGCTACGGCCTCCCTGCGTTCAACGTTAACAACCTGGAGCAGGTCCAGGCAATCATGCAGGCTGCGGACGAGTGCAACAGCCCGGTGATCATGCAAGGCTCCGCCGGGGCGAGAAAATATGCAGGGGAAGCATTCCTGCGCCACCTGATCGAGGCGGCTGTCGAAGCCTATCCGCATATTCCCATCGTCATGCACCAGGATCACGGCGCATCGCCGGCGATCTGCATCCAGGCCATCCGCTCCGGATTTTCCAGCGTGATGATGGACGGCTCCCTCATGGAAGACGCCAAGACCCCCTCCTCCTTCGAATACAACGTCGACGTGACCCGCCGGGTCGTGGAGATGTCCCACGCAGTGGGCGTTTCCGTGGAAGGTGAGCTTGGCTGCCTGGGTTCGCTCGAAACGGGTCAGGGCGAGAAGGAAGACGGCCACGGCGCGGAGGGCAAGCTTTCGCACGATCAGCTTTTGACCGATCCGGAAGAAGCGGCGGCGTTCGTCAAGCAAACCGGCGTGGATGCGCTTGCGATTGCGATCGGGACTTCCCACGGCGCATACAAGTTCACCCGTCCGCCGACCGGGGAAATTCTGGCGATCAACCGCATCAAGGAAATCCATGCGCGCATTCCCAACACGCATCTCGTGATGCACGGCTCCTCGTCCGTTCCTCAGGAATGGCTGAAGATCATCAACCAGTATGGCGGCGACATGGGAGAAACCTACGGCGTTCCGGTCGAGGAAATCGTCGAGGGGATCAAGCACGGCGTGCGCAAGGTCAACATCGATACCGATCTGCGCATGGCTTCCACCGGCGCAGTCCGGAAATTCCTTGCGGAAGATAAAAAGAACTTCGATCCCCGCAAATTCCTCACCGTTGCGACCAAGGCGATGAAGGAAATTTGCAAGGCGCGTTACGAGGCATTCGGCTCTGCAGGCCAGGCGGCGAAGATCAAGCCGCTGTCCCTGGACCAGATGGCGCAGCGCTATGCCAAGGGAGAGCTGAAGGCGGTGATCAAGTAAGCCCCCCAGGCAACGACATGAAAAGGCGGCCATGGCCGCCTTTTTTATTGGGCCTGCCTGAGCAGAAAGGACTTGAAGGCTTCCGCCACGCTCGATAGCCGCTTGTTCTGCCTGTGCACCAAATACCAATGGCGTATGATGGGGAATCCTTCCACGTCGAGGACTTTCAGGCGGCCAGTCTCGACTTCGAGCAGCACCGTGTCCAGAGAAAGAATGCCCAATCCCATTCCAGCCTGAACGGCCTGCTTTACCGCCTCGGTAGTGCTCATTTCCATCCCCGTCTTGACCTGAACGCTGTGGGAAGAGAAGTATTTTTCAGCAGCCAGGCGTGTTCCGGAACCCTGCTCCCGCATGATGAAGATTTCATTCTGGAGTCTGGACGCCGGAATGGCCGGCTTGTCGGCAAGGGGGTTGCCGCTCGCGGCGATGATGACAAGGCGGTTTTCCATGAAGGGGTAGGCCTCGATGTCGATCCCTTCGGGAGGGGTGCCGAGAATGGCGAGATCGATCTCGTTGTCGTGCAGCTGCTTCAATACCGATTCGCGGTTGCCCACATTGAGGCTGACCTTGATCTGGGGATGGTCGGTGCAGAATCGTGCAAGAAGCTGAGGGGCGAAATAATTTGCCGTGCTGACCACGGAAATGTTCAGCTTTCCCCGCTCCAGGCCCTTCAGTTCGGACAGGACGGATTCGGCCTCAAGGAGTTGCTGCGCGATGATCCTGCTGTAATGGTAGAGCTCTTTGCCTGCTTCGGTCAGGAAGATCTTCTTCCCCAATTGCTCGAACAGCGGCAGGCCGATATTTTCTTCCAGCTGCTTGATCTGCATGGATACGGCAGGCTGCGTCAGATGCATTTCCTCGGCGGCACGCGAAAAACTCAGATTTCTGGCGACCGATTCGAATACGCTGAGCTGGCGGAAAGTCAAATGGAGCATGGCGACCTATACTTGTTGTTCCGACTGACAACAATATACCATAAGCTTTTGATGATGATAACAATCAAAACATCTGACTGTTTCTTATGATAAGTGGCCGGTATAGTGTTTTCAAGTCGAAAGTGAACGACTCGCAACATCCCGGTTTCGGGATATTTTCATTCTCTTGAGGAGGCTGCTATGGCTGTCAAAACCTACAATGCCGGCGTGAAGGAATACCGGCAAACCTACTGGATGCCCGAGTACACGCCGCTGGATACCGATATCCTGGCGTGCTTCAAAATCACCCCCCAGCCCGGCGTGGACCGCGAAGAGGCGGCAGCTGCCGTTGCAGCCGAGTCCTCGACCGGAACCTGGACCACGGTCTGGACTGATCTTTTGACGGATCTGGACTACTACAAGGGCCGCGCCTATCGCATCGAAGACGTTCCCGGCGACGACACCTGCTTCTATGCATTCGTGGCCTACCCCATCGATCTTTTCGAAGAGGGATCCGTGGTCAACGTGTTCACCTCGCTGGTGGGCAACGTGTTCGGTTTCAAGGCAATCCGCGCCCTGCGTCTGGAAGACGTGCGCTTCCCCATCGCCTATGTCAAGACCTGCGGCGGTCCGCCCCATGGCATCCAGGTCGAGCGCGACATGCTCAACAAGTACGGCCGTGCGCTGCTCGGCTGCACCATCAAGCCCAAACTGGGTCTTTCCGCCAAGAACTACGGCCGGGCCGTTTATGAATGCCTGCGCGGCGGTCTGGATCTGACCAAGGACGACGAAAACGTCAACAGCCAGCCTTTCATGCGCTGGAGGCAGCGCTTCGACTTCGTGATGGAAGCGGTCCACAAGGCCGAACGCGAAACCGGTGAGCGCAAGGGCCACTACCTCAACGTGACTGCCCCGACCCCGGAAGAAATGTACAAGCGTGCAGAATATGCCAAGGAAATCGGCGCCCCCATCATCATGCACGACTACATCACGGGCGGCTTCTGCGCCAACACGGGCCTGGCCAACTGGTGTCGCGACAACGGCATTCTGCTGCATATCCACCGCGCAATGCACGCCGTGATCGACCGCAACCCGCACCATGGCATCCATTTCCGCGTGCTGGCCAAGATCCTGCGCCTTTCCGGCGGCGATCACCTGCATTCCGGCACCGTCGTCGGCAAGCTGGAAGGCGACCGTGCCTCGACCCTGGGATGGATCGACCTGATGCGCGATTCCTTCATCAAGGAAGACCGTTCGCGCGGCATTTTCTTCGACCAGGACTGGGGCTCCATGCCCGGAGTATTCCCGGTCGCATCCGGCGGCATCCACGTCTGGCACATGCCCGCGCTGGTCGCGATCTTCGGCGACGACGCCTGCCTGCAGTTCGGCGGCGGCACGCTGGGCCATCCCTGGGGCAATGCCGCTGGCGCTGCCGCCAACCGCGTCGCACTGGAAGCCTGCGTGGAAGCGCGCAACCGCGGCGTCCAGGTCGAGAAGGAAGGCAAGGCAGTTCTGACTGAAGCCGCCAAGCACAGCCCCGAACTCAAGATCGCCATGGAAACGTGGAAAGAGATCAAGTTCGAGTTCGACACCGTCGACAAGCTGGACGTGGCGCACAAGTGATGATTTTCCCGGCGTAGCCGGGATTCCCAAATTGATATTCAGGAGAACACTATGTCTGAAATGATGGATTACAAAAGCCGGTTGAGCGATCCTGCCAGCCGCAAGTTCGAAACCTTTTCCTATCTGCCGGCCCTGGACGCCGACAAGATCAGGAAACAGGTCGAGTACATCGTGAAAAAGGGCTGGAATCCGGCGGTTGAGCATACCGAGCCCGAGCACCTGATGGACAACTACTGGTACATGTGGAAGCTGCCGATGTTCGGCGAGACCGATGTGGACAGGATTCTGGGCGAGGCGGCAGCCTGCCACAAGGCCAATCCAAACAACCACGTCCGTCTGGTCGGCTACGACAACTTTGCGCAAAGCCAGGGCACGGCGATGGTGATTTACCGCGGCAAGACGGTGTAAGGCTCTCCCCGCCGCAAGGCGGGGTCTGACCGCTTGATTCGCCGAGTCAAGCGGTCAGACCCTTCCGCAGATCATTTTCTAGGAGCAGCCATGAGCGACATCATCAGCCAGTACAGAATAGAGAAGGAACCCTATTATCGCGCGGTATCTGACGAAGTGGCGCTATACGAAGCGGCGTATTCGGTGAGGATGCCGATGATGCTGAAGGGGCCGACGGGATGCGGCAAGACGCGCTTCGTGGAATACATGGCCTGGAAGCTCGGGAAACCGCTGATCACGGTGGCCTGCAACGAGGACATGACCGCATCCGACCTGGTGGGGCGTTTTCTGCTGGATGCTTCGGGCACGCGCTGGCAGGACGGGCCGCTTGCGATTGCGGCGAGATATGGGGCGATCTGCTATCTGGACGAGGTGGTGGAAGCGAGGCAGGACACCACGGTGGTGATCCATCCCCTGACCGACAACAGGCGGGTTCTGCCTTTGGAGAAGAAGGGCGAGCTGGTGCATGCGCATCCGGATTTTCAGCTGGTGATTTCGTACAATCCGGGCTATCAGAGCCTGATGAAGGATCTGAAGCAGTCGACCAAGCAGCGCTTCGGAGCGCTCGATTTCAATTATCCGGAGCATGCGGTCGAATCGGAGATCGTGGCGCACGAATCGGGGGTTCAGGGCGAGGTTGCGGAGAAGCTGGTGTCGATTGCGGAGCGCTCCAGGAACCTGAAGGGGCATGGTCTGGACGAAGGCGTCTCGACGCGGATGCTGGTGTATGCGGGCAGCCTGATTGCCAGGGGGGTGGAGCCGAAGAACGCCTGCCGCGTCGCCCTGGTCAGGCCGATCACCGACGACCCGGACATGCGCGATGCCCTCGACGCCGCAGTGACCACCTTCTTCTCATAAATACCCGGTGACCGGTTGGCGTCCGGAGGCCCGAGCCTCCGGACGCCAGAAGGGGATCTGACATGTCAATCAAACTCGAAGACTACGCCGAGCTGCTGGAGGATCTTTCGCCGCACAGCCGCGATGCGCTCAATGTCAGCTGGCATGATGCCACCAAGGTGTTCAGCCCGCGCGGGCTGGACAATTACCTCAAGGGGGTGTCTGCGATACGCAGCCTGGGGCGAGGAGACTCCCTGGTCGAAACCTGGATAAACGAGGCTCCCCGGGTTGCCAAGGAAGTCGGCGAAGATGTGGTCGGGGAACTTGCCACGGCATCCTTGATTCTCGCGTCCAAGACTTCGGGAGCGGTCATTGAACTCCTGCTTGCCACAGCGCCAGCTGCCGCCAGAAGGCTGGGCGACGCGCAGCTCTTCATCAACTATCTGCAGTTCATCAATACGCTGATCGCACAGGCGCCGCGCGGGGTTCGCCCCATGCTCGACAATCTGGAGACGCTGTTCCAGCATCTAACCCTGGGCGGGCTCAGGCGCTGGGCATTGTGGGGAGCGCATGCGCACCGCACCAACTACGAAGAGCAGATTCGCTACTTCGGCCTCGATTCCAAGGAGTCGCTGGCCATGCTGCAGAAAGAGCGCAAGGGCACCTTGCTGGTCGATGTGCAGCGGCGCATCAACATGTATTTGAGGGCGCTGTGGGCGCGCGACTTCTTCATGCGTCCGACTTCCGGGGATTTCGAGTCGCGAGAGGGCTACAAGCCTTACATCGAGGATTATTTGCTGCATCTTCCCGATGCCTACGACGATTTCGCGATCGAGGGACAGGAGCCGGTTTCCGGCCTCGAACTTTATCGCGCGACTGCCGCGCACTGCGCTGCGCATGTGGTTGAAACCAAACAGCCGCTGTCCGCAGAAGCCCTGAATCCGATGCAGATGGCGTTGATTTCGGTGATCGAGGATGCGCGTGTGGAAGCGCTGTCGATCCGGCGCTTCCCGGGCCTGAAGCAGCTCTGGAGCAGGCTGCATCTTGCCACGCAGGCCATGAACGCAAGCGTGGGCGACTATCTGAACCGCCTTGCGCGTGCGCTGCTGGACGAGAATTATCGGGATGACGATCCATGGATCGCCGAAGGCCGTACCCTGTTCGCCTCGGCGCAGGATCGCTTGGGCAGCAATCAGATTTCGTGGGAAATCGGCGTGCAGCTCGCGCATGCTCTGAGCCGCAGGCAGATTCCGTACAATCCGCGCACCGATGTGCTGACGGCGCCCTACCGCGACGACAACCGCTATTTCTGGGAATTCGAGGAATTCGATTTCGAAAAGGCCGCTTCCGCCGGCTACGACACCATCAAACAGGTGCGCAAGTACGTGAACGTGATGGAGATGGCGAACGAGATCGACGTCGAAACGGCGGGGGACGATGCCGAGGAAATCTGGGTGCTGAGCACCGAACTCTATCCCTACGAGAATATCGGGGACGAGAGCGGCGGCCAGTCTTTCAACGAGCTGGAGGGCAAGGAGCCTGTTTCGGAACCCTATCATTACTCCGAATGGGACTACCAGATCCAGCTGGAACGGCCCTCCTGGGCGACCGTTCTGGAAAAGCGCGCGAGGCGCGGGGACGCCGCAGTCATCGACGGCATTGCCGCTCAATACAAGCGGGAAATCCATCGCATGAAATTCCTCCTCGACACCATGCAGCCCCAGGGCGTGCAGCGCATCAGGAAACTCGAGGACGGCGACGAAATCG
Organism: Pseudomonadota bacterium; assembly: GCA_021835845.1. Taxonomy (GTDB): domain Bacteria; phylum Pseudomonadota; class Gammaproteobacteria; order Burkholderiales; family JABEVD01; genus JABEVD01. The sequence goes on along the minus strand of JAKBJU010000002.1, from coordinate 122,116 downwards.
ACATCAATGCAGCCATCGCGAGCGCCATTGATCTGCGCATGGGCATGCAGCCCGACCCCAGGATCATGATGCGTTCGGTGCGCAAGGTGCGCGACATCTCCATCATGGTGCTGTTGGATCTGTCCGAGTCCACCAACGAAAAGGTTTCGGGGCAGGAATTCAGCGTGCTCGATTTGACCCGCCAGGCCTGCGTGTTGCTGTCGGACGCCATTTCAAAGGTGGGAGACCCCTTCGCCATCCACGGCTTCTGCTCCGACGGACGAAACAACGTCGACTACTACCGATTCAAGGACTTCGACCAGACCTGGGACGAAGCGCCCAAGGGCAGGCTTGCGGGCATGACCGGCCAGCTCTCCACCCGCATGGGTGCGGCCATCCGCCATGCGGGATGGCATCTCAGGCAGCAGCGATCGTCCAAGAAGCTGCTTCTGGTGATCACCGACGGAGAGCCGGCTGACGTCGACGTTCGGGATCCGCAGTATTTGCGCTATGATGCGAAAAAAGCTGTGGAAGATGTGGGCCGATCGGGTATCATCACCTATTGCATGAGCCTCGACCCCCGGGCGGACCAGTATGTGTCGCGAATTTTCGGTGCCCGCAACTATATGGTGGTCGACCAGGTGGAAAGGTTGCCTGAAAAGCTCCCATTGTTGTACGCGGGACTGACGAGATGAGGCGCAAGCTTTCGAGGTTGCCGGCTCTGCCGGATTAAGCAGCGCAGCTGCGACCGGAGCCAAAAGTCCCCGCTTCTTTATGCAGGTTTGACAAGATGAGCATGGAAAACAACTACGTCGGCTTTTATCAGGACAAGCACGGCATCACCCAGCTGGGGCGCATCGTGCTCGATGGCTGGCTGTTCGGAATGATCCCCGACACCGAGGATTGCGCCGGCTGGGATATGGGACGCATGCAGAACCTGATGGACAGGGTGGAGAAGGAATGGGACAAATACGGCAACTTGCCCAGCCGCCTGCCCCCCGACCTGCGTGAACGCCACATCGCGCTTTATGAAAAAGCCACTCTCGAAGCCAGAAAAAAAGGCTGGGATCCGGAACTGGGCGACGAAGACTAGGACTTTTGGCCGGCCACCTCCACATGGGCAATTCGGGTCGCCTCGCTTAATACGAACTGGGCAAAAGCCTGAGCGGCGGCACTGGGGCGCTTTCCCTGCCGCTGAACCAGATACCACTGTCGCAACAACGGGAAGCCCTGCACGTCCAGAAGGCACAAATTCCTTTTTGCGAGCTCTCCGTGAAGTGACACCACGCCTACGCCCAGTCCGGCCTCCACTGCCTGCTTGATGGCCTCGTTCTTGTTCATTTCCATGGCAACCTTCAGCGCCAGGCCGTTCTCGTTGAAAAACTTTTCTACGGCGCTGCGGGTTCCCGAACCCTGCTCGCGACCGACAAAGGGCTCCTCTGCCAGGCGCTGCAAGGAGATGTCGGGCATTTCCGCCAACGGATGGGATGGCGAGGCGATGACCACCAGCGGATTGTCCAGGAAGGGCTGTGCTTGGAGATCGTGACCGTCCGGCGGCAGACCCATCAGCGCAAGGTCGATGCTGTTTTCGGCCAGATGACGCAACAATGTTTCGCGATTGACCGCATTCAGGCTCACGCGTACATCCGGGTGGGTCTGTCGGAATGCGGCGATCAGCCTTGCCCCAAGGTAGCTGGCGGAACTCACGACCGACACCGTCAGAGCCCCCCCCTTCAAACCCCGCAAATCCCCCAGAGCATGTTCCAGATTTGCCAGTTCACGGCTCACTGCGCGGCTTGTTTCCAGCACTTCGCGCCCGGCCTCGGTGAGGTGAATGCGCTTTCCAATCTGCTCGAACAAGGGCAAGCCCAGGGACTCTTCCAGCTGCTTGATTTGCATGGAAACAGCTGGCTGCGTCAGATGCAGTTCTTCGCTCGCACGGGAAAAGCTCCCGCAGCGGGCAACGGCTTCAAGAATATCCAGTTGGCGTAGGGTCAGTCTAGGCATAAGAAATTATTTGGAATCTTATCAGAATTTGTGAATATTGTTTATGGTTTTGTTGGCGTATAGTCCTGCTTGCAATAGGGCCATTTACCCACAATACAATCCTGGAGAATTGATATGGACCAGTCCAATCGTTATGCCAATCTGGACCTCAGCGAAGAAAGCCTCATCAAGGGGGGCAAGCACATTCTGGTGGCCTACAAGATGAAACCCAAGGCCGGCTACGGTTATCTGGAGGCTGCCGCGCACTTTGCCGCCGAATCCTCCACCGGCACCAATGTGGAAGTCTCCACCACCGATGATTTCACCAAAGGCGTGGACGCGCTGGTCTATCACATCGACGAAGCCACCGAGGACATGCGCATTGCCTACCCTTTGGAACTTTTCGACCGCAACGTAACCGATGGTCGCTTCATGCTGGTTTCCTTCCTGACGCTCGCCATCGGCAACAATCAGGGGATGGGCGACATCGAGCACGCCAAGATGATCGACTTCTATGTGCCCGAGCGCGCCATCCAGATGTTCGACGGCCCGGCCACCGACATCTCCAACCTGTGGCGCATCCTGGGTCGCCCGGTCAAGGATGGCGGCTACATCGCCGGAACCATCATCAAGCCCAAGCTCGGCTTGCGTCCCGAGCCCTTCGCCAAGGCGGCTTACCAGTTCTGGCTGGGCGGCGACTTCATCAAGAACGACGAACCCCAGGGCAATCAGGTTTTCTGCCCGCTCAAGAAGGTCCTGCCGCTGGTCTATGACTCCCTCAAGCGCGCCCAGGATGAAACCGGCGAAGCCAAGCTGTTCTCGATGAACATCACCGCGGATGATCACTACGAAATGTGCGCGCGCGCTGACTATGCTCTCGAAGTGTTCGGTCCGGATGCCGACAAGCTCGCCTTCCTGGTCGATGGCTATGTCGGCGGCCCCGGCATGGTGACCACCGCACGTCGCCAGTATCCCGGCCAGTACCTGCACTACCATCGCGCGGGCCACGGCGCAGTGACTTCGCCTTCCGCCAAGCGCGGCTATACCGCTTTCGTGCTGGCCAAAATGAGCCGCCTGCAGGGTGCTTCAGGCATTCACGTCGGCACCATGGGCTACGGCAAGATGGAAGGCGAGGCGGATGACAAGAACATCGCCTACATGATCGAGCGCGACGAGTGCCAGGGTCCGGTCTACTTCCAGAAGTGGTACGGCATGAAGCCGACCACCCCGATCATCTCTGGCGGCATGAACGCGCTGCGCCTGCCGGGCTTCTTCGAGAACCTGGGCCACGGCAACGTGATCAATACGGCAGGCGGCGGCTCCTACGGCCATATCGACAGTCCGGCAGCCGGCGCGATTTCCCTGCGCCAGTCTTACGAGTGCTGGAAGACGGGCGCAGATCCGATCGAGTTCGCGAAAGAGCACAAGGAATTCGCCCGTGCATTCGAATCTTTTCCGAAAGATGCGGACAAGCTCTACCCCGGCTGGCGCCAGAAGCTGGGCGTTCATAAATAATCCGCCGTCCGGCGCAACGCAAAGCCCCTGCGAGCAGGGGCTTTGTTATTTCTGGAGGAAAACCGATGAATGAAACGATCGATGTCGATCAGTACAGGATAAGCAGGGAGCCCTTCTACCAGCCGCAGGGTAAGGAAGTCGTTCTTTTCGAGGCAGCCTATGCATCCAGAATGCCGGTCATGCTCAAAGGCCCGACGGGCTGCGGAAAGTCCCGCTTCGTCGAGCATATGGCGTGGAAGCTTGAAAAGCCCCTGGTCACGGTGGCCTGCAACGAAGACATGACGGCTTCCGACCTGGTCGGCCGCTTTCTCCTGGATGCAAGCGGCACCCGGTGGCAGGATGGCCCGCTCACCATCGCCGCACGGATGGGGGCAATCTGCTATCTCGACGAAATCGTCGAGGCAAGGCAGGACACCACCGTGGTGATCCACCCCCTTACCGACTACAGAAGAACCCTTCCGCTCGACAAGAAAGGCGAGCTGATCGAGGCCCACCCCGATTTCCAGCTGGTGATCTCCTACAACCCGGGCTACCAGAGCCTGATGAAGGATCTCAAGCAGTCCACCAAGCAGCGTTTTTCCGCAATGGAATTCGACTATGCGGCAGCGGAAGTCGAGGCCGGGATCGTCGCCAGGGAAACCGGGGCTGGCGCGGACCTGGCGCGGAAGCTGGTAAAGATCGCGCATGTCGCGCGGAACCTCAAGGGGCACGGTCTGGATGAAGGCATTTCGACACGGCTTCTCGTCTATGCGGCAACTTTGATCAGGGACGGAATAGAACCGAACGACGCGTGTCGCATGGCGCTGGTTCGACCGATCACGGACGACGCGGATATCCGGGATACGCTGGACCATGCCATAGACACGATTTTCGCCTAAATGAATTCGAAGCAACTGACCTGCGGCTTTCCTCGCGTTCAGAGCGTGTTCGGGGATTGTCTGGAGCATGCCGCAAAACTGCTGAATGACTCCGGAGTGAATGCATACATCGATGGCGCGCAGTCCATTTGCAGAATGGGGCGGGGGGAGGAGCCCGTGCTCGCCTTTCTCGAGGAAATGCCGACAGCGGCTGCCCTTCTGGGCGAGGAAATCATTCCGGAAGCGGTCGAATTCACGAGAATGCTCGCACGCTCGCCCAATAGCCGCGCGATGGCGCCCTTTCTCGAGAGCATGGCTTCAGCATCAAGGGCGCTGGAGTCTCGCGAGCTTTTCACGGAATACCTGAATCTCGTGAATCAGATCATGCTGCGCACCACGCCGAAAGTGCACGGCATCGATGCCATGTATGCAAGCGCCTGCCTGCCGGAATTCCTGAAAAGCGCACCCTATCTGTTTGGCCGGCTTTCCCTGGGAGGCATCCGGAATTGGGCGGAATACGGCATAAAAGGCTATGCGGCCGACCCGGACCGGCAACGCGACTATTTTCTGATGCAGTCCGCCGACAGTCTTGCGGTGCTGCAGCGCGAAAGGCATGGCACCCTTTTTTCGGACAACGAGAAAAAGCTGGATCGCTATCTCAGGGGTCTGTGGGAGATGGAGGCTGCTTTCGTGCCATATTCGCTCGCTTTTGACATTCTGAGAAAGCCGGTTCCCTATTTCGACAATCTCGGCATCCACCTTCCCGACGTGTATGAAGATCTGCCCGGAGTGCGCGGGATAGACCGCTACCGGGCGCTGCTCGCCCACCTTTGCGCCCACCTGCGCTGGAGCGAGCCTGTCATGGCGGACAACCTGAGTCCATTCCAGAGAATTGCGGTCGAGGTTTTCGAGGATTCCAGGGTGGAATATCTTGCGATGCAGGAATATCCGGGGCTGGCGAAATTGTGGCGCAAGCTCCATCCTGCGCCGCAGGAAGGCGCATGTCCGGAAGGCTGGTCGGGCATCCGCCACAGGCTCTTCATGCTCTCCCGCGCCCTGCTCGACCCCGCCCATCCATATTCGAATCCGGCCATACTCAGGCATGCGGAAGTTTTCAGGGAGACGATGAGGCGGGGGCCATCATCGACAGAAGAAATGGTGGACATGGGGGTGAGATTCATCGCCCAGACGAGGGAGCGGGCCGATCTGTCGGCGAAGGTCTATTTCGAGGGTACCGAGGTCGATTATCGGGACGACAACCGGCTGATGTGGCGCTTCTTTGAGGAAGGGGACGAGGAGGAGTCCGACAGAAAGCCTCGCCGCAGCCAGGAAAAGGCGGAGATGGAACGGCTTCCCCCCAGGCTCTACCCGGAATGGGATTATTCGGCGGGGCACTACCGTCCGGATTGGGTGAGCGTTTACGAACATCTGCATCCGAAGGGAGATCCCGTGCATATCGACAGGCTGCTTTCCAAGCACGCCCTGCTCGCCAGGCGGCTCAGAAAAGTCATCGACATGCTCAAACCCCAGAACAGGGTGCGCATCCGCTATCAGGAAGAAGGCTCCGACCTGGACCTCGATGTGGCCATACGCTCCCTGATCGATTTCAGGGGCGGCGCGCAGCCGGACATGCGCATCAACATGAGCCATCGCCATGACGGCAGAAGCATCGCGGTATCCCTCCTGCTCGACCTTTCCGCATCCCTTGCCGATGTCCCCGAAGGCTGCGCACAGAGCAAGCTGGAAATCAGCCAGGAGGCCGTTTCCCTGCTTGCCTGGGCGGTCGAGAAGATAGGCGACCCGCTCGCAATAGGCGGGTTTCACTCGGACACGAGGCATGAAGTGCGCTATCTGCATTTCAAGGGATACGGGGAGCACTGGGGAGACGAGGTGAAGGGCCGCCTCGCCGCGATGGAGGCCGGCTGCTCTACCAGAATGGGCGCGGCGATGCGCCACGCGGGACATTACCTTGCGCATCAGAACTCAGACAAGAAGCTGCTCCTGGTGCTGACAGACGGCGAGCCTTCCGACGTGGACGTGCAGGATTCCCGCCTGCTGACCGAAGATGCGCGCATCGCGGTCAGGGAGCTCGACACGAAAGGCATTTACACCTATTGCATCAGTCTCGACAGACAGGCAGACGAATACGTTTCGGACATCTTCGGCAATCGCCATACCGTCATCGACAATGTGGCGAGCCTTCCGGACAGGCTCCCGGCGCTCTTCATGGCGCTGACGAAGTGATGGAGGCCCGGAAAGAAAACCTGTAAAATCGCCGGGAGAAGAAACCGAACAGGAGAAGCAATGAGCAAGAATCTGGTGCAATTCATCATCGAGGAGCAGCGTGCCATAGCCGGGGCGACCGGCGATTTCACGGGGCTTCTCAGCGACATCGTGACGGCCTGCAAAAGGATCGCGCACGACGTCAACAAGGGCGCGCTGATCGGCGTCCTGGGCAGTGCGGGAAGCGAGAATATCCAGGGCGAGACGCAGAAGAAGCTCGATGTGATCACCAACGAAATATTCATCGAGTCGAACCAGTGGGGCGGCCATCTCGCCGCAATGGCGTCCGAGGAAATGGAGGACGTCTATCCCATCCCCGCCTGCTATCCGAAAGGCAAGTACCTGCTGGTTTTTGATCCGCTCGACGGCTCCTCAAACATCGACGTCAACATTTCCGTAGGAACGATATTCTCCATCCTGCGCGCTCCCGAAGGCGTCAACAATCCGAAGGCTGAAGATTTTCTCCAGCCCGGAACCAAGCAGGTCTGCGCAGGCTATGCGCTCTACGGCCCGGCAACCATGCTCGTGATCACCACGGGCAACGGCGTCAACGGGTTCACCCTGGATCGCGACATCGGCGAATTCATGCTCAGCCATCCGAAAATGACCATCCCGGAAGACACCCGCGAATTCGCGATCAATGCATCGAACGAGCGCTTCTGGGAAGCGCCGGTTCAGCGCTATGTCAGGGAATGCATTGCCGGGAAGACGGGGCCCAGGGGCGAGAATTTCAACATGCGCTGGGTGGCCTCGATGGTCGCCGAAGTTCACAGGATTCTCACCCGCGGCGGGATTTTCATGTATCCCAGGGATACCAAGGATCCGAAAAAGGCGGGCAAGCTTCGCCTCATGTACGAAGCCAACCCGATGTCCTTCATCGTGGAGCAGGCAGGCGGAATGAGTTCCACCGGGAGAGAGCGCATCATGGACGTGCAGCCTTCCGATCTGCACCAGAGGGTGCCCGTCATTCTCGGTTCGAAGAACGAAGTGGCGCGCGTCGTCGGCTATCATCTCGAGGGTTGAGATATGGGAATGGTCAGCATACTCATGGGCAGCCAAAGCGACTGGGACGTGATGCAGCATGCGGCCAAGCAGCTGAAAAACTTCGGCGTGGCTTATGAGGCGCGCGTCATTTCCGCGCACCGCGCACCCGATCTCCTGATCGAATACATCCGGGATGCAGAATCGCGAGGAGCGGAATGCTTCATCGCAGGGGCGGGAGCGGCAGCCCATCTGGCTGGGGTGGTCGCTTCCAAGACGCTGCTTCCGGTCCTCGGCGTGCCGATGCCCTCGAAATACCTGCAGGGAATGGACTCGCTGCTCTCGACCGTCCAGATGCCGAAGGGAATTCCCGTCGCGACTTTCGCCATCGGAGAAGCCGGGGCGGCGAATGCAGGGATTTTCGCGGTTTCGATGCTCGCATCGACGGACGCCGGACTGAAGGAAGCGCTGCGCGCATTCCGCAAGAACCAGTCCGATGCGATTGCAGCTACCGTGCTGCCGGCAGTCTGATCATGCTGAGTTCGAATATCAGGAGCCTTCCCTTTCTGCATCGCGGCAAGGTCCGCGACATCTACGAGGTGGACAGGGACAAGCTGCTCATCGTGCAGACCGATCGCATTTCGGCTTTCGACGTGATCCTGTCCGAACCGATTCCCGAAAAGGGAAAGATTCTGACTGCGCTGTCCAGCTTCTGGTTCGACAGGCTCGGGCATGTGATTCCGAATCACCTGACCGGAATTTCACCCGAATCGGTCGTGACTGACGGAGAGAAAGGCGAAGTCGAGGGCCGGGCCTTTGTCGTGAAAAAGCTGAAGGCATTGCCGATCGAAGCGATCGTGCGCGGCTATATCGTGGGTTCCGGATGGAAGGAATACAAAAAATCCGGCACCGTGTGCGGCATTCCTCTGCCGCAGGGACTGGTCGAGGCGGAAAAGCTGCCGGAGCCGATATTCACGCCGTCGACCAAGGCGCCCATGGGCGAGCACGACGAGAACATCAGCTTCGAGGAAGCAAGGCGCCTGATCGGCGCCGATCTCGCGGAAAAGGTGAAGCAGGCTGCGATCGGGCTCTATTCGGAAGCGGCTGAATATGCGCTCACCAAGGGGATCATTATCGCCGATACCAAGTTCGAGTTCGGACTGGACGAAGCGGGAGAGCTTTATCTGATAGACGAAATACTGACGCCGGATTCATCGAGATTCTGGCCGAAGGACGAATACCGGCCGGGAAAGAATCCGCCGAGCTTCGACAAGCAGTATGTTCGCGACTGGCTGGAGACGCAGGACTGGAACAAGCAGGCTCCCGCCCCCGCGCTTCCCCTGGATGTCATCGAAAAAACGGCCGAAAAGTACCGCGAAGCCCTGATGCGGCTGACGTCGAGATGAGGGATCTTTCCTGGCTGGTTGAGGGCTTCGGCAGGTTCAGGCAGCGTCACTTCGAGTCCGATCTGTTCAAGCGCCTCGCCGAGAAGGGGCAGACGCCCAAGGTGCTGGTTCTGGGCTGCTGCGATGCGCGGGTCGATCCTGCCATCATCCTGGATTGCGATCCCGGAGATCTGTTCGTCATCAGGAATGTCGCCAACCTGGTTCCCCCTTTCGAAAACGCCGGGCATTACCACGGCACCAGCGCAGCCCTCGAATTCGGCGTCTGCAACCTCGGCGTCGAACACATCATCGTTCTCGGACATGCCCAGTGCGGCGGCATCCGGGCTCTGATCGAGGGGACCGCTTCCGGGGAAGCAAAGTCCTTCGTGGGCAGATGGATGACGCTCGCCGAGTCCGCGAGAGACAAGGTTCTTTCGAGGCCGAGCGGAGAATCGCCGGCGAAGGATTGCGAGAAGCAGGCGATCCTGGCTTCCCTCGAAAACCTGATGACCTTTCCGTGGATCAAGTCGCGCGTCGAAGCCGGGGAGCTCCAGCTTCACGGATGGTATTTCGACATCGAAAGCGGGACGCTGCTTGCCAGCAGGGACGGCGTGTTCGGGCCGCTCAGCCCAGCAAGGCCCGGTTGATGTAATCCCATTCGGCAGGGTCGACCGGCGTGATGGAAAGCCGGTTGCCCTTCTGAAGAATCCTCATTCTTTCGAGTTCGGGATGCCTCCGGAGTTCCGAAATTGAAATCAGCGGCGTTTTCTTCAGGAAGCGCACGTCGACGTTGTACCAGCGCGGGTTTTCTCTCGTCGCCTTGGGGTCGAAATATTTTCCTGCAGGATCGAACTGGGTTTCGTCCGGATAGGCGAGCTTGTCCACTGCCGCGATACCGGCGATCCCCGGCTCCGCGCAGCTCGAATGGTAGAAGAAGACCATGTCCCCGACCCGCATCTGATCCCGCATGAAATTTCTCGCCTGGTAATTCCGCACCCCGTACCAGGCGATGCTTTGCCCGGGGAGGGAAGCAAGGTCGTCGATGCTGACCTCGGAAGGTTCGGATTTCATCAGCCAGTAGCGCATGTGGCGTCCTTAATGTCTTGTCCAGTCCGGATTCTACTGCAAATATGCTTTGGCCGGTTTATTGGCATAATGATGGAAACTCCCTACTTTCCGACTCTTGCCCATGGCCTGCAATCCAGACATGCAACCTTCCGCTTCCTCAACTCGCGAACTGGCCCACCTTGCCTGGCCGATGCTGGTCGCGCAGCTGGCGATGATGGCCAATGCCGTGATCGACACGGCAATGGCCGGGCGGCTGTCTGCCGTCGACCTTGCGGCAGTCGGCATCGCTGCGTCGATCATGGCCACCGTGCTGATGTCGCTGATCAGTGTGCTGCTCGCGCTGCCGCCCATCATTGCCCACCTGTATGGCGCAGGAAAACCAGGCGAGATCGGTCGCGAGATGCACCAGGGCGCCTGGATATCCCTGCTGCTGGCATTTGCTGCGATCCTGCTGCTGCGCTTTCCCGAGCCGTTCATTGCGATTTCCGAATTGCAGCCCGCAGTTGAAGCCAAGGTGCGCGCCTATCTGGCGGCGTCAACCTGGGGCGTGCCCGCCGCCTTCGCCTTGCGCCTGTTCTTCGGCCTTTCCATGGGAATCGGCCGACCGCGGCCGGTGATGTTTTTCAACCTGCTGTCCCTGGCGATCAAAATTCCGCTGAATGCGCTGTTCATGTATGGCTTTTCCGGTATGCCTGCGATGGGCGCGCCGGGGGCTGCGGTGGCAACGTCGCTGGATGCCTGGCTGATGGCCGCAACCGCCTGGGCCTGGTGCCTGGGCCATCCGGGCTACGCCGAGTTCGGATTGCGCAGGCGCATTGCCGCGCCGGATTTCTCGGCCATACGGGAATTCCTGAAACTCGGCATCCCCATCGGGCTGACTTTCATCGCGGACGTGACCGCATTCACCTTCATGGCGCTGTTCATCGCGCGCCTCGGCCCCGTCGTTTCCGGCGCCCATCAGATCGCCGCCAATCTGGCGGCGCTGGCATTCATGGTTCCCCTGTCCTTGGGCAATGCCACTTCGATACTGGTCGGCCAGGCGCTCGGTGCCGGACAGCCTTTGCGCGCCCGCCGCGTTTCCTGGGAAGGAATCCGCCTCGGCATGTCGATTGCGGTGGCGCTGTGCCTGATATTCTGGCTGGGCGCGCCGCAGATCGCATCGTTCTACACCACGGACCAGCGGGTGCGGGAAATGGCGATCCCGCTGATTGCAATGGTCGGCCTCTACCATCTGGGTGACGCGCTGCAGGCCGTGACGGTGAACGCCTTGCGCGGATACAAAAAGTCGGTCGTGCCGATGGCGATCTACACCGTGACGCTCTGGGTGCCGGGTTTGGGCGGAGGCATTTTGCTGGGACTGACAAATGCATTCGGTCCGGCCCGCGGCGCCCCCGGATTCTGGCTCGCTGCAATAGCCAGCATCTGGCTGGTCGGCGGCCTGATGGCGCTCTACCTTGAAGTTGTTTCGAAGAAACAGGGTTCGCGCTAGCGAGGCTGCGGAATTGGACATTCGCTGGCTGTTGCCATTGGAACGATTCAGGATCTGACCTTCCCCCGGTTTTTCGTGTTCCAAGGGACGGGGTTCATGCCACCAGTTTCTCTTGTTGCTGAGCAATAAGCCAATCATCCAGATGCTGCCTTGGTGACTTGTAGGCCAAAGCCGAGTGACGGCGTTTCCGGTTATAAAAGACCTCGATGTATTCGAAGGCCATTGCCTTCATCGGATGATCAGCCGGTTCAGCAGAAACTCGCCGCCTGACGCATCATGCTACAAACCGGCCATACACCACTTTTGACTTTAACTCCCGCCAGCCTTCCATGACCGATAACCGCTTTCAGAGACATCCAGCACCCTGCACATTTCAGCCGGGGAATATTCCTTTCGCTGCCTATCAATCCTCTTCACGGCTCTGGTCGCGGATGGCAATCGGGCGAACAAGAAGATCTTCCTGATTCTCGACAATCTTGGTGTCCATCACTGCAAGCCCGTCAAGGCTTGGCTTGCAGACCACAAAAACGAGATCGAGGTCTTTTACCTGCCCAGCTACAGCCCAGAACTCAACCCGGACGAACGGCTCAATGCCGACCTGAAGCAGGCCATCGGCAGCAAGGTGCCCGTCCGCACAAAAGCAAAACTACAGGCCGCTGCCAACGATCACATGATGTTTATCGAAGCCAACCCCGATCGGGTGAAATCTTATTTCCAGGATCCCCGCGTCCAGTATGCCGCATGACTATTTCAACCTTCTTCACGCCGGATCAATAAAGCACAGACGCGTCGAGCTTGGACAGGGTAAAATTACGCCTGAACTTCAGCGTTTCGACCTTCCCCATTTCAGGAAAACCACAGAATGACCTCCACCGTCGATTTTGCCCCGGGCTTCTCCCCGATCCAATTTCATCCCGGGAAATCCCGTGAGGAGCCCAAACTGTCGCGCAGCTTCGAGAGGCTGCAGAGGCAGATTCGGCGGCTCACCGGCAAGGCCATCATCGATTTCAATATGATCGAGGAAGGGGATCTCGTGATGGTGTGCCTTTCCGGGGGGGCGGACAGCTACACCATGCTCGATACCCTCAGGTATTTGCAAGGCGTGGCGCCGATCCGCTTCGATCTGGTTGCGGTCAACCTGGACCAGAAGCAGCCCGGTTTTCCGGAACATGTGCTGCCGGAATATCTCGAAAGGACCGGAATTCGCTACAGGATCGTGGAACAGGATACCTACAGCATCGTGAAGGAGAAGATCGCTCCCGGGAAAACCACATGCTCTCTTTGTTCCCGCTTGCGCAGGGGGATTCTTTACCGTACTGCAAGGGAACTGGGCGCCACGAAGATCGCGCTCGGCCACCATCGGGACGATATTCTCCAGACGCTGCTTCTGAACCTGTTTTTCGGCGGAAAGCTGAAGGCCATGCCGCCGAAGCTGCGCTCTGACGACGGCAGCAATGTCGTGATCCGGCCCCTGGCCTATTGCAGGGAGGAGGATATCAAGAAATACGCGGCAGCAATGGGTTTTCCGATCATTCCCTGCAACCTGTGCGGTTCACAGCCGAATCTGCAGCGCCAGATCATGCGTGAAATGCTGCAGCAGTGGGAAAGGGAAGATCCGAGAAGACTGAAGAACATGTTCAATGCCCTGACCAATGTGGTTCCCTCGCACCTGATGGACAAGTCGCTATTCGACTTCGAGAGTCTCCCTGTTCAGCATGAAGGAGACGTGCTATTCGATCAGGAATGAGCCTGTTAAAGGTTGACGCTCCTGCCACCGTCCACGGCGATCACCTGACCCGTGACATAAGGGGCATCCGCGACAAGGAAGGCGACCGCCTTGGCGATGTCGTCCGGCTCGCCCACCCTTTTCAGCAGGGTCTGGTTGATGATTCGCTGCCTGGAGAGCGCATCCGACCAGACTTCATCCTCCGGCCAGAGAATCGCGCCAGGCGCCACGGCATTGACCCGGGTTTCCGGGGATAGCTCCCTCGCCAGGGATTTGGTGAGAGCAACCAGCCCCCCCTTGGCGGTGGAATAGACGAGATAGTTCTTGAGCGGCTTTTCGGCATGGATATCGACGATGTTGACGATGCAGCCGTGATGCTTTCTGAGCTGGGGCGCTGCGGCCTGGGAAAGGAAAAGCGGTGCCTTGAGGTTGGTTCCGATCAGATCGTCCCAGGCGCCATCGGAGATTTCGCCGATATTGGTTGGAAAAAAACTGGAAGCGTTGTTGATCAGCACATCCAGCCTGCCGAAGCGGCTCACCGTATCGGACACCAGGCTTGGCAGGACGGAAATGTTGAGGAGATCCGCCTGGACGAGGGAAACGGAGTCTGGTCTTGCGGCATTGAGTTCGTCCTGGAGTGCTCGCGCATCGATGGCGGAAGAGCGGTAATGGATCATCAGATCCGCTCCCAGGGCGTGGAGCCTGCGGCATATCGCGGCGCCTACGCGCCTTGCTCCGCCTGTGATCAGAACGACTTTGCCTTGCAAGGAAATCTCCTCTAAACTGAATGCCAGACAATTTACCATAGTCTCGATGCCGCCACTACCCGAGCCAGACGAGGCAGCCCTCGCGCACAGCGAATGCCTTCAGGCGCTGATTCGCCAGAACATTGCCGATGCAGGAGGATGGATTTCCTTCGCCGAGTATATGCGCATGGCGCTTTACGCCCCCGGGCTGGGCTATTACAGCGCCGGGGCGGCAAAATTCGGCAAGTCCGGGGACTTCGTCACGGCACCGGAGATTTCCTCCCTGTTTGGAAGAACGCTTGCGCGTCTTGCTTTCGAATGGCTGTCCGCCAATCCCAACACCGATATTCTGGAGCTCGGAGCGGGTACCGGAAAACTCGCCTTCGACCTGCTCCATGAACTGGAGATCAAGCCGCGCCGCTACTGTATACTGGAAGTGAGCGCAGACTTGAGGAAAAGGCAGGAGGAGCGGCTGAAAGGATTTCCGGTGACCTGGCTGGAAGACCTGCCGGAAAACTTCGAAGGACTGATCCTTGCTAACGAGGTATTGGATGCCGTTCCATGCAATCTGGTCAGCTGGCGCGAAGAAGGCATCGAAGAGCGGGGAGTTTGCATCGGCGAAGGGAAACTTGCCTGGCAGGACAGGCAACTCGAAAACGGGCCTCTGTTCGACGCGGCAAGGGCCATCCATGTGCCGCCAGGCTATGCCAGCGAAATTCATCTCGAAGCAAGGGCGCTGGTTTCCAGGCTTGCCGGCGCACTGAAGCGCGGCATGCTGTTTTTTTTCGACTACGGCTTCGGCAGGTCTGAATACTACCACCCCGATCGCTTCCAGGGCACATTGATGTGCCACTACCGCCATCATGCGCATGACGATCCCTTCTTTCTTCCCGGTTTGCAGGACATCACCACCCATGTCGATTTCAGCGCCATTGCCGAGGCGGGCATCGATGCGGGACTCCAATTTGCAGGCTACACGACCCAGGCGAATTTCTTGATCAACTGCGGCATCACCGAAATGCTGGGGCGGGTTTCTCCCGAAGACGTGGCGGCCTATCTTCCCTTGTGCAGCGAATTCCAGAAACTGGTCAGCCCGGCCGAAATGGGGGAATTGTTCAAGGTCATCGGCTTTCGCAAGGGGAGCGAGTTCATTTCTTCATGTTTTTTCTCAGGAGACAAGAGCAGATTGTTGTAAATATTGATTAAATTGTGGTTTAATCTTGGGCGAGCCTGCAATGTTGTATATGGCAAATATCATGAATGGAATCGATGGCTGACGCTGAGATTACGATCAACAAGGGGTGCAGGGTCATCCTGCTGAATGGCGAAGCCGAGCGGCTGGCCGGCTGGTGCACGCGAGAAGCAATGGGCAAGCCCCTGTCCGAAGTACTGGGCGCGCTCGACCCACTCACGGGCCAACGCATCGGAAATATCGTTGAACGGATGCTGCGCAAGGAGCCTATCCTTTTCGTCAGCCGCAACGGGGTCGAAACGGTCCTCGATGGCAGCGTATCCCCGCTCAGGGACTCTGACAGCAAAATACGCGGCGCGATTCTGAAATTCCGCAACGCAGACGAGGCGCTTCTGGGCAGCTTCATCGACAGGCTGAAGGAGGGCATATTCCAGACCGACGCTTGTGGGCGCCTGACATTTCTCAACAGGGCCTGGGAGGAAATCACCCAGTACCGGGTCGAAGACTGCCTGGGAAAGCCGATTGCCACCTACATCCACCCTAAAGATATTCAGAAGAATGGGGAACAGCTGAAGCTTCTCGAAGAAACCGATCGCTGCCACTATGAGGTGCGTTTCTTGGCAAAAGGCGGCAAGATTCGCTGGGTCGAAATCTATGCGGAGGCGATGCGCAATGCATCGGGCGACATCACGGGTTTCCGCGGCAGTCTCGACGACATTACCGAAAGAAGAAACACAGAGCAGCAGCTTCGCTTCGCTTCTTCCGTATTCGAGCACAACCTCGAAGGCATATTCATCGCAGACAGGCATCACAACATCGTCAGCGTTAATCCCGCTTTCTGCACCATAACGGGCTATGCTCCGGAAGAAATCGTCGGACAATCCCGAGACATCCTGAGGTCAAGACGGCATGATGACGAATTCCATCGTGCCATCCTGGCGGCGCTAGAGGCGCATGGAAAGTGGCATGGCGAAGTCTGGAGCCGCAGAAAGAATGGCGAGGTTTATCCGGAATTGCTCGAGATCAATACGATAGCAGATGGAGACGGGCAAATTTCACACTACATCGGCACTGCTCTCGATATCACGGAACGCAAGCTTGCCGAGGAGCAAATCCATCGTCTGGCTTATTTCGATACCCTGACCGGATTGCCCAACCGCCTGCTCCTCATGGACAGACTCGAAATGCTGATCAATCAGTCGAGACGGGGCGAGCGGCAGTTCGGTGTGCTTTGTTTGGACTTGGACCATTTCAAGGAGGCGAACGACATCCTCGGACATTCTGGAGGGGACGCCTTCCTTCAAAGCGTGGCGCAACGCCTCAATGCTTGCGTCCGCGAAGGAGACACGGTTGCCAGGCTCGGGGGAGACGAATTCGTTGTCATTGTCGCCAATCTCTGCAAAAGCGAAATTGGCGAAGTGGCTCAGATTGCAGCGCTGGTTGCGGAGAAAATCAAAGCGGCACTATCCGAGCCCTTTCATTTCGAAAACAATGAAGTGCTGGTCACGACAAGCATAGGCATCGCGCTGTTCCCTTCCGATGCCGACAATGTCGGCGACTTGATCAAGAGCGCGGATACGGCGCTCTATCATGCCAAGTCCCAGGGGCGCGGCAACTACCAGTTCTATGCAGAACGGATGAACACGCTGACCCTGGAGCGACTTTCCCTGCAGAACGATTTGCGCAAGGCACTGGAGCGCGGCGAACTCGAAGTCCATTACCAGCCCCAGGTCGATATCGGCAGTGGTTTCGTCACCGGGATGGAAGCCCTGATGCGCTGGAAGCACCCCGCGCAGGGATGGATACCTCCCACGAGATTCATTCCGCTGGCTGAAGAAACGGGTCTGATCGTCAGCCTGGGCGAGTGGATGATGAAAACCGTTTGCGCCCAGATGAAGGTCTGGCAAATGGCCGGGTTTCTGAACGAAACTCAGCGCATTTCGGTCAATGTTTCGCCAAGGCAGTTCAGGGAAGGTGACTTCTCGAAAATGATCGAGAAAATTCTCGAAGAGACGGCGCTCTCGGCCCATCGCCTGGAACTGGAAATGACGGAAAGCATGCTGATGCACAACACCGATGCGACTCTCGTCATGCTGAATCAGCTGAAACACCTGGGCATCAAGCTTTCCCTGGATGATTTCGGAACGGGTTATTCTTCATTGAGCTACTTGAAGCGCTTCCCGCTCGATGTGCTCAAGATAGACCAGTCTTTCGTCCGGGATATCACCGAAGACTCGAACGATGCTGCGATCGTCGCCGCGATTATCGCGATGGCCCGCAGCCTGAAATTGAAGGTCATCGCAGAGGGTGTGGAAAATTCCGATCAGTTCACTCATCTCAAGGATCAGGGTTGCCATGGATTCCAGGGGTACTATTTCAGTGAGCCGCTGCCCGGGGAAGAAATGACCCGGCTCTTCCAGTCCACCTACCTGCACTGAGCGCCATTTCAGGTTAGAATCAGGAAGTTTCCCTTTTAGCCGTGGGCCTGATATGTATCGCCTGAGCCTGCCAGAGACAGACGAACCTGTGGAGCCGGCGTTTGCCGATGCGGATTCCTGCGCCCGCTGGATCTCGCAATTCCAGCTCACCGATATCCGTCTGGCTCATCGGACACTTTCAAGGAAACTGGGGGGGCTGAATCGCGCCATGCTTCCTCCGCTGAGTCGCCTGAACATAACGGAGCTGCTGCGTGAAACGGTAGGCATTGTCCAGGAAGGTTGTGGCAACAAGCTTGTCGGAAAGCCCCTGCCGCTGAGCGACAGCGAATCTTCCATGCGCGACGGGATCATCTCGTTATGGGCGGAAATGGCGACTTCCTACGGGCATTGCCTGAATGCCGGCATCGATGGGGAGCCTTCCGTGGCGGGTCAGCTGGCGCGGATATGTCAGCGCTGCCTGCATTACACCGCGCTGCAGATATCCGGGTATATTTTCCTTTCCCATCAGGTCGATTCGAGGCTTTGGTTGCAATTGCATCGGCTTTACCGTATTTCGGAGGATGCGGGTGTCTCGACCGATCCCGTTCTTGATCGCCATCTTCCGCCGACCTCTTGCGCTGACCAATTTATCCGCACTGTCCTGATCTGCCAGGCTGATCCCTACGAGCTGACGCACAGCCAGCTGCAGCTGGTCAACCGCTGGCTCGAAGCGTGGACTTCTCTCGTCACCATTGCCGGGGATATTCCCGTCTCGGCAAAGACATCGCAGCCCATCGAGATCGATCTTGAGAGCCCGGATTGCATTTCGCATCGAGCATCCCGAGGCGCTGACATCCGCTACCTGGACATGTCTGAACTGGGAAAGAATCTGGAAATCAAGATGGCCCTGCTGCTGCAGGGACAGGCTCCGGCCCGGCTCGGTCTGGGGGAGAGCCTGCCGCCTGATTTCTGTCTTTCCCTCATTGAGAAGCTGCATCGACATTGGTGCGAAGGGAAGGCGGCGCGCGGGTTCGAGGCGGGCACTATCAGCCACCGGGCCGAACTGTGCTTCGGCCTGGAAGATGTAAATTTTCATCTCAGCGGGAAGATTTTTGCGCAGCTTGCCGAAAAGGGTGACCTCAACAAGAGGCAGCATGAGGAGATCGGGTTTTTCGGGCATATTGCTTCCAAGGATGAGCACATGAGCGGGCGAGAGACCGAGAGCTGGAACATCCAGGACGAGGATGGCAGGGAACTCTCGTTGATCAGGGTCGGGAAAGGCGAGCGCGTGAGCCCGGGGCATCTTGTCGGCATCCGGGGCGATGAAGGTTTCGCGCCGGGCGTGATACGCTGGGTCATCGCGGGGCTGGAAGGGGGAGTCAACATGGGGCTGAAGCTTCTTGAGGGCAGTCCGGAAGCGGTTGTGATTCGCCAGACGGGAATCAATCTTACGGTATCCGGCAAATATGCGCCAGCCATCCTGCTCCACCACGGGGAGGGAGCGAGCCTCGTCATGCCCAGGGGATGGTATGTCCGGAACCGGATCATTGCCGCTCTCGACAGCGAGGGACTGTCGATGGAATTCCGGCTCACCGGGCTTGCCGGGAAGGGCGCTGATTACGAGCGGGCGACCTTCATGCAGATTTGAGGCTGTTCGAGAAGGCAGCGAGTTCGTCGAGCTTTTTCCGGGCCGCGCCATTCGAAATTTGACGCCCAGCCATTGCCACGCCTTCAGCGATGCTCTTCGCGAGTCCCGAGATGTAGATCGAGGCCCCGGCATTGAGCATGACGATGTCGCGAGCAGGGCCCGGCCTGTTTTCCAGCGCATCGAGCAGCAACCTGCATGCGCTTTCGACATCGTGCACCCGGATCGATTCGATCGGGGATTCCTCCAATCCGAAATTTTCCGGATTCAGGCGGTATTCCGAAATCTCCCCGTCTTTCAGTTCCGCCACGAGCGTTTCCCCGCTGATGGAGATTTCATCCAGCCCGTCCATGCCGTGGACCACCAGCACATGCCGGCTACCCAGCATCTTCAGCGCTTCGGCGAACTTCCTGAGGAGGTCCCGGTGGTATACGCCGAGAACCTGGTTTTTCGCATTGGCCGGGTTGGTCAGGGGGCCGAGCAGATTGAAAATCGTCCTGATGCCGAGCTCCCGTCTGACAGGCGCCGCAAAGCGCATGGCGCTATGGTGGGAGGGTGCAAACATGAAGCCTATGCCGATGGCCATGATCGATTTCGCGACGTCCGCAGGGGTGAGGCCGACATTGACGCCGAGGCGCTCCAGAACGTCGGCGCTGCCGCAAGTGCTGGAAACGGAGCGTCCGCCGTGCTTCGCGATTTTCACTCCAGCGGAGGCCGAGACGATCGCAGAAGCCGTGGAAATGTTGAAGGTATGGGTGCCGTCTCCCCCGGTGCCGCAGGTATCGACGAGATGGATGTCTTGCGGCACTTCCACTTTGGCCGACAGCTCGCGCATCACGCCTGCCGCTGCTGCGATTTCCGCTACCGTCTCGCCCTTGGCGCGCAGGGCGATGACGATGCCGGCGATCTGAACCGGGGTCAATTCCCCAGACATGATCTGATGCATGACCGAGGTCATTTCCTCGCCGGAAAGATCCTGCCTTTCGACCAGGGCGTTGAGTGCTGCCTGGGGAGTCATTGCTGTTCCAGGAAGTTTTTCAGCATGTCGTGGCCGTATTCGGTCAGGATCGATTCGGGATGGAATTGCACCCCTTCCACGGCGAGCGTCTTGTGGCGCACGCCCATGATCTCTCCGTCCTCGGTCCAGGCCGTGATTTCGAGGCAATCGGGCAGGCTTTCTCGCTCTATCACCAGGGAATGGTAACGCGTTGCAATGAAGGGGCTGGGCAGTCCTCTGAAGACGCCCTTGTCGAGATGATGGATCAGGGAAGTCTTGCCGTGCATGAGTTCCTTCGCATGGATGATTTTTCCGCCGAAGGCCTGGCCTATGCTCTGGTGTCCGAGGCATACGCCGAGAATGGGGATTTCTCCTGCGAATTTCTTGATCAGCGGAACCGAAATGCCCGCCTCGTTGGGCGTGCAGGGGCCGGGTGAAATCACGATGTAGTCGTGGCGCGCCCTGTCGACGTAATCGAGCGTGATCTCGTCGTTCCGCTTCACGTCGACTTCCTGCCCGAGTTCGCCGAAATACTGGACCAGGTTGTAGGTGAAGGAGTCGTAGTTGTCGATCATCAAGAGCATTTAATTCTCCGAATCGAGGCCGGCGAGCGTCATTTCCGCTGCGCGCATTACGGCGCGAGCCTTGTTGCAGGTTTCCATCCATTCGTTCACGGGGATCGAATCGGCGACGATTCCGGCCGCCGCCTGGACATAGAGATTCCCGCCCTTGATCACCGCGGTTCTGATCGCGATCGCAAGATCCATGTTGCCGTTGAATCCGATGTAGCCGACCGCCCCGGCGTAGATGCCGCGTTTCGAGGGTTCGAGTTCGTCGATGATTTCCATCGACCTGACTTTCGCAGTCCCCGTCACCGTCCCTGCCGGGAAGGTCGCCCTGAGCAACTCTATCGCGGTCATTCCGGGCTTGATCCTGGCTTCGACGTTGGAGACGATGTGCATCACATGAGAATAGCGCTCGACCACCATCTTCTCGGTCACCTTCACCGATCCCGTCTGAGCGACCCGTCCGATGTCGTTCCTGCCGAGGTCGATCAGCATCAGGTGCTCAGCCCGTTCCTTGGGGTCCGAAAGGAGATCCTGCTCGAGATCCTGGTCCTGCTCCGGAGTGGCCCCCCTGGGGCGGGTTCCGGCAATCGGCCTCACCGTGATCCGGTCTTCCTCCTGCCGCACCAGGATTTCGGGAGAAGCACCGACGATGTGGAAATCCTCCATGTCGAAATAGAACATGTAGGGTGAGGGGTTGATCGCGCGCAGTGCCCGGTAGAGGTTGATGGGCGGCGCATCGAAGGGGAGGCGGATGCGCTGCGAAATCTGCACCTGCATGATATCGCCTTCGACAATGTAATGCTTGGCCTTGTCGACAGCGGACAGGAAGGCCTTTTCACCGATTTCGGATACCGGCTCCGGCATGGAATGATGTGGCCTGTATTCCGGGATTTTTGCCGTGGAGCGCAGGCGCCGGTTCAGTTCCTTGAGCCGCTGGTTCGCCTTTGCGTAGGCGTTTTCCTCTTCAGGATCGGCATAAACGATGAGGTAGAGTTTGCCCGAGAGGTTGTCCACCACCGCAAGCTCTTCGGACAGCATCAGCAAGATGTCTGGCGTGCCGAGGGTATCTTCTTTGCTCGTTTTTGCAAGCTTGGGCTCGATGTATCTGACCGTGTCGTAGCCGAAATAACCCGCGAGTCCGCCGAAGAAGCGCAATGGGGTGGAAATCGGCGCGGCCCTGAAGCGCTTCTGGAAAGATTCCACGAATTTCAGCGCATCGTCGGTCTTCCCTTCTTCCGCGATCTTCCCATCCTGCAGAATCCGGTAGCTTTCCCTGAAGAACTTGAGCACGCATTTCGCCGGCAGTCCGATGAAGGAATAGCGCCCGAAGCGCTCCCCGCCGACGACGGACTCCAGAAGGTAGGAATAGGGCGCGTTGGCGAGCTTGAGGTAGACCGAAAGCGGCGTGTCGAGGTCGGCAAATGTTTCGAGAACCAGCGGAATGCGGTTGTAGCCTGCCGACTTTAGCCGTTCGAACTCCTGTTCGGTCATGATTTCTCGATCAGACGGGAGGCATCCAGCAAACTTTCGACGAGCGCATCGGATTCGAGCGCCCTGACGTCCATCCCTTCGTTGTAGCCGTAGGGCACGCAGAAAACCGCGCATCCCGCAGCGCGGGCGGCTTGAACGTCGTTGATCGAGTCGCCTATGAGGAGCATTTCGGCAGGCTTGATCCCGAAATGTTCGCAGGCATGGAAAAGCGGCAGCGGATCGGGTTTCTTCTTCGGCAGGCTGTCCCCGGAAAGCACGATTTCGAAGAAATCGTAAAGGCGGGTATCCTTGAGCAGCGGGATCGTGAAGCGCGCCACCTTGTTGGTGATGCATGCGAGCCGGAAGCCCGCTGCTTTCATCGCTTCCAATCCTTCAACCACGCCGGGATAGGGGCGCGATTCTCTCGACACCACGCTGTCGTAATGCCTGTCGAAGATTTCCATGACAGGGGCGAAATCCTCCGGTGCGCTGCCCGTCGATGCGATGTGGGTCTTGGTCATCAGGTTGAGCACCCCCTTGCCGATGAAGGTCTTGATTGTTTCCGGATCGACCTTGGGATGGCCGAGCTCTTCCAGCGTCAGGTTCGCAGCGGTTGCGAGGTCCGCCGCGGTGTCGAGCAGGGTGCCGTCGAGGTCGATCATGACCGCCTTGACGGAAACGGGGGCTCTGGTCAACATCATGCTCTGGCGAGCTCGGCCCGCATCTGGTCGATGGTCGCCTTGTAGTTCGGCGTGTTATAGATGGCGGAGCCTGCAACGAAAGTATCCGCCCCGGCTCTTGCGATTTCCGCGATGTTGTCCGCCTTCACGCCGCCGTCGATTTCGAGCATGATGTCGAGACCCTTCTCGTCGATCATCTTGCGCACGGCTTTCAGCTTGGTCAATGCCCCGGGAATGAATTTCTGGCCACCGAAGCCTGGATTGACCGACATGATCAGGATGAGGTCGAGCTTTTCGATCACGTGGTCGAGATAATTGAGCGGAGTCGCCGGGTTGAAGACGAGCCCTGCCTTGCATCCCTGGTCCTTGATGAGACCTATGGTGCGGTCGATATGCTCGGAGGCTTCTGGATGGAAGGAGATGATGTTGGCACCCGCCTTGGCGAAATCGGGAATGATCCTGTCGACCGGCTTCACCATCAGATGGACGTCGATCGGCGCCTGGGTCAACGGGCGGATCGCCTCGCAGACGAGTGGACCGATGGTCAGGTTAGGTACATAATGGTTGTCCATGACATCGAAATGAATGATGTCTGCGCCTGCGTCGATCACGTCGACGATCTCCTCGCCCAGTTTGGCAAAGTTGGCTGAAAGTATGCTGGGCGCGATCAGGTAATTGGGCATCGGTATTCCTCGGCAAAAGAGGCTATTCTACATGAAACCCCTGCGCAACTAGAAGCTGCAGTATCAAACTGAAACGAAGGCAATGGCTGTCAAAGATTACAACGTAAAAATAGAGGTTTCGGTAGTTTTCATTCCCGAGGAATCCGACGAAGAGCGCGGGCATTACGTTTTCGCCTATACCATCACCATCACCAACGACGGCACGGTGGGCATTCAGTTGATCAGCCGGCATTGGGTGATCACCGATGCCAACGAGCAGACCCAGGAAGTGAGGGGGCTGGGGGTGGTCGGCGAGCAGCCGCTCTTGAAACCCGGAGAAAGCTTCAGGTATACCAGCGGAACGGCAATAGCCACCCCTGTCGGGACGATGCGCGGAGAATATCAGATGGTCGCCGAAAGCGGAGAGCATTTCGACGTCGACATTCCCGAATTCCTCCTGAGCATGCCGAGGGTGCTGCACTGAAGGCACCCTCATTTCGGCATTCGAAATGCAGGCGCAGTCCGCAAGAATTCGCGGTTAACGATTGTTGCGGGATTGGCGACATGCTTCAGTGCAGCCCGAATTTCCGGATGATCAACGATTTCGCCCATTGCGTCAGCACCAGGTAGCCGACGAGAATGGAACAGAGCGCCAGCCAGTATTTCCCCGGAAGAGGCGTGAGGCCCAGAGAGGATGCGAAAGGCGAGAAGGGAAGCCACAGCCCGATCGCGCTCACCACCAGCGTCGTGATGGTGAGCGGCAGGCTCGCCCAGCTCTGCAGGAAAGGAACCTTTCCGGTTCTCAGGACATGGATGATGAGGGTCTGCGAAAGCAGGGATTCGACGAACCAGCCGCTCTGGAAAAGCGCGGGCTTGTCCCATGCATCGAAAACGTAAAGCATGGTGAAGTAGGTCGCATAGTCGAAGATCGAGCTGATCGGCCCGATGAAGATCATGAATTTCGTGATGTCTCCGAGATCCCATTTCCGGGGTTTCGAAAGATAGCTTTCGTCGACATTGTCGGTCGGAATGGCTGTCTGTGAAAAATCGTAGAGCAGGTTGTTGGTCAGGATCTGGATCGGCGCCATCGGCAAAAAGGGCAGGAAGGCGCTGGCGCCCAGCACGCTGAACATGTTGCCGAAATTGGAGCTCGCCCCCATCCGGATGTATTTGATGATGTTTCCGAACACCTTGCGCCCTTCGAGCACCCCCTCCTCGAGCACCATCAGGCTCTTTTCGAGCAGGATGATGTCTGCGGATTCCTTGGCGATGTCGACTGCGGTATCGACGGATACCCCGACGTCCGCAGCTTTCAGGGCGGGGCCGTCGTTGATGCCGTCCCCCATGAAACCGACGACATGCCCCCTTCGCTGCAGCGCCTTGATGACCCTCGCCTTCTGCATCGGAGAGAGCTTGGCGAAAACGGTGGCCGTCTCCGCGATCGTCTCCAGCTCCTCGTTCGTCATCGGTTCGACTTCGCTGCCCAGCACGACATGCTCGACAGGCAGGCCGACCTCCCTGCAGATTTTCCGCGTCACCGCATCGTTGTCGCCAGTCAGGATCTTGACCGCGACGCCGTGCCTGTTGAGCGCCGCGATTGCTTCCGTGGCGCTGTCCTTGGGCGGATCGAGGAAGGCGATGTAGCCGAGCAGAATGAGATCTGCTTCGTCCCTGACCGAATAGGTCGCTTCCATCGGCGGCACTTCCTTGTAGGCCACGGCGATCACCCTGAAGCCGTCCTCGTTGAGGTTCCGGGTCACGTCCAGCAGGCGTTCGGCATGGGATTGCTCGAGATGAAAGGTCTCGCCGTTGATTTCCCCGCGGCTGCAGATGCTGAAGATTTCTTCGACCGCGCCCTTGCAGATCAGGACATGTTTCTTCTCGCTGCGCTTTTCGACGACCACCGACATGCGGCGTCTCACGAAGTCGAAGGGAATCTCGTCCACCTTGCGGTAGTCGCTCTCGACCTTCAGGCTGCTCTTCAGTTCGATGTAGTTGAGCACGGCGACGTCCAGCAGGCTTTTCAGCCCGGTCTGGTAGTAGCTGTTGAGGAAGGCGTATTCCAGGATGTCCTCGCATTCGTCGCCGTTGATGTCGACATGCTTTTCGAGAATGATCTTGTCCTGGGTCAGTGTGCCTGTCTTGTCCGTGCACAGCACGTCCATCGCGCCGAAATTCTGGATTGAATTCAGCCGCTTCACGATCACCTTCTTGCGCGACATGGCGATTGCGCCCTTGCCCAGATTCACGGTGATGATCATGGGCAGCATTTCCGGCGTGAGTCCGACCGCAACCGAGGTCGCGAACAGGAACGCTTCCATCCAGTTCCCCTTGGTGAAGCCGTTGATGAGGAACACCGTGGGCACCATCACCGCCATGAAGCTGATCATGACCCAGGTGAACTTGGTGATTCCCCGATCGAAGCTCGTGAGCACCCGGCTCCCGGCCATGGTGCTGGTGAGTGCCCCGAAATAGGTATTGATCCCGGTCTGAACCACCACTGCCGTGGCTGTGCCGCTCACCACGTTGGTTCCCATGAAGCAGATGTTGGGCAGGTCTATGGGGTTTTTCGAATCCCTTTCGGCGAGGCCGGAAAATTTTTCCACGGGCAGGGATTCGCCGGTGAGCGAGGACTGGCTCACGAAAAGATCCTTGGCGCTGAGCAGCCTGACATCCGCAGGGATCATGTCCCCCGCAGAGAGATGGACCAGATCTCCCGGGACCAGCGTCTCAATCGGAACTTCCCTGTGCTCGGTTCTGGATGGCGAAAGCCTGATGTGAAAGGCTTCGATGATTTCGGCCGGAACGCCTTCCCGCCGGTCCTTGCGCCTGACGGTTGCGGTCGTGCTGACCATGGCCCGCAGCTTCTCGGCGGCATTGTTCGATCTGTGTTCCTGGATGAAGGAGACGCCCACGCTCAGCAGGACCATGATCGAGATGATGATGGCCGAGGTGTAATCCTTCATGAAGAAGGAAATGGCGGCGAGCACGAGAAGCAGCAGGTTGAGCGGATTCTTGAAGCGGTCGACGAGTTCGCTTGCAATGCTCTTGTGTTTTTCGTGAACGACGGAATTGGGCCCGTACTGCTCCAGCCGTTCTTCGGCTTCCCGGTCGAGCAGTCCCTCGCTTGAACTTTCCAGATCCTGCAGCAGGGTGGCGGGATCCATGACGGCGACTTCGAGCATGCGCCTTGAGACTTGTCCGACCAGGGCGGTCGAAGCCGGCTGAATCGTGGTCAGCCTGGAAAAGAAGCCGCTCAACTTGTCGGCTTTGATGTATTCGAATTTCATTTCCAATCCCTGTCCGTTTAAAAGCACGTGAAGCGGTGAGTTCGCTTGATGTGCAGAGACTGGAAATCTGCGCCTCATGCGTTCCGCTGTTGCCAGCGGAAGCTGAAGCAAAACTTCAGGGTTGCCGCCGGAACGAGTTTACTGCACAAATGTTACAGAAATAATTACTGCCCAAAGTGGCGGCCCCTAACTGAAGGAAACTAAAGGATTTTAACGCCTGCGGGTGCAGGCGTCAATGGAGGAGGGCGTTGCTGCTTAGGATTTTTCGGAGCCGAGCGGCCTTCCCGTCTTGATTTTCTCGATCTTCGAGATCACTTCCCTGAGCTTTGCCTTGTCAAGCGATGCGAGCACATGCAGGCCCGCGCGCAAAATCTCGCTCTTTTTGGCATTGATGCCGAGGCCGAGGCAGGCTTTCTTGAGTTCGGAAATTTTCCGATAATCCGTCTCCGGAAAGGTGAAGCTGTCCCGGATCACTTTTGAAGCCTTGGGCTTGGCCGCGGGCTTCGTCGCAACCTTGCCTACAATCTTGACCGTATCTTTGGGGGCGACCGGTTTTGCAACGGTCTTGGGTGCGACGGCTTTGGCCGCAGTTTTTGGCGCAACTGTCTTTGCGACGGGTTTCGCGGGCGCAGGTTTCCGTTGCTCGGGTTTTGTCGAATCTTTTGTCGTCATTTCAGCCTCCTGGTATGGAACCGCTAAGCGGCTTGAATAGAGTATAAACCGTATATATAATTAATTCAAGCGGTCACATTTCTTGAATATTCCGGGTGCTACAATTGGACATGAACGTCGAGATCGAACTCAAGTTGAGGGTGCCTCCAGAGGCTGTGGCGAGGCTCCAGCGCCACCCCCTTCTCAAATCGGCGTCCCGGCCGGTTAAGCTCGTGAGTGTCTATTTCGATACCCCTTCCCTGGATCTCAAGTCGAAAGCCATCGCATTGCGCCTGAGGAAGGAAGGAAAACGCTGGATTCAGACCGTCAAGGGAGGCGGAAGCGTGCTTGCCGGGGTGCATACCCGCCATGAATGGGAGACACCCGTGGTGCGCAAGGCCCTCGATTTCACCAGGATCGAAGACCGGTCTCTCATCCAGTTGTTCGGCAACAGCGAGTTACGCCGGAACCTGGGCCCGGTATTCGTCACCGAGTTTTCCCGAAAGACCGTTCCTGTCGAATTCGGCGGGAGCACCATAGCCTTCTGTCTCGACAGGGGAAAAATCCTGTCGGGCGGCAGAGAGGAGTGCATCTCCGAGGTCGAACTCGAATTGAAATCCGGCCATTCTTCGGCGCTTTTCGATTTCGCCCTGGAATTGCAGAAAACAGTTCCTCTTTTCGTCGAGGGAAGGAGCAAGGCCGAGCGCGGCTATGCGCTCTCCATGGGCGGTTCGGTCAGAGCGCCTGCGAAGGCACCCGCCATCACTCTCGACAGGAAGATGGATGTCGGGTCGGCTTTCAGGGAAGTCTTCAGGGGCTGTCTGTGGCAATTGCAGGGCAATATCCAGGGTCTCCTGGACAGAGATGCCGATTGCGAATACCTGCACCAGATGCGGGTTGGACTCAGGCGCATGCGCTGCGCCTTCGGCATGTTCTCTGCGGCTTTCGGCAAGGCGGCCTTTTCCGAATTGGTTCCTGAATTGAGGTGGCTGGGCGGGGAATTGGGTCCTGCGAGAAACTGGGATGTTTTCGTTCTCGAGACGCTTCCCCCCGTCAGGGAGGCCTTGTCGAGCCAGTGCGATTTCCGGGAACTCGAGCTGGCGGGCGAAACCCTGCGCACGAAAAGCAGGGAACGGGCGGTCGAGGCGGTTGCTTCGCACCGCTTCCAGCGACTGATTCTCAAGCTCGGCGCGGCGCTTTCCCGGGAGTCCCGGCCGCAGGAGCCATCCGATCCCATTTCCGATTTTGCGAACCGGGTGCTGGAGAAGCGCTTCCGAAGTTTCGAAAAGGGCGGAAAGCATCTCGGGTCGCTCGATGCGGCAGGGCTGCACGCCTTGCGCATCACCGGGAAGAAGCTGCGTTATGCTGCGGAATTCTTCTCCACCCTCTATCCCGGCCATTCAGCCCGAGGTTTTCTCAGGGAAATGGCCGGAATCCAGGATGCCCTGGGCGCGATCAACGATGCCGCGACCACAAACCGCCTGCTCGATGCACTGTCCGAGAGGGAAGCTTCCCGGCTTGTCAGGGGATGGGTGTGTTGCGACGCGAGGCATCGAGCCGGCCAGCTTGACAGGAAGCGGTTCAAGACCTTGAAGCCGTTCTGGAACAATTGAGGAGCAGAAATGGACTTGATATTGTGGCGCCACGCCGAAGCGGAAGACGGCTTTCCGGACGAAGGGAGAGCCCTGACGGAAAGGGGAATCAGGCAGGCGGCGCTGATGGCCGGCTGGCTGAGGCCGAGGCTCCCCAAAGACTACAAACTGATCGTCAGCCCCGCCAAAAGAACCCGGCAAACTGCCCGGGCGCTGGAGGCCCGATTTTCCGTTTCGAATGCCGTTCGTCCGGGTGCCTCCTATGCCTCGATTCTGGCAGAAACGGGGTGGCCGGACGCCAAGGGTTGCGTCGTGCTGGTCGGGCATCAGCCTGCTCTGGGGCAGGTCGCATCCCTCCTGCTTTCCGGAGCGGAGGGAGAGTGGAGCATCAAGAAGGGCGCAATATGGTGGTTCAGCAACAGGACGAGACGGGATGAAACCCAGACCGTGCTGAGAGCGGCTGTTTCCCCCGACCTGCTCGAGCCTTGAAATACGGCTCCCGTCCGGCTATGTTTCAAGGGGGAGGGAGCCATGCGATTGAGCATACTGGGTTGCAGCGGCGGCATCAGCGGGGATTTGCGCACTACTTGCCTGCTGCTCGACGAGGACACGCTGATCGACTGCGGAACCGGGGCGGGAGACCTCGCCCTTGCTCGAATGATAGGCATCGACCGGGTTTTTCTGACCCATTCCCATCTCGATCATGTGGCCTTGCTGCCGATGCTTGCGGACAGCGCCGGCAGTTTCAGGGGTGAGCCGCTCACCGTCTATGCCCTTTCCGAAACGATAGCGATGCTGAAGACGCATGTCTTCAATTCGCATCTCTGGCCGGATTACACCGTGCAGCCTACGCCTGAGAAGCCCTACATCAGATTCGTGGCAATCAGAGTCGGACAGAGCATCTTGCTGAAGAGCGGTAAAATCACTGTGCTTCCGGCAGAACACGCGGTTCCCGCCGTGGGCTATCTTGTCGACAGCGGGCAGGCGTCCTTCGCCTTCAGCGGGGACACCACCTATTGCGAGGCATTCTGGGAGTCGCTCGAGAAAGCCGAAAACCTGCGCCATCTCATGATCGAAGCCACCTTTCTCGAGTCCAGCCGCGAACGAGCGAAAATTTCAGGGCACATGACGCCGGCCCTGCTTGCCAAGGGGTTCGAAAGGCTCGGGCGTCCGGTCGATATCCTGATCACGCACATGGAAGCGGGAAGGGAGGAGGAGACGATGCAGGAGATTCTGGCGCTATCCGGAAGATTCGGGCCGAAGGCGGTTTCCAGGGGGCAGGTCTTCGAATTCTAGCGTTTCTTGAGTTCGATCAGTTTCAGTTCAACGCCCAGGGTTTTCCATTCCCTGACTTCTTCCCTCAATGCGGTCGAAGTCAGTGGATTCCTGTCCAGCCACCCCGCTTCGAGATAGAGATTGAATCCGGAAGAAGCCGCCTCGGCCTCCATCACGGGCAATGCGACATCGGTCCTGCTGCGGTAGAAAAGGGCGGCCATTCTCAGTGCGAAAATCAGCGAGGGATCGGCAAGATGGTGCAGCAGGCCCTGCATCTTGGTAAGAGAGCCCTTGTGGCCCAGCACGAGCAGGCTGAGCCGTGCCTGTTCCTTTTTGGAAAATCCGGGCATGTCGGCATTGGCCAGGATATAGGCCGAATGCTTGTGATAGCCGTTGTGCGCGACCGAAATGCCGATTTCGTGCAGCTTCGCTGACCAGGCGAGATACTGCAGTTCGCTTTCGGCGCCGGTTTCGCCGAGCAGTTTTTCACCCAGGAAGAGGCTCAATGCCCCGACGCGCTCGGCCTGGACCGCGTCGACATGGTAGCGCCGCATGAACTGCTGGGTCGTCACATCGCGCATGTCCTGGTGATGGAATCTGCCCAGCATGTCGTAAAGGACGCCCTGCCTGAGCGCGCCTGATGCAGGAGTCATGTGTTCGATGCCGAGTTCACAGAAGGCCGCATACATGATGGAAAGTCCTCCCGGCAGGATCTGGCTTCTTTCCGGGCGCAGGCCGGGGAGCTGGAGACGCCTGACGTCTCCCGCCTTGACGAGGTGGGCGCGCAGCTTCTCCAGCCCTTCCAGGGTGATTCCGGATTCGCTGAACCCGTTCTGCTCCAGGATGTCGGAAAGGGATCTCGCCGTGCCCGAAGAGCCGATGGCCTGCTGCCACTGTCCCTGATAAAAGTCGCTGGCAATGCTCTGCAGTTCCAGACTTGCGGCAAGTTCGGCCTGCTTCAGGCTGGCCTTGCTGATCTTGCCGTCCTGGAAGAAACGCAGGCTGTAGCTTACGCAGCCCATGTAGAGGCTGGCGAGCTTCAGGGGCTTCAACCTGTTGCCGATGATGAACTCGGTCGACCCGCCCCCTATGTCCACGACGAGGCGGTTTTCATCGGAGGCGGGCAGGCCGTGAGCGACGCCGAGATAGATCAGCCTGGCTTCCTCCTTTCCGGCGATCACTTCGATCGGAAAGCCCAAGGCGAACTCGGCCTTGTCGAGAAATTCCTGTGCGTTCGCTGCAACTCTCAGCGTATTGGTGCCGACTGCGCGCACAGCGTGAGCGGGCAACCCTCGCAGGCGCTCACCGAAGCGGCTCAGGCATTCGATCGCCCTGGCTTCTGCGGCTTCATCGAGATAGTTGTCAGGAGTGAGCCCGGCCGCGAGCCTGACCGTGCCGCGCAGGGAATCGAGGGGATAAACCTGGTCGTCTACAATCCGTGCGATCTGGAGCCTGAAGCTGTTCGAGCCGAGATCGACCGCTGCTAGGGTGGAATATTCGGGGGTCAAACCTTTATTCCCGGCTTTCCCGCTCGATTTCTTCGACCGTCACATGGCGCACGTCCTTGCCCTTGACGAGATAAACCACGTATTCGCACATGTTTTTCGAATGATCCCCGATCCGCTCGATCGCCTTGGCGACGAACAGGATTTCGAGCGATGTCGAGATGGTGCGGGGGTCTTCCATCATGAAGGTGATGAGCTGCCTCAGGATGTTCTGGAACTGCTCGTCGACGATCTGGTCCTGGCGTACGACTTTCGCCGCCATGGAGACGTCCAGCCTGGCGAAGGCATCCAGGGAGTTCCTGAGCATGTCGAGGGCGGTTTCCCCCGCGCGCCGGATTTCGTTGAAGCGGGGATGGGCGATTCGATCGGAGGCGCAAATCAGCTTCGCCATGCGCGCGATTTTCTCGGCCTCGTCCCCGATGCGCTCGAGATCGGTGATCGTCTTGACTACGGCCATGATGAGGCGCAGGTCTCCCGCGGCGGGCTGGCGCCGTGCGATGATCTGGGAGCAGAGTTCGTCGATTTCGACTTCCAGCGCGTTGACGCGATGGTCGTTGGCAATGGTTGTTTCTATCGAATCCATATCGCAGGTCTGGAGTCCGTCCAGCGCCCTCGCAATCTGCTCCTCGACGAGCCCGCCCATTTTCAGGACCAGGGAGCGTACCGACTCGAGTTCGACGTCAAACTGCTTTGAAATATGTTCGTTGCTTCCCATGGGTTCTTCCTCTTGCCTATGCCCTGATTTGCCTGACACCGTTCGCCGTTCCCAGCAGGAGCAGGTCGGCCGGGCGGCGCGCGAAGAGCCCATTGGTTACTACGCCGGTGATCTGGTTGATGATGCCCTCGAGTTCGACCGGGTTCATGATGGAAAGCCCATGAACGTCGAGGATGACATTGCCGTTGTCGGTCGTGAAGCCTGCCCGGAGCCTGGGCTGCCCGCCCAGCTTGGCGAGTTCCCGCGAGACATAGCTTCTCGCCATGGGAATCACTTCGACCGGCAAGGGGAACTTTCCGAGCAAATCCACCAGCTTCGTTTCGTCCGCGACGCAGACGAATTTCCGGCTGACTGCAGCGACGATCTTTTCGCGCGTTAATGCGCCGCCGCCGCCCTTGATCATGTGCATGTTATGGGTGATTTCGTCAGCCCCGTCGACATAAAGCTCGAGCTGGTCCACGCTGTTCAGGTCGAGCACCGAGATGCCGTGGCTCCTGAGCAGGTTTGCCGTTGCTTCCGAACTCGCCACCGCCCCTTCAATCTTGTTCTTGATCTTGCCGAGTTCGTTTATGAAGTGGTTGGCAGTCGAACCCGTGCCCACGCCGATGATGCACCCGGAAGGGACCTGTTCTATGGCGGCTTTTGCCACCGCCTGCTTCATTTCGTCCTGCGTCATAAATTTTCCGCTTTTCCATGGTTCAGCCGTTAGAATAGCGCCTAGGATCGATTTGCACAATTCCGCGAAGATGAAACAGGTTAAACTTTGACCTTGTACTCTATGACACGCCCGGTTAAAACTTTATGACACCCGATTATCTGGAAAAAATATTGACCGCCCAGGTCTACGATGTCGCGATCGAAAGTCCGCTCGAACTGGCGCCGAATCTTTCCTCTCGCCTGAAAAACCGCCTCATGATCAAGCGGGAAGACATGCAGAGCGTTTTCTCATTCAAGTTGCGCGGCGCCTACAACAAGATGGTGAGGCTTCCCGGCGAAGCCCTGGCGCGCGGCGTCATCGCCGCTTCGGCAGGCAACCATGCCCAGGGAGTGGCCCTTGCCGCGCAGAAGCTGGGGGTTCCTGCGACCATCGTCATGCCGGCCACGACACCTGCGATCAAGGTGCAGGCAGTGGTAGCGAGGGGCGCGCAGGCCGTGCTCTTCGGGGACACCTACGACGAGGCTTATGCCCATGCCATGCAGCTTGTAGAGGAGCGGCATCTGACGTTCGTGCATCCCTACGACGATCCGGACGTGATTGCCGGCCAGGGAACCATCGCGATGGAAATCCTGAGGCAGCAGTCCCAGCCGATTCATGCCATTTTCGTTCCCGTCGGCGGAGGCGGGCTGATCGCCGGAATCGCGGCCTACATCAAGCGCCTCTATCCCGGGATCAGGATCATCGGCGTCGAGCCCGTGGATGCCGACGCGATGTCGCGCTCGCTGCAAGCTGGAAGCAGGGTGAAGCTCGACCAGGTCGGGCTTTTCGCCGACGGCGTTGCAGTCAAGCTGGTGGGGGAGGAAACCTTCCGTCTCTGCAAAGCGTTCGTCGACGAGATCATTCTGGTGAACAACGACGAGATCTGCGCCGCGATAAAGGATGTTTTCGAGGATACGCGATCGATCCTGGAGCCCGCTGGGGCGCTTGCCGTGGCGGGTGCGAAAAGCTATGTCGAGCGCGAGAAGATCGCGGGCAAGACCCTGGTGGCCATTGCATCCGGGGCGAACATGAATTTCGACAGGTTGCGCTACATCGCGGAACGCGCCGAACTCGGGGAGAAAAGGGAGGCCATCCTGGCCGTGACCATCCCCGAAAAACCCGGAAGTTTCAAGAAGTTCTGTTCCATCCTGGGCGCGCGCAACATCACCGAATTCAATTACCGCTTTTCGGATCCGGCAGAAGCCCATGTTTTCGTCGGCGTCCAGGTGCACAACCGCCAGGAAACCCTGGAACTGCTCGATGAATTGCGCAGAAACGGCCTGAAGGCGCTCGATTTCACCGACAACGAAATGGGAAAGCTGCATGTGCGCCATATGGTCGGTGGGCATGCGCCCCAGGTCGAAAACGAGATTCTCTATCGCTTCGAGTTTCCCGAGCGCCCTGGCGCGCTCATGCAGTTCCTGAACAGCATGAGCCACAACTGGAACATCAGCCTGTTCCATTATCGCAATCACGGCACCGACTACGGTCGGGTCCTGATCGGCATGCAGGTTCCAGGAAGCGAAATGGCCGAATTCAGCAGCTTCCTGGCGCAGCTGGGCCACCGGCACTGGGCGGAGACGGACAATCCTGCCTACAGGCTTTTCCTGGGCTGAAGGCGTGGAGTCGCTTTACGACATTCTGGAAGTCAGCCGCACCGCGAGTCCCGAGGTGATCAGGGCTGCTTACAAGAGCCTCGTCCAGCGCTTTCACCCCGACAGGAATCCGGACAACCCGGATGCGGAAGAGATGCTCAAGCGCATCAACCATGCCTACGATATCCTTTCGAATCAGGAAGAAAGGGCGGCTTACGATGTCATGCTCACCCTTGAGGAAATGCCCGCGCCGGAAGTTTTTTCGCGCAAGGCAGAACCGGAAGAGACGGCAGTTCCCGTAGAAGACGCTCCGGGGCTTTCCGGAAGATATGCATTCAGGCGGCCTGCGCTGGTCATTGCGGGGGTTTTCTTCGTTGCGCTGATCGCCGCCGGCGTCGTTTTCTTTTCCGTGGGGGAGAAGGCAAAGCCGCCTGCGGCTTCGCCGCTGCCGGCGCCCAGGCCCTTGGCGAGCGTTGCGCCACTCCGTCCGGCACCCCCTCCCCCCGCAGAGAAGGCCGTCCCGAAGCTCCCCGAACCCCCCCTGCCCGCATCCTCCCCAGTCGTGATACCGGCAACAATCAAGCCTGTCGAAAAGCGCAGAATGCCCAGACCCGCGCCGAAGGTGCTGCCCCAGCCTCAACCCGTTTCTCCTCCTGTCGCTGCCATCTTCCAGTCCAGGCCGACTGCCGAGGTCTCGAAATACGCCGATCTTGCCAGCGCAGTCTTGAGCGGGGACAGGGCGGCAGTGGAGAAAATGATCAAGGGAGGAGAGGACGTGAACCTCGCCAGGGGCAACCAGGTGCCGCTGATCATTGCCGTCAAGAACGGCGATGCGGCCATGGTGAAGCTGCTGATTTCCCTCGGGGCCGACGTCAATCTGACGGACAACCAGGGCAATACGGCCATGATTTATGCTAAAGTCAGAGCTGATGCCAAAATGATTGAAATCCTGAAAAATGCCGGAGCCAAGAACCCTTTCGATTAAGTTTTGGAAAGCGGCGGCTTTCTTCGGCCTCGTCCTGCTCGTATCTTACGCAAGAACAGGTTTTTCCTCCGAACTTGCCGACGATTTCATGGCGGCCCGGGAGGCCTATGTCGATGGCGATGCCGCAAGGCTCGACGCCCATGCGGACAAGCTGCAGGGAAGCCCTCTCCAGCCTTACGCGGAATACTGGAAGCTCAGCATGAATCTGGCCGATGCGGGGGATGCCCGGATCGAGGCATTCTTGGCCCGTTACGACGGTAGCCTGCTTGCCGAGCGCTTGCGCAAGGCGTGGCTGAAATCTCTGGTCAAGTCGGAAAACTGGAAAACCTTCACCGCGCAGTATCCTGCCGTAATCAATCCTGACCCCGAGCTCTACTGCGACTGGCTGCAGGCACGCGAGGGATTGGGTGACAGGGATGCCGCGAAGGAGGCGAGGCCCTTGTGGTTCAGCTCGAAAGGGCAGCCGCAAAGCTGCGGCCCCCTGTTCAGGGAACTGATCGCTTCGAAGCAGATCAGCTCGAAAGACATCTGGGCGCGGCTGCGGATGGTGCTGGAGTCCGGGGATCTCACTCTGGCGAGGCTGATCAACGGGGAATTTCCGAAAGGCGAAGGGATGCGGGATGAAGCCCTGGTTTCCGCCTACGAGAATCCCTATCGCTACCTGCGCAGAAACGATGCGCCCCGTTCTCGCGCGCAGAAGGAAATAGCGATTTTTGCCGTGATGCGCATTTCCATGGCCGACCCCGAGCAGGCCAGAACCTACTGGTCCGGATTGAGCGATCATTTCGATCATGCCGACCGGGATTACGTCTTGGGGAAGATCGCGTTCCGGGCCGCACGCAAGCATATGCCGCAGGCCCTGCAATGGTTCGAGGGGGTGGACAACCTCGACGACGAGGAGCTTGCATGGAAGGTGAGGGCCGCATTGCGCGAGCAAAACTGGCTTGAGGTGCTCTCCGGCATCGACGCCATGTCTGCTCCGGCCCGGGAGAGCGAAGCCTGGCGCTACTGGAAGGCGCGCGCGCTCAAGTCGAAGGGGGATATCGGCGGATCCAATGCCATTCTGGCTCCGCTCAGCCGAGAGCACGATTTCTACGGCCAGCTCGCTCTGGAGGAAATGGGGACGGTTGCAACCCTGCCGCCGGATGCCTACAAGGCGAGCGAAGCGGAAATCACGTCCGTCGAAAATACGCCCGGAATCGAAAGAGCCCTGCTGCTGTATTCGATGGGGTTGAGGGTGGATGCCACCAGCGAATGGATTTGGGCGATAAAGGGGTTCGATGACAGACAGCTGCTTGCCGCAGCCGAACTCGCCAGGCGCCAGGGCCTTTACGACCGGGCCATCAATACCGCCGAAAAAACCACGCAACTGAACGACTTCGGATTGAGGTTCCTCGCGCCTTATCGCGACGTCATGCACGAACAGACGCAGCAACTGGGTCTCGACGAAGCCTGGGTTTACGGGCTGATCCGCCAGGAAAGCCGCTTCGTCACGGTGGCAAGATCCGGGGTCGGGGCTTCCGGCCTGATGCAGTTGATGCCGACTACCGCGAAATGGGTTGCATCAAAGCTCGGCCTGAGGGATTTCCGGCATTCCCTGGTGAACCAGGTCGAAACCAATATCAGCCTCGGAACCTATTACCTGAAGCATGTGCTCACTGTTCTCGATAACCAGCCAGTTCTGGCTTCCGCAGCATACAATGCGGGCCCTGTCAGGGCCAGGCGGTGGATCGGACCATCGCCCATGGAAGGCGCGGTCTATATCGAGAGCATTCCTTTCGACGAAACGCGGGATT
This sequence comes from Pseudomonadota bacterium, assembly GCA_021835845.1. Taxonomy (GTDB): domain Bacteria; phylum Pseudomonadota; class Gammaproteobacteria; order Burkholderiales; family JABEVD01; genus JABEVD01. Next base: position 84,368 of record JAKBJU010000002.1, on the reverse strand, counting down.
ACGTGAAGAAGGTGATGAGCAATACCGAATATTACGCCAGCGTTTTCGGGGAGGCGACGCTCCCCCTCAGGCAGCGCCTTGGCATCATCAGCAGCGTCGGCGGCAGCCTCAAGAACGAGCCATGAAGGTCTATTCCGTCGGCGGCGCGGTCAGGGACGAGCTGCTCGGCCTTCCCGTGAAAGATCGCGATCATGTCGTCGTCGGGAGCACGCCGGAAGAAATGGCGAGTCTCGGATTCCGGCCCGTGGGCAAGGATTTCCCGGTCTTTCTCCATCCCGAGACGCACGAGGAGTATGCCCTCGCCAGGACCGAGCGCAAGACCGCGAGAGGCTACCGGGGTTTCGAAATCTACGCTGCCCCGGAAGTGACGCTCAACGAGGATCTGGCAAGGCGGGATCTGACGATCAACGCCATGGCCAAGGACGAATCCGGCAGGCTCATCGATCCCTTCGGCGGCATCGGTGACCTTGAGGCCGGCATATTGCGCCATATCGGCCCCGCTTTTTCAGAGGATCCGGTCCGGGTGCTGCGCGTGGCGCGCTTTTCCGCCCGCTTCGGATTCAGAATCGCGGACGAGACTCTGGCCCTCATGAACGAGATGGTGCATAACGGCGAAGTCGAAGCCCTGGTTCCCGAGCGGATATGGCAGGAACTGGCGCGCGGGCTCATGGAAAGAAAGCCCTCGAGGATGTTCTATGCATTGCGGGAATGCGGCGCGTTGAGCCGCATCCTGCCCGAGATTGACGTTCTTTTCGGCGTGCCGCAGTCGCCTGCCCATCATCCCGAAATCGACACGGGACTGCATGTCATGCTCGTTCTCGACCATGCCGCATCCCGGGATTATCCCCTGGAAGTGCGTTTTTCGGCATTGATGCACGATTTGGGAAAGGGGGCGACCCCTCCGGAAGAATGGCCGCACCATCCCGGCCACGAGGAAAGGGGGAAAACTCTGGCGGGAGAACTTTGCGCGAGGCTCAGGGTTCCCAACGAATGCCGCGATCTCGCCCTCATTTCCGCCCGCCATCACGGCCTCGCGCACCATGCGATGGACCTTGATGCGGCAGAGATATTTTCTCTCCTGCAGGAGGCTGATGCCTTCAGGAAACCCGTCAGGTTCGACGCCTTCCTTCAGGTTTGCGCATCCGATTTCAGGGGAAGACCGGGCTACAGCGACGCGCCCTATCCCCAGGCGAAAAGGCTGAGGCAGGCGCTGGATGCAGCCCTTTCGGTCGATGCCGGGGCGGTTGCGAAAGCCGCATCGAATCCGTCTGAAATCAGGGAAAAGGTTGCCAGGGCGAGGACCGAAGCGATCAGGCGCCTGATGTGAGCGATTGCAGTTTCCCGGTGTTGGGAGCAGAATTCGTGGAAGGTGGATTAGGGAGATTCGCATGACAAAGACACTGTTGGTGCTGGCCGTGCTGGCCTCGGTTTGCGCCGCGGCATACGCTTCGGAAATGCCCTGGTACCGGTGGCGAAGCAGGATAAGCGGGGCCGTCGTTTGCGCGCAGGTTTCTCCCGGCAATGCCTGGTACAAGTTCAAGGGCCCTTACATGGACGGAACCTGCAGGAAGCCGGGCAATCCGCAGTGATTGGCCGAAACTGCGCTATTTCCCGTCGAGATAGAACCAGACGCCTTCCTCGCAAAGGAACCGGCTGGTTTCGTGCAGGCGATGCGCCCTTCCCCCGATCTTGTATCTTGCGATGAATTCCACGCTGCCCTGTCCAACCGCCTTCACTTCCAGTCCCATCCATTTCGGGTGCGGCGCTTCATCGAGACCCAGCCTCGCTGGACGGGTGGAAGAGTGCCAGGTCTGCAGCAGATACGCTTCGAGTCCGAGCGCGTAGGCGCTGTAGCGGGAGCGCATGAGCGCTTCGGGACTCGGCGCATTGAACCCGGCATGGTATTTCCCGCAGCAGGCCGGATATTCGAGGGGATTGCCGCAGGGGCAGGCGTTTTTCAAGACGTCACGATCCCGCTTATTGTGGCTTGATATGGTCGATAACCATGGGTGGGCGGTCTGGAAAATGTGCGACCAGTTCAAGCCTTCCCCCCATTGCTTCGATATGCCGGCGCAGCGTGGAAAGCAGCATGTCGCTTTTGCGTTCCAGGCGGGAAATGGTGTCTTGTCCTACCCCAAGACTTTGCGCAAGTTCGTCCTGGGTAAGTTCGACGGCAAGGCGCAGGTCTTTGAGCGTGGCAAGGTCGCTTGCACGTTTTTCTATCCGCGCCTGACGGCTTGCGTCCAGTTCTCCGATCATTTGATCGAGGTTTCTAGCCATTCGAGGGGCCTCCTTTCAATTCTGCCAGATGGGCATCGTATCGATCATCCGCAAGTGCCAGAAGTTTTTTGTAAAATCGCCTCTGATTTGCTCCTGCCTTGTCTCCGCCGACAAGAAGTATGGCTTGCCGCTTGGGGTCAAATGCGAAAGCGATTCGCCATACCTCGTTTTCCCAGTTGAATCGCAACTCTTTCATGTTTGCATGCCTCGATCCGCTCAGCGTGTCCACCGTTGGCGCCCGAGGTTGGGGCCGAATTGCTTTAACAACACGGCATGCGAAAAAAGCTCATCCTGCAATGCTTCCGGCAGAAGCCTGAATTCCGGTTCGAACTCGTCGTGAAAAAGAACGGTCCAGTTCATTGCGAGATTATGGGTTAAAAGCCATATGGATGCAATACCATAATTCTCTGTGTTGCGACTGAAGCATAAATGCTATTGGTTTGCAGGGCTGGAAATATCATGAAGAAATGGTCCGCTTTACGCAGACTCCATGTCACGACGCTCAACGTTGTAACATGCTGAAATTAGGAGTATCTTGACCGGAATGGAGGGGAGATATTCCACGTGTTGGCACAGCATGAGGAATCGAAGATCGCGGCGCGGTGTTCTTCGTCGTCGCGCTGCTGCGCTTTCGCCGCTCTGTGACGCTCATCCAGATCTGGGCCCTGACGAAGTCCCGCCCAGCCGGGCAAACCCTCTCGGCGCGCATGAGCTATATTGGAACTGTCCGGTCCAGAGAGAGCCCGCCATGAAGCGCATCGCATTGTTCCTTGCCACCAACCTCGCCGTGCTGCTGGTGTTGTCGATCGCAATCCGCCTGCTCGGGCTCGAACCTTATCTCGGCGCATCCGGCATGAATCCCAATTCGCTGCTCGTTTTTGCCGCAATCATCGGATTCGGGGGTTCCTTCGTTTCGCTCGCCCTGTCCAAACACATGGCCAGGATTTCCGTGGGCGCGAGGATCATTTCGCAGCCGCAGACTGCGGAAGAATTCTGGCTGCTCGAAACGGTGAGGCGCCATGCCGCTGCGGCGGGAATCGGCATGCCGGAGGTGGCGATCTACGATTCGACGGACGCCAATGCCTTCGCTACCGGCATGAGGCGGGACGCTGCTCTCGTCGCAGTTTCGACCGGGCTGCTGCAACACATGACGAGGGAAGAGGCGGAAGCCGTTCTGGGGCACGAGATCACGCATGTCGCCAACGGCGACATGGTGACCATGGCGCTCATCCAGGGCGTGGTGAACACCTTCGTGATCTTTCTCTCCCGCGTGATCGGACAGGTGGTGGACAAGGCGGTGTTCAGGACCGAGCGGGGTCAGGGTCCGGCATTCTTCATCACCATGATCGTATCCGAGCTGGTTCTGGGGATACTCGCCACCCTCATCGTGCTATGGTTCTCGAGGCGCAGGGAATTTCGGGCGGATGCGGGCGGAGCGCAGCTGTCGGGAAGGCGCAACATGATAGACGCCCTGAAGCGCCTGGGCAGCCTTTACCCGGCACCCTTGCCCGAGAAAATGGCTGCGTTCGGCATTTCCGGCAGTTCGGGTGGGGGAATCGGGCGCCTTTTCATGACGCACCCCCCCCTGGAAGAGCGCATCGCGGCGCTCGAGGCAGGCTAAACCCAGTCGCGCCCGGTCAGAAAATCGGTGTAGAGAGCCTCTTCCGGGCTGCCTTTCTCCGGATGCCAGTCATAGCGCCACTTCACGATGGGCGGAAGCGACATCAGTATCGACTCGGTGCGCCCGCCGGACTGCAGTCCGAACAGGGTTCCCCTGTCGTAGACCAGGTTGAATTCGACATAGCGGCCGCGCCTGTAAGCCTGAAAATCCCTTTCGCGTTCCCCGTAGGGCGTGTCCAGCCTGCGCTCGAGAATCGGCACATAGGCCGAAAGAAAATGATCCCCGACGCTTTCGGTCAGGTTGAAGCAGGTTTCGAAATCGGGGGCGTTGAGGTCGTCGAAGAAAATGCCGCCCACGCCGCGAGGCTCCTTGCGATGCTTGAGGTAGAAATACTCGTCGCACCATTTCTTGAATTTCGGATGATAGTCCGGGCCGAAGGGCTGGAGCGCATTCCTGCAGGTCTGGTGGAAATGAACCGCATCTTCCTCGAAGCCGTAATAGGGGGTGAGATCCATGCCTCCGCCGAACCACCATACGGGATCCTGCCCTTCCTTTTCGGCAACGAAGAAGCGCACGTTCATGTGCACGGTTGGCGCGTAGGGATTCCTGGGATGGAACACCAAGGATACTCCCATGGCCTGGAAGGAGCGTCCGGCAAGCTCCGGCCTCGCGGCAGTGGCGGATGGGGGAAGCCCCTTGCCGAAGACATGCGAGAAATTGACTCCGCCACGCTCCAGCACATTGCCTTCCTCGATGACGCAGGACATCCCCCCGCCCCCTTCAGGGCGATTCCAGCTGTCCCGGCGGAACGTTTTTCCATCGACCTGTTCGATCCGTTCGACGATCAGCTCCTGCAATTCGGTGAGGAAGTCCTTGACGCCTGCTATGTTCATTTCTTTCTCCATGACGATTCTGTTTCGATTGTACCACCCGTTGCTACGCTTTCGCGTGGAGCTGCTCGAAGTGATGGCGGAACGAATCAATGACCTGCCCGGACAATTTCAAGCTGGAGCTCACCAACTCTTCGAACATTGCAGGGGAAAGCGTGAACAGGAAACATTCCGTTTCGGCCAGGAAAGTTGCGCTGGCGGAAGCGCCGAGCAGATAATCGATCTCGCCGAAGAGCCTGCCCTCCTGCACTTCGCCTATCCGGGCATGCCCTTCCGGGCCGGCCTGATAGACCCCGACTTTCCCGGAATAAAGGTAATAGATTTCGGAGGAACTTCCCCCTTGAGGGATGATGATGTCCCCCTTGCGGCAGGGTCGGCCATACTTCTCGAAAAGGCGCCCCGACCGCCTGAACAGGAAATGCTCGATTCTCGTCGCAAGGCGGCTCCTTTCCTCGCCATACAGGAAAATCCTTTCCATCGCGATCACGTCAATCTTTCCGGACACGCGCAGGAATTCCGCGCAAAGCAGGAAAAGCAGGCTGGCAATGTAGGCCCAGATCAGGGAAAAGATGATCGCCCCGAGCGCTCCGTAGATCTTGATGTATTCGTCGACCTTGAAAGTGGTGTTGGTGAGAAATTGCAGCAGGGCGATGGAAAGCGCCCATGCGAAGCTTACTGAGACCGCAAGGCGCAGCCTGGGCCTTGCAGGCGGGATGAAGTAGAAGGAAAGAAAGCAGATTGCCCAGCTCATGCAAAGCGGGGTGAGCACGCTGGCAAGCTGGAGAAGTCTGGAGATGATCGGGCTGCTGGATGGCGTGAAGAGGAGGCCGAGATAGTCTCCGGCAACCCAGATGGCCAGTGTCAGGAAAGAGAAGGGTATGATCATCAGGGCGATCAGATTCGTGGCGACGAAATTCCTCCTCTTCGGGGAGGCGAATATCACCGAGAAAGCGCCGTGGACGGAACGCATCAGACCTCTAGATCCCCAGAGCAGCACAGCGATGCTGACCCAGCTCGTGACCTTGAACATCCCGTAATACCTGTCCGACGAATCCGAGAAATCGACGTCCATGAAATCGAGGTGCAGCATGTTGAGCAGGAAATACAGGGCCTTGCTGAGCTCCAGGTTGCCGGCAATGACCGTGTTCAGGAAATAGACGAGGGGAATGATGGATAGAAAGAAATAGAGCGCGAGTCCCGAGGCATGATTCTGGGTTTCCTTCTTGAAGAAGATCGTCAGCGTCACGTAGATGGACTGGAGGAGCCAGCTCGAACCTTGTCTGAGGGATTTCATGGCTTGTCTGGCTGAAGTTCCATCAGCACCTTGACGTCCTTCGGCAAGGTGCGCATGCTGACGTAGCCGATCGCGCCCGGAATGGTGCGGACGAAATTCAGCACCGCCTGATCCGAAGGCTGGACCGAAGGAGGCAGCTTGCCCTGGAAGCGGAGGCGGTTCCAGTAATCGGCCATCTGCTGGGGGGAAAGATGGAACACTTCCCTGGAAAACGCTTCGCGCTCGCGGCTTGTCACTTCCCGGTTGACGGGGACGATCTTGACCCCATCCGACCAGTTCTGCTTTTTCATGATGTAGATGTCGGAGAGTTCCTTCGTCGAAATGCTGCTTTCAGGAACCAGGGGGGAAGCGATGATCAGGAGCCTCTGGGCGTGAGCGGACAGGGTCCATGCCAGGATCATGAGCGGGATGCGCTTCAGAATAGGGTCGAGAAGGAACAATTCAACCCCGTCAGGATAGGAGAGAAGGAAGTCGGCGTGCCGTACTGGCGGACATACTCGAACTTCCAGACCATGTAAGATTTCGGCTTGTAATCGATGCCGACCAGCCAGTTCATTGAAGGCGAGGCGACGAGATGATCCTGGTAGTGCTCCCATTCGGCTATCCCGTGCCACTTTTGCGTGAAGGAATAATCGGCAAGGCCGAATATGCCCGATTCGCTCGAATGCAGGCGTGGCGGAGCCCAGGGCAGTTCCCTGCCGTAGAAGCGCGATGCGAGCGCTTCGCTCTCAAGCATCAGATTGCCGAACGACCGGATGAGATTGACGCCGTACACCGTATATTCTTCTCCGGTTTCGACGAGTTCGCCGTGCTGGAAGGATGCGCCCGCCTTGTCGATCAGCCCCAATGGCTTGTTGACATGCGCCCCGTACACATTCTGGAAGTGCCTCAGCGTTTCCCTCGGCAGGCGCTCGAACCATTCGTAGTCCGGCTGAGAGTACAATTGCAGGTCCGGAGTTTCGCCGTCCTGGGCGTTGTGCATCCAGGTGAATCCGCTCTCGTTGGTTTCGAAACCCAGTGCCGTCGTGTCGGGGCGGGTAATGGTGGGAACCAGTGGAGCGGCGAAAACGGTGTTCCAGTCGCCGAGCGGCGTCAGCACCTTGCCGATGCGCAGGGTGTTCTGCTCCGATAGCAACTCGTCATTGTAGAGGCGCTCGACGACGACATTGCCGTGGCCAGGGTTGCCGCCCTGCTTGATCAGCGTTTGCCTCGCTAATTCGATTTCCGTGAAGGGGTTGATCCACCGCCCCGAGTTGCCTCCGATGAAGAGGCTGAGGTCCTCCAGGGCAAGCTTTGCCGGCTGGCCGAACGGGTCCTCCATCTGGATGTTGGCATATCCGGACAGATAGTAATCGCCAGAACGATAACCCTGGCCGAAAGAATAGGGCAATGACCCGGTCGCATCATCGGCCTGGCACAGGCCGGAGAAGGCGAGACCGAAATGGAGAAGCGCTACCCGAAGAAGTTTGTGTCTCATGAATTTTCAAGGCTGCGAACTGTTCTATTATCGCTAGGGCCTGAAAATTTTGCCAGTTTCAAGATCCATGATGGTGGATGGGGTTTTCCTCTTGCCGATTCTGCCCGGGATTGTCAGGACCCGATTGCCGAATCTGGAAATGCAGTCGCGATGGGTTTTCGCAGGCTTCATGCCCGAAACGTTGGCGCTCGTCGAAACCAGGGCCATGCCGAGGCTGTTGCAAAGCCTTGCGGCGTCGGGATGCGCCGTCAGGCGAACTGCGATCTTGCCGTGCTTGCCGGTGATCCACTTCGGGGCGAAGCGGGATGCGTTGAGGAGCAGGGTATAAGGCCCGGGCCAGAATCGGCGCAGATCATCCCGCCTCGGGAGGCTTGCGACATGGCGCTTCAGCTGGTTCAGGCGCCCTGCGACCAGGATCAGGCCGCGGCTCTGCCTGCGCCGCTTGATCTTGAGCAGGAGCCGGACCGCTGCGTAATTCCCCGGGTCGCATCCGAGACCGTAGCACGATTCCGTGGCATAGGCGATGACGCCGCCTGCCCGGAGATGCCGCCTGACTCTGCCTAGCAGGGAAGCCGGGATCATTGCCTCGGAGAGAGCGCCCGGTAGCCGATATCCGTGCGCATCTGGCAGCCTTCGAAGGAAATCCCTTCCGCCACCTGATAGGCGCGGCGCTGCGCCATTTTCACGCTGTCGCCGAGCGCCGTGACGCACAGGACTCGTCCGCCATTGGTGAGCACTTGCTTGTCATCCAGCCTCGTCCCGGCATGGAAGACATGGAAATCTTCCTCGTTTTTCGGCAACCCGGAAATGACGTCGCCCTTCCTCGGGTTGTCGGGATAATCGTGCGCCGCCATCACCACCCCGAGCGCAGCGCGCCTGTCCCATTCGGCTTCGATCTTGTCGAGCGTGCCGTTGATCCCGTGCTCGACGAGGAGGCTGAGATCGGTCTTGAGGCGCATCATGATCGGCTGCGTTTCCGGGTCGCCCATCCTGCAGTTGAATTCGAGCGTTTTCGGGTTGCCGTCCCCGTCGATCATGAGTCCCGCGTAAAGAAAGCCGGTGTAGCTGATGCCGTCCTGGCTCATGCCCCGCATGACAGGCTGGATGATCTCCCGCATCACCCTCGCATGCAACGAAGGCGTGACCACGGCTGCGGGGGAATAAGCACCCATGCCGCCGGTGTTGGGGCCGCGGTCCGCGTCCAGGAGCCGTTTGTGATCCTGGCTGGTGACGAAGGGCAGGACATTTTTTCCGTCGGCCATGACGATGAAGCTCGCTTCTTCCCCTTCCAGGAATTCCTCGATCACCACCCGTCCGCCTCCAGAAAGAATCGTGTCGATTGCGGCATGCGCATCAGGCAGATCCATGGCCACCACCACGCCCTTCCCTGCTGCGAGGCCGTCTGCCTTGATCACGATGGGCGCGCCCTTCTCGTCCACATAGCGGTGCGCTGCAGCGATGTCCTCGAATTCCGCGTAACTTGCGGTGGGAATGCCGTGTCGCATCATGAACGCCTTGGCGTAAGCTTTGGAGCTTTCGAGCTGGGCAGCCGCTTTCGTCGGGCCGAAAATCTTGAGGCCTTCCGCCCTGAAGTCGTCGACGATGCCATTTGCCAGGGGCGCTTCAGGCCCGACCACAGTGAGCGCGATCGACTCCTGCTTCGCGAAATCGATCAGGTCGGGAATTTCCGTCAGATTCACGTTGACGCAGCCTTCATCCAGCGCCGTTCCCGCATTTCCGGGTGCGACATAGACCCGGCTGACTCTTGCCGAACGGGCGAGCTTCCATGCCAGGGCATGTTCGCGCCCGCCGCTTCCGATGACGAGAATTTTCATGTTCAGTGCCTGAAATGACGGTAGCCGGTGAAGACCATGGCGATGTTCTGCTCGTCCGCCGCAGCAATCACTTCCTCGTCGCGCATCGAGCCCCCCGGCTGGATGACCGCGCGTGCGCCCGCCTGCGCGAGGACGTCGAGTCCGTCCCGGAAAGGGAAGAAGGCATCCGATGCGACGACGGAGCCGGAAAGGTCGAGGCCGGCATGGGCGGCCTTGATCGAGGCGATCTTCGTGCTGTCGACGCGGCTCATCTGGCCTGCGCCAACGCCCAAGGTTCGGCCGCCCTTGCAGAACACGATGGCGTTGGATTTCACGTACTTGGCGACTTTCCAGGCAAAGAGCAGGTCCTCGAGCTGCGCGGCGCTGGGCTGCGCCTTGGTGACCACGCGCAGTTCCCCTGCCCGGACGTTCAGCGCATCGGGGCTCTGCACCAGAAGACCGCCGCCCACCCGCTTGAAGTCATAGCGGTTGTGCGCATCCGAAAGCGGCACGGTGAGGACACGCACGTTCTGCTTCGCGGCGGTCACGTCAAGCGCTGCCTGGGTGGCACCAGGTGCAACGATCACTTCGACGAACTGGTTGGCGGTGATGGCCGAGGCGGTCTCGGCATCGAGTTCGCGATTGAAGGCGATGATGCCGCCGAATGCGGAGGTGGTATCCGTCGCGTAGGCCAGCTTGTAGGCATTCAGGGGGGAGTCAGCAGTCGCAACGCCGCAGGGATTGGCATGCTTGACGATCACGCAGGCGGGTTCGTCGAACGTCTTGACGCATTCCCATGCCGCGTCGGCATCGCCGATGTTGTTGTAGGAGAGTTCCTTGCCCTGTACCTGGACATAGCTGGCGATGCCCCCGGGCAATGCAACCGGGTCGCGATAGAAAGCGGCTTGCTGGTGCGGGTTCTCGCCATAGCGCATGCGCTGCACCCTGACGAAATTGAAATTGATCTGCGCCGGAAATTCGCTGCGCGTCCCGTCCGGTTCGATCGCAGTCAGATAGTTGCTGATTGCGCTGTCATAGCTCGCAGTATGGGAGAAGGCCTTCTTCGCCAGATCGAAGCGCGTGGCATCCGACACGGTTCCCGCATTTGCCCGCATTTCGGCGAGCACCCTGCCGTAATCAGCGGGGTCGGTCACTATGGCGACATGATGGTAATTCTTGGCCGCAGCCCGGACCATGGTCGGTCCGCCTATGTCGATGTTTTCGATGGCGTCTTCCAGCGAGCAGTTTTCCCTGGCGACGGTTTGCGAGAAGGGGTAGAGGTTGACGACGACGAGGTCGATGGGGGGAATGTCCGCCCCCTTCATCGTTTCGACATGATCCGGGATATCCCTGCGCCCCAGGATTCCGCCGTGGATCTTGGGATGCAGCGTCTTGACCCGTCCGTCCAGCATTTCCGGAAAGCCGGTGTAGTCCCCGACTTCCGTGACCGGGATGCCCGATTCGGAAAGCAGTTTGGCGGTCCCTCCGGTGGAAAGGATTTTCACGCCCATCTCGTGGAGGGCGGACGCGAATTCCCTGATGCCTGTCTTGTCGGAGACGCTGAGCAGAGCTTGAGTGATCGAAGTCATGGTGGTGAATCTGTGTGGTTGAGTAATCAGGAAATGCCGAGATCCTGCATTTTCTTCCTGAGCGTGTTGCGGTTCAGTCCCAGCAATTCCGCTGCGCGGGTCTGGTTGCCGTGGGTGTGGTTCAAGGCGAGTTCGATCAGGGGCTTTTCGATGCAGCGCATCACCATGTCGTAGAGCGCGCAGGGTTTTTCGCCGTCAAGGTCGTTGAAATAGGACTCGACCGCCTTGCGGACGCAGGAGCCGATTTCGCCTTCCCCCTTCATGCCGCCCATTTCTCGTCCTCGGTGTAAGTCAAACGCGGGTTGCTTGCGCCAAGTTCGGAGAAGAAGCGGTCGATATGGGCGACCTGCTCTGCGCAGGACTGGAGCTGGTTCATGCTGTGCCTGAATTGGGCGGAGCCTGTCAGGCCCTTGGTGTACCAGGAGATGTGCTTTCTCGCCACGCGCACCCCGGTGTCCTCTCCGTAGAACCCGAAAAGATCCATGAGATGCGCCATCAGGACGGCATGGATTTCGGAAACCTCGGGCTGCGGGAGGTGTTCCCCGGTTTCGAGATAATGCGCAATTTCGCGGAAGATCCAGGGCCTTCCCTGGGCGGCCCGACCGATCATCAGGGCATCCGCCCCGGTTCTTTCGAGCACGAATTTCGCCTTCTCGGGGGAGGCGATGTCTCCGTTGGCGATGACGGGAATGGCGATCCTGGATTTGACCTCGCCGATCGTATCGTATTCCGCGTCCCCGCTGTATCCGCAGGCGCGTGTCCTGCCGTGTATGGCGAGGGCCTGGATGCCGGCGGCTTCGGCGATTCTGGCGATCCTGACCGCATTCCTGCTCTCTCTGTCCCATCCCGTCCGGATTTTCAGCGTGACGGGCACGTCCACCGCAGCGACCACGGCCTCTGCGATCCTGGCGACCAGGGGCTCGTTCTGCAACAGGGCGGAACCCGCCATCACGTTGCAGATTTTCTTCGCCGGGCAGCCCATGTTGATGTCGATGATCTGGGCGCCGTTGTCGACGTTGTATTTCGCGGCTTCGGCCATCATGTCCGGGTCCGCCCCTGCGATCTGGACGGAAATCGGCTCGACCTCGCCGTCGTGGTTCGCCCTGCGGCGCGTCTTGTCGCTTCCCCAGAGCAGGGAATTGCTGGAAACCATCTCGGAAACCGCCATGCCCGCCCCCATCGCCTTGCAAAGCTGGCGGAAAGGCCTGTCCGTGACGCCCGCCATCGGGGCGACGATCAGATTGTTCCTGAGCTGGTAGGGACCGATTTTCACAGTAGGGTTTTTACGGAAAAGCAGCCATTGTAAACTTTTCCCGGAGCTTTCACAAAAGGGATCCTGCTTTGATGCCGAACATCATTTTCCGGGAAAACCATTTCCTGGCGGGGGGGGAGCAATCCAGCGCGGCGAGCGCCAGGCCGCGCCCTGCGCGCAGGACGGGGATTTCGTTGGAAAACAGCTTGATCAGCGAATCGGTGAAGCGTATTCCGCCCGCCCGATCGAGCTGCCTGCGCTTGCTGTAATTCGCGAGCATGGCATCGGAGCCGATTTCTTCGGCCTCCCTTATTTCCCGGGCAAGTGCCGCGACATCCCTCAGGCCCAGGTTGAGTCCCTGGCCCGAAACGGGATGAAGGGTTTGTGCTGCGTTGCCGATCAGGGCGAGATGCTTTGCGACGAAAGGGGTCGAATATTTGAGGGCGAGGGGAAATCCGGACACGGGGCCGCAGTCGGCAAATTTCCCCAGCCTGTCGCCGAAATGGCCTTGCAGCCTTTCCAGGAATTTTCCCTTTTCGAGAGAGAGGATATTCTTGGCCGATTCCGGGGCGGCTGTCCAGACCAGCGAAAAGCCATCCCCGTTGGGCAGCAGCGCGAGCGGCCCGTCCGGCGTGAAGCGCTCGTAGGCGGTGTTGCCGTGCGGCTTTTCCGTCCTGACCTGGCCTATGATCGCCCACTGGCCGTATTCGCGCTGGTGCTGCGCGATCCCCTTCACCTGTTCGACGAGCTTGCCGCCGTCGGCCATCACGACCAGCCCGGCGCCGATTCGCCTCCTCTTTCCCCGGTAATCGAAATCGACCGTGCCGCATTCTCCCGAAAGATCGACCTCGCAGGCGCGTGCGCCCGATAGGTAGGTTTCCGGAGCAAGCTTCGAGACCAGCGCCGCGTGGATTTCGCGATAGCTGGCGATGTACCCCAGAGCGGGCACCCCGGATTCCTTTGCGGTCAGGATGGTCCTGCCGAACCCGCCCTTCTGGGATACATGAATGGTGTCGATGGGGGTCGCATTGCCGATCCCGCTCCAGGCGCCGATGCGCTCAAGATGCAGTTTGCTGCCGAAGGAGAGGGCGAGCATGCGGGGGTCGTCTTGGGGGGAAGCTCTTGCTTCGAGCACCATGACGGAGAGGGAAGCGTCTTTCAGGGAGAGCGCGAGGGCTGCCCCAACGGGGCCGCCTCCTATGACGAGAACATCGACATGCTCGCTCATCGAGCCATCCAGCTCTCGATTTCCCGCACCGACTTGGGGGTGTCCAGGCTCAGGATCTCATGGCCGCCTTCGGTGACGTGGACGTCGTCCTCGATGCGAATGCCGATGTTCCAGTAGGCTTCGGGCACGTCTTCCGAGGGGCGGATGTAGCAGCCGGGCTCCACCGTCAGGACCATTCCCGGTTCGAGTTTGCGCCAGGAGCCTTCGGTCTTGTAGCTGCCCACGTCGTGCACGTCGAGCCCGAGCCAGTGCCCGGTCCTGTGCATGTAGAAGCGCCTGTAATCCCCCGATTCGATCACGGCGTCCGCGCTGCCCTTGCAGAGCCCGAGATCGACCAGGCCCTGCGCGAGAACCCGGACTGCCGCTTCGTGCGGGCTGTTCCAGGAAGCGCCGGGCTTGATTTCGGAGAGCGCCGCGTATTGCGCTTCGAGCACCAGTTCGTAGATTTCCCTCTGCGCAGGCGTGAAGCAGCCGTTCACCGGGAAGGTGCGGGTGATGTCGGAGGCGTAGCCGTCCAGTTCGCATCCCGCATCTATGAGCAGGAGATCCCCGTCCTGCAATGCCGCATTGTTTTCGACGTAGTGCAGGATGCAGGCATTTCCTCCGCCTGCCACGATGGGCGTATAGGAGGGAGCCTGCGCGCCCCTGCGGCGGAATTCCCGCAGGAACTCGGCCTCGATTTCGTATTCCATCATTCCGGGCCTTGCCGACTTCATGGCAAGCTTGTGCGCGTCCGATGCGATGTTTGCTGCCCGGCGCATGAGCGAGATTTCGCATTCATCCTTGAACAATCGCATTTCGTCGATTTCCGGGCGGATGTCCCTGATTTCGGCAGGCGCGGAAATTCCGCTTCTTCCCTGGGCGCGCACGGCATTCAGGGCGGAGAGCACCCTGGCATCCCATTTCTCGTCCTGTCCGAGAGGGTAGGATACGGCGGGCTGGTCGGCGAGCAGCTGCGGCAGCATGGCCTCCAGCGCCGATATCGGATGCGCTTCGTCGAACAGGAATGCGCTTTTCGCGCCCTCGGGCCCGAAGCGGTAGCCGTCCCAGATTTCCCTCTCCATGTCCCTTTCCAGGCAGAACAGCATGCTCCTGGGGGATTTTCCCGCAACCATGACGAGCACCGCATCGGGCTCGGTGAATCCGGTCAGGTAGTAGAAATGGCTGTCGAAACGGAACGGGTAATGGGTATCCCGGTTGCGCACAGGATGGACTGCAGTGGGCAGGATGACGACGCCCTCGATTTTTTCCAGCAGGCGCCGCCTTCTTTCGAGATGGACGGAATGATCTTTCATGTCCTGATTCTACCACCGGAATTCAGTTCAAGGAGACGCTCGGGCGTGCCGACGTCGACCCATAATCCCCGATGATGCCTTCCGGAGACTTCTCCCCTGGCGATTGCATCGTTCAGGAGCGGGGCGAGCCTGGCCGATTGCCCGGGTTCGATGCCCTTGAAAAGATCGGGGTGATAGATCCCTATTCCGCTGAAGGTCAGCTTTTCTTTTCCGCAGGGAACGATTTTTCCGTCTTCCAGAAAAAAATCGCCTTGCGGGTGATGCTCGGGATTGTCGACGAGAACGAGATGGGCGAGGATGGACCGGTTTTCCATCTGATCGATTTTCGCAAGCAATGTCGAATAGTCGAAGTCGCAGTAAATGTCCGAATTCACCGCGAGAAAGGGTGCGTCTCCCAGAAGATGCATCGCATGAGCGATGCCCCCTGCCGTTTCCAGGGCGGATTCCTCGCGGGAGTAGGCTATGCCGACACCGAAGGCTTCCCCGTCGCCGAGCCGGTCTTCGATTTGTTTTCCCAAGTGGGCGAGATTGACGACGATATCGCGAAAGCCGGCTCTTGCCAGAGCCTCGATCTGCCAGACGATCAGGGGCTTTCCCCTGACTTCGAGAAGCGGTTTCGGGATTGAGTCGGTCAGGGGCCGCATTCTCTCGCCGCGCCCTGCGGCAAGAATCATCGCCTTCAAAAGGTGGTTCTCACTTCGATTTTGTCGACGAGCCGCAATACGGGGGAGAGTTCGGCGTAGCGCGCGCAGGTTTTTTTCAGATAGGAAAGGACGAGCGGAATGTCGTCGAGATAGCGCGCCTTCCCGTCGCGATGATGGAGGCGCGAGAAAATTCCGACGACCTTGAGCTGGCGCTGCGCGCCCATCCATTCGAAGTCCCGGTAGAATTCCGCGAAATCGGAAGTGACCGGCAGGCCGGCCTTTTTCGCCTTTTCCCAGTAGCGGATGACCCAGTCCAGCACCCGTTCCTCCTCCCAGGCGACATAGGCATCCCTGAAAAGCGAAACGAGGTCGTAGGTGATGGGGCCGTAGACTGCGTCCTGGAAGTCCAGAATTCCAGGATTGGGGTTGGCCAGCATCAGGTTGCGCGAATGGTAATCCCGGTGGACATAGGCCCTGGGCTGGGAAAGGTTGTTTCTGACCAGGCAGGAAAACACCTGTTCCAGAATCGCCGCCTGCTTTTCCCCGGGCTCGGTGCCAAGGTGCCTGCCGAGATACCACTCGGGAAAAAGTCCCATTTCGCGCCTGAGCAGGGCTGCGTCGTATTCGGGAAGCACGCCGGGGCGGCTGGCCAGCTGGATCCTGATGAGGGCGTCCACCGCATCGCCGTAAAGCGCATCGGCATTGCTTTCGTTGAGCACTTCCAGATAGGTCGTGCTGCCCAGATCGCTCAAAAGCAGGAATCCCCTTTCGAGATCCTGCGAGATCACCCGGGGCAGATGGACTCCGGCTTCCCCGAAAATTTGCGCGACGCGGACGAAGGGGCGGCAGTCCTCGTGGGCGGGCGGGGCATCCATCACGATCAGCGAGCCATCCGCGAAGATCGCCCGGAAATAGCGGCGGAAACTGGCATCTTCCGATGCCGCCTCGAGCGCGAATGGCCGGTCCGGGAACTGGTCCCCAAGCCAGGATTCGATAAGCTGCCGTCTTTCCAATGCGATTGCCATAATGGTGAAATTGTGCGATTTTATCACCAAACAATCAATCCAATTCCGATGCATAAATTTCGCCTCAAGCCTGCCACCTTTTCCCTTTTATGCATGCTTTCCATATCCGCTTTTGCAGACGAAGGGTTGCCGCTCGGGCTGACCAGCGAGATGCTCCCCCCTCCGGACAACGGCGAGGACGTGCCGCTGTTCATCAGGGGAGATCGCGTGCAGGGACACCAGGACGTGGACATGATCGCGATAGGTCATGCCGAGATGAGGAAGCGCGGCCAGTCGATCGTGGCCGACTGGCTCAAGTACCTTCAGGCGAGCGACGAGATCCTGGCGCATGGTCATGTGCGCGTCGAACAAAATGGCAGCACCATGGACGGGCCCAGGCTGCAGCTGCAGGTCAAGAGCAATATCGGCTTCATGGACCAGCCGGTATACCGGATGGCGGATGGCGGCCGCGGCCATGCGGACAAGCTGGAATTCACCGGCAAGGACAAGTATCGGCTGCACAAGGCGATTTATACCACCTGCCCGGTGGGAAACGACGACTGGTTCCTGAAGGTCGGCGAACTGGATCTCGATCAGGCGAGCCAGGTCGGCATCGCGCATGATGCGACGATTTCATTCAAGGGAAAGCCCATCCTCTATGCCCCCTGGATGGACTTTCCGACGGGCAATCGGAGAAGGTCGGGCTTTCTTGCGCCGGTTTTCGGCAGTACGGCTTCCGGCGGTGAGGAACTTACCGTTCCCTATTATTGGAACATCGCGCCCAATTACGATGCGACGATTGCCCCTCGCATCTTGATGAAGCGGGGAGCGATGCTCAATACCGAATTTCGCTATCTCGAGCCGAGCTATTCTGGCATAGCGCACTTCAATATCCTGCCCAGGGACAACATAACGGGAACGACGCGCGAGGAGGCGAACATTTTGCACAACCAGACCTTCGGCAACGGGTGGTCTGGCGAATTGAATCTGCAACAGGTTTCAGACAGCTATTATTACCTCGATCTTTCCCCCTTGATGACTATGACTTCCCAGAGCGTTCTGCCCAGGGAGGGCCATCTGACCTACGACGGGGGGTGGTGGAATTTTACTTCCAGGGTGCAGAATTACCAAACCTTGTCGAATCCGCTGGTGCCGGTCATTGCTCCCTATGCCTCCTTGCCGCAATTGCTGTTAAACGCAAGCAGGGATAACGTGGGCGGGGCGAGCGTGGTTTTCAACGGGGAATACGACGATTTCAGTCATCCTATATTTGTTAATGGCAAAAGGCTGGCGATCAATCCGACCGTCAGCTATCCGGTGCGCAGTGCTGCCGCCTTCTTTACGCCCAAGCTGGGCTTCCACAGCGTGAGCTATTCGCTGGGAGCGAACAATACCAGCGGGCTTCCCAACTCGACGGTCAACATTCCCTATGCCAGCGTCGACAGCGGCCTCTATTTCGAAAAGAGCGATCCCATGGGGCGGCAGGATCTGGTTCAGACGCTGGAGCCGAGGGTCTATTATGTCTATGTGCCTTACCGGAACCAGAACAATCTGCCGAACTTCGATTCCGCGCCGATGGATTTCACCTACGCGCAGATGTTCACCGAAAACCAGTTCAGCGGAAACGACAGGTTCAGCGATGCGAATCAGCTTACGCTCGCCATGACTTCCCGCTTCATCGAGGAAAACACCGGGGATGAGCGCCTGAGGATGACCCTTGCGCAGCGATTCTACCTGCAGTCGCCGCAGATGATTCCCGTGACGACTTCCACATCGGACGTGATCGCGAGCGTAGGCGGAGCGGTGAGCAAGGATCTGAGCCTCGACAGCTATGTCCAGGTCACGCCGGGAGCCTGGCAGACCCAGTTTGTCAGCTTCTATGCGCATTACTCGCCCGAAATCGGCAAGCTGCTCAATCTGGGTTATCTTTTCAATCGCACTGTTCTGCCGCTCTCCTATTATGCCTACGGAGTTTCCAATGCTCCGGCGCTTACAACCGCCTTGCCGGCTGCGGTGGCAGCCCAGGGTTTCGCGCTCAATCAGGTCGACATATCCGGCCAGTGGCCGCTGATGGGACGATGGCACGGCGTGGGGCGATGGAATTATTCGCTTGCCAACAGGCAATTGCTCGAGGGGACCGCCGGGGTCGAATACGACGCCGATTGCTGGGCGCTGCGCATCGTCACCAAGCGCTTCGCCATAGCCTACCAGGAGACTGCGAGCATGTTTTTCGTTCAGCTCGAGCTCAACGGCATGGCGAGGATAGGGTCCGATCCCCTGCAGGCGCTCAGGGACAGCATACCCGGCTTTACCAAAACCAACGTGCCTGTTACGGAATCGTCAGACTGATTTGACGGCGCGCGCCACCACCCAGGCGCTGACCTCCCTGGCGCCTTGCCCGAGCAGGGTTTTCGCCAGCTCGTCGAGCGTCGAACCCGTGGTCATGACATCGTCGATGACGGCAACATGACCCGACTCCAGGGCGGAATCGCAGGAGAACGCATCCCTGACATTCCTTTTCCGCGCTGCCCAGGGAAGCGACGTCTGGGAGGGGGTATCCCTGATTTTTCTGCATTCGATCAGGGCGATCCCGGTTTTTCCCGAGATATGCCTTGCGATCTCCATGGCCTGATTGAATCCGCGCTCGCGCAGCTTCAATGGATGAAGGGGAACCGGTGCGATGAAGTCCGGCCTGGGATAGCTGCCCGATGCCTGCATCAGCATTTGCGCAAACGTCGAGGATAGCGCGAGATTCTCGCGGTACTTGAGGGACTGGATCAGCGCATCGACCGGGAATTCGTAGCTGAACACCGCCAGGGTTCGGGAAAAATGCGGCGGTTTTGCGAGACAGGCTCCGCATAGGGGGGCTGCGGTCGGATTTGCGCAAATCCTGCATCGGCTTCCTCGCAGATAGGGAAGATGGGCGAGGCAGGCGGGACAGATATTTTCCGGTCCGGAAGCGGCGCCGCAGAGCAGGCAGTCGGTCCCGAAAAGATTCCGCCTGAATTTTGAGCAGTTGTTCAAAAAAATCCTGACTGGATTTGACAATTCGGCATCCGATCGTCGATGATTCCTGCATCTTAGGACAGATCGGGAAAAGCGCATGGAGACGGTTTCGAAAAAATGGGAGGTATCGGAGGTGCTCGGTCTTTTCGGGCTTCCCTTCAGCGACCTCATCCACAGGGCGCAATGCATTCACAGGGAGCATTTCGATCCCAACGGAATCCAGCTTTCCACCCTGGTTTCGATCAAGACGGGGGGGTGTTCCGAGGATTGCGGCTATTGCTCCCAGTCCGCCCGGCACGATACCGCCGTCGAAAATCAGCCCATGCTCTCCCTGGAAGAAGTCCTGGCTGCTGCAAGAGCCGCGCGGGATAACGGCGCCAGCCGGTTCTGCATGGGGGCGGCATGGCGCGGGCCGAAGCAGAAGGATCTCGATGCCGTGACCGAGATGGTCAGGGCGGTCAGGGAACTGGGGCTCGAGACCTGCGCGACGCTCGGCATGCTGAAAGAGGGGCAGGCGGAGCAGCTCAAGGAGGCTGGCCTCGATTACTACAACCACAACATCGACACTTCCCGCCGGCATTACGAGGAGATCGTTTCCACCCGGGATTACGGGGACAGGCTGGATACCTTGTCGAAAGTCAGGCGCGCCGGAATCAATGTGTGTTGCGGTGCAATCGTGGGCATGGGGGAAACCAGGGCGGCACGCGCCGAACTGATCGCGGAACTCGCCAACCAGTTTCCCCAGCCGGAGAGCGTGCCGATCAACAATCTCGTCCAGGTCGAGGGTACGCCGCTTTACGGAACCGATCCGCTCGACCCCCTCGAATTCGTGAGAACCATAGCTGCAGCCAGGATCACCATGCCGAAAAGCTTCGTTCGCCTCTCCGCAGGCCGCCAGCAGATGAGCGAATCGACCCAGGCATTGTGCTTTCTGGCCGGCGCGAATTCGATATTCTACGGCGAGAAACTGCTGACGACCGGCAATCCCGAAGTCGAAAGGGACAGGGCTCTGCTCGACAAGCTCGGCATGCATGCAGTCTGATCATGCATTCCTTCAGGGCTGAACTCGACCAACTGGAACAAGGCGGCCTCCTGCGCCGCCGCCGTACCCTGGAAGGCCCTCAGGGCGTGCGTGTTCAGGTCGACGGCAAAGTCTGCACGAGTTATTGCAGCAACGACTATCTCGGGCTCGCCAATCATCCTGATCTGATCGAGGCGGCCTGCCTGGGGGCGAGGCGGTTCGGCGTGGGCGCCGGCGCCTCCCATCTGCTTTGCGGCCATGGCAGCGCGCATGAGGCGGCCGAAAAGGCGCTGGCCGAATTCGTCGGATTGCCCGCCGCGCTGCTTTTCTCCACCGGCTACATGGCCAACATCGGAGCGGTTTCGATTCTGGCGGGGAGAAACGACGCGATCTTTTGCGACAGGCTCAATCACGCATCCCTCAACGATGCGGCGCTGCTTTCCAGGGCGAAACTTCGCCGTTATCCGCATCTGGACATGGCTGCGCTGGAAACCCTCCTCGCCGGGGAAGGGAAAAGGCGCAAGCTCGTGGCAACCGATGCCGTGTTCAGCATGGACGGCGACATCGCGCCCGTGCCGCAACTGCTCGAGCTTTGCGAAAGGTACGATGCTGCGCTGCTGCTGGATGATGCGCACGGCTTTGGCGTGCTCGGGGAAAGCGGCGGCGGCATCCTTTCCCATTTCGGCGTCTCTTCCCCCCGCATCGTTTACGTGGGAACGCTCGGCAAGGCGGCTGGCGTGGCCGGGGCCTTCGTCGCGGGAGAGGCCGACATGGTGCAAATGCTGGTGCAGCGCGCGAGGAGCTATGTCTACACGACCGCCCAGCCGCCCATGCTGGCGGAAGCGCTGCTGGCGAGCCTGGAGCTGATCGGGGCGGAATCCTGGAGAAGGGAGCGGCTGCGCAAGTTTGCCGATCATCTCAAATCGCATTTGAAATCGGCGCTGCTGCCTTCGGATACGCCGATCCAGCCTTTTGTCGTGGGCGAAAACCAGGCCTGCATGGCGCTCAGCGCCCGATTGCAGGAGGAAGGCATGCTCGTTCCCGCCATCCGCCCCCCCACGGTGCCGAAAGGCAGCGCGAGGCTGCGGATTTCGCTTTCCGCAGCGCACGCCTTCGAAGATCTGGACCGCCTGATTGCGGCGCTGAAAAATGCACCTGCATGTTGAAAGCGCGGGGAAGGGCAGGGATGTCGTCCTGATCCACGGCTGGGGAATGTCCGGCAAGTGCTGGGGTCCGGTGTTCCGCGGGCTTGCGCAAGAATTCAGGGTGCATCGGGTCGATCTTCCCGGGCATGGGTCGAGCGGGCATTGCAGCGGCGACTGGGTCGAGGTCCTGGCGCAGGCCTTTCCTTCCGGGGTTTCCTTGTGCGGCTGGTCCCTCGGCGGACAGCTTGCCTTGCAATGGGCGGAAAGATATCCGGAGCAGATCGGGAGACTCGCGCTTGTTTCCAGCACCCCCAGCTTCGTGTCCCGAGTGGATTGGGCGCACGGCATTCCCGAAGGGACTTTCGCGGAGTTTGCCGATGCCCTTGAGAGCGATCCTGAAGCGACATTGAAACGCTTCCTGCTGCTTCAGGCCCGGGGCGGAGAGGATGCCCCCGGAACTTTCAGAAAGCTGCAGGACTGCCTGGAAAGAACCGAAATGGCAGCCTTGAAGAAAGGCCTCGACCTGTTGCTGAATTCGGACTTGAGGAAGACGGCGCAGTCCGTTGCCCGGCCCGCGCTGGTGCTGCACGGGGAATGCGACAGGCTGACGCCGCTGGCGGCAGGAAAATGGCTCGCCGAGAACATGCCAGACGGAACGCTGGGAAGCATTTCCGGATGTGCGCACGCCCCTTTCATTTCGCATCCCGGGTGCTTCGTTTCGAAATTGACGGAATTTTTCGATGAATACTGATTATATTGCCGACAAGCGCCTGGTCAGGCGCGCTTTCGACAGGGCCGCGCAAAGCTACGACAGCGCGGCCGTCCTGCAAAGGGAAGTGGGGGAGCGCATGCTCTCCCGCCTAGATTACGTGAAGATCAGCCCGAAGACGATACTCGATGCGGGATCGGGAACCGGAAAGGGCAGGCGCGATCTCGGCAGAATCTACTCCGATGCGGCCATTGTCGAACTGGACCTGTCCCTTGCCATGCTGCTCAAGGCGCGCCCGGCAGTTCCCTGGTGGAAGAAGCCTTTTTCGGGAGCTGCACCCCAGATCTGCGGCGACATCGAAAGCCTGCCGCTCAAATCCTCCAGCGTGGACATGGTCTGGTCGAATCTCGCCCTGCAGTGGTGCAACGACCTGAATGCAGCCCTTTCCGAAATAAGCCGCATCATGAAGCCCCAGGGACTGTTCATGTTCAGCACGTTCGGCCCGGATACCCTGAAGGAATTGCGCCGGGCGTTTTCCGATTCCCACGCCCACGTCAACCGCTTCGTCGACATGCACGACATCGGGGACGCATTGCTGCATTCCGGTTTCGCCATTCCCGTCATGGACATGGAGTGCATTACCCTTACTTACGAAGATGTCAGAGGGGTGATGCAGGACCTCAAGGCGATCGGCGCCCATAATGCGCTTCAGGGCAGGCCGCGCGGCCTTTTCGGGAAATCCGCGTGGGGCAGGCTGGTTGAAAATTACGAATCCATGAGGCGGGAAGGAAGGCTGCCCGCGACTTTCGAGGTGGTCTACGGGCATGCCTGGAAGCCGGGGCAGCGCGATCTTCCGGAAGGAAGCAAGGTCATCCGATTTGCGGCGAAGCCAAAATGAAGCGCGGATACTTCGTCACCGGAACGGACACGGGAATAGGCAAGACCACGGTGAGCTGCGCATTGCTGCGCTCCTTTTCGAGGCTGGGCCTGGCGTCGGCGGGAATGAAGCCGGTCAGCTCCGGGGGAGACGATGCATCAAGGCTTGCCGCGGCAGGCTCGAAGCATATCCCACCCGATCTGGCCAATCCCTACGATCTGCCCGACCCGCTTGCGCCCCATATCGCCGCACGGCGCGCCGGGGTCGATATCGATGCCGGAACGATCGTTCGCGCCTATGAAAATATCCGGGCTGACATCGTGATCGTCGAGGGAATCGGCGGCTTTCTCGTCCCGCTCAACGAAGAGCAGGACACTTCGGATCTTGCGAAAATGCTGGGGCTGCCTGTGATACTCGTCGTCGGCATGAGGCTCGGGGCGATCAGCCACGCGCTTCTGACCAGGGATGCCGTGAAATCGAGGGGGCTTGAGCTCGCAGGGTGGGTGGCGAACAGGATGGATCCCGGCATGCAGGCTTTCGACGAGGTGCTGGATGCCATAACAGGGAGGATCGATGCGCCGCTGCTCGATGTGGTCCCCTTCGATCCGGAAGAGGATTTTGTGATCGACGTCTCCAAGCTTACCTAGGGCCTGTTAATACTTGTCCGGTGGGATGCGTTGCGGCAAGATGCCGATGGATACAAGGCGCGCGGCGCAGCGAATGGTTGCGCCCTTCGCAAGACGCGCAACGCAGTTGACGCAGCATATTGCCGCAACCCGAAGGGAACGGTTGAATCAGGTGCATTGCCGCGTTCCTCGCGGCTTGTTTGGAATAACCAAACCGCGCCGCTCCGGCCTTGCCCTGTCACCTGATTCATCACGTTCGCACGCATCGGGCAAGTGTTAACAGACCCTAGTCTTCCACGATCTCGAAATCGTGGGTGATGTCGGCGGTCTTGCCGAGCATGATCGATGCCGAGCAGTATTTCTCGGCTGAAAGGGAAATCGCCCGCTCGACCTGGACGGGATTGAGGCCCTTCCCCTTGACGACGAAATGGAGGTGAATCTTGGTGAACACCTTGGGGTCTCCTTCAGCCCGTTCCGCATCGATTTCGACCACGCAATCGGAGATCGGCTGGCGTCCCTTCTTCAGGATGTGCACCACGTCATAAGCGGTGCAGCCGCCGGTTCCGACAAGCAGCATTTCCATCGGGCGAGGCCCCAGGTTGCGCCCGCCTCCTTCCGGAGCCCCGTCCATCAGCACGGCATGGCCGCTTCCGGTTTCCCCGAGGAAACTGACATTCTCGATCCACTTGATACGCGCTTTCATGGTTTCTCCTGGCTTTGATTCGATATCGTGGATTTTAACTCAAACCAGGCGATGCCGATGAGCTCGTGCAGCAGAATTTCGCTCTGCATCAGGGATCCGCTCGAAGGCACGAACGAAAGCAGGCCGATCTGGTATGAAGTCGCAAAGCCTACAGGCGCCGGGATGACGGCGAAGCCCGCATGCCTGAACAGGAGCGCCGCCCTCGGCATGTGCCAGGCCTGGGTGACGAGGTAAACGGTGCGGATGTTTTGCCGCTTCAGGATTGCGAAGCTTTTCGTGGCGTTTTCTTCCGTGTTTCTCGATCCGTCTTCCGTCCAGGCAACGGGAATGTGGAAATCTTCGATCAGCACGGCTTTCATCTGCTCGGCCTCGGAGTCCGGGTTGCCCAGAGGATGGCCGCCCGAGACCAGGACGGGCTTTCCCGTTTTCCGGTAAAGGTGCGCGGCATAGCGCAGCCGCTCCAGGTCCCACCGGTTGACGGTATTCCTGCCCTCGTATTCTGGGGCGCGGAAATAGGTTCCCCCGCCGAGAACCACGATTGCGCCGGCATTTCCGGAAGGGGGGATGTAGGGCCCTTCGAACATTTCCATCGCCCGGTCGGATGCGAAGGGCGCCGAAAGGAGGTACAAAATGAGCAAGGACAGGGCGATGAGACCCCTGCCGAGCCTAGGCCTGGATTTCAGCAAAAACAGCCCGAGCCCGCCCAGCAGAATCAGGTTCAGCGGCGGGAGCAGGCAGGCGCCGATCAGGTGTGTCGCAATCCAGCCCATCAGTTCGCTTTTTTCCATTGACATCAGCGGCGAATCTAGCATAGAATTCGCAACTTTCCCTAATTCAAGTATCTAGGATTGGCTTCATGAAAACATTTTCAGCTAAGCCCCACGAGGTAACCCACGACTGGATCGTGGTCGACGCAACGGACAAGGTCCTGGGGCGCCTGGCTTCCCAGATCGCCCATCGTTTGCGCGGCAAGCACAAGGCGATCTACACTCCCCATGTCGATACCGGCGATTATGTCGTGGTCATCAACGCCGACAAGCTGCGCGTGACGGGCAACAAGCCGGAAGCCAAGATCTATTATCGGCATACCGGCTACCCCGGCGGCATTTATGCGACCAGCTTCTCGAAGATGCATGCGCGTTTTCCCGGAAGAGTGCTGCAGAAGGCCGTCAAGGGCATGCTGCCCAAGGGCCCGCTGGGCTATGCGATGCTCAGGAAGCTCAAGGTTTATGCCGGGCCCCAGCATCCCCATTCGGCGCAGCAGCCGCAACCTCTGGATATCGTGAAGGCATAACATGGGCGCAAATTACAATTACGGCACCGGAAGGCGCAAGAGCGCGGTGGCCAGGGTTTTCCTGAAGCCCGGCAAGGGCAACATCGTCGTCAACGGCAAGCCGGTCGACGAGTTCTTCTCCCGCGAAACCGGACGCATGGTGGTTCGCCAGCCGCTGGCGCTGACCAACAACCTGGAAAGCTTCGACATCATGGTCAACGTGATGGGCGGAGGCGAATCGGGCCAGGCTGGCGCAGTCAGGCACGGCATCACCCGCGCACTGATCGACTACAATGCGGATCTCAAGACGGACCTGAAAAAGGCCGGCCTCGTGACGCGCGATGCACGAGAAGTGGAACGCAAGAAAGTGGGTTTGCACAAGGCGCGCAAACGCAAGCAGTTCTCGAAGCGTTGAGCTTCCTCGAAAAAGCCGCCTTTGGCGGCTTTTTTGTTTTCCGGGAAAAGGTTATATTTCCATAGCGAGGTGAACATGATCAAGGCAGGCATCGTAGGCGGAACGGGATACACGGGGGTAGAGCTGCTGCGCCTTCTGGCGAAGCATCCCGACGTGCGGCTGCAGGCGATCACATCCCGCTCCGAGGCGGGCATGAAGGTCAGCGACATGTTTCCCAGCCTGAGGGGGCGGGTGGACATCGAATTCGTCGCGCCCTCCGCCGACGCCCTTTCGGGGTGCGACGTGGTTTTCTTCGCCACCCCCAACGGAATCGCCATGAAGGAGGCGAAAGCCCTGCTCGATGCCGGAATCAGGGTGATCGATCTTGCCGCCGATTTCAGGATCAGGGATGTCGGGGTCTGGGAAAAATGGTACGGCATGCGGCATGCCTGTCCCGAACTGCTCGAGGATGCGGTTTACGGCCTGCCCGAAGTCAACCGGGAAAAAATAGCGAAGGCGAATCTGGTGGCGAACCCCGGCTGCTATCCCACGGCGGTGCAGCTCGGTTTCCTGCCATTGGTCGAGGCCGGGCTGGTCGATACCGACCATCTCATTGCGGATGCGAAATCGGGGGTGAGCGGGGCGGGGAAAAAGGCCGAAACCGGCTTCCTGTTTTCCGAGGCTTCCGACAATTTCAAGGCCTACGGCGTTGCCGGGCACAGGCATCTTCCCGAAATCAGGCAGGGCCTCTCGATTGCAGCTGGCAAGCAGGTCGGGCTGACTTTCGTTCCCCACCTCACCCCATTGATCCGCGGCATCCATGCAACCCTTTACGCGCGGCTTACCGGGGACGCCGATCTGCAGCAGCTTTACGAGAAGCGCTACGGGGGCGAGTGCTTCGTCGACGTCATGCCGGCCGGCAGCCATCCCGAGACGCGCAGCGTGCGGGGGGGGAACGTCTGCCGCATCGCGGTGCACAGGCCGCAGGATTCCGGCACCGTGGTCGTTCTCTCGGTGATCGACAATCTGGTGAAGGGCGCCGCGGGCCAGGCGGTGCAGAACATGAACATCATGTTCGGACTGCAGGAGGCATCGGGGATCGACATCGTCCCGCTGCTGCCCTAGCGCCCGCTTCAGCCCCTGGACTGCAGGGACCGCAGCAGCTTCTCGTGGATGCCGCCGAAGCTGCCGTTGCTCATGACGAGGATGTGGTCCCCCGCCCTTGAAGCTTCGGTGATCGCCCGAACCAGCTCGTCCAGGTCGCCCGTCACACGCGCTTTTTCGCCCAGGGGAAGCAGGGCGGATTTTGCGTCCCAGTCCAGTCCGCCCGAATAGCAGAAAACCAGATCGGCGTCGATCAGGCTCCGCGCCAGGGCATCCTTCATGACCCCCATCTTCATGGTGTTCGAACGCGGCTCCAGGACCGCCAGGATGCGCGCCCTTCTGACCTTTTCGCGGAGTCCCGCGAGCGTGGTCTCGATGGCGGTGGGGTGATGGGCGAAATCGTCGTAGACGGCAACCCCGCCTGCGTTTCCTTTGATTTCCATGCGGCGCTTCACGTTCCTGAATTTGGCAAGGGCTTCCAGGCTCACTTTCGGCGGCACGCCGC
This sequence comes from Pseudomonadota bacterium, assembly GCA_021835845.1. Taxonomy (GTDB): domain Bacteria; phylum Pseudomonadota; class Gammaproteobacteria; order Burkholderiales; family JABEVD01; genus JABEVD01. The sequence goes on along the minus strand of JAKBJU010000002.1, from coordinate 56,617 downwards.
AATGCCTTGCGGCTGCGATGGCGGCGAGCGCATTGGAGCGGTTGTGCTCCCCCATAAGGTCCCAGGAGAGCGCGCCCTCGCGGGTTTCTCCGAAGAAGATGCCCGTTTCCTCCCCTTCCTGGACGGCATGCCAGCTTTCCTCGCTTGCGAACCATTCGACGGGCGTCCAGCAGCCCCGATTCAAGACTCTTTTCAGGCTTTCCTCTTTCGCATTGGCCACGATCAGCCCGTTCGAGGGGACGGTGCGCACCAGATGATGGAACTGCGTTTCGATGGCGGAAAGGTCGGGAAAGATGTCGGCGTGGTCGTATTCGAGGTTGTTGAGGATGGCCGTCCGCGGATGGTAATGCACGAATTTCGAGCGCTTGTCGAAGAATGCCGTGTCGTATTCGTCCGCCTCGATCACGAAAAAAGGCGATGCGGTGAGCCGCGCCGAAACCGCGAAGTTCTGCGCCACGCCGCCTATCAGAAAACCGGGCTCCAGGTTTGCGCACTCCAGTATCCAGGAAAGCATCGAGGTGGTCGTGGTCTTGCCGTGCGTTCCGGCCACTGCCAGCACCCATTTTTCCCTCAGGATGTTTTCATGCAGCCATTGCGGCCCCGAAACGTAGGGAAGATTCCGGTCGAGAATCGCCTCCATCAGCGGATTGCCCCGGGAGACGACGTTGCCGATCACGAAGAGGTCGGGTTTCAAGCCGATCTGGGAAGGGTCGTAGCCCTCGACGAGCTCGATGCCGAGTTTTTCGAGTTGCGTGCTCATGGGCGGATAGACCGCCGTGTCGCATCCGGTTACGCGATGCCCGGAGGATTTTGCGAGCGCTGCAATGCCCCCCATGAAGGTGCCGCAGATGCCGAGAATGTGGATGTGCATTGATATTCCGCCGACAAATCCTGGATTCTACCCGCTTTCTGGGGAGACTTGAATTCCGGGATTATGCCGCTATATTTTAATTACCTGACAAACCTTAAGGAGGACATCATGGCCAACATTTCCCGCTGGGATCCTTTCAGACTGGAACCGCTCGACGATCCGTTCGACAATTTCTTCAAGGGCTTCATGGTCAAGCCTTTCGGCACGGACATGGAGAGGCAGGCTCCCCAGATCAAGGTGGACGTCAAGGAGGATGACAAGAGCTACACCGTCAAGGCGGACATTCCCGGGGTGAAGAAGGAAGACATCCATGTGACGATAGACGGCAACCGGGTTTCCCTCTCCGCTGAAGTGAGGCAGGAGAAGGAAGAGAAGAAGGGGGAAATCGTGCTGCGCTCCGAGCGCTATTTCGGCAAGGCTTCCCGGGCATTCACGCTGGACCAGGAAGTCGACGAGTCGAATTCCCATGCGAAATATTCGGACGGCGTGCTGGAACTCGTGCTTCCCAAGAAGGCGACTGTCGAAGCGAGGCGCCTGACCATCGACTGACGTGGCATCCAGGCCTGCCGGTTCTTCGCGCAGGCCGGGATGGCGTGCTGGACAAATCTCCCCAAGATGTGTACATTAATACGTACATATCTTGGGAGTTTTCATGGATGCGATCACCTACACTACCGTTCGCGCGAACCTTGCCAGCGCCATGGATCGCGTTTGCAATGATCACGAACCCCTGATCATTACCCGCAACGGCGAGCAGTCCGTCGTGATGCTCTCGCTCGAAGACTACAAGGCGCTGGAGGAAACCGCCTACCTCCTGCGCACTCCCGCCAACGCCCGGCGTCTTCTTTCTGCCGCCGCACAGCTGAATGCAGGCAAGGGCGTCGAGCGGAAGCTGGAAGAGTGAGGCTGATTTTCGCTGACGATGCATGGGAGGATTACCTGTATTGGCAGAAGCAGGACGCTCGCATGGTCGGGCGAATCAACAGGCTGATACGCGAAGTGCAGCGCGATCCTTTCGCTGGAGTCGGCAAGCCCGAACCCCTGAAGCATGCCCTTTCCGGATTCTGGTCGCGCCGCATCACGGATGAGCATCGCATGGTGTATCGCATCGAGGGCGATGCATTGATGATCGCGCAGCTGCGCTTCCATTACTGAGAAGCTTGACGTTCGGGTTCAGCGGCCTTGTGCGCTGGCCCGCATTGAAATTAAGTATTATGTCCCCGGAATGTACGAAATGTCCGGGATTTCCAGCAACGTTTGAAATCAACGGCCTGCGCGGCTTTATCGCGCAGCGTCCGGTGGAATGATGGGTTGGGCAGCATCTGACCTTCCCCCGAAAAATCGTTTTCCAAGGGTGATGTAAAATTACGATCACATTGGAAAGGAAGATGATGAAGATACCGAAGCCGGAATACACGACAGAGTTCCGTGAGTTGGCCGTCAAGCGGGTCAAGGACGGGCAAACCGTAGGATCGGTAGCACGTGACCTGGGACTGGTCGAGCAGACGTTGAGGAATTGGGTCAAGGCGGTTGACGCGGGCAAGCTCAACGCTGCGGGGGCCAAGCGAGTGACGCCAGAGCAGATGGAGCTATCGCGGCTGCGTGCGGAGAATGTTCGCCTGAAGCGGGAGGTGGAAATCCTAAAAAAAGCGACGGCGTACTTCGCGAAAGATGTGCAGTGAAGTACGCCTGGATTGATAGGCAGCGAAAGGAATATTCCCTGGCTGAGATGTGTAGGGTGCTGGATGTCTCTGAAAGCGGTTATCGGCCATGGAAGGCTGGCGGCAAGCCGCACCGGAAACGACTGACTGATGCGCAGATGCTGATGTTGATACAGGCCATTCATGCCGAATTCAAAGGCGCTTACGGCAGTCCGCGCATGGTCCTGGAATTGCGGGCACGCGGCTATCCGGCAAGCAAGGGTCGAGTGGAACGACTGATGCAGGAGAATGGCATCCAGGGCAAGCACAAGCGCCGCTTCAAGGTCACGACTGACTCGAAGCACAACCTGCCGATAGCGCCGAACCTGTTGGAACGCAACTTCACGCCTTCAGCTCCCAATCAGGTCTTCACTTCCGACATCACCTATCTTTGGACGGATGAGGGCTGGCTTTATCTGGCGATCGTGCTCGATCTATTCAACCGGGAAGTGGTTGGCTGGTCATTGAAGCCACGTATGACGGCGGATCTTGTCACCGATGCTTTGACCATGGCTTGGTTCAGGCGAAAACCAGCAGCCGGGCTGATACATCATTCGGATCGGGGAAGTCAGTATGCCAGCGACGCATTCCAGGCGAAGCTGAAGGAATACGGAATGCTATGCTCAATGAGCCGCAAAGGGAATTGCTGGGATAACGCGCCGACGGAAAGCTGGTTTGGCAGCTTCAAGATCGAACGGGTCTATGGCGAGCGCTTCGAGACGCGGCAGGAGATGAAGGCGATGGCATTCGAATACATTGAGGTGTTTTACAACCGCAAACGCCGTCATTCGACTTTAGCCTACAAGTCACCGAGGCAGCATCTGGATGATTGGCTTATTGCTCAGCAACAAGAGAAACTGGTAGCATGAACCCCGTCCCTTGGAACACGAAAAACCGGGGGAAGGTCAATCTTGTTCTAGACTCAAATTGTTTCGGGGTAAATCATGCCGAAACTGATGGGGCAGGCTCACAGAAAACTCAGGGAGCTTCATTACAGTTACCGTACAGAACAGCCCTATTCCGACTGGATCAGTCGCTTCATCCTGTATCACCACAAGACCCACCCGGCGCAGATGGGCGCGAAGGAGGTCGAAGTATTTCTTTCGCACCTTGCGGTCGACAGGAAGGTGTCCGCCTCAACACAGAACCAGGCGAAGAGCGCGATCCTTTTCCTGTACAAGGGAGAAGTTGCGGCCAACATCCATCGCTTCGAGGCAAAAGCGGCTTGAAATCGCGGCTTGAAATCGCGGCTTGATCCGGTTGGCTTGGGAGCGCCTAGATCGCGATCAGGTTGGCGTATTCGAGCGCCAGCCACTTCGTCCCCGCCCTTCTGAAATTGACCTGGACCTGGTCGATTCCTTCGCAGGCGAGCACCACCCCTTCCCCGAATCTGGGATGGAAGACGTTCGCTCCGATCTTCCAGGGCGACGCTTTGCCGGAAACCGGCGCGGGTGCATCCCCGAATGCGGCGACGCCGATGACCTGGACCAGCTCCTCCGGGATTTCCTTCAGGAAGCGCGAGGGAATGTTGTAATTCGTCTGGCCGTGCAGCATCCTGCTTTGCGCGCAGCTCAAGTAGAGCCTCCTTCTCGCGCGGGTGAGCGCGACATACATCAGGCGCCGCTCCTCCTCGATGCCCCCGGCTTCGTTCCTGCTGTTGCTGTGGGGGAACAAGCCTTCCTCCAGCCCGCTGACGAATACCGCGTGAAATTCCAGCCCTTTCGCGGAATGCACCGTCATGAGCTGGACCGCATCCGATCCTTCGCCGCTCTGGCGCTCCCCGGCTTCCAGCGCGGCATGGGAGAGGAATTCGACCAGGGGCTCTCCTTCGGATTCGAAAATGGCCGCCGCATTGACGAGCTCGTCCAGGTTCTCCAGCCGGTCTTCGCCGTCCTTCTCGTGCAGGTAATGCGACTTGAGGCCGCTCATCTCGATCACGGTTTCGACCGTCTCCGGAAGGGGGGCGCCTGAGCATTCCTTCCTCATCGATTCGACAAGGTTCACGAATTCGTCGAGCTTCCTGTTCTTGCCGCGCGCCTTCGACCAGAGGCTCGCCTCCCCCGCATCCGCCTGGAGCGATTCGATCGTCTTGGCCCCGATTCCCCTGGCCGGGAAATTGATCACCCGCAGCAGCGCGCCGTCGTCGTCCGGATTGTGGACCAGCCTCAGGTAGGCGAGCGCATGCTTGATCTCCTGCCGCTCGAAAAAGCGCAATCCGCCATACACGCGGTAGGGAAGGGAGGCATTGAAGAGCGCATGTTCCAGCACCCGCGACTGGGCGTTGGAGCGGTACAGCAGGGCGATCTCGTTGAGCGGCACGCCGCCCGAATGCAGCGCCCCGATTTCCTCCACGATGTATTCGGCCTCCTGGAGGTCGGTGGGCGCCTGGTAGAAGCGCAGTTTCTCGCCCCTGGCATCGCTCGTCCAGAGATTCTTGCCCAGCCGGGAGGCGTTGTGCCGGATCAATGCATTGGCCGCATCGAGGATGTTGCCGTGGGAGCGGTAATTCTGTTCCAGCTTGATGATGTCCCGGATATGGAAATCTCGCTCCAGTTCGCGCATGTTGCCGGTGTCCGCCCCGCGGAATGCATAGATGGACTGGTCGTCGTCGCCGACTGCGAAAATCGCCGAATCCTTTCCCGCGAGAAGCCTGAGCCACTGGTACTGGAGGCGGTTCGTGTCCTGGAACTCGTCTATCAGGAGATGCCTGAAGCGCGCCTGGTAATGGGCTCGCAGAATTTCGTTGCGCTTCAGGAGCTCGAAGGATCTGAGCAGCAGCTCGGCGAAATCGACCACCCCTTCCCGGTTGCATTGCGCTTCGTAGGCGGAGAAGATTTCCTGCTGGGTGCGCGTGAAGGTGTCGTAAACGGATACGTCGTGCGGCCTCAGCCCTTCCTCCTTCCGGCCGTTGATGAAATGCTGCAGCTGCTTCGGAGGATATTTCTCGTCGTCCAGGCTGAGGCTCTTGATGACGCGCTTGACCATGGCGAGCTGGTCCGCGCTGTCCATGATCTGGAAGGTCTCGGGAAGCCCGGCTTCCCGGTGATGGGCGCGCAGCATCCTGTTGCACAGGCCGTGGAAGGTTCCGATCCACATGCCCCTGATGCTGATCGGCAGCATTGCCGAAATGCGCGCCGTCATCTCCCGCGCCGCCTTGTTGGTGAAGGTGACTGCGAGAATTTCTTGGGGGGAGGTCCCCTGCTTCTGGATCAGGTAGGCGATGCGGGAGGTGAGGACCCGTGTCTTGCCGCTTCCCGCGCCGGCAAGGATCAGGGCGGAACGGTGAGGGAGGGTGACTGCTTCGATTTGCTCCGGATTCAGCCCGGCAAGGATGTCCATGATTTTTTGGGAACAAGAGGAGCGGGAACCCGCTCCCCTGAAACCCTTACTTCTTGTTCTGGATCATGTCGTGCATGATGGGCGCCAGAATCACTTCCAGGGCGAAGCTCATCTTGCCGCCGGGCACCACCAGGGTGTTGGGGCGGGACATGAAGGAATCGTGGATCATGTTGAGCAGGTACGGGAAATCCACGCCGTGCGGATCGCGGAAACGCACCACCACGAAGCTTTCGTCCAGGGTGGGGATGTCTCTCGCGATGAACGGGTTGGAGGTGTCCACGGTCGGGACGCGCTGGAAATTGATGTGCGTCTGCGAGAACTGCGGCGTGATGTGGTTGATGTAGTCCGGCATGCGGCGCAGGATCGTGTCCACGGTGGCTTCCGCAGAGTAGCCGCGCTCTGCGGCATCCCTGTGGATCTTCTGTATCCACTCGAGATTGACGATGGGCACGACGCCCACGCCAAGGTCGACATGCTGCGCGGCATCCACGCTGTCGGTTTTCACGAGGCCGTGCAGCCCTTCGTAGAAAAGGAGGTCGGAGCCTTCCGGGATGTCTTCCCAGGGCGTGAATTCGCCGGGGTTCAGGCTGGTGCCGAGGCGCGCATTGTGGTCGCGGGCTTCTTCGTCGCTGTGGATGTAATAGCGCCTTTTGCAGGTGCCCTTCTTCCCGTAGGTTTCGAAGGTTTCCGCGATCTTGTCGAAATGGTTGGCTTCGGGGCCGAAATGGCTGGGCGCCTGGGTGCCGTTCTTCTCGGCATTGGCGACCGCTGCGCGAAATGCCTTGCGGTCCATGCTGTGCAGGCTGTCCCCTTCGATAACGGCTGCATTGATGTGCTCGCGGCGGAAGACGTTCTCGAAAGCGCGCTTGACCGTAGTGGTGCCTGCGCCCGACGAGCCGGTTACGGCGATGACAGGGTGTCTTTTCGACATGGTTTTATCTCCTGGACTGATTGAAACCTTTGAATCCCATTACTTTAACAGAATGTGACAATTTAAGACAGGGCATCCGTCCTAAAGCGCTGCTTGCGAGGTATAATCGGAAGTTCGGAACATAAACGATATTAGGATCTTATGCAGTCGCAATACCAGCCATCCAGCATCGAAGCGCAGATCCAGGCGGAATGGGAAAAGTCGGGCGCCTATCGCGCAGTCGAGAACAGCGAAAAGCCGAAATACTACTGCCTTTCCATGTTTCCCTATCCTTCCGGCAAGCTCCACATGGGGCACGTGCGCAATTACACGATAGGCGACGTGCTTTCCCGGTTCCACAGGATGAAGGGATGCAACGTGCTGCAGCCCATGGGCTGGGACGCCTTCGGCCTGCCTGCGGAAAACGCCGCGATGCAGCGCAATGTGCTGCCTGCCGACTGGACCTACCAGAACATCGACACCATGCGGGCGCAGCTCAAGAGCCTGGGGCTGGCGGTCGACTGGTCGAGGGAAATCGCCACCTGCAGGCCGGAATATTACCGGTGGGAGCAGTGGCTTTTCACCAGATTGTTCGAAAAGGGTGTGATCTACAAGAAAACCGCGCCGGTGAACTGGGATCCCGTAGACCAGACCGTTCTCGCCAACGAGCAGGTGATCGACGGGCGCGGCTGGCGCTCCGGGGCGCTCGTCGAGAAGCGCGAAATACCGATGTATTTCATGAAGATCACTGCCTATGCCGAGGAGCTTCTGGCGGACCTGGATGCGCTCGACTGGCCTGCCCAGGTCAAGACCATGCAGAGGAACTGGATCGGCAAAAGCGTCGGGGTCGAAGTGCATTTCCCGATGCCCGGAGGAGAGCCCCTGAAGGTATTCACCACGAGACCCGACACGCTGATGGGCGTGACCTATCTTGCGGTTGCCGCGGAGCATCCCCTTGCGCTGGATGCGGCGAGGGAAAACCCGGAGCTTTCCGCCTTCATCGAGGAGTGCAAAAGAGGCGGCGTGGCCGAAGCCGACATTGCCACCCAGGAAAAGAAGGGCATGTTCACCGGGCGCCATGTGGAGCACCCCCTGACGGCAAAACCCGTTCCGGTATGGGTCGCCAATTACGTGCTGATGGGCTACGGCGAGGGGGCCGTGATGGCAGTTCCCGCCCACGACGAACGGGACTTCGAATTCGCGAAGCAATACGGCCTCCCTGTCAGACCGGTGATCAGGCCGGTTCAGGGGGAACTCGCGCTTCCCCTGGAAGCCGCCTTTACCGAAAAGGGCATCTTGTTCGATTCCGAGGATTTTTCGGGAAGGACTTCCGCGGATGCTTTCGAAAAAATCGCCCTGGTGCTCCAGGCGCTCGGCTTCGGCGGCAAACGCATCCATTACCGCCTGAGGGACTGGGGAATTTCGAGGCAGCGCTACTGGGGCTGCCCCATTCCCATCATCCATTGCACGGATTGCGGCGACGTTCCTGTCGCGGAAGCCGATCTTCCCGTCGTTTTGCCGGAAAAGGCGGCATTCGACGGCGCAGGCTCCCCGCTCAAGAAGATGCCGGAGTTTTACCGGACGACCTGTCCCAAATGCGGCAGGGAGGCCATGCGCGAAACCGACACCATGGACACCTTCGTCGAGTCTTCGTGGTATTTCGCGCGCTATGCGAGCCACGATTGCGGGTCGGGCATGGTGGACCAGCGCGCCCATTACTGGCTCCCGGTGGACCAGTACATCGGCGGGATCGAGCATGCGATCCTGCATCTGCTCTATGCGCGCTTCTTCAACAAGCTGATGCGGGACGTGGGGCTGCTGAAAAACGACGAGCCCTTCTCGAAGCTCCTGACTCAGGGGATGGTGCTGAAGGACGGGGCCAAGATGTCGAAATCCAAGGGCAATACGGTCGACCCCCAGGGCCTGATAGACGAATACGGGGCGGATACGGCGCGGCTCTTCATGATGTTCGCGTCCCCTCCGGAGCAGTCCCTGGAATGGTCGGATGCCGGTGTGGAAGGGGCCTTCCGCTTCCTCAAGAGGTTGTGGAAAATGGTCCATGAGCATGTGGAAGCCGGTGTCGTGCCGGCCCATGGGGCAGGGGAGCTCAATCCGGAACTCAGGGAGATTCGCCGGCTGGTGCATGCCACGCTGGAGAAGGTGGGCGACGACTACGGGCGGCGCCAGACTTTCAACACCGCCATCGCCGCAGTCATGGAGCTGATGAACGCCCTTTCCCGATGCGGCGATCAGAGCCCGGCCGGCAGGGGCGTGATGCAGGAGGCGCTGGAGAACATCGTGCTGATGCTCTCCCCGATCGTGCCGCATGTCTGCCAGGTGCTCTGGCGGGAGCTCAGGGATGGCGCCGACATTCTGCAGGAAGCCTGGCCTGAATCCGACCGGGCGGCGCTGGTGCAGGACGAAATCGAGCTCGTCATCCAGGTGAACGGCAAGCTCAGGGGTGCCGTGAAGGTGGCGAAAGAGGCCGACAGGGAATCCATCGAGGCGGCGGCGAGAGCCCATGTCGAGAAATTCATAGGCGACCAGGCTGTCAGGAAGATCATCGTGGTGCCCGGGCGCCTCGTCAACATCGTGGTGTGAAAATGCGCAAACTTGCCCTGGTTCTTCTGGTTCTCCTGCTCGCTTCCTGCGGATTCCATCTGCGCGGCCAAGAAGAGTTTCCTTTCGAAAGCCTTGCGATTTCGCCCGCAGGGTCTCCCCTCGCCGCCGGACTGAAGCGTTCCATCGAGTCGGGCAGCGAAGCGCGCGTGGTCGACAAGCCGACGAAGTCCTCCTGGAGACTGGAGATTCTGAGCGCGGTGAATGACAGGATCATTCTTTCCCTGGATGCCACCGGACAGGTCCGGGAATACCAGCTGCGCTACAAGGTGGCTTTTCGCCTGCTGGACGACAAGGGAGAAGTGCGGATTCCGAGAAGCGAGCTTTTCCTCACCCGGCTGCTGAGCTACGACATATCCGAAATTCTGGCGAAGGAAAGCGAAGCCGTGCTGCTGAATAACGACATGCAAAACGACGCGGTCGACCAGATCATCCGGCGCCTTGCCGCCGTGAAGCCTGATGAGAATTGATTCGGGCAGGCTGGAGGCCCACATTGAAAAGGGGCTGCAGCGCTTGTACGTGCTTCACGGCGACTCCCCCCTGCTGCTCGCGGAAGCGGCGGATTCGATCCGGGCGGCAGCCAGAAGGGAAGGGTTTCTCGAGCGCGACATCCTGACTGTCGAGCAGGGCTTCGACTGGAATGCGCTGCTCGATGCTTCGAGAAGCCTTTCCCTGTTCTGTTCGAAGAAGCTCGTCGACCTCCGGATTCCTTCCGGCAAGGTCGGCGCGGAAGGCAGCCAGGCGCTGCAGTCGTATTGCGAAGCATTGCAGCCCGACGTGCTCACCCTGGTCAGCATGGGGAAGCTCGACAGGCAGGGCATGGCTTCGAAATGGTTCGAAGCGCTCGATCGATACGGCGTTGCGGTTTCGGCAAATTCCATTGAAAGGGGGGAGCTGCCGCAATGGATTTCCCGAAGGCTTGCCCGGCAGAACCAGCAGGCCGATATCGAAACGCTGCAATTCATCGCCGATTGCGTGGAAGGAAACATGCTTGCGGCGCATCAGGAAATCAGCAAGCTCGGCCTTCTTCATCCCGCCGGAAAAATTTCCTTTGCCGAAGCGAAGAAGGCTGTTCTGGATGTCGCGCGCTACGACATATTTCAGCTCGGGGAGGCGATGCTGGCGCCTGATGCGGCCCGCTATGCGAAGATACTGGAGGCCCTGGAAGGAGAAGGGGTTGCCGAGCCCCTGGTGCTTTGGCAGCTGGCCGAGGAAATCAGGGCATTGATCAAGGTGGTTGGCGGAATGAAGCGGGGCCTCCCGCAGGCGCAGGTGCTGAGGGATGCCCGCATATGGGGAGCGCGGCAGGGGCTGGTCCTGAAGGCAGTCAGGCGGGTCGGCCCCGGGTTCCTCGCGCAAATGCTGCTCAAGGCATCCCATATCGACCAGATGATCAAGGGCTTGCGCAAGGGGAATGTCTGGGATGAGTTGCTGCAGCTCGGGCTGAATTTCGCCGCCAGGCCCAAAAACGGATAAAATAAGCGATTTTGCGGGGTTCTTCTATGGACATCAAAAGCTACATGGATGGCGTCGGTAGGGAGGCGAGAGCGGCATCCAGGCTGATGGCGCGGGCGGATACGGCGGCCAAGAACCGCGCGCTGGAGGCGATCGCGGAGGCCATTTCCCGCGAGGCTGATCGCCTTCTGGAAGCCAATGCCATGGATCTGGAAGGGGCGAAAAACAGAGGGCTGGAGCCCGCGCTTGTCGATCGGCTGACCCTTTCCAGGAAGGGCATTGCCGGAATGAGCGAGGGATTGCTGCAGATCGCCTCCCTTCCCGATCCCATAGGCGAGATCAGCGACATGAAATTCCGCCCTTCCGGCATCCAGGTCGGCAGGATGCGCGTTCCCCTGGGTGTGATCGGCATCATCTACGAGGCGCGTCCCAACGTGACCGCGGATGCTGCCGGGCTTTGCCTCAAGTCGGGCAATGCCGCGATCCTGCGCGGCGGCTCCGAGGCGCTGCACTGCAACCAGGCGATCGCGACCCTGGTCCACGAAGGATTGCGCATTGCAGGGCTTCCCGAGACGGCGGTTCAGGTGATCGCAACCGCTGACCGCGCCGCCGTCGGCGAACTGGTCACGATGAAGGATTACGTCGACGTGATCGTCCCGAGGGGCGGGAAAGGACTCATCGAGCGCATCTCGGGCGAGGCGACGATCCCCGTCATCAAGCATCTTCACGGGGTATGCCATGTCTATATCGACGATGCCGCCGATTTCGACAAGGCGCTGAGAATAGCCGACAATGCCAAGACACAGCGCTACGGCACCTGCAACACGATGGAGACGCTGCTCGTCGCATCCGGCGTGGCGGAAAGGATTTTGCCCCCGCTCTGCTCGATCTATCTGCAGAAGGGGGTCGAGCTGAGGGGGGACGAGGCTGCCAGGCGCATCGTTCCGCAAATGGTCGCGGCGACGGAAGAGGACTGGAAGACGGAATATCTCGCTCCCATTCTGAGCGTTCGCATCGTGAAGGACCTGGACGAAGCGATGGAGCACATCAACCGTTACGGTTCCCAGCATACCGATGCCATCGTCACCGAGGATTATTCGAAAGCGCGCCGCTTCCTCAGGGAAGTCGATTCGAGTTCGGTCATGGTGAATGCATCGACGCGATTTGCCGACGGGTTCGAATACGGCCTCGGCGCCGAGATCGGCATTTCCACCGACAAGATCCATGCGCGCGGACCGGTCGGCCTGGAAGGGCTGACCAGCCAGAAATTCATCGTCCTCGGAGACGGGCAGGTGAGGACGTGACAAGGAGAATCGAATGAGCAACAAACTGGAAGTCAGGGTGCCGGGAATCGGCAATTTCAAGGACGTCGCCATCATCGAGGTGGCGGTGAAGCCGGGGGACCGGCTGGAGAAGGATGCGACTCTCGTCACGCTCGAATCGGACAAGGCCACGATCGACGTTCCCGCCCCTTTTGCAGGAATCGTGCGCGAAGTGCTGGTCAAGGTCGGGGACCTCGTTTCCGAGGGCTCCAGCCTGCTTTTCATGGCAGCCGAATCTGCCGCTGCGCCGGCACCTGCGCCGGATGCCGAGCGCTCCGACCTGCATGCGGACGTGGTGGTTCTGGGCGCAGGCCCCGGCGGTTATACGGCGGCTTTCCGCGCGGCGGACCTGGGAAAGAGCGTGATTCTGATCGAGCGCCACGAGAAGCTCGGCGGAGTCTGCCTCAACGTGGGATGCATCCCTTCCAAGGCCCTGCTGCATGTCGCCAAGGTCATCACCGAGGCCGAGGAAGTCGGCAGCCACGGCGTGAGCTTCGGCAAGCCTTCCGTCGATATCGCTGCCGTGCGAAGCTGGAAGAACGAAGTGGTCGGGAAATTGACCAGGGGGCTTTCCGGGCTCGCGAAGCAGCGCAAGGTGGAAGTGGTGAGGGGAGAAGGAAAGTTCGTCTCGGGCAATTCGATAGAGGTTGCGACAGCCGAAGGCATCTCGATGATTTCCTTCGATTCGGCGATCATCGCGGCAGGGTCGAGCGTCGCGAAAATCCCCGGATTCCCCTACGAGGACCCGAGAATCATCGATTCTACCGGGGCCCTTGCGCTGGAATCGATTCCGCAAAGAATGCTGGTGGTGGGGGGCGGCATCATAGGGCTTGAAATGGCCGCCGTGTACAGCGCGCTGGGAGCGAAAATCACGGTCGTAGAGCTGATGGATTCCCTCATTCCGGGGGCGGACAAGGATGTCGTGAAGCCCCTGCACAAGCACGTCGAATCCCGCTACGAAGCGATACTGCTCAAGACCAAGGTGACGAAGATGGAACCGCTTCCCGAGGGCATCAGGGTCCATTTCGAGGGCGAGAAGGCGCCAGAGCCGCAGCTTTTCGACAGGATACTCATGGCCGTGGGGCGGCGTCCCAACGGCAGGGCGATAGGCGCGGAGAATGCGGGCGTATTTGTCGACGAGCGCGGGTTCATCCCGGTGGACGGGCAATGCAGGACCAATGTGCCGAACATTTTCGCCATCGGCGACATCGTCGGGGAGCCCATGCTGGCGCACAAGGCGACTTATGAAGCCAAGATCGCGGCTGAAGTGATATCCGGGCACAAGGCGCATTTCGATGCGCTCACCATTCCTTCGGTGGCTTATACCGATCCGGAGGTGGCCTGGATGGGGCTGACCGAGAAGGAGGCGAAGCAGAAGGGCGTCGAATATGACAAGGCGGTCTTTCCCTGGGCTGCGAGCGGGCGCTCGCTTTCGACGGGGCGAAGCGAAGGCATGACCAAGCTGATTTTTGCCAGGGACTCAGGAAAGCTTCTCGGGGCAGCCATGGTCGGCACCAATGCCGGCGAACTGATTGCCGAGATGGTGCTCGCCCTCGAAATGGGGGCGGATGCGGAAGACATCGCGCTCACCATCCATCCCCATCCGACGCTTTCCGAAACCGCGATGTTCGCATCCGAAATCGCCATCGGCAGCATCACCGATCTTTACATGCCGAAGAAGTAGGTGCCGGGACGGCCATGAGCGCAAGACTTCGGGAGATCCCCTACAACTATACTTCCTTTTCCGATCGCGAAATCGTCATCAGGATCCTCGGCGGGGAAGCGTGGGACGTCCTGAACGAGCTCAGAATAGAGCGGAAGACGGGGCGCTCCGCGCGCATGCTTTACGAAGTGCTCGGCGATATCTGGGTGGTTTCGAGAAATCCCTATCTCCAGGACGACCTGCTTTCGAACCGCGAAAGGCGAAAGGCGCTGGTCGGCGCGCTGCGACACAGGCTTTCGGCGATCGAGGAGCGGCGCCAGGAGAACGAGAAGGTCAAATTCCTGCTGGCCAGGGCGCACGAGGCGGTGAATGCGTTCGAATCCGAATTCGAGGAGACCCTGAAACTCAGGCGCCGCGCAGCCCGCCTGCTTTCCAGGTTCACCCGGCGCGACAACATCGCATTCGACGGACTGGCAAGGGTTTCCCATGTCACCGATGCCACCGACTGGCGGGTCGAATATCCTTTCGTGGTGATCAGTCCCGACGCCGAGGAAGAGGTCGCCCAGCTTGTCGGCGCCTGTATCGAACTGGGGCTCACCATGATCCCGAGAGGGGGCGGCACAGGCTACACGGGCGGGGCAGTTCCGCTCACCAAGCTTTCCGCCGTGATCAATACCGAAAAGCTGGAAGCCCTCGGCCCGATCGAGCATCTCGCCCTTCCCGGGCTGGATTTTCCCGTTCCCACCCTCCATTGCGGGGCGGGAGTCGTGACCCGCCGCGTGATGGACAGTGCGGAAGAGGGCAGCTATGTCTTCGCGGTCGATCCGACTTCTGCGGACGCTTCCTGCATCGGGGGGAACGTCGCCATGAATGCGGGGGGAAAGAAGGCGGTGCTGTGGGGAACCGCGCTGGACAACCTCGCTTCCTGGAAAATGGTCACCCCGGATGCGGACTGGCTTCTCGTCGAACGGCTGGAGCACAATCTGGGGAAAATCCACGATGTCAAAACCGCGAAATTCCGGATAAGCCGCTTCGCCCGGGACGGAAAAACGCTGCTGCACGAGCCGGAAGTGCTCGAAATCGAGGGCAAGACATTCCGCAAGGAGGGCCTCGGCAAGGACGTGACGGACAAGTTCCTTTCGGGCCTTCCCGGAATACAGAAGGAAGGGTGCGACGGCATCATCACATCCGCCCGGTTCATTCTGCACAAAATGCCGCAGCATACCCGGACGGTCTGCCTGGAATTCTTCTCCGAAATCAGGGAGGCGGTGCCCGCGATTGTCGAAATCAAGGATTATCTCGATGCCCACGAGGGGGCGACCCTCGCGGGGCTGGAGCATCTGGATGCGCGCTATCTGAAAGCGGTGGGCTATTCGACGAAATCCCGAACCGTGCTGCCGAAAATGGTATTGATCGCCGATATCGTCGGGGACATCGAGGATGAAATCGCGATCGCCGCGTCCCGTGTGGTGAAGATAGCCAATTTGCGCGGGGGGGAAGGCTCGATCGCCGTGACCCCGGAGGCGAGAAAGAAATTCTGGCTGGATCGTGCGCGCACCGCTGCCATCGCCAAGCACACCAATGCATTCAAGATCAACGAAGACGTGGTGATCCCGCTGCCCCGCCTGGGAGAATACTCGGACGGCATAGAGCGGATCAATATCGAGCTCTCGATCAGGAACAAATTGAGCCTTCTCGATGCGCTGGACGCCTTCTTCCAGGGGGAGCTTCCCCTGGTTCAGGACGACGAGAAAATCGGCTCGGAAGAGCTTCTCGGCAACCGGGTCGGACAGGCCAGAGCGCTTCTGGAAGAGGCTAAGGGACGCTGGCGCTTCATGCTGGAAAATCTGGATGAGCCGGCCGAAGCAGGCGAATCGATATTCAGGGCATTGCAGTCGCACAGCATCCGGGTTTCGTGGAAAAGCGAAATCCGCGCGAAGCTGCACCAGATTTTCTCGGGCAGGGTCTACCAGAAGATCCTGGAGGAATGCGATGCCGTACACGGCAGGGTGCTGAAATCGCGCGTTTTCGTCGCGCTCCACATGCATGCCGGAGACGGCAACGTGCATACCAACATTCCGGTCAACTCGGACGATTACCTGATGCTGCAGCAGGCGAACGAGGCGGTCGCGAGAATCATGGCGCTCGCAAAATCGCTGGGCGGCGTGATTTCCGGGGAGCACGGCATAGGCATCACCAAGATCGAGTTCCTGGAGCCGCAGGAACTCGAGGCGTTCGCTGCCTACAAGGCGAAGGTCGATCCTCATGGGCGGTTCAACAAGGGCAAGCTGATGCAGGGGGCCGATCTCGGGGATGCCTATACGCCTAGCTTCAATCTTCTCGAACTGGAGAGTCTGATCCTGGAGCAAAGCGAGATCGGCAAGATCTCGGATTCGATCAAGGACTGCATGCGCTGCGGAAAATGCAAGCCGGTCTGCAATACCCATGTGCCGCGCGCCAACCTGCTTTACAGCCCGAGGAACAAGATTCTGGGAACCAGCCTCCTGGTCGAGGCTTTCCTCTACGAAGAGCAGACCAGAAGAGGAATTTCGTTCAGGCATTTCGACGAATTCTGCGATGTGGCGGATCATTGCACCGTCTGCCACAAATGCGCCAATCCCTGTCCGGTCAAGATCGATTTCGGCGACGTTTCGATCATGATGCGCAATTTCCTCCGGAAGATGGGGAAGAAGAAGACGAGTCTGGGTACGGCTGCGGCGATGTTCTTTCTCACTGCGACCGATCCAGAGGCAATTGCCATGACCCGCAAAATCATGATCGAGTGGGGCTACAAGCTGCAGCGCATGGGCCACGCAGCTGCGAAGAAACTGGGCCTGATCCAGAGTCGGATGGCGCATCCTGCTTCGTCGGTGGGGCGGCCGAAGGTCCGGGCTCAGGTGATCCATTTCCTCAACAAGCCGATGCCGGGCAATCTGCCCAAGAAGACTTCGCGGGCGCTGCTCGACATTGAAGACGATACCGTCGTTCCGGTGATACGGGACAAGGCAAAGGTGGGCGAGGAAACGGATGCGGTGTTCTATTTCCCGGGATGCGGATCGGAGCGGCTCTTCGGTCAGGTCGGACTTGCCACCCAGGCGATGCTTTTCGAGATCGGGGTCCAGACCGTGCTTCCTCCGGGATACCTGTGCTGCGGCTATCCCCAGACTTCCGCAGGGGAAGGGGGCAAGGGGCAGGAGATCGTTACCAGGAACCGGGTGCTTTTCCATCGCCTTGCCAATACTTTGAATTATCTGGACATCAAGACGGTAATCGTGTCCTGCGGAACCTGCATGGACCAGTTGCAGAAATACGAGTTCGAAAAGATTTTTCCGGACTGCAGGCTGCTCGACATCCACGAATACCTGCTCGAGAAGGGGGTCAGGATGGACGGGCTGCAGGGCGTGCGCTACATGTACCACGACCCCTGCCATACGCCGATGAAAACCTACGAGCCGCTGGGCGTGGCGAAGCAGCTGGTCGGGCAGGATGTCGTCCTGAGCGAGCGCTGCTGCGGGGAGGCGGGAACGCTCGCGGTGACCCGCCCCGACATTTCGACCCAGGTGAGATTCAGGAAGCAGGAGGAAATCCTGAAAAAGGTCGAACAAATCGGCAGGGATCAGCCCGTCAAACTGCTCACCTCCTGCCCGTCCTGCCTCCAGGGGCTGTCCCGCTATAATGAAGATGCCGGCATCGAGGCGGATTATATCGTCGTCGAAATGGCGCGCCACCTTCTGGGGGAAAACTGGATGGCGGATTATGTGGCAAGAGCCAACAATGGCGGGATCGAGCGGGTGCTGCTCTGATGTGCGAACTGTGCGAAAAAACGGGAGGCGATCTCCTCTGGCAGAACGGACTCTGCCGGGTGGTGCTCGTCATGGATGAGGACTATCCCGGGTTCTGCAGGGTCATTCTGCAGCGCCATGTCGTCGAGATGAGCGATCTTCCCGAAGCGGAGCGCATTGCCCTGATGAAGATCGTTTTCTCGGTGGAGCAGGCGGTAAGAACCGCGCTGCATCCCGACAAGATCAATCTCGCAAGCCTCGGCAACATGACCCCCCATCTGCACTGGCATGTCATTCCCCGCTTTTCGACCGATCGCCATTTCCCGAACCCGGTATGGGGAAAGCCGCTGCGGGAAGGATCGGCTCGCCTGCCGTCCGGCTGGAAGGCGCGGCTGGAATCGCAGCTCGGGGAATTGCTCGGGCCGCAGGATATGGCCTGACTGAACTTGCGGGCCGGATTGGGCATCGAAGGCTGGGACAGGCTTCGCTTCTTGATACGCGGCGCGAAGTGCAGCAGAATAGCGCATGCGCTTGATAAGTTGCGGTACATGATATAATGACCACCCTTCGGATTCGATCATAGGCTATTGATCTGACATGCAGCTACATGCTTTTGGCATCAATCATCAGACTGCGCCCGTCGATGTACGCGAAAAGGTCGCATTCCAGCCCGATTCCATGGAAGGGGCGCTGCGCGATCTCGTCGACAGCTGCAAGGTCAGGGAAGCTGCGATCATCTCCACCTGCAACAGGACCGAAATCTACTGCAATGCCCAGGATCCTGCGCCTGCGATAGACTGGCTTGCGGGCTACCATCACCTGAAAACGCAATACATCGCCCCCTATGTTTACAGTTTCCCGCGCGGGGAAGCGGTCAAGCATGCCTTCAGGGTGGCGAGCGGACTGGATTCGATGGTCATAGGCGAGCCGCAGATCCTGGGGCAGTTCAAGCAGGCGGTGAATTCCGCCGAACAGGCCGGCACGTTGGGTTTCCTGCTGCACAAGCTGTTCCAGAGAACTTTTTCGGTCGCCAAGGAAGTCAGGAGCCAGACTTCGATCGGGTCGAGTTCGGTGTCGATGGCCGCTGCCGCGGTGCGGCTGGCCGAGCGCATTTTCCCCTCGATTGCCGACCAGAATGTGCTCTTCATCGGTGCGGGCGAGATGATCGAACTGAATGCGATGCATTTTTCCGCGCACAATCCGAAGAAAATCACTGTTGCCAACCGGACTCTGGAGCGAGCCAGGCAGCTCGCTTCCCGCTTCAACGGACAGGGAATAACCCTGAACGAGCTTCCCGAACATCTGGCGGAAAACGACATCATCGTCACGTCTACCGCGAGCCAGCTGCCGATTCTCGGCAAGGGCATGGTCGAGCGAGCGATCAAGGCGCGCAAGCACAGGCCGATTTTCATGGTCGACCTCGCCGTGCCGCGGGATATCGAGCCGGAAGTTTCCGAACTTGACGACGTGTTCCTTTATACCGTGGACGACTTGGCCGGGGTGGTCAGGGAAGGTCTCAATTCTAGGCAAAGCGCGGTTGCCCAGGCCGAGGTGATCATCGATTCGAATGTCGCCCATTTCATGGACTGGCTCGAATCCCGCGAAATCGTCCCGACCATCCGCGCCCTGCGCGATCATGGCGAGCGCCATCGCAGGCACGAGCTGGATCGGGCGATGCGCATGCTGGCAAAGGGAGTCGATCCGCAGCAGGTTCTGGAAGCGCTCAGCGTGGGCCTCACGAACAAGTTCCTGCATGTTCCGAGCCATGCGCTGAACCACGCCAATGCCGCAGAGCGGGACGATCTGGTCGATCTCGTCAATCGCCTGTACCATCTCCATCCCTCTGAATGAACAAAACCATCGCGGCCAAGCTCGCCCGGCTGCGCGAGCGACTCGTCGAGCTTGATCGTCTGCTCTCCAGCGAATCGGCAACCAGCAATATGGACAACTACAGGAAGCTCAGCCGCGAGCATGCGGAAATCGCGCCTGTTGTTGCGCTTTACGGTGAATACAAAAAATGCGAGGAAGACATCGCAACCGCCCAGGAAATGGTAGGCGACCCTTCGATGCGGGAATTCGGCGAGGCCGAATTGCGGGAGGGGAAGGAAAAGCTCGCCAGGATTTCATCGGAGCTTCAGAAGCTCTTGCTGCCGAAGGATGCGAACGACGAGCGCAACCTGTTCCTGGAAATCCGGGCGGGGACAGGCGGGGACGAGTCCGCGCTTTTTGCAGGAGACCTTTTCAGGATGTACAGCCGTTTCGCGGAGCGAAA
Source organism: Pseudomonadota bacterium (assembly GCA_021835845.1). GTDB lineage: Bacteria > Pseudomonadota > Gammaproteobacteria > Burkholderiales > JABEVD01 > JABEVD01. Next base: position 36,684 of record JAKBJU010000002.1, on the reverse strand, counting down.
CCGCTGGGGGATCGAGATCATTTCGCAAAGTCACAGCGAAGCGGGCGGATACAAGGAAATCATCGCCAGGATCGTCGGGCATGGTGCCTATTCGAAGCTCAAGTTCGAATCCGGGGCGCATCGCGTGCAGCGCGTTCCTGCGACGGAAACCCAGGGGCGGATCCACACTTCGGCCTGCACGGTTGCGATTCTCCCCGAAGTCGATGCCGTGGACGATGTGGCGCTGAATCCGGCCGATCTCAGGATCGACACCTTCAGGGCCAGCGGTGCGGGGGGGCAGCACATCAACAAGACCGATTCTGCGGTCAGGATCACGCACCTTCCCACGGGGGTGGTCGTGGAATGCCAGGATGACCGTTCCCAGCACAAGAACAAGGCCCAGGCGATGTCGGTTCTTGCTGCGAGAATCAGGGACAGGCAGGTGGCCGAGCAGCAGTCGCAACAGGCCGCCGCAAGGAAATCACTGGTGGGCAGCGGAGACCGCTCCGAGCGCATCAGGACTTACAATTTTCCGCAGGGCCGGGTCACCGATCACAGGATCAACCTGACGCTCTACAAGATCGACGAAATCATGGACGGCGACCTGTTTGAGCTGACCGGCGCGCTGATGGCGCAGCATCAGGCCGACATGCTTGCGGCGATGTCGGACGAGGTCAGGCTGGGTTGACCGTCGCCCAAGCCCTGAAGCGGGCTGCCGACAGAATAGCCAGGGCGCTCGATCTCGATGCCGCCAGCGCGGGCATTGAGGCCCGGTCGCTCCTTGCGTCTGCCTTGAGCGTCGGCCGCGCCTGGCTCATCGCCCACGCCAGGGACCCTGTCGATCCGGAAATGCTCCCGAAGTTCGAAGCCATGGTCGAAAGAAGGATAACTGGGGAGCCGGTCGCCTATATTCTGGGTTGCAGGGAATTCTACGGCCTGGATTTCGGGGTGACGCAGGATGTCCTCGTTCCAAGGCCGGAGACGGAGCTGCTGGTCGATCTTGCCCTCGAACGCGTGCCGGAACGGGACACATTCAGGGTGCTCGACCTTGGAACCGGAAGCGGCATCGTCGGAATTTCGATCGCAAGACACAGGCAGCGTGCGACAGTCACGGCGCTCGACAAATCTTTGCCCGCGCTTGCCGTGGCGAAACGGAACGGGGAAGGTCTGGAAAACATCCGGTTTGTGGAAAGCGACTGGTTTTCTGCCCTCCAGGGAGAGAAATTCGATCTGATTCTGTCCAACCCGCCCTACATTGCGGAAGGGGACGGGCATCTTGCGAACCTGAAATTCGAGCCGGGGCTTGCATTGACGAGCGGCAAGGACGGGCTGGATGCGATCAGGAATATAATCGAAGCGGCGCCTTCCCATCTCGAACCCGGAGGATGGCTGCTTTTCGAACACGGCTACGATCAGGGGGAAATTTGCCGGGAGCTGCTTTCGAAGAATTTTGCCGAAGTGGCGACTTGGCGCGACCTTTCCGGAATCGGGCGCGTCAGCGGCGGAAGATTGACCGCAGAGTGAACGGCAGGTACACTTTACCTCACTATTTTTGTCGGATTTCACGGAGCTTCCATGGACATACAGGACACCATCAGGGATCAGGTCACGGGCAATCGTGTCGTGCTTTACATGAAGGGGACACCCCAGTTCCCGCAATGCGGTTTTTCAGCGAATGCGGTGAACATCCTGAAGCGCTGCGGCGTTCAGGATTTCTTCAGCGTCGACGTGCTCTCCAACCCGGAAATCCGCCAGGGAATTAAGGAGTACGCCAACTGGCCGACCATTCCGCAGCTTTATGTCAACGGCGAGTTCGTCGGCGGCTCGGACATCATGATCGAGCTGTTCCAGTCGGGAGAACTGCAGGAAATGCTGAAGTAGGGCCTGTTGCCGGATACCGCTTCACCTGATTTCGGCAAGGAGCGCATCGATCATGGATTCTGCCTGATGCAGGTAGCCTGAACCGAACAGGTTGAGGTGGTTCAGCACATGATACAGGTTGTAGAGCGTTTTTCTCGTCCCGTAACCCGGGTCGAGCGGGAAGGACTCGATGTAGGCCGAGTAGAATTCCTGGGGAAAACCGCCGAAGAGTTCGGTCATCGCGATATCGGCTTCGCGATCCCCGAAATAAACTGCGGGATCGTACAGCACGGGACGCCCTGAAGCATCGAATCCCGCGTTTCCCCGCCACAGGTCGCCGTGCAGCAGGGAAGGCGCAGGCTTGTGGCCGACAAAGAATGCATCCAGGTTTTCGATCAGCCTTTCCGCCCTGCTCCCGAAATCGCAGCCGCCTCTTCTGGCAAGATCGAACTGGAAGTCCAGTCGCCTCGCTTTCCAGAATTCGATCCAGTCTTTCGAAGGCGTATTGATCTGGGGAGTGGAGCCGATGAGGTTGTCCATGCCCCAGCCGAATTGTCCTGATGCGACCCGGTGCAGGACTGCGAGACTCGCGCCGAGAAGATCGAAGCGCATGATGTTCCGGCTCATTCCGACATGTTCCAGAACCAGCCAGTGACGGCCTTCATGAGACCCCAGGCAAATCACGCCGGGGGTGCGCACCACTTTGCCGATTGCTTCAAGTCCCGCGGCTTCGGGTTCGAAGGACAGCTTTCCGGTCTTGACGAAGTAACGTCCCGAATTGCCTTCAAGCAGCCATGCATCCGAGATGCAGCCGCCGCCGATTGCGCTTTTTCCGAGCGGAAGAAAGGGCTTCCCCGTCGCATCCGAAATTCCGGATGAGACGCTTTCCCAAAGATCAGGCAAGATGCTTTCTGGCGCGCAGGATTGCCGCCCTCACCTGCTTCGGCGCCGTCCCGCCGATATGGTCGCGGCTGCCCATGGAGCCTTCCAGGGTGAGGACCTGGCGCGCATCTTCTTCGACCAGATTCGAGAACTGCTTCAATTCCTGAAGGGAGAGTTCGCCCAGATCGCAGCCCTTTTCCTCGCAATAGCGAACGGCCCTTGCCACGGCTTCGTGAGCATCCCGGAAGGGCAGTCCCTTCTTCACGAGATAGTCCGCAAGATCGGTTGCGGTGGCATAACCCCGGCTTGCCGCAAGGCGCATGGCGTCCTTGTTGACCTTGATGCCGGGGATCATCTGGGCATAGACCCTGAGGCTGGCCAAGACCGTGTCTGCCGCATCGAAAAGCGGTTCCTTGTCTTCCTGATTGTCCTTGTTGTAGGCAAGCGGCTGGGATTTCATCAGCGTCAACAGGGCGATCAGGTGCCCGTTGATCCTGCCCGTTTTTCCCCGAACCAGCTCCGGAACGTCCGGATTCTTTTTCTGCGGCATGATGGAGGAGCCGGTGCAGAAGCGGTCTGCAATGTCGATGAAGCCGAATCCGGGATTCATCCACAGAATCAATTCCTCGGAAAAGCGCGAAAGGTGGGTCATGACGAGGGCGCTGGCTGCGCAGAATTCGATCGCGAAATCCCTGTCGGAGACCGCATCCAGCGAATTTTCGCAGACGCCTTCGAATCCGAGCATTCTTGCCACGCCCTCCCGGTCGATGGGATAGCTGCTCCCTGCCAGGGCGGCGGAACCCAGGGGCAACCGGTTGACGCGTTTGCGGCAATCGGAAAAGCGCTCCCTGTCGCGGGAGAGCATTTCGAAATAGGCCATCAGATGGTGTCCGAAGCTGACGGGCTGCGCGACCTGCAGGTGGGTGAATCCGGGCATCACGGTGTCCGCATGCTGTTCCGCGAGATCGAGGATCGCCGACTGCAGCGACTTGATCGATTGATCGATTTCGTCTATTTCATGCCGCAGGAAGAGCCGGATATCGGTTGCAACCTGGTCGTTTCTGGATCTTGCCGTATGCAGGCGCTTCCCGGCATCGCCCACCAGCGCAGTCAGGCGCTTCTCGATATTGAGATGGACGTCCTCCAGTTCGAGCGACCAGTCGAATTTTCCGTCCCGGATTTCAAGCAGTATGGCCTGAAGCCCGCTTTCTATGGCATCGAGGTCCTGCCGGCTCAATATGCCGACAGAATGGAGCATTTTCGCATGGGCAGCCGAGCCCTGTATGTCGAATTCGGCCAGCCGCTTGTCGAAGGAAATCGAGGCGGTAAAGCGCTGGACCATTTCCGCAACCGGCTCAGAAAACCTGCCCGACCATGTTTTTGAATTCGATCCTTCATTTTGGAGGTCTTGCATACCGTTCCCGCCTTGTTCAGAATAAGTAGATGAATTCCAATAGTATAAATCAAAACCTCACGCAGCCGAATTTCCGCAATTCCGGGGCGCATCCCGGCGATCGTCAATCTGCTGTGCTTTCTGGCGGCATGTTTTCTGCTCTGGCACTTCAATCTGAGAAGTTGCGCATTTTCTCCGTCCCCGGTGGAAGTGCGATCGCAGGCGCTCCAGGCAAGAATTCGCCCCATTTTCCGTTCAACAGCCGCAATGCCGCCCTGAGTCTGATCCGTTCCGATCCTGTCCATGCCGGGACGGCGCTGGAAAATATCCGGGAGAGGCTGAGCTTGCATTCCGATGCGGCGGCGAGCCTCAAAACCGGAATCATCGGCAATGTTTTTCAGCCCCACCTCATTCTGGCCTATATTCAGGAGGCGAATCAGCGTGTTTGATGATGCGTTGAGAGTGCTCGTCGTCGACGACGAGAAGCCTGCAAGGCAGAGAATCAGGGATGTTCTGGCGGACTGCGCGTCGAAACTGCCCCTGGAAGTCGTCGGAGAGGCCGCAAATGGGCTGGAGGCGCTGAGGGTCATCGAATCGAGCGAAGTCGAAGTCGTGCTGCTCGATATCAGAATGCCCGACATGGACGGGATCGAACTCGCCCGGCACCTGACGAAGCAGCCCAACCCTCCTGCCGTGATCTTCACCACGGCATACAGCGACCATGCGCTTGAAGCCTTTGGGGTGCACGCCGTCGATTATTTGACGAAGCCCATCAGGCTCGGTCGCCTGTTCAATGCGCTGTCCAGGGCGAGCGCCATGCGGCCGTTGCCGCTCGACATGCTGAAAGCGATATCGGATGCTCCGAGAACCCATCTTTCCGTCCAGGAAAGAGGGAAGATTCATCTCGTGCCGGTCGCCGACATCATTTACATGAAGGCGGAGCTCAAATACGTGGCACTGAACACGAAGGACAAATCCTACCTGCTCGAAGAATCTCTGTTGAGTCTGGAGAGTGAATTCAGGGAGGATTTCGTGCGGATCCATCGAAATACCCTGGTTGCAAAAAAATACATGCTGGGGTTCGAAAAGGATGCTGAAGAAGATGGCGGCTGGAAGGTGGTTCTGGGGGGCAGGGCGGAAAAATTGCCCATCAGCAGGCGTCAGCAGCACATCATCAAGCAGTATTCGGCCAATTGGGCCGGCTGAAATTTTGAATTGCCAAATCATGGACTTTCATAAACTTTAGGTGTAGAGTAAACTGCAAGTATGTAAAGGGCAAACTGGCAGCAATGTCAGGACGCAAAGCTTCCGGTCCGATTCCAGCGGATAGCGGGGTTACCGTAGAGGATATATGAGCCTATCCGAGCATCATGGCCACTTTCTGGCCGTCAGCCTGACCGGCGGTGTAGGATCTTATGGTCCGGAACCCGGACAGGATCGTTTCTTCTCTCCCGTTGCGGAGTCATTCTCAACGCATTTTGCATGGACGGATCCGGGCATCATCTGGTGCGCGCAGCAGACTCGGCGGCTGCGGGATGCGCGACCTTCTTTCAGGAGCGGTGCGTTTCAGCGCGATCTTGCGACGTTCATGCGCTATTGCCTTTTCAGGAAATCGGACGAACAACGAATGGGTGTCGATGGAAAGAGGCTTGCGCGGCCTGTCAAATCCCCTGATTGCGCAGGGAAAAGCCAGTCGGCTGAGACTGTGCTGCTGCAAACCGGATTCACGCTTACGGAAATGCTGATCACTGTTGCCATCATTGTCCTGATGCTGGCTGCGGGCGTGCCGGCTTATCAGAGCCTGGCAACCAGCATGCGCATGAGCGGAGAAATCAATTCGTTTCTGGCAGACATGAAGTTCGCCCGCAGCGAAGCAATCAAGCGGGGGCAGCCAGTCTATGTCTGCTCTACCGCGAACGGCTCGACATGCAGCAACGACACCTCGACCTCTTCGTCGAACTGGGCGACGGGCTGGCTGGTGTACGTCGACAATACCGGTTCCGGGTTTACTTCCGCCCCGTCTGCGGGGCAGGTGCTGCGCGTCTCGCCCGGCGTCACAAGGGGGGATACGCTGAGCGGGGCTTCTGCCGCGCAGATATCGCAAAGCGGTTACAACTTTCTGGTCGGCACGGTCACGCTTCACGATGCCAACAACGACGCGGCGCAGCGCCGCTGCATCACTTTTGCGGCGGGTTCAAGTGTATTAAGCAAAGGATCGGGCTGCCCTTGAGACAAGAAGCCGGTTTTTCCATGCTGGAAGTGCTGGTGGCATTGGTCATCGGCATGATCGGTGTGCTGGGGATGGCCGGCATACAAATTCTGGCTATCAACGACACCGAACGAGCCCGCTATCAAAGCATTGCTGCGCTGACCGCCTCCAGCATGGTGGCAGAAATGCAAGCCAACTCCGCTTTCTGGGGGGCGACCACAGTGCCCGCCACGGTTACGGCTTCAGGCTCGGCGGTGACGGTGAATGGCGTCCTGACAGCGGGGGGGAACTGCAATGGCGTTGTCTGCACAGCTTCCCAAATGGCCTATTTCGATCTCCAGAACTGGGGGCGGGCATTGGCCGGGGCGTTGCCTTCCGGCAACGGGACCATAGCTTGCGCCTTGACCACCTCGGTTGTCTGCACCGTCAAGATCAACTGGACCGAAAATAACGTCGCCCTCAACAATCCGACTGGTGCGGAGACGGGTATTTTCGCCAGCGGAACCGTCGGGGCGCGAAGCTATCAGACCATGGTGAACATACAATGAGAAGAGAGCGGGGGATCGGACTCGTCGAATTGATGATCGCCCTTACCATAGGGCTGTTCATCATGCTTGGACTGGGAACGGTTTTCTATTCCATGCGGCAGACTTCCATTTCAAGCCAGGGCTTGTCCAGTCTCCAGGATAGCGAGCGGATGGCGATGACTTTCCTGGGAAATGCCATACAAGGCGCAGGATATTACATTTATGCCCAGCCGCCCTACACCAATCCGCTGACGATAAACTTGTCGCCGTTCCCCCTGTCTGGCGTGTTTGCTGCGGGGCAGACGCTATCCGGGACAACAGGGGGCTCTCCCGGGACAGACACGCTCTCTGTCCGCTTTCAGGTCAGCGCAGCCAGCAATTATCAGGGATGCACGGGATCTGTTCTGGCGGGAAGCTTCTATACGGACACATTCAGCATTGCTGCCAATCCGGCCGACAACGGCAATCCCTACCTGTACTGCACAGAAAGCGGAAGTGCCGCTCCCATCCCGTTGGTTGCAGGCGTTTCCGGAATGACGGTGCTCTATGGCGTGGACACGGCGGGTTCCGGATCGGTGACAGAGTATCTTGCCGCATCCGCAGTGACGGACTGGTCTGCCGTGAAAACGGTCAATCTGACCTTGAGTTTCAGCAACCCTCTGGCACAACAGCCGAATCAGCCGGCAAGCGTTACCCTGTCGCATACGGTTGCCATCATGAACGGATTATAGCCATGAGACGGAACGGATTTGTACTTGTAGCCAGCCTGATTTTTCTTGTCATCATGACGCTGCTGGGTTTGAGCATGTTTCATGGGTTCACTACCGACAAAATGATGGCAGGCAACCTGCGCGAAAAAAGCAGGGCGGTGGAATCTGCACAGACGGCTATCAATTATGCCGAATCATGGCTCTCGAACAACAGTGCGACGAGCCCGGTCAGCTGTTCGGGCATGTACAGCACCCCGACCATATGCACCAATGCACTCCTGAACTCGACAAGCTGGCCGTGGACCTCGGGGGTGAATTTTTCGCTTCCATGTGCGGCGAGCACCCCTTCCTGCATCAGTGCAAGCGGCGGTGTCGATACTTATGCTGCCAACCCAGTCTATTACATCCAGTACATGGGCGTGAACAGCAGCCAGGCAACGCTGTTTCTGATTACTGCCGTCGCGGTAGGCGGAAACACCAATGCTGTCGCGGTACTGCAAACCGTGTACAGCGTTTCCCAGCAAACCCATTCACTTGGCGGGAGCTAACCATGAATATAATCAGGGCTACAGCAATTCTGCTGATCATGTTGACGGCACCCATGGCCAGCATGGGGGCGTCTGTTGTCCTCAAGGACAATTTCACTGGCGGTTCCGCCAGCCTTTCCTGGATCGCTCTGAATGGCGCATGCCTGACTGCGGGAAACGGAACGGGCAGCATCCCCGCCTGCAATGGACTGGCTTATTATGGCAATCAAACGCAAGTGGGACTGACAAACAATACGGACCCTACCGGTTCAGGTGCGCTGAGATTCACCAACGGTTATCCGTATTATCATGAAAACGGCGGGGTCATCCTGAACACCCCGTTTCCCTCCGATCAGGGGGTGCAGGTTACCTTCACGACCTATACCTATGGCGGGGACAACAGCGGCGGGCATGGTGCTGATGGCATCGGATTTTATATCCTGAACGGTACCCAGACGCCGAACCTGGGGTCCTGGGGGGGGAGCCTGGGCTACAGCTGTTCCAACACGAATTCGCCCTACAATGGCATGGCTGGGACCTACCTCGGGTTGGGTATTGACGAGTATGGCAATTTCCTGAATCAGAGCGACAACACGGCAACAGGGTTCGGCTATCAACCGGGAAGAATCGGCATTCGTGGTTACGGGAACGTCAATTTGGCTTCGCTGCAGGCGATCAATCCGAGCGCTACAAGTTCCACGGTGCAGAGCGTCTGCCAGTCTGGCGGAAGTTACACTTACCATGGCAAAACGTATACCTTGCCGGATTATGCCGCCATCCCAAACGCATACAAGGTCATGCCATCCAGTCAGCCGATCGCCAATGAGGCCGCCACAAAGCGTACCCAGGCGACCCCCATCACTTACAGTCTGAAGATCACGAGTGCCGGACTCCTGAGCTTCGGCTATTACTACAATGGCGGGGCATACCAATCGGTCGTGACCAACCAGGACATCAGCGCTTACAACGGACCGATGCCGGGCAGTTTCCTGTTCGGTTTCGGAGGCTCTACCGGCGGAAGCGACAATGTCCACGAAATCACCTGCTTTACAGCCTCATCCATCGGATCGGCCTCCAGCGTCGGCGTCAATGCCATCCAGTCCGGTCAGGTCAAGACCAGTACGCAGGTTTATATCGCTTATTACCACTCGGATGACTGGTGGGGCCAAATGCTCTCGCAAAGCCTGGTGACCAGCGGCGGCAACCTGACAGTCTCTTCGATCGCCAACTGGGATGCGAACTGCGTATTGACGGGCGGCGGCTGCCCGGCGATGGGAACGGACGCACAAGGCAACCCGCTTTACAGCATAACCCTGGAGCCTTATACAAGCCGGCAAATCCTGACGTGGAGCGGTACGGCGGGAATTCCGTTCCAGACAGAAACCAGCCTGCCGAGTGCCATGCAGTCTGCGCTGGATGGCATGGCCAGTTCGATTTCATCAACCACCACGGGGCAGAATATTCTGAACTGGTTGCTCGGCGACCGCTCCAACGAGCAGACGACCGGCTCGCTGCGCAAGCGCATCGGGGTGCTGGGCGACATCATCGATTCCAGCCCGACATTTGTCGGGGCGCCTGCGAACGTTTATCCCGTGACCTGGAGCGATGCCTTGAACGGTTCTGCCGCCACCGTTCCGGAAAATGGTTCCGGAGCGCAAACCTACCCGGCATTCCAGTCCAAGTTTGCCACGCGACTGAATGTCGTCTACGACGGGGCCAATGACGGAATTCTTCACGGGTTTCGTACCGGCAGCTACAATGCGGACGGTTCCTACAACAGCACCTACAACGATGGTTATGAGGTTCTGGGGTATCTGCCGGCCAGCCTCCTGCTGTCGAATGCGCCCGGACTTGCCAATCCAGGTTACGCCCATGGCTATTTTGTGGATGCCACGCCCGGGGCGGGGGATCTCTTTTACGGGAACCAGTGGCACACCTGGCTGGTGGGCGGTTTGGGGCAAGGCGGGGCGGCCATTTATGCGCTGGACATAACCGATCCGACCACATTCAGCCTGTCCAATGCAGCCGCCCTGGTGATGGGCGAATGGACGTCGGCGACCCTCTCCTGCACCAATTCGAGCACGTGCGGGGCCAATTTGGGAAACACCTGGGGCACGCCGCTGATTCGACGCTTGCATAACGGGCAGTGGGCAATGATTTTCGGAAACGGCTTCGGCTCTGCCACAGGGCATGCCGGCGTATTTATCGGCCTGGTCAATTCTGCTACCGGCGCCTTGAGTTTTCTCTGGCTCGATACGGGCGCCGGCTCGTCGTCGAGCCCGGACGGCATCGCCTACGTTTCATCTGCAGACCTGGATGGCGATCATATCACCGATTATCTTTATGCGGGTGACCTGCAGGGCAACGTCTGGCGTTTCGACCTTACCAACATCAACCCGTCTGACTGGAGCGTGTCTAAATTCGGGAACTCGGCGGCAACGCCGCTGTACACGGCCAAGGACGGCTCCGGCAATGTTCAGCCCATTACAACCAAGCTGTCGGTCGATGCGACCATGATCAATGGAATGGATCGCGTCATGGTGACGTTCGGGACGGGCAAGAAGACGCTGGCTACCGCCGTCACCCCGGATAGCTACGTCGGAGGCACTCAGAGTATTTACGGGGTATGGGACTGGGACATGAGCGCGTGGAACACGGGAGTATCGGTCAATGGGTCGACCTCGCCGTCTTCAGGCGGCGTTCCGCCGTCGAGCATACAATACGCTTCTCTCAGCGTACCGCCCTCGACCAGCCTTGCAAGATCGAATCTGCAGGTGCAGACCGTGACTTCCTCGACTGCGGCTACTTCTGGCGGCCAGGTTCTCGGCTATCGCACCACCAGCGTCAACAATATATGCTGGATAGGCACACTGACATGTTCAGCCTCGAACGACCAGTACGGCTGGTATTTGGACTTGCCCACCAGCGGGGAGCAGGTGATCTACAATCCGATCAGCAACAGCGGCGCATTCATCGTCAATACCACGATTCCGCCTTCCGCATCGAATTCCCAGTGCAGCCCGTCTACGACCACAGGATGGACAATGGCATTCAACATTCAGACCGGCGGGGATTTTGCACAGGGCTTCTTTCCCGGCCCCGATGGGACATACAATACCGCGTCCGGAAGCAGTCCGATCAATGGAATCCAGATGAATGCCATAGGAAGCGGATCGATCGTGAATGTCGGCAACAGCCCTTACGATGTTGCGCAAACTCCGAATGGCGTTGCGGTCGTTACCGGAATCAATCCGCAAAGCGGGGTCATCGCGCGCCGGGTTACATGGACGGAATTGCGATAAGGGTTTACTCTGCTACATTCCGGAGGGCGGCTTTATGGGGACTTCGATGAAGTGCACGGGTTTTACCTTGATAGAATTGATGGTTGCGGTGGCCATCGTGGCCATCCTGACGTTTGTCGCGCTGCCGAGCTATCAGAACTATGTTCTCAAGTCGCATCGCACGGCAGCAATAAATGCGTTGCAGGATCTGGCAAGCAGGCAAGCCAGCTACTATACCACCAACAATGCCTATGCCACTTCCCTTACTGCGCTGGGATATCCTTCCGACCCGGCCCCGGTGCCGAGTACAGGCAACAGCTACTACAGTCTCAGCCTGGCCCAGGCCAATGCAAGCGCCTTCACTTTGCAGGCCCAGCCGGTCGGCAACCAGCTCAGTGACATTTGTGGAACCTTTACCTACAATAACCTGGGGGTGAAGGGAAACACCGGCGCAACCGGAACCGTTCAGGATTGCTGGGGCTACTGAGCCAGCCGCGTCTTGACAGTTTGATTGATGCGGAATGTTGCGTCAAAGAGACAGCCGATGAGGGCCGTTTGCCTTCAGGCGAGGGCCTGAGGCACTATATCTCCATGCTGGGGCAATGGCACCTCGAGTCTTGCTGAAGGCGAGTGGGATCCTGATGGATAAGAACAAAATAATCCTTGTACTCATGGGCGCAGCTTTGGTCCCGGGTGGAGCTTTTGCCGGTGACGGGAAGGTCGCGGGCGGCGCCGGCATCACGGTTTCCGAGGAAGCTTCTGACGAGGGAGGAGCTTATTTCGGACTCAAGGGAGGGGAAGATCCGTTTGCGCATCTGCGCGACAAGGTCAGTCAATACTGGACGCCGGAACTCCATGGCCTGAATGCCAGGATCGCGTACGTCTCGGAGAGCGACGCGGCTGGCTTTGCCGGCCTCGACGCCATGTCGCCTGCGAGTGCGAGCAGGCTGTCCTTCTCCCTGAATTACCGTTACGGGCAGGCTTCCGCCTTTCTCGGCAGCGAATCCGACTGGAATGGCGCTTCTTTCGGACCGGCCCGCTCGGCCAACCAGGTCGGTGCTTCATATGATTTCTCCGAGGGCACGAAATTCGGGTTTGGCTATGGGCAGCTGCAGTACAATTTCCTTGCGGGTTATTCCACCGCAATGCCCAACGCAGGGGGCGTGCAAATGAACGACTGGTATCTCTCCCTCGTCCAGGATGTCGGCACCGGCGGACATGTGCGTCTTTCCCTTCTTCAGGCGGGCGGCGCGGCTGCCGGCGGGATGGGTGTTCAGGGGTCGGCCAATCAATTGTCATTGGGCTACGGCCATGCCCTTTCGAACCAGACGGAAATCTACGCCCTGTATACCAGGACGAACAATGGCTATAATTTCGCGACCAACCCTTTCGGCCTGGGTGCCGGGCCGAATACATTCGGGCTGGGCGTCAAGCATAGTTTCTAGGGCCTGTTTTGGGCCCTGGCCAGCGCACGGCTGAAAAATCCCCGCCTGGCGGGGATTTTTTCGTTTCGGATGATGTCATACAAGCCGGATGAACCTGACAAGACCGATTATGACCAGAATTCTGACGATCGAGGATGACGAAACAACCGCGCGGGAAATAATCGCCGAACTCAGCGGCCACGGCTTTGAAGTGGAGTGGGCAGATAACGGAATGACCGGCCTTGCCAAGGCGCTGAGCGGAAATTACGATCTCATCACGCTCGACCGAATGCTTCCCGCTGTCGACGGCCTGGCGATAGTGACTGCCATGCGGCGCGAAAATATCGATACTCCTGTGCTGATGATCAGTGCGCTCAGCGATGTGGACGAGCGGGTTCAGGGGCTGCGCGCCGGGGGGGACGATTACCTGGTCAAGCCCTTCGCTTCCGACGAGATGGCGGCAAGAGTCGAGGTGCTGCTGCGCAGGAAGGAAAGGCAGGTTCCCCTGACTGTGCTGCGCATCCTGGACCTGGAACTCGACCTCGTGGCGAGAACGGTCAGCCGGCGCAAAATCCAGCTCGATCTCTTGCCCATGGAATTTCGCCTGCTGGAATACATGATGCGCAATTCCGAGCAGATACTCACCCGCACCATGCTGTTCGAGTCGGTATGGGGCTATCACTTCGATCCGGGCACGAATATCATCGACGTGCATATCGGGCGCCTTCGCCGCAAGGTGGACAGCCCCGGTCTGCCGCCCCTTATCCATACTGTCCGCGGGTCCGGATACATCCTCAGTGAACATCGCTAAGTTTTCCGGGACGACGACATTCCGGCTGACGCTCATATACAGCATATTCTTCACGGTTTGCGTGATCATGCTGATGGGGTTCGTCTACTGGAAGACGGCCAGGGAGATGACCAGCCGTGTGGATCAGATATTGATCCTGGAAATGCGGGATTTCGTCGGCACCAGAGGCGACCTTCTTCCCGCAAAAATCGCTGAAGGCATCAGGCGCGACCAGCGCCACATCTATTTTTACGGCCTTTTTTCGAGCGATGGCAGTGAGCTGGCGGGAAATGTCTCCGGCATTCCGTCTGATCTGCCGAGAAATGGAAGAATCTATCAAACCAATTTGATTTCTTCCTCGCTCCCGCCGCTTGTCGCCAGGGCTGCTGTCATTCGACTGGACTCGGGCGAATATCTGCTGCTGGGTCATGATGTGCAGCAGCTGGCCGAGTTCCGGGGAATCATGAAAGGCGCATTCTTCTGGGGAGGGTCCCTGACTGTGGCATTGGGGCTGGCATTTGGCCTTGTTTTGAGTTTCCGGCCCCTGAGTCGCATCGAACAGATTCAGCGCGTGTGCGAACTGATCATGCGGGGGGATATCAGGCAAAGACTGCCGATTTCCGGAAGGCGCGACGAACTCGACATGCTGACTGCCATCGTCAACAAAACCCTAGACGAGATCGAAAGGCTGATGTCGGAAGTCAAAAGCGTCTGCGACAACATTGCGCATGACCTGCGCACGCCGCTGACGAGGCTGCGCGCGCTGATCTATCGAGCCCAGCAGCAGGGCGATGCGCCGAATGCCATGCTGGAGCAGGTGATTTCCGACATGGATTCCTTGCTGTTGCGTTTCCGGGCGCTGCTGCGCATCTCGGAAATCGAAAACAAGCAAAGGCAGGCGGGCTTCAAAGCGGTGCATTTGTCCGACATACTGGAGCAGGCAGTCGCTTTCTTCGAGCCGCTCGCGGAGGACAAGTCCATTGATCTGTCCATGTCTGCGGAAAAGCTCGCTCCGATTCAGGGCGACGGAGAATTGCTGTTCGAGGCCATCGTGAATCTGCTCGACAATGCCGTCAAATTTACTCCCGTAGGCGGCAAGGTCGAGGTGCGGCTTTCGCAAGGCAACGGCGGTGCGCGGGTGGACATCATCGATACCGGCCCGGGAATCGCGGCAAACGAAAGGGCTGCCGTGCTTAACCGCTTTTATCGCGGAGCGAACGGCCAGTGTGTCCCCGGATTCGGACTCGGGCTCGGCATCGTGATGGCGGTTGTCAGGCTGCACGATTTCGAGTTCGAACTGGGAGAGGCCGGTTCCGGTACGCGCGCCACGATATTTTGCAGGCCATTCACATTGCACCGATTTATCGAAAAGCCCTTGTGATGCCTTCAGCCTTCTGGTGAAACGAGTATGTTAGAGTATGTGAATTTATTTTCACATCCGATCAAATCGGATGATCATCGGTTATGATTACGACCGTTGGGCAGCAGGCAACCGATGCTGCCCATGATTTTGTGGTTGCTGCCATGATTTTTCAGAATATACCTGCAGACGGTGTAACATATTCTATTTATTCCGTTTCTTTGACTGGATAAGCTAATGGTCTGGATCGTTCGGGTCGCGTTGAGTCGACCTTACACTTTCATCGTGCTTGCTCTGCTGATAGCCATACTGGGGCCGCTCGTCTATGTGAACATGCGCACGGACGTCTTCCCGGATATCAACGTGCCTGTGGTCAGCGCCGTGTGGACCTACAACGGGATGGCCCCCGATGATCTGTCCAGCCGCATCGTCACTTATTACGAAAGGCAGCTGACGACAACGGTGAACGATATCGAGCACATCGAGTCGCAGTCGCTTCTGGGTGTCGGCATCGTCAAGATCTTTTTCCAGCCGAACGTCAACATCAACGCGGCGGTGAGTCAGGTGACCGCGTTGTCCCAGACGGTCTTGAAGCGCCTGCCGCCGGGAATTACGCCGCCCCTGATTCTGAGCTACAACGCATCGAGCGTGCCGATACTGCAGCTCGCGCTTTCCAGCAAGACGCTTCTGGATAACCAGCTGTTCGACATCTCGAACAACTTCATCCGTCCGCAACTCGCCGAAGTCGAGGGCGCGGCAATTCCTTCGCCCTACGGCGGCAAGAACAGGCAGGTTCAGGTGGATCTGGATTACAAGGCCCTGCGTTCCAAAGGATTGTCCCCCGATGACGTGATCAATGCGATCGGGAAGCAGAACCTGATCCTTCCGGCGGGCGTCGAGAAGCTCGACAAGTTCGAATACAACGTGCTGCTCAATGCGAGTCCGCTGGTGCTCGACGAGCTGAACAATCTTCCCATCAAGGCGGTCAACGGCGCAATGGTTTATGTCCGGGATGTCGCGCACGTCTGGGACGGCTTTTCTCCGCAGGAGAACATGGTGCGCGTCAACGGGCGCCATTCGGTGCTGACGACCATCCAGAAGAACGGGTCAGCTTCGACCCTTTCCATTATTTCGCATGTCAAGAAGCTGCTGCCCAGAATCGAGGCTGGCGCGCCGCCTGGCCTCATCGTCAGGCTGGTCGGTGACCAGTCGATATTCGTGAAGGGGGCGATTGCCGGGGTGATCCGGGAAGGCGTGATCGCTGCCGCCCTGACCTCTCTGATGATCCTGCTGTTTTTGGGGAGCTGGCGGTCGACGATCATCGTGACCATCTCGATTCCCTTGGCGATCATGTCGGCAATCATCGCCCTTTCGGTGACCGGGCAGACCATCAATGTGATGACGCTGGGCGGGCTTGCGCTCGCAGTCGGCATTCTGGTTGACGAAGCGACAGTGACGATCGAGAGCATAAACTGGCATCTGGAGCACGGCAAGATGGTCGAGGAGGCCATTCTCGATGGTGCGAACCAGATCGTGGTCCCGGCATTCGTGTCCCTGCTTTCGATCTGCATCGTGTTCATTCCGATGTTCTTTCTGACCGGGGTGTCCAAGTATCTGTTTGTTCCGCTTGCCGAGGCGGTGATATTTTCGATGATAGCTTCGTTCATTCTTTCCCGGACACTGGTTCCGACGATGGCGAAGTATCTGCTCAGGCCCCATGTCATGCACCATGAGGGGGAAGAGCATCCTGCCCCGTCGAAGAACCCGTTTGTCAGGTTCCAGCACCGCTTCGAGGCGATCTTCATGGTGGTTCGGGCGAAATACCGGGACCTGCTGCTGTTGGCGCTGTCGCACCGCCGTACGTTCGTCATGGGTTTCATGGGCTTTGTGCTGCTTTCCTTTGCGCTGGTGCCCTGGCTTGGCGAGAACTTCTTTCCTGCAGTGGATGCCGGGCAGATCAAGCTGCACATTCGGGCGCAGACCGGAACCCGTATCGAGGAAACGGCAAGGCTTTGCGATGAGATCGAGCGTGAAGCGAGGCAACTGATCCCGGTTGCCGAAGTCAAGAATATCGTGGACAACATCGGCTTGCCGGTCAGCGGAATCAATTTGACCTACAGCAACTCGTCGCCGATCGGCCCGGGGGATGCGGACATCCTGATATCCCTGAACGAAGACCATCATCCCACAGCGGACTATGTCAAACTGCTGCGCAACAAGCTGAAGCAGGATTTTCCCGGAGTGACTTTCGCGTTTCTTCCTGCGGACATCGTGAGCCAGATCCTCAATTTTGGCCTGCCTGCACCGATCGATGTTCAGGTAATCGGATTCAATCGGGATGCCAATCGCGTTTATGCTTCGAAGCTCATGAGCCGCATCAAGAAGGTTCCGGGGCTGGTGGATTTGCGAATCCAGCAGGCGTTCAACCAGCCCGAACTCCACGTCGATGTGGATCGGACTTTGGCCCGTCAGCTCGGGTTCAGCCAGAGGGATGTCGCCAACAGCTTGCTGGTCAGCCTGTCCGGAAGCCTGCAGACGCAGCCGAATTTCTGGGTGAACCCGGACAACAAGGTTTCCTATCCCCTGGTCGTGCAGGCGCCGCAGTTTCGCATGGATACCCTGAATGACCTGCACAATATTCCGGTGACTTCAAGTTCCGGGGCCCAGCCGCAGATTCTGGGAGCGCTTGCCAAAATTTACATGGGGCAGGGAGAGGCCGTGGTGTCCCACTACGACGTTCAGCCCACCATCGACATATTCGGAACGGCTCAGGGGCGGGACCTGGGGGACGTGGCCAGGGACATTCAAAAGGCCATGAAGGAAACCGCCAAGGATGTTCCGAAGGGCTCCTTTGTCGTGATGAGGGGGCAGATCAAGGCCATGAATAGCGCCTACAGCGGACTTCTTTTTGGTCTGCTCGGCGCCATCGTGCTGATTTATCTGCTGATCGTGGTGAACTTCCAGTCGTGGCTGGATCCTTTCGTGATCATCACGGCCTTGCCTGCCGCTTTGGCCGGCATCGTGTGGATGCTGTTCGCAACGCACACCACATTGTCGGTGCCGGCGCTCATCGGGTCCATCATGTGTATGGGTGTTGCCACTGCAAACAGTATTCTGGTGGTGAGTTTTGCCCGGGAACGGCTCGATAATGGCGACAGCGGCATCACGGCCGCCATGGAAGCCGGCTTCGTCCGCTTCCGCCCCGTGCTGATGACAGCGCTTGCCATGGTCATCGGCATGATCCCCATGGCACTGGGTCTCGGCGACGGCGGCGAGCAGAACGCCCCGCTGGGCCGCGCGGTGATCGGCGGCCTGATGTTCGCCACTACCGCAACGCTGTTTTTTGTGCCCGTAGTGTTCAGCCTCGTTCATTCCCGTCAGAATCTGGGTGAGCAGGCAAATTCCGATAGATTGATCCCGGAGCCGTCATAATGTCCAATGAAATAATTCCTCTTCGTAGCAATATTTCCCGCCGGCTGCGTCTTGTCGGCCTGGGTTTCCTGATAATTGCCATTTCCGTTGCCGCTCTGGGCATAGTGAGCAGGTACACCCATGAAAAGGGATTGCGCAAGGAGGTTGTGGAAGGGAATATCACTCCCGTCGAAGTAGTGAGGCCGCAGCACGGCCCGGCTGACCAGGAGCTGATCCTGCCTGGAAACGTCATGGCGGACTACACGGCGCCGATTTATGCGCGAGTGAACGGTTATCTTAAGATCTGGTATACGGATATCGGCGCAATCGTCAAGAAGGGGCAGCTGCTGGGCGTGATCGATACGCCTGAACTCGACGAGCAAATCATGCGCGCCCGGGCCAATGTGGCCACTGCCGAGTCCAACCTGGAAATAGCGAAAATTACCGCCAAGCGGTGGCAGGATCTGCTCGCATCCGATTCGGTTTCGCACCAGGCGACGGACGAGAAAGTGGCCGAAGCCAAATCCAAGAGCGACATCCTGAATGCTGCGCGTGCCAATCTGCAGAGCCTGCTCGCCCAGCAGGCATTCAACAAGGTTGTGGCGCCTTTCGACGGCGTGGTGACGGAGCGCAATACCGACATCGGCCAATTGATCGACCTCGGCAGTCACAGCGGGACGCCCCTGTTTCAGGTGGCCGACATTCACAAGTTGCGCATATATGTGGAGGTTCCGCAGAGCTATTCTGCGCTCATCAAGGAGGGCATGACGGCGGAGCTCTATTTTCCGGAGCATCCCACGACGCCCTTCTCTGCGACGTTGGTCAGCACCTCCCGAGGCATCCACGTCACATCCAGGACGTTGACCGTTGAATTGCAGATGGACAACAAGAATGGCGAGATCCTGCCCGGCACTTATGCCGAGGTCCATTTCCATCTTCCCACGAGGGAAAGCGTATTCAGACTGCCTTCAAGCACCTTGCTGTTCCGCAAGGAAGGTCTGCAGGTGGCGACGGTGGGGCCCGACAACAAGGTGGTGCTCAAGAGCATCAAGCTGGGCCGCGAGCTGGGGAAAGAAGTGGAGGTGACGGCCGGAATCGATGGTGCCGATCTTGTCATCGACAGCCCTTCCGACTCCATATTGCAAGGCGACCAGGTCCGGATCAAGCCCTCCAAGGCAGCGGCGATGAGGCCGAAGTCATGAGCCGGAACTCTCTTGCTTCAGCGCTGCTGCTCACGCTGATGCTTGGCGGCTGCTCCCTCGCGCCGACCTACAAGAAACCCGTGACCCCGGTGCCCGCCGCCTACAAGGGGGCGGCCGGCATCTGGAAACAGGCGAGCCCTTCCGACAGGCTTTCGCGCGGGGATTGGTGGAAAGACTACAATGATGCGCTGCTCAACAAGCTGATCGGACAGCTGGATGTCGCCAATGCCGACCTTGCCGCCGCAGTGGCGCATTTCGATCAGGCGACTGCCTATGCCGCCGAAGCGCGCTCGTTCCTCTTCCCGACCGTGACTGCCGGCTTGCTCAATACCAGAAACCGCCAGTCCCTGCACCGGGTCCACCGTGCCGCGGTTGCCGACGGAGGCGGGCAGCTCAACGTTTACGGCGACAACAGCATGGGTTTGGCCGCGAATTACGAGGTGGACCTGTGGGGGCGCGTGCATAATCTGGTCGCTGCGGGGGAAGCCGGAGCCCAGGCTGCAGCGCTGGATCTGGAGTCCATCAGGCTGAGCCTGAGGGCGCAACTGGCCGACAATTATCTCGCCTTGCGCTCCCTGGATGCCCAGTCCAAATTGCTTTCGGACCAGGTGGCCGCCTATACCAAGGCATTGACGCTCACCCAGAACAGATTCCAGGGCGGGATCGATTCCGCCCTGGACGTGTCGCGCGCCAAGGCGCAGCTCGATACCGCCAATGCGAAGCTGGCAGACATAGCGGCAAGCCGTGCACTTTACGAGCATGCCATTGCGACGCTGGTTGGCGTGACTGCAACTTCCTTTTCCATCAAGCCTGTCGTGATCGACATGCATTTGCCGAAAATCCCGATCGGCGTGCCATCCGCACTCCTGCAGCGGCGGCCTGACATCGCTGCGGCAGAGCGTCGCCTGGCCGAAGCCAACGACAAGATCGGGATCGCAAAGGCGGCCTTCTTTCCAACCATCATGCTCGGGGCCAGCGCGGGATATGAGAGCGTTTACCAGGCGTCCTGGCTTACCGGGCCGAACCTTTTCTGGTCGATCGGCCCATCCGCGCTGCTTACGGTTTTCGATGGCGGCCTCAGGCAGGCTATGGTCAACAGGGCCCAGGCTGTATACAACCAGGCGGGAGCCGAGTATCGTTCGACGGTTCTGCAGGCCTTCCAGGAAGTCGAGGACAATCTTTCGCTCCTGAACGAACTATCCAGGGAGTCGGTCGCCCTGAGAGCTGCAGTGACGGATACCCAGCGCACGCTGGACCTTGCGATGAACCGCTACAAGGAAGGGGCCGTGAGCTATCTTGAAGTGGTGACGGCGCAAACGGCCGCGCAGCAGGCCCAGCTGGACGAACTGAGTCTCAGGAACAGACGGTTGCAGGCGAGCGTGAACCTGATCCGCGCCCTGGGCGGCGGTTGGAGCGCCGACAGCATGAAGGCTGACGTCTCTTCAAAATAGGACATCGGACATCACTGCGTCGTGATGACGGGGGTGATCTCCAGAATTTGGGCGAGTTTCCCCGCGGCGCTCGCCGCATCGGTCCGGCTGGGATAGGGGCCGACATGGATCTTGTACATCCCGTTCTCTCCCACGATCTCTGGAGCATACCCTTCGAGCTGGCTGCGATGCGTTTCCAGGAAGTGCTGGGCGTTGGCTCTTTGCGAAAAGGCGCCGATCTGCAGGTAGATGCTCCCGGATTCTCCGGTAGCCGCAAGGGGCGTTGCCGGACGGGCTGAAACCGTGGTTGCGGCCCATTCGTCGGGAAGGATGCTGTCGACTTCCACTTTGGCGCTGCCGCCCCGGATGATGCCCAGCTTGTATGCGGCGGTGTAGGAAAGGTCGATCAGCCTGTCGGAGCGGAAGGGACCCCTGTCGTTGACACGGACGATGACGGATTTCCCGTTGGCGAGATTGGTCACTTTCGCGTAGCTCGGAATGGGCAGCGTCGGATGGGCCGCAGTCATGGCATACATGTCGTATATTTCCCCGGAAGAGGTCTTCTGACCGTTGTAGCGCCTGCCATACCAGGAAGCGATTCCTGTCGCCTTGTAGGGTTCGAGCGTGGTTTCGGGATAATAAGTCTTGCCCATGGTGGTATACGGCCTGTTGCAGGCCGGAATCAGCTTTTCCGGCTTCGGCACGGCATCCGGAATGGAATCGAGGTCTGCAGGCGGATTGTCTCCCGGACCGTCATCGAGATAGTACCCCCCTCCCCTGGAATAATGGCTGGCATGCGAGGATGGTGCCTTGACTACAGGCGCCTGTACCGGTTCTCCCGCGCAGCCGGCGAGGATGGCGCCGCCGGCTGCAATCCAGAAAATATGGGTCGCTTTCATGTCTTCACCAGCTTCTTGTGCGTATGAATGCTCATTAATATACCGAATCCGAGCAGCATGGTCACCATCGATGTGCCGCCGTAGCTGATCAGGGGGAGCGGCACCCCGACGACGGGAAGGATGCCGCTCACCATGCCCATGTTGACGAAGCAATAGGTGAAGAACGTCATGGTGATGGAGCCCGCCATGAGCCTGGAGAAGAGGGTGGGGGCCCGGGCTGCGATGCTGAGTCCTCTTGCGATTACCAGCGAATACAGGAAGATCAGGAAAAGGTTGCCGATGAGGCCGAATTCCTCCGAAAAAACGGCGAATATGAAGTCTGTCGTATGTTCCGGCAGGAAATCGAGGTGCGCCTGCGTGCCGTGCAGCCAGCCTTTGCCGAAAGGGCCTCCCGAACCCACTGCGATCATGGACTGGATCGTGTGATAGCCTGCGCCGAGGGGGTCCTGGGAGGGATCGAGCAGCGTCAGGAGGCGCTTTCTCTGGTAGTCGTGCAGGACGGACCACAGTATCGGCAGGCTTGCGAGGCCTGAAACGAACAGCCCTCCCAGGATCTTCCAGCTGAGCCCCGCGAAGAAGAGCACGAAAAATCCGCTCGATGCGATCAGGATGGCTGTCCCCAGATCCGGCTGGCGCGCGATGAGCAGTACCGGAACCAGAAGGATCACGGCAGCGATGGCATAATTCTTGAGGCCGAGCGCCGATTCGTGGCGATCGAAATACCACGCCAGCATCAGCGGGACCGCGATCTTCATCAGCTCGGAAGGCTGGATTCGCGTGATGCCGAGATTGAGCCAGCGCCTTGCGCCGTTGCTGATTTCCCCGAAGAGCGCAACCCCGATCAGCAGGACGAGGCCGGCCACATAGAGCGGCAGTGCGAAGCGCATCAGCTGGTGGGGGGGGACGTTGGCGATCGCCCACATCACGACGCAGGCAACAGTGATATTGACGACCTGGCTGCCGACCTTGACGAGATTTTCGTCGGAGGCACTGAAAAGCACGGCAAGCCCCAGGCTAATCAGGATCATGGTGCAAATCAGAAGAAAGCTGTCGATATGGTGCGACAGGGTGCGGTGGAGGCGCCTAATCAGCGGGTGCATCGATTTTCTCCTGATTGACCTTGTCCTGGGGCAGTTTGCCGAGCAGATAATAGTCCATGAGCTGGCGCGCAATCGGTCCGGCTGTCGTTCCGCCGTGCCCGCCGTTCTCGACCAGAATGGCGAGGGCGATTCTGGGGTGATCCGCAGGCGCATAGGCGATGAGCAGCGCGTGATCCCGATAGCGCTCCTGGATATTGCTCGCCACGTATTTCTCGCCCTGCTTGATGCCGATGACCTGGGCGGTGCCGGTTTTTGCAGCGACTTCGTAGGGCGCGCCTTCCCCGACTCTGGGGGCCGTCCCTCCCGGCTTGGTGACATCGATCATTGCGCTTCTCACGTCGGCCAGATAATTCGGGTCGATGTCGAGCTTGTAAAGGAACGCGGAGGCCGTCTTTTCCATTTTCCCGGTTTTGCTGTTCCTGATGGATTCAACCAGATGGGGCTTGTAGGCGGTGCCGTCGCTTGCAAGAATGGAGGTGGCGAAAGCGAGCTGCAGGGGGGTGGCGAGATCGTAGCCCTGGCCGATGCCGACAGGAACCGTGTCCCCGGCATACCATTTCTGCTTGTAGCGCTTCATTTTCCATTCGGCAGAGGGCAGGACGCCTGAAAGCTCCCCGCCGATGTCGATCCCCGTTTTTTTGCCGAAACCGAACTGGCTGATGAAATCATGGATCTTGTCTATCCCGAGCAGGTTCGCCAATCCGTAATAGTAGGTGTCGCAGGATACGACGATGGACTTGTGCAGGTCGACCATGCCGTGACCTCCGGGTTTCCAGTCCCGGTAGTGGTGCGACTGGCCGGGAAGTTCGAAATATCCCGGGTCGGAGATGGTGTCGGTCGGAGACCTCGCCTGGAGCTGCAGTCCGGCAAGAGCCATGAAGGGCTTGAAGGTCGATCCGGGGGGGTATTCTGCGTGCAGTGCGCGGTTGAGGAGAGGTTTGTCCGGGGAATTGTTGAGCGCAGCCCAGGTCTGGCTGTCGATTCCTTCGACGAAAAGATTGGGATCGAAACCGGGCTTGCTGACGAGTGCGAGAATTTCTCCGTTGTTGGGGTCGATTGCTACCAGCGCTCCCCGGAAGTCGCCGAAGGCTTTTTCCGCGATTTCCTGGAGCTTGCTGTCTATGGTCAGGGTAAGGATGTCGCCCGAAATGGGAGGGGTTCTGCTCAGCGTCCTGACCTCGCGCCCACCCGAATCGACTTCCACCTCATCGAAGCCGGTCGTGCCATGCAGCTGCTTTTCGAAGCTCTGCTCGATGCCCATCTTCCCGATGTAGTCGGTGCCCTTGTAATTCGCCGTGTCCCCTGCGGCGTCGATCTTGTCGAGATCGTCGTCGTTGATTCTCCCGATATAGCCCAGAAAGGGGGAGGTCAGTTCGCCGTCGGGATATTGCCTGAAAAGCCGGGCATGAATTTCCACCCCGGGAAAACGGAAATTGTTGACAGCGAAGCGTGCCACTTCCTCGTCTTTCAATCGGGTGCGTATCGGCAGGCTTTCGAAGCTGTGGCTGTCATCGAGCAGCCGCCGGAAGCGCCTTTTGTCGCTCGGGGAAATTTCGATGTATTTCGATAATTCATCTATCGTCTTGTTGAGATTCTTGATCTTGCTGGGCGTGATTTCAAGCGTGTAGGCCGAGAAATTTCTGGCGAGCACCGTGCCGTTTCTGTCGAGGATCAGACCCCGATTCGGAGTGATGGGCACGATGGAGATGCGGTTGTTCTCGGCCAGTGTTTTGAAATGCTCGTGCTGGACGACCTGGAGATAGAAGAAACGCGAGACGAGCAGCAGGAAGAAGACCAGGATGAATCCCGCGCTCAGGCTGAGTCTCAGGCGGTAAGCGCGCATCTCCCGCTGATGATCCCGGATCTCGACTTTCTCCTTCATATGCGGTCTGGGTCTGGCTTGGGCCTTTGCGGCAATTTAAGCAGATAGGTGAGGCCGGGCCAGAGCAGCCCCGCAGTCAGGCTACCCAGAAAATAGGCCCAGCCCACGAAAATGTCCTTGGCGACAAATCCGGTCAGCACGACGACGGCCTGCATGATCAGGAGGATCAGGGTGACATGGGTGAACTGGTGGTCGAGGCTCAGCATGCTCACCCTGCGGCGCAGCACGAGCGCGATGAACGCCATCAGGGAATAGGCGAGCGCATGTTCCCCGAACAGCGTTCCGTCCGCCACGTCCACCAGTATCCCGAAAACCCAGGAAGTCCCTATGCCGACCCTGAGCGGCTGGTGGATGCACCAGTAAAGCAGCAGCATGGCCACGAAATCGGGACGTATCCATTCGATGAAGCTGCCCAGAGGCAGGAGGTCGAGCAGAAAAGCCGAAAACAGGGAAAGCGCGATGAATCCCGGCTTGACCGGCAGAAGAATTTCCTCTTTCGGGGCGATTTCCACTATTTCTTGCCTCTGACAGGCGAAGGCTCGGGTTTCGCCGCAGGGATGGGCGGCGGAGGGGAACCCGGAGCCAGGATCAGCACCTGCCGGTATCGGTTGACGCCTGCGGCCGGCTTGCAGGTGATTCGGGAAAAGGCATAGACGGGATTCTTGTCCACCGTCAGGACGGTGGCCACGGGGAGTCCTGCAGGGAAGGTGCCGTCCAGCCCGGAGGTGACCAGCAGGTCTCCGGGGCGGATGTCGGTGTTCAGGGACATGTATTTCAGATCGAGAAGATTGCTCGATCCGAATCCGAAAACTATGGCGCGCAGACCGTTGCGCAGCACCTGCACCGGAGTCGGATGATCCTTGTCGGTGATCAGGGAGATTTCGCTCGAAAAGGGGTAGACCTGCAGGACCTGCCCGATCACTCCGGCATTGTCGAT
This sequence comes from Pseudomonadota bacterium, assembly GCA_021835845.1. Classification (GTDB taxonomy): domain Bacteria; phylum Pseudomonadota; class Gammaproteobacteria; order Burkholderiales; family JABEVD01; genus JABEVD01. The sequence goes on along the minus strand of JAKBJU010000002.1, from coordinate 10,881 downwards.
CACGGCGCTGCCTGCAATGACATGCGCCTGCAGCCCCTTGTCCACGATGACCTTGCGCGAGAACGGATCGCGTTCGTCATACAGTATTTCGGCCATGACCGAAGGCGCGTCGACGCGCGCCTTCGCCCCGAAAAGCTGTCTCAGGTGGTCGTTTTCCTGCTGAAGCGCCCGATAGCGCAGCAGGGCTTCCCGATCTTCCAGATTCTGCTTCTGGAGAATGGCGTTTTCCTTGATCAGCGAGGATTGCGCCTGGGTATAGTCGCCTATCGCGCCGAGCAGTTCTACGGGCATCATGGCAATGCGCTGGAGGGGATAGATCGCCGTGGCAATGCCGGCCCTCAGGGTTTTGAGGTAGCTGTAATGGACGTCGCTGACGAGAAGCAGCAGCGAGAGCAGGATGAAGAAGGTCAGCCGGACCGCAGGGCTGGGTCCACGGCTGAATAATTCATGTTCCATCAGTCATTCGTGAAGATGCTGCCCAGCTCGTCCATTTTTTCGAGCGCGATACCGGAGCCGCGGACCACGCAGGTCAGCGGATCGTCGGCGATGATCACGGGGAGCGCGGTTTCCTCCATCAGGAGCCTGTCTATGTCGCGCAGCAGCGCGCCGCCTCCGGTCAGAACCAGCCCCTTTTCCGCGATGTCCGCGGCAAGTTCCGGCGGGGTCTGTTCCAGCGCGGACTTGACCGCGCTCACGATGCTGTTCAGGGGTTCGGTGAGCGCTTCGAGGATTTCGTTGCTGGAAATGGTGAAGCTTCTCGGAATGCCTTCGGAAAGGTTCCTTCCCTTGACTTCCTTTTCCCTGACTTCGTTGCCGGGGAAGGCCGAGCCGATTTCCTTCTTGATCATTTCCGCCGTGGTTTCCCCGATCAGCATGCCGTAGTTGCGGCGGATGTAGTTGATGATCGCTTCGTCGAACTTGTCTCCCCCGACCCTGACGGAACCGGAATAGACCAGTCCGCCCAGCGAAATGACGCCGACCTCGGTGGTTCCGCCGCCGATATCGACGACCATCGAGCCCGAGGCCTCCTCGACCGGCAGCCCCGCGCCGATCGCGGCCGCCATGGGCTCCTCGATCAGTTCCACCTTCTTCGCTCCGGCACCCATCGCCGATTCCCGGATGGCCCGCCGCTCGACCTGGGTCGACCCGCAGGGGACGCAAATCACGATCCTCGGGCTGGAAGAGAAAGGCCCGGTGTGGCGCACCTTCTTGATGAAATGCTTGAGCATCTGCTCCGTCACGGTGAAATCGGCAATGACGCCGTCTTTCATGGGACGGATGGCGGTGATGTTGCCGGGAGTCCTGCCCAGCATCTGCTTTGCGGCGAGCCCGACCTGCTGGATCACCTTCTTGCCGTTCGGCCCGCCGTTTTGCCTGATGGCAACCACGGAAGGTTCGTTCAGGACGATGCCCTGTCCGGACATGTAGATCAGGGTGTTGGCAGTGCCCAAGTCGATGGCGAGATCATTGGGTCGAAAAAGGCCGTTCAGGAAGTTAAACATAGTGCGAGTTACTCGAGTGAAAGGTGCAAGAAATAAAGGTTTTATGATACCCTATAAAACCGATTTTGTTAAAGAACTAAAGGTGTTTTATGTCCATTTCCCTGAGCGACGTGAAGCGGATCGCGAGCCTTTCCAGGATAGCCGTGAGCGATGCGGAGGCCGAGGCGACGCGCGCGCAGCTGTCCGGGATTTTCAGCCTGATCGAAGCCATGCAGGCGGTGGACACCAGCGGCATAGCGCCGATGTCCCACGCCCAGGAGATCGTGCTCAGAATGCGCAGCGACACGGTGACCGAAACCGATCAGCACGAAGCCTTCCAGAGGGGGGCGCCGCAGGTGGAAGCCGCGCTTTACCTCGTACCCAAAGTCATCGAATAAGTTTTTCATCCGGACCGATCCATGTTCAATTCAAGCTTGAAAGAACTTTCCGCGCAGCTCGCGGACAGAAAGATATCCAGCGTCGAGCTGACCGGGGAGTTCCTCGGGAGGGTGGGCGAACTCAATCCCGTGCTCAATGCCTTCATCACGGTGGATCCTGAGGCGAGCCTCGCCCAGGCGAGAATCGCGGACGCCATGATTGCATCCGGACGCGCGGGGCCGCTGACAGGAATTCCGGTTGCGCAGAAGGACATCTTCTGCGCGAAGGACTGGCTCACCACCTGCGGTTCGAAAATGCTGTCCAATTTCGTCTCGCCCTACGATGCCCACGTGATCGAGCGCTTCAATGCCGCGGGGGCAGTGAATCTGGGCAAGACGAACATGGACGAGTTCGCCATGGGCTCTTCCAACGAGACTTCCTTCTTCGGTCCGGTCAAGAATCCGTGGGACATCAAGGCCGTTCCGGGAGGAAGTTCGGGCGGTTCTGCCGCCGCGGTTGCGGCGCGCATGGCGCCTGCCGCGACAGGAACCGACACCGGCGGTTCGATCAGGCAGCCCGCCGCCCTTTGCGGCATTTCCGGCATCAAGCCGACCTACGGCCTCGTGTCGCGCTACGGCATGATCGCTTTCGCCTCCAGCCTGGATCAGGGCGGACCGATGGCGAAATCGGCGGAAGATCTCGCCATCCTGCTCAATGCGATGGCGGGGTTCGACGGGCGCGACTCGACCAGCCTGGAGCGCCAGCCGGAGGATTATGCGAAGGACCTGGAACGGCCTTTGGCGGGACTCAGGATAGGCATTCCCGCGGAATATTTCGCGGAAGGATTGAGTCTGGACGTCGAAAAGGCGGTCCAGGCCGCCATTTCCGAATACCAGAAGCTGGGGGCGACCATTGTCGAAGTCTCTCTGCCCAACACCCGGCTTTCCATTCCGGTCTATTACGTCCTCGCCCCTGCGGAAGCTTCGAGCAATCTTTCCCGCTACGACGGCGTGCGCTACGGCTACCGGTCGGCGAACTACAAGGATCTCGCCGAGATGTACGAGAATTCGCGCGCGGAAGGCTTCGGTGCGGAAGTGAAGCGGCGCATCATGGTCGGCACCTATGTGCTCTCCCACGGCTATTACGATGCCTACTACATGCAGGCGCAGAAGCTGCGCCGGCTGATCGCCGCGGATTTTTCCGCGAGCTTCGAAAAGTGCGACGTCATCATGGGTCCGACTTCCCCCTCCACCGCCTTCGATCTCGGGGAAAAGGGCGACGATCCGGTGCAGATGTACCTCTCCGACATCTACACGATCGCGGTCAACCTGGCCGGGCTTCCGGGCATGTCGATTCCTGTCGGTTTCGGCGATAACGGGCGTCCAGTGGGGCTGCAGATCATCGGAAACTACTTTTCGGAAGCGAAGATGCTGAATGTCGCCCATCAATACCAGAAGGCGACCGACTGGCACAGCCGGATGCCGAATATTTGAACAAGGATGGATAACATGCAATGGGAAGTGGTCATCGGCCTCGAAGTGCACGCGCAGCTCTCGACCGAATCGAAAATATTCTCCGGGGCCTCCACGGCCTTCGGCGCCGCGCCCAACGCCCAGGCTTGCGCAGTCGACATCGCGCTCCCCGGGGTTTTGCCGGTGCTGAACAGGGGGGCGGTGGAGCGCGCGATCAAGTTCGGCCTTGCGGTAGGGGCGAAAGTTGCGCGCCGCTCGGTTTTTTCCAGAAAGAATTACTTCTACCCCGATCTGCCCAAGGGCTACCAGATCAGCCAGTTCGACCTTCCCGTGGTGCTGGGCGGGGAGATCCCCATTCTGGTCGACGGGGTCGAGAAGAAGGTCAGACTGACCCGCGCGCACCTCGAAGAGGATGCGGGGAAATCGCTGCACGAGGATTTCCACGGCATGACCGGGATCGATCTCAACCGTGCCGGAACGCCGCTTCTCGAAATCGTCTCCGAGCCTGACATGAGCAGTCCTCTGGAGGCTGTCGCCTATGCCAAGGAGTTGCATTCCCTGGTGCGCTATCTCGACATCTGCGACGGCAACATGCAGGAAGGCTCCTTCAGGTGCGACGCCAACGTTTCGGTGCGGCGCCCCGGCGGCCCGCTGGGCACCCGGCGCGAAATCAAGAACCTCAATTCGTTCCGTTTCCTGCAGCAGGCCATCGAATACGAAATCCAGTGGCAGATCGATACGTTGGAGAACGGCGGGAAAATCCAGCAGGCGACGGTGCTGTTCGATTCCGACAGGGGCGAGACGCGCGCCATGCGATCGAAGGAAGAGGCGCACGATTACCGTTATTTTCCCGACCCCGATCTGCTTCCCCTGGAAATTTCGGAAGCATGGATAGCGGAAGTCGAAAAAACGCTTCCCGAATTGCCGCAGGCGAAGCGCATCCGCTATGTTTCCGATTTCGGGCTGTCCGCCTACGATGCAGGCGTGCTGACTTCCTCGAAGGAACTTGCCGCCTATTTCGAGGAGGTTGTGAGCATTTACTCCGACCCCAAGGTTTGTGCCAACTGGGTCATGGGAGAAGTCAATGGCTGGCTCAACAAGGCCGGGATCGAGGTCGAAAGATGCCCGATTTCGAGCCGGGCGCTGGCGGGACTCCTGAATCGCATCGGGGACGGAACAATCTCCGGGAAGATCGCCAAGGAAGTTTTCGAGGCGATGTGGAACGGAGAGGGGGAAGCCGACGCCATCATCGAGGCCAGGGGCCTGAAGCAGATTTCCGACTCAGGCGCGCTGGAGAAAATCGTCGACGAGATCATCTCGAACAATCCTTCCCAGGTGGCCGATTACAGGGCGGGCCGCGACAAGCTTTTCGCGTTTTTCGTCGGACAGGCGATGAAGGCGACCAAGGGGCAGGCGAATCCCGCCCAGCTCTCCGAGATTCTGAAGCAGAAACTCGCCGGCTGAGGAGGTCTGGCGGAGGGCCGATTCGGCGGATATAATCAGCATATTCTGATTTGCTCAGGCTGGAGAGTGCGATGCGCCCGGCGCAACTTTCGACCATACTCGATCGGGAATTTTCGAGCACCCGGGAGGGGCATCATACCCCCGTGATGATCTGGGGGCCTCCCGGCGTCGGAAAATCCCAGATCGTCTCCCAGGTGGCGGCGAAGCATGGCGTTCCCATGATCGACCTCCGCCTGTCGCAGATGGAACCTTCGGATCTTCGCGGCATTCCCTTCAGGGTCGAAAACCGCGTCGAGTGGGCGATTCCTGCCATGCTTCCCGATGAAATCCGCCATGGGCAGCAAGGCATCCTGTTTCTCGACGAAATCACCTCCAGTCCGCCCAGCGTTTCGGCCGCAGCCTATCAGCTGATCCTCGACAGGCGGCTCGGGGATTACAGCGTTCCGGAAGGCTGGGCGATATTCGCAGCCGGGAACCGGCAGGGGGATCGGGGCGTCACTTACGCCATGCCCTCCCCGCTCGCCAACCGGTTCTCCCATTTCGAAATCGAGGCGAATATCGAGGACTGGGCAGCCTGGGCCTACGCCAACGGAATCGACGAGCGCCTGGTGGGATTCCTGCGCTTCCGCCCCGAGCTTCTTTTCGATTTCGATCCGGCGAACCGCCAGGCCGCCTTTGCCAGTCCGCGATCCTGGGAATTCGCAAGCCGGGCGCTGCGGAAATTCGGAGATATTCCGGAGCTTCTTCTACCCGCGCTCCAGTCCTGCGTGGGGCCTGCCGCAGGGCTGGAGCTTCATGCCTTCGTCAGGAATCTGGAACGCATGCCCGATCTGGATGACATTCTTGGCGGGAAAGAGATTCCCGTTCCGCTCGATATCGACATCCAGTATGCAGTGGCGTCCGCCCTGGTCGGGCGCGCCATCCGCAGTGCGGACGATGCAGGAATCGGGAATATCCTCGACTATGCCGCGAAATTTCCGCTGCGGGAAATGGGAATCATGGTGGTGTCGGACATCCACCGGGCAATCGGGCAGCGCCTTTTCGCCGTGCCGCAATTCTCGCAATGGGCGAATGCCGTGGCCGACGTGATGCTGTACGACAGCTGATGGAAATCGGGGACAGGCTGGCTGCCGCCAGGGTGCGGCTGATCCTCGACAAGCCTTTCCTGGGAGCTCTGGCACTGCGCTTGCCCATGGTTTCTGCCCCCTGGTGCAAAACCACCGCAACCGATGCAAGAAATTTCTACTACAACCCCGGATACATCGAAAGGCTGAATCTCGACCAGATGCAGTTCGTGATCGCCCACGAAGCGCTGCACTGCGCGCTCTCCCATTTCGAGAGAAGGGGGCGTCGTGCAAGGTCGCGCTGGGACATTGCCTGCGATCATGCCGTCAATCCCGTCCTCGCGGCTGAGGGGCTCGCGCCTCCTCCGGGAACCCTGATCCTGACCGTTTTCGAAGGCATGACCGCGGAGGAGATCTATCCGCTGATCGATGAGGAAAGCAGCGAGGAAACCATGGATCAGCATCTCTACGGCGATGAAGGAGGCGGAGAGGGGAGCGCTTCCGGGAACATGCCGTCCCCGCCGAGCCAGAAGGAGCTGGCTGCGCTTTCTGAGGCATGGCGGCAGCATCTGGCCCAGGCTCTCCAGCAGGCGGGCAAGCTGGAAGGCGGGCTTGCACGCCTGGTCGGAGAACTGCTGCAGCCCAGCCTTTCCTGGCGCGCGCTGCTTTCCCGTCATCTTGCGCAGCTTGCGCGGGACGATTACAGCTACCAGCGTCCTTCCAGGCGGGAGGGGGAAATGATCCTGCCTTCGCTGAGAAGCATGCAAGCCGATCTCGTCGTCGCTCTCGACACCAGCGGTTCGGTGAGCGAAGAAGAGGCGAAGGAATTCCTGGCAGAAATCGACGCCATCAAGGGGCAGCTTCGGGCAAGAATCGTTCTCCTTGCCTGCGATGCCAGTCTTTGCGGGAACGGCCCCTGGTATTTCGAACCCTGGGATGAGTTCAGCATGCCGGAATCCTTCCTGGGAGGCGGGGGGACAGATTTCAGGCCGGTTTTCGACTGGGTCGAGCGGCAGGAAATCCGCCCCGATGTCCTGCTTTACTTTACCGATGCGAGGGGCGAGTTTCCCGAAGGAGGGCCTTCCTATCCCGTGATCTGGTTGGTCAAGGGATCCGGCGGGGTTCCCTGGGGCGAGCGCGTCCAGCTCAACTGACATGGGCGAGCTTGCTCCCGAGGACGCCCTGAGGCTCAATGTGTTGATGGCTGGAGAAATCCAGGCGATACGCATCGACGAGTCTGCGATGGTGGTGCATGGCCTCTCCCCCAGGGGAGAGGCGGCGATCCGGCTGCATCCGACAGGCCGGCAGGACCAGTATCTGCGGCAGGTCAGGGAACTGCTCGCCGGGCTCGCCACGGGTTCCCCTGGCGGCTATCCTGTCCACTTGCGGCGCTGGACGAGGATGGGGCAGGCGAGGGACGAAGGGCTCGAAAAGCTGCTCCTTTTCGGAGAGCCTGAGGCGGTGATTTCCGTTGCCTGCTCCGCAGGGCTCACCGACGAACTGGCAAGGCGCGCCTGGTGGGCCATGCCGGATGCCGCGAATGCGAGGCGGATGCTGGAGAGGCGATGCGTTGCCGAAGGAGGGATGGGAAAGGTCCTGGTCGACTATCTGGTCGAATTCCTGCCCTTCGAAAACGAGCCAGGGGTCATTCTGGATACCGTGAGGCTGGTGCTCAAATCCGGCCATGCCGCAGGGGAAGTGCGAAACAGGCTGTGGAGAATGGGGCAGCGGGATCTGGCCTGCCATGTCGGATTCCTGGAGCTTCAGCCTGACGACATTCCTGCGCGGGAAGCGCCGAGAGCCGACTGGGGCGAGCTGAACGCAAGCCTTGCCAATTCGGCAAGTCCGGTTGCGGAGCAGCTCCTACGCGCCCTGTCCGCTCCCGGGCAGGCGTTTCTCGCCACGGTTGAGAGCGTGGCGCGCCATCTTGCCGATCGGGACGTGGCGGTGGCATTGCTCGATGCCGTCTCGGGCTATTTTGCGCCGGCGGGAGCCGCCTTTTGCGATTCTGCGGAATCGGCCATCGGCCAGGCGGAACGGCTCTGCAGCGATCCGGGCTCTCCCCAGGGGAAATTCCTGCAGGAGTTTCCCCGCTACAGGGATGAGCTGGTCGCGATGCTGGTTCTCGCTTCGACGGGGGGGCGGTCCATTTTCCCCATCCTTTCCAGAACGACTGCGACCGGCACCCTGCTGCGCCAGAAGCTCGACCCGGCGCTCTCTTCCCTGCTCAGGCAGGTCGCCGTGCTGCGGGGGGTGCCCTATTCGGCGGAAAGCCGGGTGCGGCGCAGGCAGCTCAGGGGCAACCGTTCCTGATGATCTCGCATACGGGGGGGTGATCCCCGCCCCTGTTGCAGGCATCGACCGCAGCTTTCCACAGCGGGGTGCCGGCCCTGCATTCCGTGTGCCAGTAATTGGGGTCGCCGAAGGTCACGCCGTCGGTGCTGGAAGCCGTCGGGTCGTCATTCAGATAGGCGAGCGCCTTCTGCATTTCCGCCTTCCCGCCGTTGTCTGAAGAACAGGCCGCCAGCACAAGGATGAGCGGGAGCAATACCCTACTGGGCAGGCTGTTTCTGGGTGAGTTCCCTGTAGCGCTGTTTGTCGGCATCGAATTTTTCCTTCATGGCGGCGAGATCCTGCTGCTTCTGGGCGCGCTCCACTTCGAGGTCGGCGACTTCCTTCTTGACTGCGGAGATGCTTTGCGCGAGATCCGGCGGGACAGGCTGGTTCCTTTTCGCGAAGCTGTCCGCCTGAGCATTGAACTGGCCCAGCTTTTCCTTTGCCGCTTGGAGTCTGGATTCGACATTGGACAGAGCGAGGCTGAGCTGCTGCACATTCCTGTCCCGCGCCGCATCGATTTCCGCTTCGTTCGCATAGGTGCCGAGCAGTGCGCTGTCGTGGCGATGAACATCCCTTGCCTGCTGTGCCTGGGCAGCTTCCTGCTGCACTTCCAGTTCCATCGCCCGGCGCTCGTCCGGAGTCATGTCCGCCGGGTTTTCCTTGGCGGGAAGGCCCTTGTCGTCGAGTTCGGTCACCGGCCTGTTGGCGCATTCCGGGGGAATGGTGTCGCCGTAATGGGTGACGCCCTTGCTGTCGACGCACTTGATCGATCTGGCCATAACCGGGGGCGATGCAAGAAGGCAAAGCAGAAGGAAGACGAGGGGTTGCTTACCGGGCATGGGAATCGACTCCGTATTGGTCGCGATAATTCCTGACGTTGCGCAGATTTTCGGCCATGCCTTCCTTCCCGTCGAGATAGGCGAGCAGGTCGTCAAGGGAGGCGATGCTGAGGACAGGGATGCCGTGCGCGGATTCGACTTCCTCAGCCGCCGATCTTTCGGTGAGTCCCCGCTCCATCCTGTCGAGCGCGATGGCGACGCAGCAGGGCTCGGCCCCGGCATTTCTGATGATTTGGACCGATTCGCGAACGGAAGTCCCGGCGGATATCACATCGTCTATGATCAGCACGCGCCCTTTCAGCGGCGCGCCAACGGTGCTCCCGCCTTCGCCGTGGTCTTTCGCCTCTTTCCGGTTGAAGCAGAAAGGCCGGTTGGCGCCCAGGGAAGCCAGCGCTATCGAAGTTGCAGCCGCGAGCGGTATGCCCTTGTAGGCGGGGCCGAACAGCATGTCGAATCCGATTTTTGAGGCGAGTATCGCTTTGGCGTAGAATTCACCCAGCCTGCCGAGCGATTCGCCGTCGTTGAAAAGCCCGGCGTTGAAGAAATAGGGGGAAAGCCTTCCCGCTTTGGTCCTGAATTCGCCGAAGCGCAGCACTTCCCGATCGAGCGCGAATTCGATGAATTCCCTGCTGAAATCCTGCATCTGAACATCCGGAACAAAATGGAAATACTATGTTACGCATAATCACCCTAAACCTCAACGGCATCCGGTCCGCCGCCAGAAAAGGGTTTTTCGAATGGATGGCCGCCCAGGATGCGGATATCGTCTGCCTGCAGGAGCTCAAGGCGCAAGCCGCCGACATGCAGCCTGAAATGCTGAATCCCGCGGGCTGTTTCGGCGCTTTCCACTATGCGGAAAAAAAGGGCTACAGCGGGGTGGGAATCTATTCAAAAAGAAAACCCGACAGAATCGTCGAGGGGCTGGGGATCGCCGATATCGATGCGGAAGGGCGCTACCTTCAGGCCGACTTCGGCAATCTTTCGGTGATTTCGCTCTACCTTCCTTCAGGTTCGAGCTCGGAGGAGCGCCAGCAGGTGAAATACTATTTCCTGGACAGATTCCTTCCCCATCTGCGCGAACTGAAGGCGGGGGGGCGGGATGTGGTCCTTTGCGGGGACTGGAACATCGCGCACCGCGAGATCGATCTCAAGAACTGGAAAGGGAACCTGAAAAATTCCGGATTCCTTCCCGAAGAGCGCGCCTGGATGAGCCATGTGTTCGACGAGGTGGGCTGGGTGGATGTCTACCGCAGGCTCCATCCGGAAGCGACGGGAGAAGCCTATACCTGGTGGAGCAATCGCGGGCAGGCGTGGGCGAAGAACGTGGGGTGGCGGATCGATTACCAGATTGCGACGCCGGGCATTGCCGGTGCCGCCCGCTCGGGCGGCGTGTACAGGGAGGCGCGCTTCTCCGACCATGCGCCGCTTACGGTCGACTACGATTATTGCATCTGAAGCACTTGCCACGATTTCCGCAACCCTATAGAATTCGCCCCTTTCCCGGGGTGTGGGTTTGCTGAGGGATGCGGGAGGGGCTTGCAAGGTTCTCCGGAAAGCTGTAAGATTCCGCTTCTCTGCTGTTGCATGACGGATTTGTTGCAGCGGAACTGTTCTTTAAAAATATACAGTCGATAAGTGTGGGCGCTTGATGTCCGGGAGCGAGCCTTCGGGCTCGTAACTTAAGACATAAAGAAGTGCTCACAAGAAGTTTTTAACCTAGTTAATAATTTTGAGTGAGACCGATAGGGAGACCTATCAAACAGGCATTGAACTGAAGAGTTTGATCCTGGCTCAGATTGAACGCTGGCGGAATGCTTTACACATGCAAGTCGAACGGGGTCATGGG
>JAKBJU010000030.1 GCA_021835845.1 Pseudomonadota bacterium | reverse complement strand
AGGCCGCCGTATCGGAGAGTATCGCCGTTTCGAAAGTCAGGTTTTCGCGCTTCGACAATATCGCGATGCCGTGATCCCCGATCGTGCCCGAGACGATTATCCTGTCTCCCGGACGCGCCCTGTCTCCAGAAATGAGCATCCCATCCGGCACCCTGCCGATCCCGGTTGTGGCGATGAATATCCCGTCGGCTTTTCCCTGCTCGACCACTTTCGTGTCGCCGGCGACGATCGGCACCCCGGCTTCCCTTGCCGCCTCGGCCATCGATTTTACGATGCGCTGCAAATCCGCCAGCGGGAATCCCTCCTCGATGATGAAGCTCGCGGAAAGATACAGCGGAATGGCCCCGGACATCGCCACGTCGTTGATGGTGCCATGCACCGAAAGGGATCCGATGTTTCCTCCCGGGAAAAAAACCGGAGACACCACATGGGCGTCGGTTGCCATCACCATTCTTCCCTGCCGGACCGCAAAGGCAGCCTGGTCGTTCATCTGGCGCAGCCATTGATTGTCGAAGGCGGCAAGGAACATCTCCTCGACGAGCTGCGCCATCGCCTTGCCGCCGCTGCCATGGGTCATGTCGATGCGGCCCCGTTCGGTATCGAGCGGACGGATGTAATGCCGCTTCTTCATGCCGCTTTGTACCTGCCATAGCTGAAATAGGCGGCACAGGCCCCTTCGCTCGAAACCATGCAGGCGCCGATGGGATGCTCCGGCGTGCATGCCGTGCCGAAAACCTTGCAGTCCTGCGGCCTCCTGATTCCGCGCAAGATGTCGCCGCATTCGCATGCCTTGTGGTCCGGAACGGCATGATGCGACATGCCGAATCTCGCCTCCGCATCGAATTCGGCATAATCCGGCTTGAGCTTTCTCGCGCTCCAGGGCATCCATCCCAGGCCCCGCCATTCGAAGGACTCGCGCAACTCGAATACTTCTTCCATGAGCGCCTGCGCCTTCCGATTGCCTTCCGCGCCGACTGCGCGGCTGTATTCGTTCTCGATGGCGGCATGGGCTGAATTGACCTGGCGCACCAGCATGAGCACCGCCTGCATCACGTCGAGCGGCTCGAACCCGGCTATCACCACCGGCTTTCCGTAGTCTTTCGCAACGAATTCATAGGCTCCGGTGCCGATCACTGCGCTGACATGGGATGGGCCTATCACGCCGTCGAGCGCCGCACCGGGCTCGTCGAGTATTGCTCTCAAGGCGGGTGGGGTGAGCACGTGATTGCAATACACCGAGAAGTTGGCGAGCCCGTCGCATTTCGCCTGCCTGACGGCGAGTGCGGTGGGCGGGGTGGTGGTCTCGAAGCCGATGGCGAAAAAAACCACTTCGCGGGCGGGATTCTCCCGAGCGATATTCAGGGCATCCGCCGCGGAATAGATCATGCGCACATCGGCGCCTTCCGCCCTGGCCCTGATGAGACTCGCAAAATGCGAGCCCGGCACCCGCATCATGTCGGCATAGGTCGCCAGAATCACGCGAGAATTCTTCGCCAGTTCTATCGCGCTGTCGATGCGACCGATCGGAAGCACGCATACCGGGCAGCCCGGACCATGGATCAGTTGCACTCCGGGGGGGAGCAGATTCGCTATGCCGTAGCGGAAAATGGCATGAGTGTGTCCGCCGCAAAATTCCATGAAGCGGTATTGCCGTCCCGCATGCGCTTCTTTTGCGATTTTGCCGGAAAGATGGCGCGCCAGCTCTCCATCCCTGTATTCGTCCACATATTTCATTCCTGGCTTCCGTCCAGTTCCGCGAACAGCGCCAGGGTCTTTTGCGCCTCCGCCTCGTCAAGGCGCGAGAGCGCATAGCCGACATGGACGACCACGTAATCGCCCACGGCCACATCGTCCAGCAGCTCCAGGGAAATTTCCTTCTGCACGTCCCCGATATCGATCATGGCGCGGCCTTTTTCGAGCAGGAGTACGATCCTGGCGGGAATGGCTAGGCACATGCCGCAATGCCCTCTTGCATGGCGACATAAGCCTGCCCGAGGCTGATGCCGCCGTCGTTGGGAGGAGCGAAGCGCGCCTCCAGCACGGCATGGCCTTCGCTTTCCAGCTTCGCCTTCAGGGACCGGCTCAAAATGGCATTCATGAAGCAGCCCCCGGAAAGGACAACAGTGGCCGGCCCTCCGGCGCGAAGCCATTGCCTCAGTCCTTCGGCAAGGGTCGCATGAAACAGCGCCGCCCCGTATGGGGCGTCCTTCATGTCGGCCAGGATTTCGAAGAGGGGCAGAAAGTTCAGAATTCCCCCTTCCAGGATGAAACCCGAATCGAGCGGGCCGACGGGACCGTGTTTATGGGCGAGCCTTTCGAGCAGCATCGCAGCCTGTCCCTCGAAGCCGGTTTTTTCGATCACGCCCAGAATGCCCGCTGCGGCGTCGAACCATCTCCCTGCGCTGCTGGTCAGCGGGACGTTCAAATTCCGCTCGAACATTTCGATCAGCATATTGCCCCGGAGTTTACCGTAGCGCCGGACGATTTCATCGTCCCTGCCCAATGCGTGCAGAGCGCTTGCAGCCATTCGCCAGGGTTCGCGTGCGGCGCTGTCTCCCCCGGGAAGTGCGAGAGGGGCCAGATGGCCCAGGCGGGAGAACCCTCCTTCCGCACCCACCTGAAGCAATTCCCCTCCCCATATACCGCCATCCCCCCCCAGGCCGATTCCGTCCAGCACGAGCCCGAGAACCGGCTCATTCACGCCATGCTCGGCCATCACTGCCGCGACATGCGCATGGTGGTGCTGCACCGCGACTGCGGCAATACCTTTGCTCTCGGCGAATTCCACTGCATGGCGCGAACTGAAAAAATCGGGATGCAGGTCGTGCGCCACGATTTCCGGCTCGATCTGAAGCACATCCAGGAGATGTGCCGCCGCCTCTTCCAGCGCGAGGCATGAAGCGGCATTGTCCAGGTCGCCGATATGCTGGGAGAGAAACGCCTCGTCGCCTCGCGTTGCGCAAACCGTGTTCTTGTAACCGGAACCGAAAGCTAACACGGAAGGGCCGGAAATCGGCAGCTTCAAGGCCCGCGGCGCGAATCCGCGCGAACGACGAACGAATTGCGGCGCCTCTCCGTTCCAGCGCATCACGCTGTCGTCGCAGCGCTGCAGGATATCCCTGTCGTGCAGGAGAAAAAAATCGGCGATGCCATCCAGCCTCTCAAACGCCTCGGCGTTATCCACGACGAGCGGCTCGCCCTTCGGATTGGCGCTCGTCATGACGAGGACGAGCGGCTGTTCCTCTTCCAGCCAAGACAGTCCCTCCGGCCTTCCCGCAGCCTCGTGAAACAGCAGGTACTGAAGCGGCGTATGGGGCAGCATGGCGCCGACGAAGGCCGCGCCAGGGGCTGCACCGGGAAGTTCCGCATCGCATTTTTCCGTCTTTTTGAGGAGCACGATGGGGCTCTCCTGCGATTCGAGAAGACCGATTTCCTGTCGGTTCGAAACGGCAAAAGGCGCAAGGGAAGCGCTGCCCGAGACCATCACGGCAAGCGGCTTTTCGATGCGACACTTGGATGCCCTGAGCCGCGCGACCGCAGCGTTGTTCCTCGCATCGCAAACGAGATGAAAGCCCCCGATCCCCTTGATCGCGAGGATCTTTCCTGAAAGGATATGCCTCAGTGCCGATCCAACCGGATCATTTTCCGGAACGCCTTTCGCATCCACCAGAGCAAGTTGCGGCCCGCACGCCTTGCATGCATTGGGCTGGGCATGGAAGCGCCGATTCAATGGATCGCGATATTCCGCTTCGCAGGCCGAGCATTGGGCGAATTTCGCCATGCTGGTATGTTTCCTGTCGTAAGGCAGCTTCCCGACTATCGTATAGCGCGGCCCGCAATGGGTGCAGTTGATGAAAGGATGGCGGTAGCGTCTATTCGAGGCATCGAACAATTCGGCCAAGCAATCGGCGCACACCGAAACATCGGGAGCGATTGCCGTATTGATGCGCCCGCCCCTGCTGGTCTCGACGGTAAAATCGTGAAGACTTTCGTCGAAAAAGGCTTCCTCGAACTCCACGCCATCCACACGGGAAAGGACCGGCCTGTCGGATTCCAGTCGGGACAGGAAGTCGCTCACGGCGCTGCTCTCTCCCCTGACCGATATTTCGACGCCTTCGGCATCGTTGCGCACCCAGCCCTGCAGCGAAAGCGCATTGGCAAGGCGATAGACGAAGGGACGAAAACCCACTCCCTGAACCTGTCCGCGCACCCTGACGAGTCCCTGGCGGGAAGACATTTTCAGGCCGGCTCCAATTCGATCCGGCAGGCAGCGAGCTTGTGCCCTATCCATCCGGCCCATTCCGCAAGCCCTTCTCCGCTCTTCGCAGAGAGGCGGATGATATGGATGTCCGGATTCACCCGCCTTGCATAATCCAGGCACTTTCCGATATCGAATTCCAGGTAGGGCAGCAGATCGATCTTGTTGATGAGCATTACCGAAGCGGCATGGAACATGTCCGGGTACTTGAGGGGCTTGTCCTCGCCTTCCGTCACCGAAAGGATCGCCACCTTGCAGGCTTCGCCGAGATCGAAGGAAGCCGGGCAAACCAGATTGCCCACATTTTCGATCAGAAGCAGGCTGTTTTGTTGCGGATTCAACTGTCGTATTCCATCTCCCACCATCCGAGCATCGAGGTGGCATCCCTTTCCCGTATTGATCTGGATGGCGGGCACCCCGGTCTCCCGGATGCGGTCCGCATCGAAACTGGTTTCCTGGTCGCCCTCTATCACCGAGATCGGCACTCCGCCCTTGAGGCGCTCGATGGTCCGGGTGAGCAGGGTGGTTTTCCCCGAGCCCGGGCTGGACACGAGGTTCAGCGCAAGAATCCCGCGCTCTGCGAGCATGCTGCGGTTGTTCCCGGCATAGGCGTCGTTTTTGGAGAGGATGTCGCGCTCGACCTGGACCAGCCGGCTCTGGCTCATTCCCGGAACGTGCAGGCCTGCCGCTCCCCGGCCGAAATGCAGGCCTCCCTTCACCTTCCTGTACCGACCATCCCGCTTGTCGCTGCAGCCGCAAACAGTGCACATGCCCCCTCCCCGGTCTACTCCACTTCCAGTTCCTTCACGCGCATCCCGCCCCCCCCCGTCACCTGCAGCTCGAAACTGCCGCAAAGCTCGCAGGCATCGAATCTTGCCGAAATTTCCACCTGCTTCCCGCATTTCATGCACCAGGCCAGCCCGGGCTTGTGGAGTATTTCCAGGATCGCTCCGCTCGCCACCGAACCCTGCATCACCGCATCGAAACAGAAACTCATCGCCTGAGGATCGACCCCGGAGAGCGCACCGATTTCCAGCCAGACGGTTTTCACCCTGCCGAATTTCTTTTCCCTGGCGGCATCCTCGATGATTTCAAGAACATCCTGCATGAGCGACATTTCATGCATGATTTTCGAGTCCGCAGAACGGCACCGCCATCAAGCCCGCTGCGAGCGCCTGTATACCTGGCGGAACCTCGCATCCTTGGTGATGCCGAAATCCCCCGGAGCGTACTGCATCAGCCAGTCGCCCGCCTCGCCCGAAAGGATGTCGCCGCCTGCCGATCTTGCGATGCTGAATGCTTCCTTCATCTGCTTCGCGAGCACGGGAACAGGCCTGTTGCGGTAGGAGCCGTCCCGGCCCGCCCGGCTGGGCGGAACGGGATCGTATCTGGAATCGAAGCGCTCTCGAGACACGCACCAGCGGCTGCCCGTCGAACCCGTGACAAGCGCATCTCCGATGCCGTAGCGATTGGGCCCCTCCAGGCTGACAAGCTCCCCTTCCTCCTTCGCGAAGGCGACCTGAACGAGTTCTTGCTTCACATACCAGAGCGCATCCGGATCCCGTGAAAGATCCACCTGTTTCAATTCGATCATGGGCACAGTGTATTACACGTCTTCGGCATTGGCCAAGGGCTATCTCGGCGGACGCCCCAGGCGTTTTTCGACTTCAAGCACATGGCGCGTGGTCTTGAGCACCGTGTCGGGATTGAGGCTGATCGAGTCGATGCCGATCTCGACGAGATATTGCGCCATCTCAGGGTAATCGGACGGAGCCTGCCCGCAGATTCCGGAATGGCGTCCGTTGCGCCGTGCGCCTTCGACGGTGAGCCTGATCATTTCCATGACCCCCGGGTCACGTTCGTCGAAATCGAAGGAAACGATCTGGGAATCCCGGTCGACGCCAAGGACAAGCTGGGTGAGATCGTTCGAACCTATGGAAAATCCGTCGAAAAGTCTGGAAAAGGCATCGATCTGCACCACATTGTTGGGAATCTCGCACATGACGTAGATTTCCAGTTCATTCTCGCCGCGCTTCAAGCCATGCTGCGCCATCGCATCCAGCACCCGCTGCCCTTCCTCCACCCTGCGGCAGAACGGGATCATCAGCTTCACATTGGCAAGCCCCATGTCGTCGCGCACGCGCTTCATGGCCCGGCATTCCAGAGCGAAGCCCTCGGCGTAGGCGGGATGGGTATAGCGGGAAGCGCCGCGGAACCCCAGCATGGGGTTGCTCTCGGCCGGCTCGAACCAGCGTCCGCCCAGAAGGGAGGCGTATTCGTTGGTCTTGAAATCCGACATGCGCACGATCACCGGCTTGGGATAAAAAGCCGCCGCGATGGTCCCGACCCCTTCCGAGAGCCTTTCCACGAAAAAATCGGCGGGACTGGCGTGAAAGCGGGTCAGCGCCTCCAGGCTCGCCCGTGCGCCGCCATCCTTCACCTTTTCCGGATGAAGCAGCGCCATGGGATGGGCCTTGATGTACTGGTCGATGATGAATTCCATCCTGGCGAGCCCCACCCCGTCGTTGGGCAGAAATCTCGCCTGGAAAGCGATGTCCGGATTGCCGATGTTGATCATGAGATGCGTCTGCGGCCTCGGCAGGGACGAAAGGTCGGTGAGCGTCCTCCTGACCGGCAAGATGCCCGAATACACCATGCCCACGTCGCCTTCCGCGCAGGAAACCGTCACGTCCTTCCCGCTCCTGATCGATTCTGTCGCATTGTCGCAGCCAACCACTGCGGGAATGCCGAGCTCCCGGGCCACGATCGCGGCATGGCAGGTCCGCCCGCCGCGATTGGTCACGATGGCCGAGGCGAGCTTCATCACCGTCCCCCAATCGGGGGTGGTGGTGTCAGCAACCAGCACCTCCCCTTCCCTGAACTCGTTGAGCTGCCCCACATTGGTGATCACATGCGCTCGACCGGAGGCGACCTTCCCTCCCACGGCGCGCCCTTTGGCCAGCGCTTCGCCGCGCCCTTCCAGTTCGTATTCCTCCAGCATGTCGAAGGATTTCCTGGAAGCAACCGTCTCGGGTCTCGCCTGGACCATGTAAAGAAAGCCGTCGCTGCCGTCCTTCGCCCATTCCATGTCCATGGGCATGGTTCGCCCGGCTTTCGAACTGTAGTGATCCTCGATCTTGACTGCATAATCCGCAAGTTCCAGCACTTCGGCATCGCTGATGCAAAAGCGCCGCTGATCCTCTTTCGGCGTCGGCATGTTGCGGGTCGTCTCCCGTCCCTCGCCTTCCGAATAGACCATCCGGATTTCCTTTCCGCCGAGGGAGCGGCGCAGCACGGCGCGCTTCCCCTCTCTCAGGGCAGGCTTGAATACGTAGAACTCATCCGGATCGACCGCCCCCTGCACCACATTCTCGCCGAGGCCGTAGGCGCCGGTGATGAAAACCACGTCCGAAAAACCCGTCTCGGTGTCGATGGAAAAAATCACGCCGCTGGCAGCCAGATCGGAGCGCACCATTTTCATCACGCCCACCGAGAGATAGACCTTGAAATGGTCGAAGCCGTTGTCGACCCGGTAGCGTATGGCGCGATCCATGAACAGGCTCGCGAAGCAGCGCCTGACCGAGTCGATCAGCTTGGCTTCCCCCGATATGTTGAGATAGGTCTCGTGCTGGCCGGCGAAGCTTGCAGTAGGCAGATCCTCTGCGGTTGCCGAACTCCTGACCGCGACCGTGAGTTGGTTCCCGTACTCCCGCTTCAGTTCCGCATAGGCTGCGGCGATTTCTGCCGCAAGGTCCTGCGGCAAGGGAGCGCCGTAGACGACATCCCTCGCCATCCGCGCCCGGCGCGCCAGATCGTCCACGTCGTTCACGTCCAGGCCGTCCAGCGCCTCATGCAGCTTCGGCCAGGCATCCGCCTCGTCGAGGACATAGCGATAGGCTTCCGCAGTGATGGCGAATCCGTTCGGCACCCTGATCCCGAACGGGGTGAGCTCGCGGTACATCTCCCCGAGCGAGGCATTCTTCCCCCCGACGAACTGCACGTCGCCCATGCCGATCCCGGAAAACCAGCGAACGTAGCGCATTATCCATTCTCCATTTCGCGAGCATATTCTCCCCGGCGAGCAAGGCCGTTCAGCCTCGCCCGCTCAAGGAACATCTTCTGCATCTTCTCCTTGTTTTCGCTCCTGCCGGCCCAGGCAGCCAATGCCGGTTGCTGCAACGCGCGCCCGTAGGAAAAGGAAAGCGCCCATGGGGGATCGGGCAGCATCGCATTCATCGCATTCAGATTGGCCGTCGCTTCCTCAGGCCCCTGCCCTCCGGACAGGAAATTGATGCTCGGCACCGCAGCGGGAACCGCCCTGCGCAGCACCCTGATCGTCGCCTCTGCCACCTGGCCGGGCGCCGCCTTCTGCGGATGATTCTTTCCCGGCAGGACCATGCTCGGCTTGAGCACCATGTGCTCCAGGACCACCCCATGCCTGCAAAGGGCATGAAATACGGCATGCAATACGGATTCTGTCGCTTCGAAGCAGCGCTTCATGTCGTGATCCCCGTCGATCAGCACCTCGGGCTCGACGATCGGAACCAGGCCGGCTTCCTGGCAGATCGCAGCGTAGCGGGCCAGCGTTTCGGCATTGACCCTCACGGCGAGGAGGGAGGGATTTCTCTCCCCTATGGCATAGACTTCGCGCCACTTGGCAAAGCGGGCTCCCTGCGCCTTGTATGCCTGGAGCCTGCCTGCCAGGCCGTCCAGTCCTTCGGTAACCTTGTCCCCTAGGGAATTGGCAAGGGGAACGGTTCCCCGGTCCACCTTTATTCCGGGCACCACATGCATGGCCGACAGCATCTCCGGGATCAGTCTGCCCCGATCGTCGCGCTGCAGCAGCGTTTCCTCGTAAAGGATCACGCCGCTGATGAAATCTTCCATTCCGGGCGTCGAAAAAAGCAGAGAGCGGTACGCGCGCCTCGATTCCGGAGTCGACTCGATGCCGTACTGCGCGAAGCGCTTGGCGATGGTGGGCTGGCTCTCGTCCGCGGCAAGTATGCCCTTCCCGTCCTGCACCAGGTCGTCAATGGTCGACTGCAGTTCGTCTTCAATGCTCATGCGGCCTCCCGATCGGATCGATAATCCCAATATAGTCCATGGAGCCCGGCCGGATCAAGCCGCGGCCCGATGAGCTCCAGCTTTGACTTGAACCATTTGGCAGCTATACTTGTCCTTGGTGGAGGACATGTTGCCGCTTCGTGTCAACGCATGCGGAGTCGTGCGCGTTCTACAGCATCAGGATAATCAATAAGAGGAGAAAAAATGAAATCAGCCAGAATTTGGGTGGCACTCGGCCTGCTGGGCATGGGGGCTGCAAGCGCGCAGGCCGACGACATCAACGGATGGTATGCCGGCGCCGGCGTCGGGCAGTCGAGGTCGAATTTCAACAATCCCGGCATTGCCGCAGGCGTCGGGTCGGCGGCAACCGCCATCAGCAGCAGCAGCAACGACACCGCCTACAAGCTTTTCGGCGGCTACAAGTTCAATCCGAACTTCGCTCTCGAAGGCGGTTACTTCGACCTGGGCAAGTTTGGTCTTTCGTCCGCCACGCCAGCGCTGAACGGCTCGCTCAAGGTCAATGGATGGAACCTGGATGCACTGGGCATCCTGCCGATCTCAGATAAATTCTCGTTTTTTGGCAGACTTGGCCTCCAGGATGCCTATACCCGCGACACCTTCGTCGGAACCGGCGTGACGAATGCCAATCCCACCAACAGCGAAATCAATTATGATGCGGGCCTGGGCATCCAGTACAACATCACTCCGGCAGCCGAAGTTCGCGGCGAGTGGGAAACTTACCGAATCAACGATGGAGTCAGCGGCCGAAGCAACATCAACGTCTATTCGGTGAGCCTGGTATTCCCGTTCGGAAGCGCGCCGAAACCCGCTGCAGCGCCGGCTCCGGCCCCGGCTCCGGCTCCCATGGCCGTCGAGGCGCCCGCCGCGGCCCCCGAGAAGCTGACGCTTTCCGCTGGCTCCCTGTTCGATTTCGACAAGGCCGACGTGAAGCCTGAAGGCAAGAAATCCCTGGACAAGCTCGCAACCGACCTGAAGAGCGTCAACTACGACGCCATCAGCGTGACCGGGCATACCGACAGGATCGGGACGGATGAATACAACATGAAGCTCTCCGTGCGCCGCGCAGAATCGGTCAAGAAGTATCTGGTCGATGCGCATGGAATCGCCCCCACCAAGATATTCACCACCGGAAAGGGCAAGACCGACCCCGTCACCAAGCCTGGCGAGTGCAAGGGCAAGAAGGCCACGAAGAAGCTGATCGAATGCCTGCAGCCCGACCGCCGCGTGGTGGTCGAAGTCTCCGGAACGAAGAAGTAAGCTGCAGCTTCGCCACGAAAAACCCCGCGAGAGCGGGGTTTTTTGTTTCCATCATGACCCACGGAATTGATGTCGCACTACATCGAATCGAGCGGGCTTTTTACCCCTTTTCCGCCGCGGTTCAGCACATGCGTGTAAATCATCGTGGTGGAGACGTCCTTGTGCCTGTCATTTTTCGCCCCAATGGCGCCACCAATTTTCGGCGTAATGGAGCCACTTGGAAAGGGTGTTTTTCGGGCTCGAACGAGGGTTAATTCTGGTGGGTTTTCGGGCCTATTTCAAGTGTCGTTTT
>JAKBJU010000007.1:3484-107133 GCA_021835845.1 Pseudomonadota bacterium | reverse complement strand
CGGGATCCCGGTTCCCCGAATGAGGCGCAGGGACTGCTCGGCATGCGCCTGATACCAGCTGACGCTGTCTGTCGCCTTGGCGGTATAAACCTGCTCCCAATGTTCCTTCGTCTGCACGGAGTCTATCCCGGTTGCAAGATGGCGCGCCCGACTGGATTCGAACCAGTGACCCTTGGCTTCGGAAACCAATACTCTATCCAACTGAGCTACGGGCGCGTAGGTCGCAATTTTATCACAACACAGGCATGTGCTGAATTCTACCTTTACCGGAAGGGATATAGGGTCTAAAATAAACATTGCCTAATATACTCAAACAAGGGGATCAAAATGAAAGCGCTCAAATTTCTTCCGGTCGTTGCCTTTGCCTTGCTTCCCGCAGTTTCCCATGCCGAAATGAGCGGCGAGCAGGTTTTCAAGGGGGTCTGTTCGATGTGCCATGGCACGGGCATGATGGGTGCCCCGAAATTCGGCGACAAGGCGGCCTGGGCCCCCAGGATAGCCCAGGGCGAAGCGACCCTGGTCCAGCACGCGCTCCACGGCATCCGCCAGATGCCGGCCAGAGGCGGGAGGAGCAGCCTGACCGATGGCGAAGTGAAGGCTGCCGTCGAGTACATGGTATCGCATGCCAAGTAAGTCCGGGCGCTGAGCGCCCATGCCGACTTATGCGATTGGCGACGTTCAGGGGTGCAGCCATGAACTCAGGGCGCTCGTCGACCTGATCGGCTTCGATCCGGTCTGCGACAGGCTCTGGTTCGTCGGCGATCTCGTCAACCGCGGACCCGATTCGGCAGGGGTGCTGCGCTTCGTCAAATCCCTGGGAAGCAGCGCCGTTACGGTGCTCGGCAACCATGACCTCCATCTGCTCATGGTTGCCGAGCACCTGGAAAAGCTGCACGGCAGCGATACGCTCCAGGATGTTCTCGATGCTCCGGACCGGGATGAACTGATCCATTGGCTGCGTCATCGCCCCCTGATTCACGCGGAAAACGGCCATGTTCTGGTGCATGCCGGGCTGCTTCCCGCCTGGAGCGTGGATAAGGCATCCTCCCTCGCGAGGGAAGTCGAAGCGGCCCTGCAGGGTCCGGACTACAGGGATTTCATGGCCAACCTGTACGGCAACAAGCCCGCTTCCTGGGAGGAAGGGCTGTCCGGTCATGCCAGGCTCAGGGTGGTCGTCAACGCGATGACCAGGATGCGCTTTTGCACCCTTGAAGGAAAGATGGAATTCGCGCACAAGGGCGGCCTGGACAAAATTCCGGAGGGCTGCAAACCTTGGTTCGATCTGGAAGATCCGGCCTGGGCCGGGGCGAAGATCGTATTCGGACACTGGTCAGCCCTGGGGCTCGTGCTCAGTGAGAGTCTGATGGCGCTGGATACGGGCTGTCTTTGGGGGGGCGCGCTTTCCGCGGTGCGCCTTGAAGACCGTCAGGTGTTTCAGGTGTCGTGCCGGGCGTGGGCAGATTTAGTGCTGCCGCAATGACGGATTCGGCCTGTTTCGCAAGGGTTTTCCTGTTGTGTCCCGCGACTTCGATGGCTTCTGCAAAAATGATTTCGGCGCGAATTTTTTCCTGCCCGAGTATGGTCCACAGCGATTGTCCGAAAGAGGTTTCTCCGGCATAGGCGACCCGGGTGTCGATTTCCCCGCTCGACATGACGTAGCGCAGCGCAACCGGATGGAGATTCGACTTGCAGGTCAGGGCAGGTTCCAGCAATGGCGCCCTGAAGCTGAGTATGCGCAGGCCGTCGCTTGTGGTCCCTTCCGGAAAAACCGCAATCAGGTCTCCGGAGGCGATCGCTTCCGAAATTGCCCTGCCCACTCTGGAGGCATCCGAACGCCTTTCCCTTTCCACGAAAAGCACCCCGGTTTTTTCGCTCAGCCATCCCACCGCAGGCCATTTCCTGATTTCGGATTTTGCGACGAAGCGGGGCGGGCAGACGCTGTTGATGAGGTAGATGTCGAGCCAGGAAACATGGTTGGCAACGAGCAGGGAGCCCCCCGCCGGCGGATCGCCGGAAACGGAGAGGGAGACGTTCAGTATCCCGAGCAGCTTTGCCGACCAGCGCCGGATCATTTTTTGCCTTCTCGCCTTGCCGCTGTACGGGAAGACCGCCCCCACGGTCAAGACGCCCCGGACAAGATGGATTGCAAGTCTCGTCAGGCGCAATACCCTGACTGCGTGATGCTTTCTGAAGGCCATGCCCGATTCTAAAGCCAGCGCTTCTCCCAGTCCAGGAAAGTTAATCGGCCATAAGGGGGGCGGTCGATTTCCTCATGAAATGTTTCTCATAACGGGAAGACATCCTCGAGAGCGGCAGCATCATCAAAAGATCGGCGGTATTGAAATCGGGATCCCATGCCGGATCGCCGCACACGTAGGCGCCGAGGCGAAGATAGCCCTTCAGAAGCGGAGGAAGGGCGGGGGCGAGATTGCAATTGAGCGCATCCATGGGCAGGGCGCAGCGGGGAAAGACGCGGTATTCGGAAGGGCTGAGGTTGCGCTCGCTGATTCTGTGAAAGACGCTGGCGGCATTGTGTCCGCCGTCGCTCATGCCGATGCTCGCGCAGCCGATCAGGTATTGATAATGGTGCGCCTGCATGTATTGCGCAAGCCCGGACCAGAGCAGCGCGATGGTGGCCCCGCTCCTGTAATCGGGGTGCACGCAGGAGCGCCCCACTTCGACCATGTTGTCGCGCAGGTGGTTGAGGCGAGTCAGGTCGAACTCGTCGTCGGAATAGAATCCGCCGATCTTCTTCGCCTGCAGGCTGTCGAGAATCCGATAAGTGCCGACCACTTCGTTGGTGGTGTCGTCGCGCACGAGAAGATGCTGGCAGAAGGGGTCGAATATGTCGCTGTCCACGCCCGCCTCCTTTGAGGGGAGGCGCGCCCCCATTTCCTCGACGAAGACGCGGTGGCGCAGCCGCTGTGCTTCCAGAACTTCCGACATGGATCTGGCAAAATGCAGCGAAAGCTTTTTGCCGCCGACTTGCGATTCCTGGAACTGCTGAAGAAGCATGTTTTACCTCCCATATGGATTCGGTAAAACATTAATCTCCTCAGGTGACAGGCAGGTGACGGATCAATGACATTTCGGTGACAGCCCGGGACTTCTATTCCAGAGGGGCGCCGAAGGCGCTGCGGTAGCGGGCCCTGATTTCGTCCATCTCCAGTTCATGGTTCTGCCCCCCCCTGCTGGCGATCTTGAGCGAACCCAGCAGGGATGCGAGCCGCCCGGTTCTGTGCCAGTCGAGGTCGTTGGAAATGCCATAAAGGAGACCTGCGCGATAGGCATCCCCGCACCCGGTGGGATCCACGACTGCTTCCGGTTCGACGGCGGGGATGCTGATTTCCCTGCCTTCCGAATAGATCAGGGAGCCTTCTGCGCCGAGGGTGACGATGAATGCCGTGACCCGCTTCGCGAGCTCATCCACTTTCTTCCCGGTTTTTTCCTGGAGCAGCTTTGCCTCGTAGTCGTTGACGGTCACATAATCGGCCATCTCGATGAAGTTCATCAGTTCCTCCCCATCGAACATGGGCATTCCCTGGCCCGGGTCGAAAATGAAGGGAATGCCTGCACTGGAGAATTCCTTCGCATGCTGCAGCATGCCTTCCCGTCCGTCGGGGGAGATGATGCCGAGGCTGACATTTTTTGCGTCGGAAACCCGATTGAGGTGGGAGTGATTCATCGCGCCCGGGTGGAAGGCGGTGATCTGGTTGTCCCTGATGTCGGTGGTGATGAAGGCCTGGGCGCAGAATGAGCCCTCGACATGGCGGACATGGCTGCAATCGAACCCGAATTTCTCCATCCGGTAGGAGTAGGGCTGATGATCGTCTCCGACGGTTGCCATGATGAGCGGTTTGCCGCCGAGCATCCTCAGGTTGTAGGCGATGTTTCCCGCGCAGCCTCCGAATTCGCGCCTCATGTCCGGGACTAGGAAAGCCACATTCAGAATGTGGATCTGTTCGGGCAGGATATGCTTTCTGAATTCGTCATGGAAGACCATGATGGTGTCGTATGCGATCGATCCGCAAATCAGTGTGTTCATGGATATGCCTATTTCGGGGAGAAAGTGAATGCGTCGGAGAAAAATGCTTCCTGCGGCAGGCCCCTCCGGGAAGTGAAATCCTGGTGGGCAGCCTGCACCACGACCGGGGAACCGCACGCATAAACCTGGTGCCCCGAGAGGTCGCTGAAATCCTCCATCACGGCAAGATGGACGAAGCCTGTCCTGCCGGTCCAGCCGTCTTCGGGCAATGGCGAAGAAAGAACCGGGATGAAGCTGAAGTTGTCGTGCGCTTCCGCCCATTGTCTCGGAAGGTCGGGCATGTAGAGATCGGCTGCCGTGTTGGCTCCCCAGTAGAAGGTCATTTTTCGCCGGATGCCGATATGGAAGGCATGTTCGACGATGCCCTTGATCGGCGCGAACCCCGTTCCGCTTGCCACGAAGACGATCGGTTTTTCGGAGTCCTCGTCGAGACTGAATGTTCCGAGCGGGCCTTCGAAGCGGAGGATGTCTTTTTCCTTCATTTCGTTGAAGACATGAAGGCTGAAATTTCCGCCCGCGACTTTCCTGACATGCAGTTCGAGCAGTTCGTCGTCGTGGGGGGCGTTGGCGAGAGAAAAGCTGCGCCGCTTGCCTTCTTTCAGCAGGATGTCGATATACTGGCCGGCCAGAAACTGGAGCCGTTCGCTGGCAGGGAGCTTGAGATAGATCACCATGGTGTTTTCCCCGAGGCGCTCCATTTTCTGCACCCTGCAGGGCAGGGTTTTCACCTGGATATCCTTCGCTGCCCTGATTTCCCTGCACTCGATGACGAGATCGGAAAGCGGCTTCGCGCAGCAGAAGAGCGCCATGCCCTGGGCAATCTCCGCTTCGCTGAGCGCCGACTTGTCATGCTTGCCATGCTCCACGCTGCCTTCGGCGACCCTGCCCTTGCATGAGCCGCATGCGCCGTTGCGGCAGCCGTAGGGAAGGTCGAAGCCTTCCCTGAGCGCGGCATCCAGAATCGTTTCGCCGTCTTCTGTCGTGAAGGCGTGCTGGCTGGATTTGATGGTGATTCTGAAAGACATGGGGATCCCTTGTGTTCGGGTATGGTTCGATTAATGATGTAGAATCTTTTCGATATGAGAAATCTTCTTGTCGTCGGCTGCGGGGACATCGGTCTGCGGGCAGCCGCCCTGCTGATGCCACATTACCGGCTTTTTGCACTGTCGCACACGCCGCAGCGTTTCTGCGCGTTGCGGAAGAACGGCATTGTGCCGATATTCGGCGATCTGGACGATCCTTCTAGCCTTTCCAGGATTGCGGGAGTCGCCCACGACGTGCTTCATTTCGCGCCTCCCAGGAACCGGGGCAGCCGGGATGTCAGGACGCGGAATCTGCTGGCAGCATTAACAAAATGCGCTATCGTACCACATCGCCTGGTCTATATCAGCACCAGCGGCGTTTACGGCGATTGCGGCGGCGAACTCGTTGCCGAAACGCGGCCAGCCCATCCGCAAACCTTGCGCGCCGTTCGCCGGCGGGATGCCGAAATGAGCATCAGGCAATGGGGCAGAAGAAACGGGATTTCCGTCTGCATCCTGCGCGTTCCGGGAATTTATTCCAAGGAAAGGATTTCGCTGTCCAGGCTTTCCCTGCCAGTGCTGCGGGAGTGCGACGATGTTTATACCAACCATATCCACGCAGAAGATCTTGCGCGTGCCGCAGTCAGGGCGCTGCGATGCGGGGCGAACGGCCGGATCTACAATGTCAGCGACGATTCTTCAATGAAGATGGGGGATTATTTCGATTTCCTGGCGCGAAAGTTCGGGCTTCCCCTGCCGCAGCGGCTGCCCAGGGACGAACTCAGGAAGGCTGTTCCGGAATCGATGTATTCTTTCATGTCCGAATCGCGGCGGCTCGACAATTCCAGGATGAAGAAGGAGCTCGGAGTCGTCCTGAAATATCCCCGCATTTCCGGCGGATTGGACCCTAGTCCATCCTGTGGAAGCGGCCTTCTATGATGCCGGAATCGGGTTCCTGCGGTTTCCTCGGCCAGAGAAGCAGAACGATGGCGACAATGTCGGAGATGATGCCGGGAATGATCAGCAATATCCCGGCAATCAGCCGGGTTGCCGGGAATTCGCCAAGGAATGGCGAAGAGGGGGCGAATGCCCGGTTCAGGAGCACATGGAATTCGCTTTTGATCAATTGCCAGCCCGCAAATGCGCTAGCAGCCAGCAGCAACATCACGGGCAAGCCGCCGATATGGTCGGCCAGCTTGATCAGAAAATAAATTTCCAGGAAGGAAAAACCGAGTAAAATGAACAGCAGATTTTTCAAGATGGTTTCCCATGGAAGCAATGCTCGTCATCACCAACCTGCCGGACAGGGGGCAGGCTGCCTCCCTGGCAAGGAAGCTCGTTGAATCCCGGCTGGCGGCCTGCGTGAACATCCTGGCCGAGTGCGAGTCGGTTTACGTCTGGGAAGGCAAAACCGAATCGACCGCCGAAGTGCCGCTTCTGATCAAGACGCTGGCGCAGCATTACGGCAAGGTCGAAGCCGCAATCCGGGAGAGCCACCCCTATGAACTTCCGGAAATCGTTGCGGTCTCTCTCTCCAGCGGTTTGCCGGAATACATGCGGTGGATCGAATCCCGGACACTCTGACAGAGCCATAGTATGTTCCTTCATCGCACTATTCTAACCCTTTTTCTGTGTTTGGCCAGCGTATGTCACGCGGAGCCGTCATCCCTGTTTTCCACGCTCAAGTCGGATATTTTCGGCAAATCCCCCAAATTCCTGAAACCCGAAGAGGCCTTCAAGGTCAATGCCGCAGCCCGCGACGGCAATTCGGTTGCTGTCGATTTTGCGCCTGCCGAAGGTTATTACCTGTATCGCGCCAGATTGAAATTCGATTTGCAGGATGCACCCGGCCTCAAGATCGCGCGCGTCGATCTGCCTGCGGGGGAAATGAAGGACGATCTCAATCTCGGGCGCACCGAAGTCTATCACCATCCCTTCCGGGCGATCGTCGCCATCGACAGGGAAAGCGGGGCTTCTGGCAAGCTCACCCTCGTCGCCACCTATCAGGGCTGCAGCGAGAAAGGCTTGTGTTACGAGCCGATTTCGGCGAAATATGATCTGCAGTTGCCCGCGGCGGGGGCGGCAAGGGTGGACGATTCCTCGAAGATCGAATCCCTCTTCAAGGGAGGAAACTACTGGCTGATCCTGCTCAGCTTTGCCGGATTCGGCCTGCTGCTTGCGCTCACGCCATGCACTTTCCCCATGATTCCCATCCTCTCCGGCATCATCGTGGGGCATGGCGGGAAAATGACGAGGTCGAAGGGTTTTTTTCTCTCGCTCGCCTATGTGCTGGGGCTGGCCATCGTCTACTCTATCGCGGGAGTGGCAGCCGGCTTTTCGGGCGTGCTGGTTTCGGATGCATTGCAGAACCCCTGGGTTCTGGGTTCCTTTGCACTCCTTTTCGTGTTGCTTGCGCTTTCCATGTTCGGATTCTACGAGCTGCAATTGCCGACCTTTCTCCAGAGCAGGCTGTCGGATGCGAGCAACAGGCTGCGGGGCGGACATCTCTCCGGGGTGTTTCTGATGGGGGCGCTCTCCGCCCTGATTGTGGGCCCATGCTGCGCAGCTCCCCTGGCAGGCGCGCTGCTTTACATAGGCAAGACCCATGATGTGTTTCTGGGGGGGGCGGCGCTCTTCGCAATGGGAATCGGGATGGGGCTGCCCCTTCTGGCGATAGGCGTTTCCGCCGGTTCCCTTCTGCCCAAGGCAGGGCCATGGATGCAGTCGGTCAAGAATTTCTTCGGCGTCGTGCTGCTGGGGCTTGCGATCTGGATCGTGTCCCCCCTCATCCCTGCTGTTGCGAACATGCTGCTTTGGGCGGCATTGCTCATCGTTTCCGCGATCTATCTGCATGCAATAGATCCGCTTCCCTGTGAGGCATCCGGCTTCAAGAAGCTGGGGAAGGGGCTGGGCGTGATTGCGCTGCTCATCGGGGTTGCGCTCCTCGCGGGCGCGTTGAGCGGCGGGCGGGACATCCTGCAGCCGCTTGCGGGATTAAGGACGGCGGGCGCCGCGCAGGATTCACTGCATTTCGACAGAATCAGGAACTTTGCCGAACTCCAGGATCGTCTCGCGCAAAGCCGCGGACGCCCTGTCATGCTCGATTTTTATGCTGATTGGTGCATATCCTGCAAGGAAATGGAGCGCACCGCATTCGCCGATCCCAGAGTGAAGGCCAAGCTTGCGGGAACGGTTCTGCTGCAGGCGGACGTGACGGAAAATTCCCCGGAGGACGCCGAGCTGCTCAGGAAATTCAAGCTGTTCGGTCCTCCCGGCATCATCTTCTTCGACAGGAATGGGAACGATACGCTGCATCTGGTCGGGGGGCAGGACAGCGGCGCCTTTCTCGCTGCCCTCGATGCGGGATTGTCATGAAGCGGTTCGGCATTTTCGCCCTCTTCGCCATCGTTCTGCTGCTCGGCTACGTGTATTATCCCAGGTCTCCCGGCGCGGAGGAGAAAAGCCGGATGGAAGCCGTCCTGAAGGCGAGCCTGCCCGATCTCGGCGGGAAGCCCCAGTCGATTTCCCAATGGCAGGGCAAGGTGCTCGTTGTCAATTTCTGGGCGTCGTGGTGCCCCCCCTGCCGCGCCGAGATGCCGGGATTCGTCGATCTCCAGGGAAAGTATCGCGACAGGGGGCTGGTTTTCGTGGGGATAGCCCTCGACAGTCCGGACAAGGCAGGTGCGTTTGCGCGGTCTATCGGCGTGAACTATCCTGTACTGGTCGATCAGGATTCGTCCGTGCTGAACCTCTCGGCGCTCCCCTATACCGTGGTTTTCGACAGAAAAGGCGGATTGGCCGCAACCCACGCCGGCGCATGGCCAGAAGCGGAACTTGGCGACATCGTCAGCAAACTGCTCTGAATTGGACGATAAAATCCTGCCGAAAGCTGGACAAATGCACCTCATTTGCGGCAAACTTGCGCGGTGAAAAATATACTCGTATTGCATGGACCCAACCTCAATCTGTTGGGAACCCGTGAACCTGGCATTTACGGCAGCGATACCCTAGACGGCATAAATGCCCGTCTGGCGTCGATTGCGGAAAACTCGGGGTCGAGGCTGGCGTGCTTTCAGAGCAACGCTGAATCCGGCCTGATCGACCGCATTCAGGCTGCGGGGCAGGATGGCACCGATTTCATCATCATCAATCCGGCAGCCTACACGCACACCAGTGTGGCGATGCGCGATGCGCTGGCTGCCGTGGCGCTGCCCTTCATAGAGGTGCATCTTTCCAATATCTTCGCCCGCGAGGCTTTCCGCGCCGAATCCTATTTCTCTGACCTTGCGGTGGGCGTGATCAGCGGTTTGGGCGCCAAGGGATACGAGCTTGCGCTGCAATATGCGCTTCAACATTCTTCCAGGGATTGAATTATGGACTTGAGAAAACTGAAAAAACTGATCGATCTTGTCGAGCAGTCCGGCATTTCCGAACTTGAAATTACGGAAGGGGAGGAAACTGTGCGCATCAGTCGGGCGTCTTCCCAGCCTGTCTATGCGCAGCATCCTCAGGTGCATCATGTTCCGGTGGGCGCGCCCGCCGCAATGCCGGCCTCCGCAGCGCCGGCCGCGGAGGCGCCTTCGGGGCATGTCCTCAAATCCCCGATGGTGGGCACCTTCTACCGCTCCCCGTCCCCGGGGGCCAATGCTTTCGTCGAAGTCGGAAGCAGCGTGGAAGCGGGCCAGACGCTTTGCATCATTGAAGCGATGAAGCTGCTGAACGAGATCGAATCTGACAAGACCGGCGTGATCAAGGCGATTCTGGTCGAGAACGGCCAGCCCGTCGAATTCGGCGAGCCCCTGTTCGTGATCGAATGACCGGAGCTTTTTGATGTTCGAGAAAATTCTTATAGCCAACAGGGGCGAGATTGCCCTGAGGATCCAGCGCGCCTGCCGCGAGCTCAACATCAAGACAGTTGCGGTGCATTCCGAAGCCGATGCCGATGCGAAATATGTCAGGCTTGCGGACGAGTCGGTCTGCATAGGTCCCGCCCCTTCGTCCCTGAGCTACCTCAATATTCCCGCGATCATCAGCGCAGCCGAAGTTACCGATGCGCAGGCGATCCATCCGGGCTATGGTTTCCTTTCCGAGAATGCCGATTTCGCCGAACGCGTGGAAAAGAGCGGATTCGTTTTCATCGGTCCTCGCCCCGACACCATCAGGATGATGGGGGACAAGGTGAGCGCGAAGAATGCCATGAAGCGTGCCGGCGTGCCCTGTGTGCCGGGTTATGATGGCGCGCTTCCCGAGTCGCCCGCTGAAATCGTGAAAATCGTGCGCAGCATAGGCTATCCGGTGATCATCAAGGCTGCTGGCGGCGGCGGCGGGAGAGGCATGCGGGTGGTCCATACCGAGGCAGCCCTTTTGAATGCGGTGACGATGACCCGGAGCGAAGCCCAGGCCGCTTTCGGCAATCCCATGGTTTATGCCGAGAAATATCTGGAAAATCCGAGGCACATCGAAATCCAGGTGCTTGCAGACGAGCACGGCAATGCGGTCCATCTCGGGGAGCGGGACTGCTCGATGCAGCGGCGGCACCAGAAGATCATCGAGGAAGCGCCCGCATTCGGCATTCCCCTGCGCCTCAGGAACAAGATAGGCGAACGCTGCGCGGAAGCATGCCGAAAGATAGGCTATCGCGGAGCCGGAACCTTCGAATTTCTCTACGAGGACGACGAGTTCTACTTCATCGAGATGAACACGCGCGTTCAGGTCGAGCATCCCGTCACGGAAATGATCACCGGGGTCGACATCGTTCAGGAACAGATCCGCATCGCTGCCAGCCAGAAACTCGGTTTCCGACAGCGCGACATCCAGTTCAGGGGGCATGCGATCGAGTGCAGGATCAATGCGGAACACCCTTTCAAGCTTACCCCTTCCCCGGGCCGGATCACCGCCTACCATACCCCGGGCGGGCCCGGAATCAGGGTGGATTCCCACGTTTACCACAATTACTTCGTCCCCCCCCATTACGACTCGATGATCGGCAAAGTGATCGCTTACGGAGAGACGAGGGAGCAGGCCTTCGCCAGAATGCGCAGCGCGCTTTCGGAAATGATCGTCGAAGGCATAGACACGAACATTCCGCTGCATCGCCAGCTTCTCCTGGACGCTGCCTTCGTCCGCGGCGGCACCAGCATCCATTATCTCGAACAGAAGCTGGCGAGCCTCGCTCCCCCGGAATGAAATGACCTGGCTGTCGATCACTGCTGAGATCGGTGCCCGGGAGGCGGAATCATTCAGCGATGCGCTTCTCGAGATCGGTGCGATTTCGGTCGACATTCACGATCCCAATGCCGGGACGCCGATTGAGCAGCCCATATTCAACGAGCCCGAGGAGCCCTGCGGGAAGATGTGGGACACCGCAAGGGTCACGGCGCTTTTCAATCCCGGAGCCGATCCCGAACATCTGGTCCAGGAGGCGGCAGGAAAGGCGGGACTCGATCATGTGCCGGACTATGTCATCGGGCAAGTTCAGGAGCAGGATTGGGTCAGGCTGACGCAATCCCAGTTTTCTCCGATCAGGATTTCGGATCGGCTGTGGATTACGCCGACCTGGCATGACAGCCCGGAACCCGATGCGGTGAATCTCGTCCTGGATCCCGGGCTTGCTTTCGGAACGGGCAGCCATCCCACCACGAGGCTCTGCCTGGAGTGGCTCGATGAACACATCGCAGGCGGGGAGGAGATCCTCGATTACGGATGCGGCTCCGGAATTCTCGCCATCGCGGCAATGAAGCTCGGCGCATCCCTTGCGGTCGGCATCGACATCGATCCCCAGGCGATTCTTTCGAGCAGGCAGAATGCGGAGCAGAATCGGGTGGAAATCCCTTTTTTCACGCCACGGGAAGCCCCGCGCAGAACCTACGATATCGTCGTCGCAAACATTCTGACCAATCCGCTGAAGCTGCTCGCTCCCCTGCTCGCGGAGTCCGCGAGGGATCGAATCGTGCTGTCCGGCATTCTGGAGCGGCAGGCGCCGGAAGTCCTGGCGATTTACGCGCAGTGGTTTGAAATGAAGGAGCCTGTCCTGAGCGAGGGGTGGGCATGTCTCGCGGGGAAAAAGCGTACATAGGAATTCGACCATGAGCATGGTGACTCGCTGTCCGCATTGCAGGACTTCCTTCAGGATCACTTCTTCCGTCTTGAAGATGCATCACGGCCTGGTCAGGTGCGGGCACTGCTCCGAAGTATTCAATGCCTTCGACAGTCTTTCCACCACTCACGATGCGCCGGACGAAATCGAAGCGCCGGGAGCCGTTCCTGAAGCGCCTGTGCAGGAAGCGTCCGTTCATGCTCCGGAGCCTTCTGGCGAGACAGTGTCCACTCCCGAGCCTCCTGAAGAGCCCTTGCAGCAAGCGGAACTCGAGGTGCTTCCGGAGGAGCCGATGGAGGAATTTTTCGTCGGAAAGAAACCTTCGAAGTTCGACCGGGTATGGGGCCTCGGATCGGCGCTGCTTGTTGTTTCGCTGCTCGCCCAGGCCGTTTATTATTTCAGGATGGAAATCGGCATCGAACTGCCCGGGCTGAAGCCTTACCTGCAGGCTTCCTGCGCTCTCTTGGGCTGCGCCATTCCCCTTCCGGAAAAGATCGATCTCGTCGGGATCGAGTCTTCCAGTCTGCAGAACCAGCCCGGACGGATCGGCGCGATCGATCTTCATGCATCGATCAGGAACAGCGCGCCTTTCGCGCAGAAATATCCGCTGATCGAACTCACGCTGACGGATGCCCAGGATGCCCCCTTGGCGAGGAAGATTTTCAGGCCTTCCGATTACCTTCCCAAGGATGCCAGGGTCGGAGAAGGCATTCCCGCCAATGCCGCCGTGAATGTTGGGCTGCATCTTGATGCCGGAACGCTCCAGGCGAGCGGATACCGGCTATACCTTTTCTACCCCTGATCCCTGATCAACCGGTACACGATCCCGAGCGCCAGGAGCGAAATGGCGAGCGCTGCGAGAATGGTTGCCGAGTCCGTCTGCAGTTCGAAAACGATGAATTGCCTCGACACGGCCAGGATTGCAATCAGCACGATGGCTCTGGCCTTGATCACTCCGGAACTTCTGGAGGAGGGGTGCACGATCGAATGGCTGAATTCCAGCGCGATGAGCAAGGTCAGGATCATGCTGAAAACAGACTGGAAAGCCTGGTGGTCGAGATGGTTGAGCGCGCTGTGCAGAACCAGATGGTAGATTTCGATGACCAATCCCCATAATGCAGCGAGAACCATGATCGAAATCAGGACGGCGAGTATTGCGGTGACGGCCTGCTCGAATTTCTGATGAAGCAGCGGCTTCTTGTCGTCTTCCATGGGATTCCCTTTGTGATCGTTCAGCCGGTTAGGCAGGACAGGGCCGAATAAGTTTCAGGCTTGCCAGCCAAATGGCGCTCCGGTATAGTGCAGTTTGCCGTCAAATGCATCAGTGGGAGAGCGTGCCGCAAGGCACCGCCGAAGGCGCAACTGCCCGGAATCGCTCAGGCCGAAGAACCGCTGAATGCAGGCTATTCTGGAGAGTGCTGATCATCTCAGCCACCGAAGGGGCACGCAGGCATCCTGCAATCTCTCAGGTATAAAGGACAGAAGGGTGAAGCTCGACCGGGCTTCCCCTTTTTTCATTGCCGAGGATGTCATGCTCAAAAGAACGCCGCTCTACCAGGCTCACAGCGACATGGGCGCCAAGCTCGTCGATTTCGGCGGGTGGGAAATGCCGCTCCATTACGGCTCCCAGATCGAGGAGCATCATCAGGTCAGGCGCGATTGCGGGATGTTCGACGTCTCCCACATGCAGGTTCTCGATATCAGGGGCAAAGACAGCCGCAATTATCTCAGCCATCTCGTCGCAAACAATGTCGACAAGCTCCGGACGCCGGGCAAGGCGCTCTATTCGGCCATGCTCAACGGGGAAGGCGGGGTGATCGACGATCTCATCATCTATTACATGGACGAATCCTGGTTCAGGATCGTCGTCAATGCCGGAACGGCCGAGAAAGACATCGCCTGGATGGAAAAGCAGGCGACAGGCTATTCAGTCGAAATCAGCCCAAAGCGGGATCTGGCCATGATCGCCGTGCAGGGGCCGAATGCCCGCGAGAAAGTCTGGGAGGCGCTTCCGGGCAGCCGGGAGATCACCGAGCGCCTGATTCCTTTCAGCGCGGCGGAAATGGGCACGATGTTCATCGCGCGTACCGGTTATACCGGGGAGGACGGTTTCGAAATCATGATTCCCGCCAAGGCCGCCCCCTTCTTCTGGGCGACGCTGGCGGAGCAGGGCGTGAAGCCCATCGGCCTCGGCGCGCGCGACACCCTGAGGCTGGAAGCCGGAATGAATCTTTACGGGCAGGACATGGACGAAACGGTGAATCCATTGGAGGCCGGGCTCGCCTGGACCGTGGATCTGAAGAGCGAGCGGGATTTCATCGGCAAGGCGGCGCTCCTCGAAAGGCCCTTGAAATACCAGCTCGCAGGCCTGCTTCTGATCGACCGGGGGGTGCTGAGGAGCCACCAGAAGGTGTCGACTTCCCGTGGCGAAGGGGAAATCACCAGCGGCAGCTTTTCCCCCACGCTCGAGCAGTCGATCGCCCTGGCGAGGATCCCGAAGGAGGTGGCTGCAGGCGAAGAAGTTCGAGTAATGGTGCGGGACAAGCTGCTGCGCGCCAAGGTTGTGAAATATCCGTTTGCAAGAAACGGCAAATCCCTGATCTGAACTGGAGAGAACATGAATATTCCCGGAAATCTGAAATACACTGCATCTCACGAGTGGGTGAGGCTTGAAGATGACGGCAGCGTGACCGTCGGAATTACCGATCATGCACAGAGCCTGCTGGGCGACATGGTTTTTGTCGAAACCCCTGAAGTTGGCCGAAAGGTCTCGAAGGGCGAGGAGTGCGCTGTGGTCGAATCGGTGAAGGCGGCATCCGACGTTTATGCGCCCATCTCCGGCGAAATTGTGGCGATCAACGGTGATCTTGATGGTTCTCCTGAAAAAATCAACGAGGATGCGTTTTCTGCCTGGATGTTCAAAATGAAACCGGAGAATGCTTCGGATCTGGGCGCATTGCTCGATGCCGCCGCCTATCGGTCCGTCGTGGAAAGCGAAGCACACTGAACCCCTTTTATTTCGAGATCCGATGAATTCCGAACAATTTGCAAAACGCCACAATGGTCCCTCCGAACAGGACGTTCGGGACATGCTGGAAAAAATAAATGCTTCTTCCCTCGATCAATTGATCGACGAGATCATCCCGCAAGGGATTCGTCTGAAGAAGCCGCTGAGCCTGCCTGAGGGCATGCCGGAATATGAATATCTGGCGCATCTTCGCGGCATTGCGGCGAAAAACAAGCTGTACAGGAGCTACATCGGTCTGGGCTATTACGGCACGGTTCTGCCTCCCGTGATCCAGCGCAACATACTGGAAAACCCCGGATGGTATACCGCCTATACGCCCTATCAGGCCGAAATCGCGCAGGGGCGGCTGGAAGCGCTGCTGAATTTCCAGACCATGGTGGTCGATCTGACCG
The DNA here is from genome assembly GCA_021835845.1 of Pseudomonadota bacterium. Taxonomy (GTDB): domain Bacteria; phylum Pseudomonadota; class Gammaproteobacteria; order Burkholderiales; family JABEVD01; genus JABEVD01. The sequence goes on along the minus strand of JAKBJU010000007.1, from coordinate 91,550 downwards.
GAATGGAAATCGCCAATGCTTCGCTCTTGGACGAGGCGACCGCAGCGGCGGAGGCGATGACCATGCTGCATGGCCTGCGCTCGCGGGAAGCCGTGGGTAAAAACAGCTTTTTCGTGTCCGACGAATGCTTTCCGCAAACCATCGAATTGCTCAAGACGCGCGCAAGGCCTCTTGGCATTGAGCTCGTGATCGGCGATTTCAGGACGGTCACCCTGAACGACTCGATGTACGGCGCGCTGCTTCAATATCCGGCTGCAAGCGGCGCGGTTCACGACTATGGCGATTTCGTCAGCCGCGCAAAGGCGCGCGGCATGACCGTCGCGGTGGCTGCGGACATACTGAGTCTGGTGCTGCTCACTCCTCCGGGCGAATGGGGCGCCGATATCGTGCTGGGTTCCACCCAGCGCTTCGGGGTGCCGATGGGCTACGGCGGCCCGCACGCCGCCTATTTCGCCTGCCGCGATGCCTTCAAGCGCTCGATGCCGGGCCGCATCATCGGCGTGTCGGTCGATGCAGACGGCAATCCCGCGCTGCGCATGGCGCTGCAGACCCGAGAACAGCATATCCGCCGCGAGAAAGCCACTTCCAATATCTGCACCGCTCAGGCGCTGCTCGCGATCATGGCTGGCATGTATGCGGTTTATCATGGCGCGGAGGGATTGCGTGGCATCGCCAGACGGGTTCATCTTTCCGCCGTGCTGCTTGCCGAGGAATTGAAGAAGCTCGGCTTCCATGTTGCCCATGAAAACTTCTTCGACACACTGAAACTGCTGCATACCGACAACGTGAAGATTCGCGAATTGTCGGAGGCGGCGCAGATCAATTTCCTGTACGGCAATGACGGGCTCTCGATTTCGCTCGATCAAACCACATCGCTTGCCGATCTCGACGCCATCCTCGCCGTTTTCGCGAAAGCAGCCGGAAAATCGGCTCCCCGATTGAGCGAGGAGCAACTGAGTGGTCAGGTCATGGGCATCAAAGTCAGGGAATCGGCCATCCTGACCCATCCTGTATTCAGCGCCTACCATTCCGAAACGGAGATGATGCGCTACATCAAGCGGCTGGAAAACAAGGATCTCTCATTGACCCATTCGATGATCCCGCTGGGTTCCTGCACCATGAAGCTGAACGCGGCTGCCGAACTTTTGCCGCTCTCCTGGCCAGAATTCGCCAACCTGCATCCTTTCGTGCCGCTCGATCAGGCGGCGGGCTTTCAGTCGATCATTTCGGAGCTGGATGCGGCGCTCTCCGAGATCACGGGATTTGCGCAGATGAGCTTCCAGCCCAACAGCGGCGCGCAGGGAGAATATGCCGGGCTTCTGGTGATCCAGGCCTATCATCGCTCGCGCGGCGAAGGGAACCGCAACGTCGCGCTGATTCCTTCTTCCGCGCACGGCACCAATCCCGCGAGCGCTGCGATGTGCGGCATGGAAATCGTGGTGGTGAAATGCGACAGGAACGGCAACATCGACGTGGAAGATTTACGCGAGAAGGCCGAGCGACATCGCGACAGGCTTTCCTGCCTGATGGTCACCTATCCCAGCACGCACGGGGTTTACGAAGCATCCATCATGGATATCACCCGCATTGTGCATGAGAACGGCGGACAGGTTTACATGGACGGGGCGAACATGAACGCCCAGGTAGGTCTGACGAGCCCGGGCAACATCGGGGCGGACGTGTGCCACCTCAACCTGCACAAGACATTCGCCATTCCGCATGGCGGCGGCGGACCCGGCATGGGCCCGATCGGCGTGGCCGAACATCTGGCATCCTTCCTGCCCGCGCATCCGGTGGTCAAGACGGGCGGGGAGCAGGGCATCCATGCGGTTTCCGCAGCTCCCTACGGCAGCGCGCTGATCCTGCTGGTTTCCTACGGGTACATCAGGATGATGGGCGGTCCGGGGCTTACCGAGGCGACCAAGATGGCGATCCTGAATGCCAATTACATCAAGGAAATGCTGAAGGATCATTATTCGACCTTGTATGTCGGGGAACACGGCCGCTGCGCACACGAAATGATCCTGAACTGCAGCGAATTCAAGCGCGATGCGGGAATTGAGGTGGCGGACATCGCCAAGCGCCTGATGGATTTCGGCTTTCATGCGCCGACCACTTCATTCCCGGTGGTGGACACCCTGATGGTCGAGCCGACCGAGAGCGAATCGAAAGCCGAGCTCGACCGCTTCGTCGATGCGATGATAACCATACGCGGCGAGATCGACGCGATTGTTTCAGGCCATGCGGACAAGAAGGAGAACGTCATAAAGCTTGCGCCGCATACCGCGAAGGCGGTGGTCTCGAGCAACTGGAGCCGCCCCTACTCCCGCGAGCAGGCGGCGTATCCGTTGCCCTGGGTGCGGGAGAACAAGTTCTGGCCTGCCGTCGCAAGAGTGGACAATGTGTACGGCGACAAGAATTTGATCTGCTCCTGCCCGCCGATCGAGAGCTACATGTGAGCTGTAAACCCGCCTGAAATGGCCGTCTGTCTCCAGAAGGCCCTCCTTGCGAGGGCCTTCATTGTTTCTGCTCGCGGCTATACTTGCTGTAGCGAAGACGACAGGCCAAATGAAATTCACCCAATATTTCACTGTGATGCGGCAACGGCCGGACAGGGCCGGGATCAAAATCGAATGGATTCAGCATGTCATTGAGAATCCGAAAAGAGAATTCGCGCAACATGATGGTAGAATCCGGAGATGGGCGCCGATACCCGAGATGGATGGAAAATATTTGAGGGTGGTGCTTCTTCCAGACGGCGAGACGGTTCACAATGCATTTTTTGATCGGGGTTTTACGCCATGAAAATCAAATATTTTCAGGATACGGATACGCTTTACATCGAGTTCAGGGCAGGAGAAATTACGGAAACGCGGGACCTCGATGAAGACACGCTGCTTGAGCTGGATGCCAGAGGGAATATCTGCGCCATGACCATCGAGCATGCCCGAGATCGGGCGGATGTTCCGCATTTTTCCTTCGAACAGATCGCCGCGTGATTCCCCGGTCCGGCAATTGCGATAAAGCTTAAATCGCGCGGTGCTAATTCTATATGGATGAGCCTGGGCGTTAACGGCGCCTGGAGGCATTGATGGCGGAAATTCTGAAAATGGGCTGGATGTGTATTGACAAAGTACATATATCTATGGAAAATTCGGTATTATGGATATTTGGCACGAAATCGGTGGCGATACCTTCGTGTGGAATGAGAAAAAAGCCGAACAAAACCGGCGCAAGCATGGCGTCAGCTTTACGGAATGGGCCGTTTGCTTTATGTGGTGCATATCGAATTCGAAGGCGATCATATCCGGATTATTTCGGCCCGCCGCGCCGCACCTGACGAGGAATCCAAATATGCTTTCTGATAAATTGAAAAGACGTCTTTCCAAAGACCGTCCCATGACTTCTATCACGTTGCGCATCCCCGTCGACGTGGTGGAATCGTTGAAGGAAATTGCACCCCACAGGGGACTGCTGGGATATCAGACGCTGTTGAAGGCTTACATCAGCGAAGGGTTGCGTCGCGATGAAGCCCAATACATGGCGGGGCATGAAGCCAGGCTGATAGCCGCCCTGAAAAAGCGGGGAGTATCGGAAAGCCTTATAGAGGAAGCCGTCCAGGAAGTGGCTTAGCTGTCTTTCCTCTTTTTTCAAGCGCCGAATCCTTGGCGCTTCCCCGGTTCACGAACCCCGGATTTCCCGCACTACCTTGTCCTCAGGCACATCGCTGCCTGCCTTGGCCAGAATCTCCAAGGCCCTCGGCAAGCTGCTGCGTTTCGCGCGTTCGGCGAAAAATTCCGCCGCGGTCTTGCGGGCGGATATTTTCTCGGCCAGGGCGATCGCCACATATTGATTCATGGCAACGCCATCGGCTTCAGCAGATTGTTTCAGCGCCTGATACAAGGAATCAGGCAACCGCAATGCAAAGTTGTTCGTTCTCATCGCTTGCTCCTTTCAAGGCCTGCATGAAAAGCAGTCCAGAAATCATCCGGGCGCATGATGCGCAGTTCAAATTTATTGGCGGCGGGCAAAAAATCCCGTGTATTCCATGTCACCAATGCTTCCGCCTGTCCATTCACCGCCGTTTCCAGCACCATTTCATCGGCCGGATCGCGCAGCTGCGGGCGCCATAAGAAACTCAGGTCTACCGGCACCAGAATGCCAGCCATGGCATCCAGCAACTCAATTATCTCTGACCTGCTCAGGCGACAAGCGGCTAAATTAGCCGGGCGCGTCAGCACCGCCTCATACTCAAGAAACAAGGCCGGCGAAGCGCCAACTTTCAGAGTTTGCTCAAGGACAGCCTGCAATATGCGTCTTGAGCACCCTTGCGAAGAACGCAAGCCAGCTACCAGCACATTGGTATCAAGCACGATCATTTTGATATTGTATGCGATATCTGAAAGAAACAAATTCTTTTTTTCGATTGCTGCTCGGCGCTATGCCGCCGCGATCACCCGGATGCGGACATCGCCGAAACCGACCGCCTGCCCCGCGCGGATTTTGCAGGTCTTGCGCGAGTCCACCTCGCCGTCCACCGAAGGGAAAGCACCTTCAGGGGGCGGGATTGGGGTAGCGGAAGTGGATGGCATCGATTTCCCTCAAGATTTCCTCGTCGAGCTCCACTTTCAGGCTGCCGATGTTTTCCTTCAGTTGTTCCATCGTGGTTGCGCCGATGATGGTGGACTTCACGAACCGGCGGCTCCTGACGAAGGCGAGGGACAGTTCGGCGGGGGAAATGCCGTGCTTTTTCGCGAGACCGCAATAGCCTGACACCGCTTCAGCCACGTTCTCTTTGTGGTAGCGCTGGCCGAACTGGGGAAAGAGGGACAGGCGGCCTGTCCCCCCGGCGCCGTATTTTCCCGTAAGCATCCCGAACCCGAGGGGGCTGTAGGCGAGCAGCCCGATGTTCTCCCTGTGGCAGATTTCCGAGAGTCCGTATTCGAATACCCGGTTGATGGGGTTGTAGGCGTTCTGGGTGGATACCACCCTGGGAAGGCCGTGTTTTTCGGAGAGCTGCAAGAACTTGCAAAGCCCCCACGGCGTTTCGTTGCTGAGGCCGATATGGCGCACCTTTCCCGATTTCACCAGATCCGACAGCACTTCGAGCTGTTCCAGGATCGGGACGGTATCGTGTTCGAGCTTCGGATCGAAGAAGCTCTGCCCGAACATGGGCACGTTCCTGTCGGGCCAGTGAAGCTGGTACAGGTCCACGTAGTCGGTCTGAAGCCTTTTCAGGCTCGAATCGATTGCGGAAAGGATGTTTTCCCGATCGAGCGCCTTCGGGCCTCCCCTGATCCATGAAAATCCCCTGGAGGGCCCGGCCACCTTGGTCGCGATGAACAGCTTGTCCCGCTGCTGGTTCTTCAGCCACTTTCCGACATATTCCTCGGTCCTGCCCTGGGTCTCGGGCTTCCCGGGAACGGGATACATCTCCGCCGTGTCTATGAAATTGATCCCGGATTCGGTCGCATAATCGAGCTGCTCGTGGGCCTCATGAAGGCTGTTCTGCTGCCCGAAAGTCATCGTGCCGAGGCAGATTTCGGAAACGTGCATGTCTCCCAGTTTGTTGTATTTCATGGTCATGCCTTCTTCAACAGGTCGACCCTGATGGGCATCAGAAAATCGGCTCCATCAGGCGTCATGTGCTTCTCGAACTTCGCCCGTACTTCCCTGAGGAGCTCGGGGGAGAGCCTGTGGTCGGTATGCGTCACCCCGATGATCTTCTTCTCGAAGTCCGCGAAACTGTCGAAATGCATCGGGGTCATGAAAAACTCCTGTCTGACAAGATCGAAGCGTTTCGATTCGACTGCGCGCTTCACCGCTTCGAATGCCGCTTCGCGCACGATTTTCTCGTCATGGAAGAGCCTCAGTATCTCGTTGAAATCGCCCTTGTAAATCGGTTCTGAAATGTAGGCATATCCCCCCGACTTCAATGTCCGGTGGATTTCTCGGAAAGCTTCATCCATGAGTTCGAGTGGCACGTGGTGCAGCGATTTGAACATCATCACGATGTCGAAGCTGCCGTCTTTTGCCGGAATCTTCTGCGCGCCGCCGTGATCGAACCTGACGTTGGGGAGGTCTGCAATTTCCCTGTTTTTCGCGAGCTGGATTTCGTCGACTTCGAGCGCCAGGATGGAGGCAGCCTGCTGCGCGACGATGCGTGTTTTCTCGGCTTTCCCGCAGCCGAGCTCGAGGATTCTTGCGTCTTTCAGAGGAAGCTTTCCGAAAATTTCCTGCTCGTCGCAAACAGGGCCTGAATCAGGGGAGAAAAGTAGCATGGGGACTCCGTTCGTTGTTTTCATTCAAAGATACAGCATATCAATCCGTCTTGTCCTGGATTGGGACATCCTCTAGACTGGGTTGGTTCATGAGGGAATGGAAAATGGGATTTCACGACACCTACAGGATGAGTTCTCACGCGGTCATCACCAATTCGGAAGGGAAGGTGCTGATGGTGAAGGCGACCTACGGCAATCTGAACTGGGGATTCCCGGGGGGCGCGCTGGATCCGGGCGAGACGGTGCACGAGGCCTTGCGCCGGGAATGCATGGAAGAGCTGGGCTGCGAAGTCGAAATACTTTACCTGAGCGGCATCTATTATCATGGCGGGGTGAATTCCCATGCCCTGATGTTCAGATGCGGGCTTCCGGACAATGCCCGGATCGTCCTGAGCGAAGAGCATTCGGAATGGAAATACCTGTCGCTCGATGAACTGAGTCCGAGCCAGAAGAAAAGGGTGGAAGACTGCCTTTCCTTTGCAGGGGAAGTCAGGAGCGAAAGGCTCTAGATCGACTCGGGAACCATCTTGATCGCGCCGCAGGGACATTCTGCGGCGCAAAGGCCGCAGCCCTTGCAATAATCGTAGTCGAAGGCAAAGCGCAATCCAGGCCCCAGCTTGATCACGGCATTGTCCGGGCAGACGCCGAAGCAGTTGTCGCATTCGAAGCAGTTGCCGCAGGAGAGGCAGCGCCTGGCCTCGAAAAGGGCATTTTTACCGGTAAGCCCCCCGACCACCTCGTCGAAAGTGGACCCGCGCCTTGCGATGTCGAGTTCGGGCTGAACCGTCCTGGGAGCATCGCTGTAATACCAGGTGTTCATCTTGTCGAATCCGGCGATTTCGTGCTTTTCCGGGGCAATGTAAGTCTCGTTTCTCAGCCAGGCGTCGATGTTTTTCGCAGCCTTCTTGCCGTGCCCGACTGCCGAGGTGACGGTCCTGTCTGAGGGCACCATATCGCCGCCTGCGAAGATGCCGGGATGGCTCGTCATCATCGAGCTGTTTACCTTGACCGTGCCGTTTTCGATTTCGAGATCGGGAACGTTTTTAAGGAGCCCCAGCTCGGACTCCTGCCCGAGCGCAAGCACGAGGGAGTCCGCCTCCATTTTCTCGAATTCCCCGGTCGGCTGTGGAAACCCGGTCTCGTCCAGCACCATCTTCTCGACGGTGACGCCGCCCTCATCCATGGCCTTCACCGTGCTGAGCCACTTGAAGAGGATTCCCTCTTGCAGCGCTTCGTTGAGTTCCGACTCGTGCGCCGGCATCTGCTCTTTCGTCCTTCTGTAGACGATGAGGGATTCAAGAGCGCCCAGGCGCTTTGCCGTCCTCGCCACGTCCAGCGCCGTATTGCCTCCGCCGTAGACGACGACGCGCCTGCCCAGCATGGGAGGCGGGCCGTCTTCCATGTCGTGCAGCAGGCAAACCGCATCGAGTATCCGGCTGGCATCGCCTGCGGGAATGTCGGTCCGCCTGGCAAGATGCGCCCCCACTGCGAGAAAGGCTGCATCGAATCCCGCCATCGCTGCCATGATGTCGTCGATTCTAGAATTCAGGCGAAATTCCACGCCCATGCTTTCGATGCGCGAAATTTCTGCATCCAGCACGTCCCGGGGAAGCCGGTATTTCGGAATGCCGTAGCGCATCATCCCCCCCGCTGCCTTTGCCGAATCCACGATGACCACACCGTGCCCCATCAGGCGAAGATGGTAGGCGCAGGAAAGCCCGGAAGGCCCGGAACCCACGACTAGAACACGCTTTGCACCGGGTCCTGCGGGTTTTCCGGGAAGCCAGCCTCGCCGGATCGCCAAGTCGCCGAGAAAGCGCTCCACTGCATGGATGCCGACCGCCTCGTCGAGTTTCCCCCTGTTGCAGGCATCCTCGCAGGGATGGTAGCAGACGCGCCCCATGATCGCGGGGAAGGGATTGTGCTTCACCAGCGCTTCCCATGCGCGCCTGTAATCCCCGCCTTCGGCATGATAGAGCCAGCCCTGGATGTCTTCTCCCGCCGGGCAGGCGTGGTTGCAGGGCGGGAGCCTGTCCACATAGACCGGCCGCTCCGTGCGCCATGAACCGGTGTGGTTGGCAAGGCTGGAACCGGGATCGAGGGTGATGGCGAAAGGCTTTTTCATGGACTTTCCAGGCCGAATTTTTCGATGTTCCTGTCGGCGATTGCCTGGATCATGGCGATCGTGTCCCTGTCCGGTTTTTCCCCGAAAAGATGGGAAAAGCGCCTCTGCAGCTTCAGGTAGGCTTCGACAGGCGCTTTTTTCCTGAGCCGAAGGCTGGCGGTTATTTCGCCATGTTCGGCCTCGAACAGCGGGAAAAGACCGGATTCGACCGCGAGCCGGGCGACTTTCAGCGTGTCCGAAGGGTGCGAGCCCCATCCCAGGGGGCAGGGCACATGGATGTGGATGTAGCGGGCGCCATGGATTGTCATGGCTTTATTCACCTTGGCTTCGAGGTCGTGCAGATTGGCAACGGACGCCGTTGCGACAAAGGGAATGCGGTGCGCCATTGCAATCAGCGGAACATTCTTTCCCGTGCCGAAGCTGTTCCCCGGATGAGCGCCGGCTGCCGGGGTGGTTGCCGTGCGGGCGGCAGGCGGCGTTGCCGACGAGCGCTGCACCCCGGTGTTCATGTAGGCTTCGTTGTCGTAGCAGATGTAAAGCACGTCGTCGTTTCGCTCGAACATGCCGGAGAGGCAGGCAAAGCCGATGTCGGTGGTGCCGCCGTCGCCGCCCTGGGCAATCACCCGTACATCCTGCTTTCCCTTCACCTTCAATGCGGCAGCGATGCCGGTTGCGACCGATGCGGCATTGCCGAAAAGGGAATGCATCCAGGGAATCTGCCAGGAAGTTTCGGGATAGGGGGTGGAAAATACTTCGAGACACCCTGTCGCATTGGCGGCGATCAGTCTGTTCTTTGTGGCCTGCATGGCCGCATCCAGCGCGTAGCGCGCCCCGAGCGCCTCTCCGCATCCCTGGCATGCCCTGTGCCCCGAGTTGAGGGAATTCGTCCTTCTCATGTTGGCCTGGACGGTCCTCTGGGATTCGTCGAGAAGGCGGTTGCCCACCGTGAAGGTTCCTGTCTGGTAGAACTTGATCGGCTGAAGGGGCATGTTTTCTCCTAGGCTATGCGCGATGCGACCGTCCCGATCGACTTCAGCACGTTTTCCGCGACTGGGCCGGAGCGCCTGGTTTCCTTTTCCCGCTCCAGCTGCACGTTGACGATGTCGCGATCGAGATCGAGGAAATCCAGCAGTTCGAGCTCGTCCATTTCCGCTTTCACGAAGAGGGCCTTGAGGGATTTTCTGGTGATGGCGCGCCCCCCCAGCCCTGCGATGACGGTATGCCCGTGGAGCCCCGTCCCGCTCAGGGATTTTCTGACGCCGTCGGACAATGGGCCGCCCAGCCCGACCGAGAGCGACTTTTCCAGGATCACGATGCGCTTCGCATCGACCAGCGCCGCCCTGACTGCCTGAAGGGGGAAAGGGCGGAACGAGACGATGGCGAGGCTGCCGATTGCGTGCCCTTCGTTTCTCATTTCGTCGATCACGTCCTTGATGGTGCCGTTCATCGAACCGAGGGCGACGACGATGGTTTCGGCACCCTCCAGCCGGTAGGGCTTGACGAGACCCCCCGAGTCCCGCTTGAACCTTGCTGAAAATTCGGAAGCGATTTCCGGGATCAGTTCGAGCGCTGCGAGCTGCTTGCGATGCTGCAGGTATTTGACCTCCGCGAATGCTTCCGGCCCCACCATGGCGCCTATCGATACGGGGTCATTGCAGTCCAGCACCTGCACCGGGTCGTATGGCGGGAGAAAGGCATCGACATCGTGCGCCTCGGGAATCTCGATGCGCTCGTAGGCATGCGTCAGAATGAAGCCGTCCACGCAGACCATTACCGGGCAGGAAAGGGCTTCGGCGAGCTTGAATGCCTGGATGTGCAGGTCGAGCGCTTCCTGATTGGTTTCGGCATAGAGCTGTATCCAGCCCGCGTCGCGCATCGCCATGCTGTCAGAATGGTCGTTCCAGATGTTGATCGGGGCGCCGATGGCCCGGTTGCCTATGGTCATGACGATGGGCAGCCCCAGTCCTGCCGCATTGTAGACGGCTTCGCACATGTAGAGGAGTCCCTGGCTTGCGGTTGCGGTGTAGCTTCTCGCCCCCGCTGCGGATGCGCCGATGGCGACGGAAAGCGCTGCGAATTCCGATTCGACGTTGATGAATTCGCAGTTCGCGAGTTCGCCGGTTCTCACCATCTCCGCCAGCGCTTCGACGATATGCGTCTGGGGCGTGATGGGATAGGCGCACACCACTTCGGGTTTGCAGAGCGCGATGCCTTGCGCGATCGCCCTGGAGCCTTCAAGCTGTTGCAGCATGGTGCATTTTCTCCTGTACCAGATGGAAGGCGGCGTTTGCCGCATCCCTGTTGTCTTTTCCGGTCTTTCCCCTGAATTTGTCCCCTATGGCCTGCAGCAGGGAATCGATTCCGATTTCCCCGCACAAGGCTGAAAATCCTCCCAGCAGCGCGGAGTTGGGCAGGGGGCGGCCGATGTGCCTGAGCGCGATTTCGGTTGCGGGAAGGGTTGCGAGGCGATTTTCCGGATAGGTATGCAAAAGCGCTTCGAGTCCGAGTTCGGCGAAACTTTTTCCGGAATTGACGAGGATGAAGCCCGATTTCGAGAGGCCGCCGAACAGGTCGACCTGGTGCAGCAGAGTGGGATCCTGGATGATGAGCGCATCGGGCTCCATCACGGGCTCCCTGAGACGGATTTCATGGTCGGATATGCGGCAGAAGGCGACCACGGGCGCTCCCATTCTCTCGGAACCGAAGCTGGGGAAGGCCTGGCTGTGCTTGCCTTCGAGAAACGCGGCCACGGAAAGCATCTCGGCTCCCGTCACCACCCCCTGTCCGCCCCTGCCGTGTATTCTGACCTGGAACACCTGGATTCCTTAAAAATGCAGCACGCCACCCTAAAAAGAATAGTTCATTTTGGGGAAAGATTCGATCGCGCCGAGCAGACGGGGCAGTCCGGATCCCGTTTCAGGGCAAGTTCGCGCCAGGACATGGATTTTCCGTCCAGGAGCAGCAGCCGTCCGGAAAGCGAAGTTCCGAACCCGATCAGAAGCTTCAGGGCTTCCAGCGCCTGGATCGAGCCGATAATGCCGACAAGCGGCGCGAATACCCCCATCAGGGCGCAGCGCAATTCCTCGTCGACCGCATCCGCGGGAAAAAGGCAATGGTAGCAGGGGCCATCCTGCCGCATGTCGAACACCGAGACCTGGCCCTCGAAACGTATAGCGGCGCCGGAAACCAGCGGCTTCCGGTATCTTGCGCAGGCCCGGTTCACCTCGTGGCGGGTGGAGAAATTGTCGCTCGCGTCGATCACCACATCCGCCTTTTCGACAAGTTCGAGCAGCAGATCCCCGGCAGCCCTTGCCTGCACGGGAATGATCTCGATTTCCGGGTTGATGTCCTGCAGCGTGCTTTGGGCCGATTCGACTTTCGGGGAGCCGATCGAGCCGGTCCGGTGCAGGATTTGCCGCTGCAGATTGGTGAGATCGACATCGTCGTCGTCGCACAGCGTGATCCTGCCGACGCCTGAAGATGCGAGATAAAGCGCGGCAGGGGAGCCGAGCCCGCCCGCGCCGATGATGAACGCATGGGAATTCGCCAGCCTCTCCTGCCCTTCCAGTCCGATTTCAGGAAGAAGGATATGGCGGCTGTAGCGCAGCAGGGAACTGTCGTCCATCAGCGGTATTCGCGCCACTCCTCGGGAGTTTCATCGTGGTCGCCGTGGGGGTGGTGATCGTAGACTTTCACGAAGATCTCCATGTTTTTCTGCATCCTTGCCGGCTCGGAAAGATTCTGGCACTGCACTTCCTCGACGTAGTGGACGAGTGCACGCACGATTTTCTGCAGCAGCGAATTGTCGAGATGAAATCCCTGCTCGACGAGCGTCTCTTCCAGGGTTTCCAGGCGGTGATGCGGCAATTGATAGGAGACGGACAAAACGTACGGCGCGATCATCTCGGCCTTGAGGCCCATTTCGAGAAGACTCTCCATCGCCCTTGCCGCCTGTCCGGAAGGCAGCGGAGAGAAATGGATTTCACGCTTCTTGGAAACATCATCGGGTTGAGTCATGCCCCCTCCTGCTCAAGGAACCCCTAAGGAACCAATGATTCATTCCCACGCGGTCGCGAGGGAATAAATCAGTGGTTCCCTAACAAATCGCGACCAGAGGTTCCTTCAAATCTACATCGGCCCGCAGCAAAAGTACAGGCCGGGATGTCATTTCTTCTGCAGGATGGCCATTCCCTTCAGCACGTTGAGCGCTTCCCCGAGCATGTAATCGGTTTTCGATCCGGGTTCTGCGGGAGCTGCGGTTTTTTCCGGTTCGACCTTGATCGTTACCTTGGGCTGGGTCGTCGTGCCGGCCTTCTCGTTGACGAGGTGGTGCTCGAGGTCGGATTCATGCAGATTGAGCGATGCTTCCTGGCTCGACACCGTGGTGTCCTCCACGGTGATGTCCGGAGTGATGCCCTGCGCCTGGATCGAACGTCCGCCCGGCGTGTAGTAGCGCGCCGTGGTCAGCTTCACCGCAGTGCCGTTTCCGAGCGGGAATATGGTCTGCACTGACCCCTTGCCGAAGGTGCGGGTTCCCATGATCAGCGCGCGCTTGTCGTCCTGCAGCGCGCCTGAGACGATCTCGGACGCGGAGGCCGTGCCGTTGTTGACGAGGACGATCATGGGCACGGTTTTCACCGCGGCCGGAAGGCTCTTGATGTAGTCAGACTTGTCGGTGGGTTTCAGGTAATCCTCGGGAATCGTCTCGAGCTTCATCTCCGAATCGGGCGTTCTTCCCCTGGTGGAAACCACCAGCGAGTTTTCCGGCAGGAAGGCCGCGGAAACCGCGACTGCACCGAACAGCAGGCCGCCCGGATCGTTGCGCAGGTCGAGAACCAGCCCCTTGACCGGCTGCTTGAAGAGCGTGTTGATGGCGGCAACCAGGGATTCCCCGGTATGCTCCTGGAACTGGGTGATGCGGATGTAGGCATAGCCCGGCTCGACCATCTTGTACTTGACGCTTTGCACCTTGATGACGGCGCGCATCAGTTTGAAGACGAGCGGCTTGGATTCGCCCTTGCGCAGGATGGTGAGCACGATGGGAGTGTCGGGCTTGCCGCGCATCCTTTTCACCGCGTCGTTGAGCGTCATGCCCTTGACCAGGGTGTCGTCAAGCTTCAGGATCAGGTCGCCGCTCTTGATGCCGGCCTTGAATGCCGGCGTGTCCTCGATCGGGGAGACCACTTTGACGAGGCCGTCTTCCATGGTGACCTCGATGCCGAGGCCGCCGAACTGACCTTCGGTGCCGATCTGCAGTTCCTTGTAGGCATCCGCGTCATAGTAGGCGGAATGGGGGTCGAGCCCCGTGACCATGCCGTTGATGGCCGAGTCGATCAGCGTCTTGTCGGACACGGGATCGACATAGTCGCTCTTGATCCGGCCGAAAATGTCGGCGAAAGTGCGCAATTCTTGCACCGGGAGGGGGCTGGAGGCCGACTCTTCCTTCTGGGCCAGTGCGGACAAATTGAGGCTAAGCATGACGCCAGCGACGACGCCGATCAGAATCAGGCCTGATTTTTTCATCGAATTGCGCATTCCGTTTCTCTCCAGTTTCATTTTACAGTGACCCACTTCATGGGATCGAGCGGCACACCCTGATTGCGAAGTTCGAAGTATAAACCGGATTCCGCATTGCCGCCGCTGTTTCCGACTTCGGCGATCACGTCTCCGCCGTGCACATTGTCTCCCACCTTCTTGAGCAGGGTTTCATTGTCGCCATAGAGGCTCATGTAGCCGCTGCCGTGATCGACGATAATGATGTTGCCGAAGCCTCTCAGCCAGTCGGCGAATACCACGCGCCCTGCCGCGATGACCCTGACATCCTGCCCTGTCGCGGCGCGGATGAAGAGCCCTTTCCATACCAGTCCCCCGTTCATGCGGGAAGCGCCGAAACGGTTCAGCAGCACACCTCTGACCGGAAGGCTCAGTTTTCCTTTCAGTTTCGCGAAAGGACTGCTGTCCAGGGAAGCGTCGGGAAGGCGCTCGTTCCTGATTTGGCCGGCGGAGGAGCGCCGGGCGGTTTTTCCGATGCGTTCGACGAGGCGCTTCAGGCGCGCTTCGTCGCGCTTGAGTCTGGAAATCTCCTTGCGCTGCTTGCCGATCTCGCCAGAGACGCGATCCAGAACGGCTTTCCTCTGGGCCTTTTCCTTTTCCAGTTCCTGTTTCTGCAGGCGCTGCTTCGACAGGATGTCGTCGAGCTCATTCTTTTTGTCTGTCGTCGAGGCGGTCAGGGTATCGAGTTCCTTCAGGTTGGCACGCAGGTTCCTGAGCATGGCCGCGCGCGCCTTGGAAACATAGGTCAGGTACTCCAGGCTCCTGGCAACCTGATTTGGATCCTGAGAATCGAGCAAAAGTTTCAGGTATTCCTGCTCTCCGTAGAGATAGCGCTGGTAAATCAGCTTTCCCAGGAGGTCCTGCTGCAAGCGGATGCTGTCCCTGATTTTTGCCGTTTCCCCCTGCAGGCGGACGAGGCTCGCGCTTGCGTCGTGCTCCTGGCCGTCGAGGGTTCTGAGCCTGCGCATCGTGTTGCTGATGGCTACTTCCGATTCCCGCAGGGCGTCTGCCGCCTCGTTTCTGGAGGCTTCGTTCTGCCCAAGCTGCTTTTCCAGGCTGGATATTCTGGAGTGCAGTTCGCCGAGGTCCTGGTGTCTCGCGGCATGCGCATTCCCGCATAGCAGGAGGCCGGCAAATGCAATGCGGAGGGTTCTCACTAGAAAACGACGAGCGACTGTCCCGTCATCTGGGGGGGCTGGGGAAGTCCCAGGATGGCCAGCATGGTCGGGGCGACATCCTGCAGCGCACCCCCGTCCCGGATGCTGGAAGAGCGCTTCCCGACATAAAGGAAGGGCACCAGGTTCAGGGAATGCGCGGTATGCGGCTGCTTGGTGAGCGGATCCTGCATCATTTCCGCATTGCCGTGGTCTGCCGTGATCAGCACCTCTCCGCCGATCGCCTGCATCGCGGCGACGACGCGGCCGATGCAGGCATCCATCGCTTCCACCGCGCGTATTGCGGCGCTCAGGTTTCCGGTGTGTCCGACCATGTCGCCGTTGGCGAAATTGCAGATGATCGCAGGGTATTTCCTGCTGCCGATGGCTTCTTCGAGTTTTTCCGTCACTTCGAAAACGCTCATTTCAGGCTTGAGATCGTAGGTCGCGACTTTCGGCGAGGGGACCATGATCCGGTCCTCTCCCGAATAGGGTTCTTCCCTCCCGCCATTGAAGAAGTAGGTGACGTGCGCATATTTCTCGGTTTCGGCGATCCTGAGCTGGGCGAGTCCCTGATTGGACAGGTATTCGCCGAAGCAGTTCTCGATGCGCTCCGGAGCAAAGGCGGTGGGGAGGGGGAATTCGTCTCCGTAATGGGTCAGCATGACGAACGAGACGCTGGGAAAATAGCTGCGCTCGAATCCCCGGAAGTCCTGCGCGGTCAGGCAGCTGGTGATTTCCCTTGCCCTGTCTGCGCGGTAGTTCATGAAGATGACGACATCGCCGTCCATCATCCTGACCGGATTCTCCCCGTTTCCGTGAATGGCGGTCGCGTGCACGAATTCGTCGGTTTCTCCGCGCTCATAGGCGGCCTCAAGCGCGGTTGCGGAATCGCCGAAATGATATTCCGCGATGCCCTGGGTGATGAGGTCGTAGGCGATGCTCACCCGCTCCCAGCGCTTGTCCCTGTCCATCGCATAATAGCGCCCGATTAGGGAAGCGATTTTCCCCTTGCCGAGCGCCCTGCATTTTTCCTCGAAAGCCTGCAGCGAGGATGCCGCGCTCTTGGGCGGGGTATCCCTGCCGTCCAGGAAGGCGTGCAGGTAGATCTGCCCGACTCCGGCCTTCGCGCCCATTTCCAGCATGGCGTGAATGTGGGCTTCGTGGCTGTGAACCCCGCCTGGCGAGAGCAGTCCCATGATGTGCAGCGCGCTGCCCCTTTCGAGGGCCGCGCCGATCGCATTCCTGAGGGCGGGATTGGCGAAGAATTCGCCGTTTTCGATGGCAAGGTCGATGCGGGTCAGTTCCTGATAGACGATGCGTCCCGCCCCGATGTTGAGGTGCCCGACTTCCGAATTGCCCATCTGGGCTTTGGGAAGGCCGACGGAGGATTCGGATGCCTGCAGACGGGTATGCGGGTAATGCGTCCACAGTTTGTCCAGGTTGGGTTTTTTTGCAAGCGCGACTGCGTTGTTTTCCTGCTCTGCACGGCAACCGATCCCATCCAGTATCAGAAGCAGGACGGGCGTCATCGCCTCGTTCTGCGCAAGTTTCTTCGATAGGTTCATCTATTTCTCTGGACGGTTGAAAATCTTTATTTTATTCTATTTCGTTGATCATACACTAGCGTGGGCATTCTCATGAAAAGCCAGATTGATTTCCTTCACGAAATGATGGGGCAGGACGAGGTGATCGAGCAGGCTTCTCGTTCCATGAAGGCCATATCCCATCCCCTGCGACTCAAGATACTGTGCATTCTGGGAGAACAGGAAGTCAGCGTGCAGGACATTGTTGAAAGCGTCGGAACCTCGCAAAGCAACATTTCGCAGCATCTTGCCATCCTGAGGGACAAGGGCGTTCTCAAGACGCGCAAGGACGCCAACAAGGTCTATTATCGGATTGGGGATGCCCGGGTTCTTCAGTTGATCAAGATGATGCGAGACGTTTTCTGCAATATGGCGGCATAGAGCTCCAGTGGCGCTACCTGTTGTAGATCCCTAAATATTAGATTATACTAATATTCATTCGAAGGGGGTGCTTGCGTGATCAGATCGTTCTTCTTCCTGCTTTTTCTGGCCTCTTGCGCTCATGCGGAGGGGACCGTCCAGGCCCGTTATGCCGACGTGCCCTTGACCTATTCTGCGGAAGGTGTGGTGGAAGCTGCCAGGCAGGCTACCGTTTCCGCGCAGATTTCCGGCAGGGTTGCCGCGGTCAATTTCGATGTCGGGGAAAGGGTCAAGAAAGGCCAGATCCTCGTCAAAATCGATGCAACCGAAGTCAGTCATGCCCTCAACGAGAGTCGCGCGCAGCTTGCCGAGGCGCAGGCTTCGTTCGAGAACGCCAAGGCCACCTACGAGCGCACCTTGCATCTTTTCGAACGCAAGTTCGTGAGCCAGGCTGCGCTCGACAAGGCGAAGGCCGAGTTCGAGGCCGCGAAATCCAGGGTCGATGCGCGCCGCGCCAACGTCGGCATTGCCGCCAACACCGAGAGCTACGCCACGGTGGTCGCGCCCTACAGCGGAGTTGTCGCTGCCCGTCATGTCGAAATCGGGGAAATGGCCTATCCCGGGAAGCAGCTCATGACGGGGTTCGATCCCCGGGAACTCCGGCTCACGGTGAGCATTCCGCAGGACAGGCTGGATGCGGTAAGGGGCAATCTGAAGGATGGCGCGCTGATTCTCCTTGAAGAGGGCAGGACAGTGAAGGCCGCATCCGT
The DNA here is from genome assembly GCA_021835845.1 of Pseudomonadota bacterium. GTDB lineage: Bacteria > Pseudomonadota > Gammaproteobacteria > Burkholderiales > JABEVD01 > JABEVD01. The sequence goes on along the minus strand of JAKBJU010000007.1, from coordinate 73,721 downwards.
CACGGTGCTGCCTGCGGCCAATGTGCTGACCCATACCACCCAGGTCAGGCTGCAGTTCCCCCCCGATACGGAAGGCATTTATCCCGGCATGTTCGCCAGGGCGCAGTTCGACATCGGACGCGCGAAGAAGCTTCTGATTCCGGCGTCCTCCGTGCTGAGGCGCAGCGAAGTCACGGCGGTTTACGTGGTCCGGCCGGGCGGCAAGTATGAACTGCGCCAGGTGCGGCTCGGCGAGCCTTCTGGGGGCGAGATCGAGATTCTGGCGGGGCTGGTCGAGGGCGAAACCGTTGCGCTCGATCCGGTCAGGGCCGGGATAAGCAGAAGCGCGCAATGACATGGGGATATCGGGCCGCATCAGCAAATTCTTCCTGCATTCCCAGCTGACTCCGCTGATCGCGCTGGTTGCGGTGCTGCTCGGGCTTTTTGCCGTGATCGTGACGCCGCGGGAAGAAGAACCGCAGATCAATGTCACCATGGCGAACGTGTTCATTCCCTTTCCCGGGGCTTCCACGCGCGACGTCGAGCATCTCGTCGCCACTCCCGCCGAGCAGGTGCTTTCCCAGATCGCCGGAATCGATCATGTCTATTCGGTGTCCCGCCCCGGGATGGCCGTTCTCACCGTGCAGTTCAAGGTCGGCGAGGACAGGATACAGTCGCTCGTCAAGCTGTACGACACGATCAATTCGCATGAAGACTGGGTCTCCCCCTATCTGGGCGTCTCCAAGCCGATCATCAAGCCGATAGGGATAGACGATGTTCCCATTCTGACCCTCACGCTCTGGACCAGAAACACCGACGAGGGTGCCTTCGAGCTCGAGCAGGTGGCGCATTCCGCGGAAATCGAACTGAAGCGCGTGGCAGGCGTCAGGGAGGTCAGGACCGTAGGAGGCCCCAGGCACATGATCAGGGTGCTGATGGATGCGGACAGGATGAATGCCTACCATCTTTCGGCGGAAGACCTGAGGGATGCGCTGCAGTTTTCCAATGCCTCCCAGCCCTCCGGAAATCTGATCAGGAACAATCGCGAAGTGCTGGTCCAGACCGGCACATTCCTCACGTCCAGCGACGACGTGAGACGCCTCGTGGTCGGTGTCGAGGGGGGCAGGCCGATTTTCATGGGCGATGTGGCGCAGGTCGTGGACGGTCCGGACCAGCCCGAGCATTACGTGTGGATAGGCGGCAAGCCGGGCGAGCATCCCGCGGTGACCCTCGCCATATCGAAAAAGCCCGGCGAAAACGCGGTCAAGGTGGCGAAGCAGCTGATCGAAAGAATCGGGCAGCTCAAGGGCAGCGTGATTCCTTCCAGCGTGGAAGTCACGGTGACGCGCGATTACGGCGTGACGGCCAATGACAAGGCAATCAAGCTGATCGAGAAGCTGATCTTCGCCACCACGTCCGTGGTGGTGCTGGTATGGGTCGCGCTGGGCCGCCGCGAAGCCGTGATCGTCGGCGTCGCGGTGATGCTCACCCTTTTTGCCACGCTTTTCGCATCCTGGGCCTGGGGGTTCACCCTGAACCGGGTTTCCCTGTTCGCGCTGATTTTTTCGATAGGCATCCTGGTCGACGATGCGATCGTGGTGGTGGAGAACATCCACAGAAGGCGGCTGCTCTCGGAAGCTCCCTTGTCCGAGATCATACCTGAGGCGGTGGACGAGGTGGGCGGCCCCACCATCCTCGCCACCCTGACCGTTATCGCGGCGCTCCTGCCGATGGCTTTCGTGACCGGGCTGATGGGGCCTTACATGAGTCCGATACCGATCAATGCGAGTATCGGCATGCTGATTTCGCTCGCCATCGCCTTTATCGTGACGCCCTGGCTCGCCTTCAGGCTCGCGGGCAAGCATGTCCATCATGAATCGGGATCCGACAGGATCGGCGCCTTCTTTTCCTCGAAGCTCACTCCGTTTTTGAGGAAGGAGGAGGGGAGCAGGAACAGGAAGCTTCTCCTGATCGGGATCGTGGTCCTGATTCTGCTCGCGGTGTCGCTTGCCGCGGTGAAGCTCGTCGTGCTCAAGATGCTGCCTTTCGACAACAAGTCGGAGTTCCAGGTCGTGGTCGACATGCCCGTCGGAACTCCCCTCGAGGATACAGCCAAAGTGCTGCACGAGATAGGCGACTATATCGCAAAGGTTCCCGAAGTCACCGATTACGAAGCCTATGCGGGCACTGCCGCGCCGATCAATTTCAACGGACTGGTGCGCCAGTATTATCTCCGGGACGGCCCGGAATATGGCGATCTCCAGGTCAATCTCCTGGACAAGCACAAACGGAGCAGGCAGAGCCACGAGATCGCATCCTCCGTGATCGCTCCGATTGCGCAAATCGCCAGGAAATACGGCGCAAAGACCAAGATCGTCGAAGTGCCGCCGGGGCCTCCGGTCATGTCCCCGCTGGTTGCCGAAGTTTACGGCCCGGATTATGCCGGGCAGATCGCGGTGGCCGAAAAGATCAAGGCTGCATTCGCGCAAACTCCCGGCATCGTCGGGATAGACGACAGCGTCGATGCCGACGCCGGGAAAATCACCCTGAAAGTGCTGCAGAACAAGGCGGCCTTGCGAGGCGTTGCGCAGAAGGATATCGTCGAGGTGATGAAGATGGGGCTCTCCGGCGAGAACGTGACGCCCGTGCACAGCCTGAATGCGAAGTACGAGATTCCCGTCAGGGTGGCGCTGCCCTCGGACAGAAAAGGCAATCTCGACGATCTGCTCAAGCTGGAAGTGCGGTCGAGAAGCGGCGAGATGATTCCCTTGTCCGACCTTGTCGCAGTGGTGCATGTGCCGCGCGAGAAGACGATTTACCACAAGGATCTGCTTCCCGTGGTCTATGTGGTCGGGGACATGGCCGGCAAGATCGACAGTCCGCTCTACGGGATGTTCGATATCCGCTCGAAGATTCTCGGCATGAAGCTCCCGCAGGGCGGCATTCTGAAGGAATATTTCATCCACCAGCCCGGGGACCCCTATGCCGGCTATGCCCTGAAATGGGATGGTGAATGGCAGGTCACCTATGAGACATTCAGGGACATGGGCATTGCCTATGGCGTCGGACTCGTGCTCATCTATCTTCTGGTCGTGGCGCAGTTCAGGTCCTATCTCGTTCCGCTCGTGATCATGGCGCCGATTCCGCTCACCATCATCGGCGTGATGCCGGGGCACGCCCTTCTGGGCGCTCAGTTTACCGCGACCTCGATGATAGGCATGATCGCGCTCGCCGGCATCATCGTCAGGAATTCGATTCTGCTGGTCGATTTCGTCAACCTGCAGGTCGCCGAGGAAGTGGATTTCCAGGAGGCGGTGATCTCGGCAGCCGCGACGCGCGCCAAACCCATATTGCTGACCGGGCTTGCCGCCATGATAGGGGCGTTCTTCATCCTGGATGATCCCATCTTCAACGGACTCGCCATCTCCCTGATTTTCGGCATACTGGTTTCGACCATTCTCACCCTGGTCGTGATCCCGGTGCTGTATTACGCCCTGTCCTACAGGAAAATTGATAAAATTTAACAAGGAGCAATGTTTGATGAACACCAACCGAATCGTTAGAATTGTCGCCGGATTTTTCGTCATGGTGTCCCTGGCGCTCGGCGCCGAGGGCAGCCCGCTTTTCATGAACTCGAAATGGCTCTGGTTTACCGCTTTCGTCGGATTCAACCTGTTCCAGAGCGGCTTCACCCGCTTCTGCCCCCTGGAGAACATCCTCAGGAAATTCGGCGTCAAGGATGCTTGTTGAACCAGGCTTCCTGGTCGCGCCTCAGCCTGATTTTCGTCGGGTTGATGGGGGTTGTGCCCTTCCTGCAATGGAAGCATTATTATCCCATCACCGATTTCTATACCGAGTGGGTCGCGGCTTTCCTGGGGATTTGCGCGCTCGCCTGCAATTGCAGGCGGCTTTCGAGGCTTCCCCTGGTGTCTCTCGTTCCGCTAGCCCTGATGCTGCTCATCTGGGTGCAGTTCTTGCTCGGCAGGATGATCTACCCCCAGCAGGCCGCCCTGGCCTCGCTGTATCTCGTCTGGGGAGCCCTGCTCGCCATGCTGGGATATGCGCTCAAAGATGAATTCGGGCTGGAAAAGATCGCCCGGACCATGGCATGGTTCATTCTTGCGGGAGGCCTGGCGAGCGGAGTCGCCGCAGTGCTGCAGCACTATTTCGATCACGCTGCCTTCGGTGTCTTTGTAACGCCCGATGCCTCCGGGGGAGTTTACGGCAACCTTGCCCAGCAGAACCATTTCTCCGATTACACGGCGCTTGCCATAGCGTCCCTGCTCTATCTTGCGGCATCCCGGAAAATTCACCCGCTTGCCGCATTGCCGCTCGGAGGGTTTCTGCTGTTCATGCTTGCCTTGAGCGGCTCCAGAAGCGCCTGGCTCTACCTCGCTGCGCTGACCGTGCTTGCGCTTCTCTTGCATGGACGGCAAAGGAACGGGGTGCTGCTGACCGCTGCGCTGCTCCTGGTGCCTGCCTTCGCCCTGATGCAGTTTCTTGCCCACTTCTCGTTCATGGGCGGGCACGGCACTCTGACTTCCGGGGACAGGCTGCTCGTCATCGGGCGGGACAGCGGCATCCGGTTCTACCTCTGGCGCGAAGCCTGGATGATGTTCCTGAAGAGCCCCCTGCTCGGGGTGGGATTCGGCCAGTTCGCCTGGCATCATTTCGGGTACGGTCCGGCATTCAACGATCCGCAGATCACGGGGCTGTACAGCAATGCCCATGACATTGCGTTCCATCTGCTTGCCGAGACCGGGCTTGCGGGAGTCCTGCTGGTATTCGGGGGGATTTTCTTCTGGGCAAGGCGCATCGACATCGCATTCGACATCCATGCCTGGTGGCTTTTCGCGGTGCTGCTGGTCATCGCGCTGCACAGCCTGGACGAATATCCCCTCTGGTATGCGCATTTTCTCGGGATTTTCATGCTTTTACTCGGCATGGGAGAGGCCCGCTCGCTGCGCCTGCCTGGCGCGCAGGGCGTCACGATTCTCCTGCTGGCTGCCGGAAGCTACTTGATGGCAGGATTGATGAAGGATTATCTCGATTTGGAAGGATTGCTCTATCCAAGTTATCATAATGGAAAGCCGCCCCTCAGGCCGGCTGCGCTTTACGATGCGCTTTACCGCTTCAGGAAGGGAACGCTGCTCGTTCCCTATGTCGAATACCCGATGGCCGAGATGTTGCCTGTCGACGAGACAAACCTCGACGACAAGCTCAGGCTGAGCCGCCGGGCGCTGCATTTTTCGCCTTCCGGAATGCTTGTCTACAGGCGCGCGGCGCTGCTCGCGCTTGCCGGCAGGGAGGCTGCGGCGAAGCTGGAAATCCGACGGGCGGCTTCGTCCGACCCCGATCTGCTCGAAGATGCCCTGGATCTTTATTCGGATCTGGCCGGGAAAGAACCGGGGAAATTCGAACCCCTCGTCGAGGAAGTGAAATTGAAACTGAAGGAGCGAAACTTTGCATTTCATCACCAGTAATCTGCCGCTTTTTCTGGCGGCATGCTTCAGCGGACTCATGCTGCTCTGGCCTTATTTCAGAAAACTGTTCGTCAATTTTCCGGAAATCGACACCGTCGAAGCGGTCAATCTGATCAACCATCAGGATGCCGCCATTCTCGACGTGCGCGAGCACCACGAATATGCCGCCGGGCATCTGCACAATGCCAGGCATATCCCGTCCGGGAAGGTCAACGAGCGAATCGGCGAGATCGAGAATCTGAAGGACAGGCCGATCGTCGTCTATTGCAGGAGCGGCGCTAGATCGTCCAGCGTTTGTGTGTTATTGTCGAAGCGGGGTTTCGGCAAGGTCCACAACCTCAAGGGGGGAATTCTCTCCTGGGAGGGTGCCAAGCTTCCGGTGGAGAAATGAGCATGCCCAAGGTCAGGATGTACTGCACTGCCGTGTGTCCCTATTGCTCGATGGCAGAACGCCTTCTGAAATCGAAGGGCGTGACCGAGATCGAAAAGATCAGGGTCGATCTCGATCCTGCGGTCAGGGCTGAAATGATGGAAAAAACCGGCAGGCGCACCGTTCCGCAGATCTACATCATGGATTATCATGTCGGCGGCTATGACGATCTCGCGGCGCTCGACCGTGCCGGAAAATTAAACGAACTGCTAGAACAGGAATAATGATGAGCGAAGAACAGCAACCCGTGTTTGCGATAGAGAAGATTTACGTCAAGGATCTTTCCCTCGAAATCCCCCATGCCCCCCAGATCTTCCTGGAGCGCGAATCACCCCAGATCGACATCCAGCTGCATACCGAGGGGAAGCCGGTTGCAGACAACATTTACGAGGCCATCCTGACTGTCACCGTCACGGCGAAGCTTACCGAGAAGACGCTTTTCCTGGTCGAAGTCGCGCAGGCGGGCATCTTCCAGATCCAGAATGTCCCCGCTGCCGATGTCGAGCCGATACTCGGCATCACCTGCCCCAACATCCTTTTCCCCTATGCGAGGGAAACGGTTTCAGACGTCATTACGCGCGCTGGCTTCCTGCCGGTCATCCTGAGTCCGATGAGCTTCGAGGCACTTTACCAGCAGCGCCAGCAGGCCCAGGCCGAGCAAGAGCAAGAGCACCAAACGCATTGAAATGAACCGCATCGTTTTCCTGCTCCTGTTCGGATTCTGCGGGGCGGCCTTTTCCCAGAATTTCGTTTCCGTCGGGGACCAGCCTGCGATACTCTACGATGCGCCTTCCATGAAGGCGAACAGGCTTTTCGTGCTGAGCCCCCATTATCCGCTCGAACAGATGGTGGTCCTGAAAAACTGGGTGAAGGTGCGGGACAAAACCGGCAAGCTGTTCTGGGTGGAAAAGTCCATGCTCGGGGACAAGCATTACGCCCTGGTTTCGGTCCCGGTTGCGGATATCAGGCAGGCTGCATCCGATGACTCGCCGCTCGTGTTTCAGGCCAAAAACGGGGTTCTGCTCGAAATTTCCGTGCCGCCTGCCAATGGCTGGATCGGCGTACAGCACCAGGACGGCCAGGGCGGTTTTGTGAAGGCGAGCCAGGTCTGGGGCGGATGAAGATTGCCATTCTCGGGGCCGGCGCCTGGGGAACGGCCCTCGCGATCGGCTTTTCTTCCCGCCATCGGGTGACGCTCTGGGTCAGAGATCCTTCCCATTACCGGGATATGGCCTCGACCGGAATCAACAGGCGCCATCTCGACGGCATCCGCCTGCCCAAAGGTATCCATGTTTCGAATGACTTCGACGAGGCGGTCAGCGGGGTGGATCTTGCGATGATCGCCGTGCCCATGTCGGGGATGAGGCAGGTTTTCAGGATGATCGTGGCCTCCGGCAGCAGGGTTCCCGTCATATGGGTTTCGAAAGGATTCGAATCTGGAACGGCCAAGTTCCCCCACCAGGTTGCGCTCGAGGAATACGATGAAATCGCCCCGGTCGGGGCGCTTTCGGGACCGAGTTTCGCAATGGAGGTCGCGCATGGATTGCCGGCCGCGCTCACCCTGGCATCAAACGACCCTGTTTTCGCATCGAAAACGGCAGCCGCCCTGCACAGCCAGCGCATCCGCATCTATTCCTCGACAGACCTGATCGGGGTGGAAGTGGGCGGGGCGGTCAAGAACGTGATGGCGATCGCGGCAGGCATCTCCGACGGGCTCGAACTGGGCCTGAATGCCAGGGCCGCCCTCATCACGAGAGGACTTGCCGAGATCACGCGCCTCGGGCTGAAGCTCGGCGGGAAAATGGAGACCTTCCTCGGGTTGTCGGGCGTGGGGGACTTGACTCTCACCTGCACCGGGGATCTTTCCAGGAACAGGCGCGTGGGCATCGAGCTCGCCGGGGGAAAGCCCCTGGAAGCCATTCTCGCCGAGCTGGGTTCGACGGCCGAAGGCGTCTATACGGCGAGGGAAGTCTGCGATCTCGCGAAAAGCCAGGAAGTCGAGATGCCCATCGCCCAGGCGGTATGTTCGGTGCTCTACGAAGGGGTCCCCGCCAGGGATGCGGTGGAAGAACTCATGAAGCGCGACTCGAAGGCCGAGAACGCCCGCTGAATCAGCCCTTGCCGCCCGCTGCCAGGGTCAGCGCCTTGCGGATCGCTTCCGGAGAACTCATGATGTTCACGAAGCTGTGGGAGCCCATCATGGAAAGGTCGGGAAAATCGATGGCGATGCGAAAGCGCGCGTAGAGCGCATAGACCTTGTTTCCGGACACCAGCATCTCGTAGGGAAGGTGCGCGGCCGACTTGAGATCCTTGAAGTCGATCTCGCTCATGATGTACCGGTCGTCCATGGCCCTGTTGTCGCCCGCCCCCTTCATCGCCACGCCGAAAACCGATTCCTGCTTGCCCGGGATGTCGATCCGGTAGACCTTGGTGACGCCGCCCCTGCCTGCGGCAAGCCCGGCTTCGACGGCCTTCACCGCGTCATTGTAGCTGCCGTATTCGGCAAGCGTGCTGGGCTCGTTGAAATATTCCATGCCGAACATGTAATGGTATTTGCGCAATTGCGATGCGGTCAGTCCCTTCGCCCCGAATTCCTCGATTCTGCCGAGGGCTGCCTGCATTTTCGCGGCGACATCCCTGAGGTCGCCCTGCATGCGGTAGGCATTCGCCATGTAAACCGGGTTGGTGTAGGAAACCTGCACCTCTCCCCCGGCCTTGACGACCGAAACGCGCTCCATCGCGCCGAAGCCGCCGTGCTCGGACTGGGCCGCATTCCTTTTGAGTTCGTCGTTCGTCACCACCAGTATCGTGGTGTCGGGATAGGGCGTGTAGCTGCCGGCCAGGGTGAAGCCCTGGGCTGCCAGCGCATTCTTCGCCGCATCCGCTTTTGCGGCCACCTCCCCCGGCCCCTTCGAGCCCAGGATGAAGGGCTTCAACAGCGCATCATCGGCGTGCGCCGCTCCGAGTCCCAGTGCCAGCAAGAGTCCTGCAAAACCTTTCCGTATCGCGCTCATTTGATCCCCGTCTGAAGGTGGGTAAAAGTCCTCCGATTGACTGTAGCCCTTTCATTTGAGCGGGAAAATAGCCCGGATGGGCGATGGTCATCCCCCCCCTGCGTAACCCGTTTGGCGCCATGCCTCGAAAATCACTACTGCCGCTGCATTGGAAAGATTGAGGCTGCGGCTGTGGGGAAGCATCGGAATCCTGATGCGGTGTTCGTCCTGGAATGAATCGAGCACGGATTCCGGCAATCCCCTCGATTCCGGGCCGAAAACGAAAACGTCCCCCGGCCGGTAGGAGACGCGGTCGTGGCGCACTTTCCCTCGGGTGGTCAATGCGAAAAGCCGCTTTTCCGGGAAATGCGCCATGCAGCATTCCCAGCTTGGGTGGACCCTGATGTTGGCGAATTCGTGATAGTCGAGCCCGGCCCTTCTCAGCTGCCTGTCGTCGAGCCTGAAGCCGAGCGGCTCGACCAGGTTGAGAGCCGTTCCCGAATTGGCGCAGAGCCTGATGATGTTGCCGGTGTTGGGCGGGATTTCCGGTTCAAACAGGATGATCTCGAACATGGGTCCATTCGCGCCAGAGCGATACCAGCGTCGCCATGACGACAGGTCCGAGGAAAATGCCCAGCAGGCCGAGCGTCTCTATTCCGCCCAGTATGCCGAGAAGAATCCAGATGAGGGGGAGCTTCGCCGAATCGCCGATCAGCATGGGCCTCACCACATGGTCCGAGACCAGCATCACCAGCGTTCCCCAGATCAGGATGATGAGCGCCATGGTCTGATTCCCCTGGGCGAACAGGATCAGGGAGGCTGCGCCGTAAAGCGCCGGCATGCCGAAAGGAATGACGGCCAGCAGCCCCGTGAGCGCCCCCCAGAGTGCAGGGGAGGGGAGTCCTGCGATCCGGTAGGCCAGACCCAGCAGGATGCCTTCCGCGAGTCCCACCAGGATCAGCCCGTTGACCGTGCCGCGTATGGTGTCCACCGCCCGCTTCGCGTGGTGCGTTCCGGGCTGCCCGAGGTGCCTCTGGATCAGGGAGAGCAGGCGCATGGCGAGCATTTCGCCGTCACGGTAGAGGAAATAGAGCGAAAGCAGGGCGAACAGCAGGATCAGGGAGCGGTGCAGCATTTCCGCGCCGAACAGCCTGACCCAGCCGAGAACCGCACCCTGTCCGATCTTCTGGAACCAGATGGCGAAGCCTCCGGGATTTGCCAGAACCGCGTTCCACCAGGAGAGTATCGATTCTCCGGCGAAGGGGATGCGCCCTACCCAGGCGGGAGGTGCCAGTCCGTGCGTCTGCGCTTCCAGAAGCAGTCTGGCGAGCAGGCTCGCTTCTCCGCCCAGAACGAGCAGGATGTAGGCGAGCGGCCCGAGAAAAAGCAGCGCAACCAGCGATGTGAAAAGGAGCGGCGCCCAGCGTCTTGCTTTCGCCGGCAGGCGGGAGACGAACCTTTCATAGAGCGGCCAGCTGGCAAGGGCGATGATGCCCGCCCAGGCGAGGGCGGGGAGGTAACTGTGGATCAGCCAGAGCGCAAGGAGCAGGACGGATGCCCCGAAAAGCCATTGCGCGGTGAATCGATTCCGGATGATGTTCTCCCTGTCAGGGCCAGTTAAAAAGCCCGTCACCTTTTCAGGTGACGGGCTTCATTTCAGACCCGGAAGGTCAGGCTGCCCTGATGTTGGAAGCCTGCTTGCCCTTGGGGCCCTGGGTGACTTCGAAGCTCACTTTCTGGCCTTCCTTGAGCGTCTTGAAGCCGTCCATGTTGATTGCGGAAAAATGCGCGAAAAGATCTTCGCTGCCGTCGTCCGGGGTCACGAAACCGAAGCCCTTGGAATCGTTGAACCACTTTACTGTACCTGTTGCCATGACTTTATAATCCTTGCCGTAATGAAAAAACCGGGAGAAACCCGAATCGATGACCAGGTTTCAAGACCGCATACGACAAAGACCGCATAAAACCTTGAAGCCGAGCACAATGGGTTTTTACGCTACCTGCCGGAGAATGTCAAGGAAAGGCGTAATAGGTGTAAAATGCCGCTTTGTCATGGAGAAGCGACAATGCTGACCCTCACCCAGCCCGACGACTGGCACCTCCACCTGCGGGACGGACTCGCAATGCGGGACGTGCTGCAGCACACCGCGAGCCGCTTCGGCCGCGCCATCGTCATGCCGAACCTGAGGCCGCCCGTATTGAATACTGCGGATGCCGCTGCCTACAGGCAAAGGATAATCGATGCGCTGCCGCAAGGATCGGATTTCGAGCCCCTGATGACGCTCTACCTGACCGACAACACTCCCTCCGAAGAAATGGCCAGGGCAAAAAAGAGCGGCATCGTGCATGCGGTCAAATACTATCCTGCGGGGGCCACCACCCATTCCGATTCGGGGGTCACCGACATCCGCAAATGCCATGACGCATTGGAGGCCATGTCTGCATGCGGCATGCCGCTGCTGGTCCACGGGGAAGTCACCGATCCGATTGTGGACGTGTTCGACAGGGAAAAGGCATTCATCGACCGGGTGCTCGGCCCCCTCATGCAGCGCCATCCGAAGCTGAAAGTCGTCTTCGAGCACATCACCACCCGGGATGCGGTGGAATACGTGAAGGAAAACGGCATGGGCGCAACCCTCACGGCGCATCATCTGCTGATGAACAGGAATGCCATGTTTGTCGGAGGCATTCGCCCGCACCATTACTGCCTCCCCGTTCTGAAGCGGGAAACCCACAGGCGGGCCTTGCTGGAAGCCGCAATTTCGGGGAATCCGAAATTCTTTCTCGGCACGGACAGCGCCCCGCACTCGAAATCCGCCAAGGAATCTTCCTGCGGCTGCGCCGGAATCTACACTTCCCATGGGGGAATCGAGTTCTATGCGGAAGCATTCGAGGAGGCAGGCGCGCTTCCCCGGCTGGAAGCCTTTGCCAGTTTTCACGGCGCGGATTTCTACGGCCTGCCGAGAAACCGGAAAAAGATCGTACTCTCCAGGGAATCATGGGAGGTGCCGGAATCCTATTCCTTCGGCGGCGAATCGCTGATTCCGCTCAGGGCCGGGGGAAAGGTCGCATGGCGCATTTCGGCCTGAGCCCGTGCAGGGCAAAGGTGGTAGAATCGAGTTTTGATTCGGGAAAGCATCATGGCAGGACATTCCAAATGGGCGAACATCAAGCACAAGAAGGCGGCGACTGACGCCAAGCGCGGCAAGATATTCACCCGGCTCATCAAGGAAATCACCGTTGCGGCGAAGCTCGGAGGGGGGGATGTCGCTTCCAACCCGAGGCTGAGGCTCGCAGTCGACAAGGCTTACGACAACAACATGCCCAAGGACAATGTCGAGCGCGCCATCAAGCGGGGCACGGGCGACATGGAAGGCGTCAATTACGAGGAAATCCGCTACGAGGGCTACGGCATCAACGGGGCCGCCGTGATGGTCGACTGCCTGACCGACAACCGGGTGAGGACGGTGGCCGACGTGCGCCACGCCTTCACGAAGTTCGGGGGGAATCTCGGCACGGACGGGTCGGTTGCCTTTCTCTTCAGGCATTGCGGACAGCTGGTCTTTTCCCCCGAAACGGATGAGGAAAAGCTCTTCGAAGTCGCGCTGGATGCCGGGGCGGAAGACGTGATGAGCCATGACGACGGCAGCTTCGAGGTGATCACTTCCCCGCAGGATTTCGCGGCGGTGAAGGCTGCGCTGGAAAATGCCGGAATCAAACCCGAGCATGCGGACGTGACGATGCGCCCGGAGAACGAAACGGTTTTTTCAGGGGACGATGCGGTAAAAATGCAGAAGCTGCTGGACGCCCTCGAGAACCTGGACGATGTGCAGGAAGTCTACACCACGGCGGTGATCGAGGACTGAAGATGCGCATCCTGGGGATCGATCCGGGGCTCAGGGTGACGGGTTTTAGTTGCGGCATAACTTGCTTGCGCAAATTAGCCTGCTCTGAAACCCGTCGAGAATCATGAAGGAAAAAGTAAGGATACTGGGCATCGATCCGGGGCTCAGGGTGACGGGTTTTGGCATCCTGGACAAGCACGGCTCGAAGCTCGACTACGTCGCCAGCGGCTGCATCAGGACGCCTGAGGGCGAACTGCCGGAGCGGCTGAAATCGATACTGGAGGGGCTTCTGGAAGTGATCGCGCTGCACGCTCCCACGCAAGTTTCGGTGGAGAAGGTTTTCGTCAACGTCAATCCGCAGTCCACGCTCCTTCTCGGCCAGGCGAGGGGGGCGGCGATCTGCGCCGCAGTATCGAAAGATTTGCCCGTCTCGGAATATACCGCGCTCCAGGTGAAGCAGGCCGTCGTGGGACAGGGGCATGCCGCCAAGGAGCAGGTCCAGGAAATGGTCAAAAGGCTTCTGAATCTCGGCGGCGTGCCCCAGGCCGATGCAGCCGATGCGCTCGCCTGCGCGATCTGCCATGCGCACACGGGAAATCTGGTCTACGGAAGGAGAAGGTCATGATAGGCAGGATTTCCGGAAAGCTGATCGAGAAGCACCCCCCCCTGATCCTCGTCGACGTGAACGGCGTGGGCTACGAAATCGACGTGCCCATGAGCACTTTCTTCCTCCTTCCCGCCACAGGCGAAGCGGTTTCCCTCTACACCCATCTTGCCGTCAGGGAGGATGCCCATGTCCTTTACGGCTTTTCGACCCAGGAGGAGCGCCGCGTATTCAGGCAGCTTCTGAAGATTTCAGGCGTGGGGCCGAAGCTCGCCCTTGCCGTGCTCTCCGGGCTTTCCATCCCCGAGCTTGCCGGCGCCGTGCAGTCCGGGGAGGCGGGGCGTCTCACCAGGATTCCGGGCGTGGGCAGGAAAACCGCGGAGCGGCTGCTGCTCGAATTGCGCGACAAGATCGAAGGGCCTGCGCTGCTGCCGTCCAGAGCGAGCAGCGATGTGCTCAATGCCCTGATTTCCCTCGGCTACAGCGAGAAGGAGGCAGCCCAGGCGGTGAAACAGATCGATCCTGCCGTATCCACCGAAGAAGGCATCCGGATGGGACTCAAGCTCCTTTCCAGGGGGCAGGCATGATCGAATCGGACAGGCTGATTTCCGGTTCTTCCACCGCCCAGGAGGAAGTGATCGAGCGGGCGCTGCGCCCCAAATTGCTGGACGAATATGTCGGGCAGGAAAAAATCCGCGGGCAGCTGCAGATCTTCATCGAGGCAGCAAGGATGCGCGGCGAGACGCTCGACCATGTGCTGCTCTTCGGCCCGCCCGGGCTCGGCAAGACTACCCTGGCCCACATCATCAGCCGGGAAATGGGGGTCAATCTCAGGCAGACTTCGGGGCCCGTGCTGGAGCGTGCCGGGGATCTTGCAGCGCTGCTCACCAATCTCGAACCCCACGACGTGCTCTTCATAGATGAAATCCACAGGCTGAGCCCGGTGGTCGAGGAAATCCTCTATCCCGCCCTGGAAGACTTCCAGCTCGACATCATGATCGGGGAAGGGCCGGCTGCGCGCTCGGTCAAGCTCGACCTTCCGCCCTTCACCCTGGTGGGGGCCACCACGCGCGCCGGCATGCTCACCAATCCCTTGCGCGACCGCTTCGGCATCGTCGCGAGGCTGGAATTCTACACGGTGGAGGAGCTCGCGAAAATCGTGACGAGGTCGGCGGCCCTGCTGAATGTCAGCATGTCCCTGGACGGGGCGATCGAAATCGCGCGCCGCTCTCGGGGAACGCCCAGGATCGCGAACCGGCTCCTGAGGCGGGTGCGCGATTACGCCGAAGTGAAGGCGGACGGCGATGTGACGGCTGAAGTGGCGGATGCCGCGCTTTCCATGCTGGACGTCGATCCGGTCGGCTTCGACGTGATGGACAGGAAGCTGATCCTCGCCATCATCGAGAAGTTTTCGGGGGGGCCGGTGGGCGTCGACAATCTCGCCGCTGCGATCGGGGAGGAGCGCGACACGATCGAGGACGTGATCGAACCCTACCTCATCCAGCAGGGTTACATCCAGAGAACCTCGCGTGGTAGAATCGCGACGCTCTCCGCCTACAGCCATTTCGGGCTGACTGCGGCCGAAGGGACATTGCTTTGAATTTCTCGCTTCCGGTCAGGGTCTATTACCAGGACACCGATGCGGGAGGGGTGGTGTTCCACTCCGGCTACATCGATTTCATGGAGCGGGCGAGATCGGAATGGCTGAGAAGCCTGGGGTTCACGAATGCCGGCCTGATGAAAGAGCATCGGGTTTTTTTTGTGGTGCGCGCCCTTGAAGTCACCTATTTCAGGCCTGCCGTTCTCGACGATCTGCTCGATGTGGGCGTCGAAATCGAGAAAACCGGGAGAAGCCTGATGGTTTTCAGGCAGGACGTGAAGCGCGGCGAGGATGTCCTGGTAAGCGCCAGGGTCAGCCTGGTCTGCGCCGCCACCGATACATTCAAGCCTGTCAGCGTGCCGCGCGCGATCAGGTCAAAACTGGAAAGCTGAACATGGAAATCACCAAGGATTTGTCTTTCATCGGCATGATCGCGAACGCCAGCGTCGTCGTTCAGGTCATCCTCGCCCTGCTGCTGCTGGTCTCCCTGATGTCGTGGTGGCACATCTTCCTGAAGATGTTCTCGATCAGACAGGCTTACAGGCAGTCCGACAATTTCGAGCGGGAATTCTGGAGCAGCTCCGACCTCAATGCCATCTACCAGGGCGCATCCTCGGGGCGGCACGAAACGGGCAGCATGGAACGGATATTCGAAGCCGGATTCAGGGAATTCATGAAGCTCAAGAGGCAGCCCGGCATGGAGAACGGGGCCGTGATGGAAGGCACGCGGCGCGCGATGCGCGCGACTTACCAGCGGGAGATGGACAGCCTCGAAGCCAATCTGCCCTTTCTCGCCACGGTCGGCTCGGTGAGCCCCTATGTCGGCCTGTTCGGCACGGTGTGGGGGATCATGAACGCATTCAGGGGGCTTGCCAACGTCGCTCAGGCGACCCTCGCGCATGTCGCGCCGGGCATCGCGGAGGCCCTGATCGCCACCGCCATCGGCCTTTTCGCGGCGATTCCCGCCGTGGTCGCCTACAACCGCTATTCCCATGAAGTCGACCGGCTCGCCAGCCGCTTCGACAGCTTCATGGAAGAGCTCTCCAACGTGCTGCAGCGCCAGGCGGGCAGGTCGTGAGCATCGCATCGCGGCGGCCGCGCCGCCAGATGAACCAGATCAACGTCGTGCCGTACATCGACGTGATGCTGGTGCTGCTGGTGATCTTCATGGTCACCGCGCCCATGATCAATCCCGGCGAGATCGATCTGCCGAAAGTCGGGCAGTCGCTGAAGACTCCCGTTTCTCCGCTGGAAGTGGTCATCAAGGCGGACTCCTCGCTCGCCCTCCGGGACAGGTCGAAATCCGGCACGCTCGAAGCCATGACCAGGGACGAACTGGTTTCCGAAATCAAGCGGAAGCAGCAGGAAAACCCGGACCAGCCGGTCGTGATATCGGCCGACAAGTCCGTGCGCTACGAGGAGGTGATCAAGGTCATGGACATCCTCGAAGGGCAGCAGGTGAAGAAGGTCGGCCTGCTCGCCAAACCCTATACGAAATGACGGATCGGAAAATCCCCGCGGCGATTCTTGCCGTGACGGTTCACCTGATTCTCCTGGCCGTGCTGGTATTCGGATTCAGGTGGCAGGAAAGCGAGCCCGTGGTGCTGCAGGCCGATATCTGGCGGGATCTGCCCCCCGTGCAGAGTGCGCCCCCCCCGCCTGCCCCGCAGCCTGTTGCGAAGCCTGCGCCCGCGCAGCCACCGAAGCCCGCGCCGAAACCGAAACCTGCCCCGGTGCAAAAGCCGGAAGTCGAGAAGCCCGACATTGCGCTCAGGAAGGCGCGCGAGGAAAAGCTGAAGCAGGAAAAGCTGAAGGAAGAAAAGCAGAAGCAGATCGAAAAGCAGAAAGAAGAAAAACAGAAGGAACTTCAGAAGCAGCAGCTTCAAAAGCAGAAGCTGGAAAAGCAGATGCGGCAGGCGCAGCAGGAGAAGGTCGATGCCCTGAACAGGATGATGCAGCAAAGGGCGGCTGCGGAGAAATCCAGCCTGATCGACAAGTACAAGGCGATGATCCACAACAGGATCAAGCGCTTCGTGGTGGTTCCTCCGGATCTGAAAGGCAATCCGGAGGCGGAATTCACCGTGGTGCTGCTGCCTGACGGAGAGGTTTTGAAGGCGACCCTGGTGAAATCCAGCGGTTATCCCGCCTACGACGCTGCGGTCGAGCGGGCCATCCTGAGGGCTTCCCCCCTGCCGCTGCCGCCGGACGCCTCGCTTTTCGAGGCATTCAGGACGCTGGACTTGCATTTCAGGCCCAGCGAATGAAAGAATGGCGTAAGCCATTTGGTATAAAATTTTTTTCACCCGCCGCAGCGGGTATGACGGTAATGACATGAAAAAATTTGCAAGCTGTATTGCCCTTCTTTTCTGCGTGTTCTGCAGGCCGGCGGTAGCCGCCCTTTCCATCGAGATCGTGGGAGGAGGGGAGAACCAGATCCCGATAGCCGTGGTTCCCTTCGAATCCGATGCGCCGGGAGTCTCCAGCGTGATCGCGGCGGACCTCGCGCGCTGCGGCATGTTCAAGATGATCGACCCCGGAAGCGACCAGACCCACGATATCGCCCAGGTCAGCTTCCCGGGCTGGAAGACAAAGGGGGCGGATGCGCTCGTCATCGGCGGCATTTATCCTGCAGCCGGGGGGCAGTTCGAAGTGCGCTTCAGGCTGCTCGACGTCGCCAAGCAGGTCCAGCTCGCCGGATTCAGCTATACGGTCTCCAAAGACCAGTTCAGGCTGACGGCGCACCGGATAGCCGATGTCATCTACCAGCAGATGACCGGGGACCAGGGGATATTCAGCACCAAGATCGCCTATATCCTGAAGCGGGAAAAGCGCTTCGAACTGCAGGTGGCCGATGCCGACGGCTACGGGGCGCAGGCCGTGGTTTCGGTTGCCTCTCCCATCATCTCCCCGGCCTGGTCGCCCGACGGCAGCAAGATCGCCTATGTTTCCTTCGAGCAGGGCAAGGCGGTGGTCTATGTCCAGGATCTGCTTTCGGGCAAGCGGCATGTCGTGGCGAACTACAGGGGAAGCAACAGCGCGCCGGCCTGGTCTCCGGACGGAAAGGATATCGCCTTCACCCTGAGCCGGGACGGGCATTCCAGAATCCACATCGTGAACGAGGCGGGGGGGAACCCCAGGCTGGTCGAGGCGTCCCCGGGAATCAGCACGGAGCCCAGCTTCTCTCCCGACGGGCAGCAGATCATCTTCACTTCCGACAGGGGCGGCTCCCCCCAGATCTACCGCATCGCGGTTTCCGGCGGGCCTGCCGAGCGCCTGACTTTCGAGGGAACCTACAACGTTTCGCCGCACTACAGCCCGGACGGAAAGAGCTTCATCTATCTGGAGCGCAACAGCGGGCACTTCAATGTCGCCGAGCAAGACTTTGCCACCGGCCAGTCCCAGCTTCTGACCGACGAGGATCTCGACCAGTCGCCGACTTTCGCCCCCAACGGGAAGCTCATTTTGTATGCATCCATTTACGGCGGACGTGGTATATTAGCCGTCGTATCGACGGATGGTAGAATCAAACAACGCTTGACCATGCAGTCCGGGGACATTCGCGAGCCTGCCTGGGGGCCGTTTGTGAAGTAAGTTCTGATTTGTAAACCAATATAAGGAGATAACCATGAAAAAAATGATGTTCAGTGCGCTGCTCGTTAGCCTGCTTGCAGCCTGCGGAAGCCAGCCCACCAAGGAAGCCGCGAAGGCTCCCGAGCAGAAGGCTGCCGCAGCCGCCGCAACCAAGCCGGTCGCCGTCAACCCGCTCAACGACCCGAACAATATCCTGTCGCACCGCAGCGTGTACTACGACTTCGACAAGTCGATCGTCAAGGACGAGTACAAGCCGATGGTCAAGGCCCATTCCGAGTACCTGGTCGGCCATGCCAGCGCCAAGGTGCAGCTCCAGGGCAACTGCGACGAGCGCGGCAGCCGCGAGTACAACCTCGCCCTCGGCCAGCGCCGTGCCGACAGCGTCAAGAAGCTGATGGAAGCTGCAGGCGTTTCTGGAGCGCAGGTATCGACGGTCAGCTACGGCTCCGAAAAGCCACGCGCCGCCGGCCACAACGAAGAAGCCTGGGCGCAGAACCGCCGCACCGACATCGTCTATCAGAGCGAATAATTGCTGTTTGAGGCGAACTGGAACCGCCTCTTGAGGCGGTTCCCCCCATTTCTTTTCCTGCTCGCGACCCAGGCCCATGCCGGGTTGTTCGACGACGACGTGGCGCGCCAGAAGATCGTCGAAAACCAGCAGGAAATACAAAAGCTCGAAGCCATGGTCCAGAAGCTGCAGGGCAGCCTGGTCGACATGGCGAGCCAGATCCAGTCGCAGAACGCGGACATTGCCGCGTTGCGCGGCAGGATCGAGGAACTCGGCAACGGGCTCGATACCGCCCAGAAGCGCCAGAAGGACTTCTACGTGGATCTGGACACCCGGCTGAGGCGTCTCGAGCCCCAGTCTTCCGATGGGGCGCCCGCTTCCGAAACGGCCTCGGCCCCTGCCGCAGTTGCGGCGCCAGTTGCGGCTTCAGCTCCTGCTGCGACCCCGGCCCCGGCGGCCAAACCTGCGACAGAGGCGGGCGAATACGAGGCAGCCTTCGGCCTTTTCAGGATCGGCAACTATGCCGGAGCGATCTCCGGGTTCGAGGATTTCCTGAAAGCCCATCCTTCCAGCAGCTATGCGCCTTCCGCTCAGTACTGGATCGGCAATGCCTATTTCGCCACGCGCGACTTCAAGAGCGCGATTTCCGCCCAGAAGATCGTGATTTCGAAGTATCCGGACAGCCCCAAGGCGCCGGATGCCCTCCTCAACATCGCGAGCAGCCAGCAGGAACTCGGGCAAAAGAAGGAGGCGAGGAAAACGCTCAAGTCCATCGTTTCCAAATATCCTTCATCCGATGCTGCAGCCAAGGCGAAACAGCGCCTGAACAGCCTGAAGTAGTGCACACCCTCAGGATCAACGAGATATTCTTTTCCCTGCAGGGGGAGACCAGCCGGACGGGACTTCCCACCGTTTTCGTCAGGCTCACGGGCTGCCCCCTGCGCTGCAGCTATTGCGACACGGAATACGCCTTCCATGAAGGAAGAACCATGGAACTCGGCGCCATCCTCGCCGAGGTCGCAAAATATCCCACGCAGTACGTCACCGTGACGGGAGGGGAGCCGCTCGCGCAGAAGCACTGCATCGCGCTGCTGGAAGCGCTTTGCGATGCGGGCCATGCCGTGTCCCTGGAGACAGGCGGGGCGCTGGACGTCTCGAAAGTGGACACGCGGGTTTCCAGGATAGTCGACATCAAGACGCCAGGTTCTATGGAAGAAGAGAAGAATCTCTGGTCGAACCTGGATTTCCTGAACAGGGGCGACGAGATCAAGTTCGTGCTCACGGATCGCGCCGACTACGAATGGGCGAGGAGCGTGCTGGAAGAGAGAAGGCTTGCTTCGCTCAGCCCGGTGCTTTTCTCTCCAGTGCAGGGCAGGCTCGATCCCGGAAATCTTGCGGCATGGATACTCGAAGACGGTTTGAATGTCAGGATGCAGATCCAGCTGCACAAGCTGATATGGGGGAACGAACCTGGACACTAGGGGCGCGGTAGTCCTCGTCTCGGGAGGGCTGGATTCGGCGACCACCCTGGCGCTCGCAAAGCGCCAGGGATTTGCCTGTTACGCGCTGAGCCTCGACTACGGCCAGCGCCACAGATCCGAGCTTCTCGCTGCGGAAAAGGTCTGCAGGGCGCTGGGCGCGCTTGAGCACAGGACCGTGAAACTCGACCTCACCGCCTTCGGAGGCTCCGCCCTCACCGATGCATCGATCGCCATTCCTGAAAAAGCTTCGAGCGGCATTCCCGTCACCTACGTTCCGGCGAGAAACACCATCATGCTGTCCCTCGCCCTTGCCTGGGCGGAGGTGCTGGATTCGAAGGACATTTTCATCGGCGTGAATGCGGTCGATTATTCCGGTTATCCCGACTGCAGGCCGGAATATGTCGAGGCATTCGAATCGATGGCGAATCTTGCCACCAAGGCCGGGGTGGAAGGGAAAAGGCTCGCGCTGCATGCGCCGCTGATCCGGCTTTCCAAGTCCGAAATCGTGAAGCTCGGTACCGGGCTCGGGGTGGATTATTCCCTCACCGTGTCCTGCTACCAGGCCGATCCGGAAGGGCGCGCCTGCGGCAGGTGCGATTCCTGCCGGCTGAGGCGGGAAGGCTTTCTGTCTGCGGGGCTGCCCGATCCGACGCGCTACTTCCAGGATTGACATCGAAATCCTGCACGGTATAATTCCACGTTTCCCCGGGTCGTTAGCTCAGTCGGTAGAGCAGCGGACTTTTAATCCGTTGGTCGCCAGTTCGAATCTGGCACGACCTACCAGTATCAGGAAAGGGTTCCCCCTTTCCGCCCCGATTGCACCGATGGGTCGTTAGCTCAGCCGGTAGAGCAGCGGACTCTTAATCCGTTTGTCGACAGTTCGATCCTGTCACGACCCACCAGCATTATCAATGGCTTAGAGCTTGTAGCTCTGGGCCATTTTCTATTGTGGGACACTGGCGGGACACTTGCCAAAAAAAGCCCACGATAAAACCGACCCAGCCGCACTGAGGTCGGACGGAAAAATGGAGTCCAATGATTCTGTAAAATGCAGGAATCGGAGGAACGAAATGGCACGAATACCACATGGGCAATATACGAAGGAATTGAGGGAAGAAGCAGTCCGGATGGTGGAAGTCGAGAAGCTTGGGTTGAGGGAAACGGCCCGGCGCTTGTCGATTCCCAGCGGGACGTTGAAGAACTGGGTGCTGGCCTACCGTAATGGTCAGTTGCAGGAGATCGGCAAGCATCAGAAGCCGTTGACGGAACTGGAAATGGAACTGGCCAGAGCAAAGCGGGAACTTGCTGAAGTAAAGATGGAGCGAGATCTGCTAAAAAAGTTTGCGGCGTATTTCGCGAAGGAGTCGCGGTGAGATACGCCCAGATTGAATCCATGCGACCAGAGTATCCGGTATCGCTGATGTGTCGGGCGCTGTCGGTATCAGAAAGCGGCTACCATGCCTGGCGGAATCGCCCGCCGTCGTCGAGGGCTCAGGAAGCGGCGCGACTGGAGTTGGAAGTGAAGGCTGCGCATATCCGGACAAGGGAAACCTGTGGCCCTGAGCGCCTGCAGCAAGATCTCGCCGATCATGGCATCGAGATCGGAATTCATCGCATCAAGCGTATACGCAGTAAACTCGGCCTGCGCTGCAAGCAGAAGCGCAAGTTCAAGGCGACAACTGATTCGAAGCACAATCTTCCAGTTGCCCCGAACCTGCTTGAGCGGAACTTCAGGGTGCCCGCGCCGAATCGTGCGTGGGTTGGGGACCTGACCTATATTGCCACTGATGAGGGCTGGCTATACCTTGCCGGACTGAAGGATCTCTACAGCGGTGAGCTTGTCGGTCATGCGATGGGAGCGCGGATGTGCAGGAAACTGGTGATGCAGGCATTGTTCCGGGCAGCCTCCGCCAGGCGGCCGGAGAAGGGGCTGATTCTTCATTCGGATCGGGGCAGCCAATATTGCTCCCATGATTACCGGAAGCTGGCCAAGCAATTCGGCATGAAACTTTCCATGAGTCGCAAAGGGGACTGCTGGGATAATGCGCCGATGGAAAGCTTCTGGGGAACCCTGAAAACCGAGCTCGTGCATCATCGGCGCTATGCCACCCGGGAAGAAGCAAAACAGGAGATCGCGGAGTACATCGAGTCTTCTATAATCGGCAACGGAAGCAGGCTCGCCTTGGCTACCTGTCACCCGCTGCCTTCATGCGGCGTTACTATGAAAACCTGGTCGCCGCTTAACCCGTTGGACTCCATGAAATCCGTCCGACCTCACCTCTCATTTTACAGAATCATTGGACTCCATTCTTTCTGTCCGACCTCAAGGGCATCGAAAGCGCGACCTTCGCAATCAGACCGGTCCCGTCTGTCCTGTTGGACAGGGTGACTTCGGCTGATTCCCGGTCCGCTATCGCCTTCACGATGGCAAGCCCGATGCCGCTCCCTTCGATCACTTGGCCGCTCGCCCTGAAAAAACGGTCGAAGACGCGCGGCAGCAGATGCTCTGGGATGCCGGGGCCGTTGTCGGCGATTTCCACATAAGCCTTTTTCCCTGCCGAAATCACGCTGACGTCGATCCTGCCATTGGACGGCGTATAGCGTATGGCGTTGTCGATGAGATTGTCGAACAGGATGCGCAATGCATCCGAATTTGCCTGAATGACGACCGTCTCGTCGCGCACCATGCCTAGGTCTATGCCCTTTTTTTCGGCAAGCGGAATGAGGCTGCCGATGCAGGCTTTTACGATCTGGCCGAGATCGGCATTATGCCTGGAAGGCGCATTTTCCGCTTCGAAGCGAGCCATTCTCAGCAGCTGGTTGACGAGGTGGGAAGCGCGGTGAACGCCGGCTTTCAATTCCCCGATGCGGGCATCCATGTCCTCCCGGGACTGGCAAAGGTAAAGATTCTCGATCTGCAGCTGAAGTGCGGCGAGCGGCGTGCGCAGTTCATGCGCGGCATTCGACACGAACTGGCGCTGCGATTCGAGCGCATCCCCGAGACGCAGCAGCAGGGCATTCATTTCTGCGATCAGGGGAGCGATTTCCTGCGGGATGTTTTCGGCAGGCAATGGGTCGAGGCTCGAAGCATCCCGCTGGGTCGCGGCCGCCGTGACGGCGTCCAGCGGTTTGAGGATGCGCCCGACAACCACGGCCACGAGAATCCAGGAAAGCGGGATCAGCCCGGCTATGGGCAATACCGAACGCAGGGCGGCAGCGGTAGCGATTTCCCGGCGGACGTCCCCTGACAGGGAAACCTGCACGGTGCGATCGGGGTAGATGATGGTATAGGTTCGCCATTTCTTGCCATGCATCGTGAGGTCGGAAAACCCGGTCTTGTTTTCCCTGGGCAAGATGAAACCGGGCCGGGATGACTTGACCGGTTCACTTTCATACCACGACTGGATGACGAAATCGCTTTCCCGTTCTTCCTCGGTTTCGGAGAAGAATCTGGCCTGCATCGCGGG
This sequence comes from Pseudomonadota bacterium, assembly GCA_021835845.1. Lineage (GTDB taxonomy): Bacteria > Pseudomonadota > Gammaproteobacteria > Burkholderiales > JABEVD01 > JABEVD01. Next base: position 49,740 of record JAKBJU010000007.1, on the reverse strand, counting down.
AAGCTGTGAGCCTTCGTCGATGCTCCGGGCGACCTCGCGCATCTGATGGTCGAGCAATTCGCCGGCGTCGTTCTTTGCGAGCATGTAGGAAATGCTGCCGGCGAGCATGCCGACTATGCTCAGCAGTCCGACCAGCAGAATGATGAGCTGCTTCTTCAGGGAGTTCATTTCACCACCATCCAGCCGATGCCGCGCACATTGCGGATGATTTCGCTGTCGAATTTCCTGCGCAAGTAATGGATGATTACGTCGACGACATTGCTTTCGACTTCCTCGCCCCATCCGTAGATATGCTCCTCGATCTGACTGCGCGAATAGATCGTTCCGGGATGGGCGACGAGGGTGTGCAGCAGTGCGAATTCCTTGGCCGAAAGGGCCAGGGTCTTGCCCCGGTAGGTGGCCTCGTGGGATGCCAGGTTGAGGGTGATTTCACCGTTGCCGATGAGCGATGCGGCGTGCCCCCCCTGCCTGCGCAGGATCGCGCGTATCCTTGCCAGCAGTTCCTTGAAGCTGAAAGGCTTGATGAGATAATCGTCGGCGCCAAGATCCAGCCCTTCGACGCGATCATCGATGCCGTCCCTTGCGGTGACAATGAGGAGCGGCGTGTCGATCCCGCTGTCACGCATCGATTTCAGCACGTCCGTTCCGGATTTCCGGGGCAATCCCAGATCGAGCAGAACCACGGCATAATGCCCGGTTTTGGCAGCCTCCAGCCCCTGGATGCCGTCCTGAACCCAGTCCGCGATCAGGCCGGCTTCCTTCAGCGCCAGGGCGAGATTCCGGCCGATCATGGGATCGTCTTCGACAATCAGGACGCGCATATTCAGCTCCATTGAGGGTCCTTATCCTACCATGAAGCAGAGCAAGTCGAGCGCCATTTGGCTACAGTCTGGCACAAAGCAGGGACTGGCCGCGCAGGGTGCAGCGCACCTGCGGTTTGCCGTAGCGGTTTCGTTCGGTTATCAGCCATTGTTTGCCGGTGCGCTCGATGGTGAGAAAGCCGACCTCCGAATCCGAAACGATTCGGCTCACCATTGCCCCCGGAGCCGGCTGTTCGCCTTCGGGCAGTGTTTTCGGGAGCGGATGGTCGGTTGCAGTTCCGGAATTTCCGGTCACTACAGTGGCGGGGTGATCGTCAGAAAAGTCGAGCGCCTCGAAAAGATGGACATGGCCGTGAAACGCTGCATCGATGCCGGGCGAAAAGAGGCGTGCCGGGTGAAGCGCCTGCATGACGGATTGCAGGGCACGATTTCCGGGCTGGGTCGTCTCGTTCTCCTGAGCGTAAGCAAGCACCGGATGATGGCTGAGGAAGAAGCTGTGCGGCATCCTGCCGGCCAGTGCATCCACTTTGCGGAACTGGGACAGGTAGCGCTGATAGGCGCCGTCTTCGGGAGAGTATGCCGAACTGGCGGCTTTCGACGAATCGAACACGATCAGTTGCGTATCGCCAGCGATCGGCACCGCGTAGGGTTCGCTGAAGTCTCCCCGGGCATCGTTTTCGGGATTGTCACAGGATCTCGATGGAGCAAAGGGTTGCGTATCGAGAAAGCGGAACCATCCCTGGCCTGCGCGAATGCAGGATTCGTGGTTGCCGCGCACCATGACCCATGGGGCAGCCGCAAGGAGCCGTTTTGCGGGATCGAAGAAATCGGCTTGCCACGAGTCGAATCCGTAGCCCCACGGGCTGCCTGTGCACCCGTCCGCTCCTTTCGGGCAGGGGCTTTCCCGGTAAAGGTAGTCGCCGACATGGATCACGAGATCGGGCTTGAAGGCTGCGGCTGCCGCGCTGATCTGCCGGAACGCCCATTTTTCCGGATCGGTGCAGGACTGGAAGGCGTGCTCCGACTGGTTCATGCGGCAACCCGTATCCCCGATGACGACGATGCGCTGCGGATTTCTTCTGGGAACGGGCAGCGCCTTTCCTGCGATGCTGACATGTCCGACATGGACCGGCAATTTCGCTTCGCAGACCAGCACGGGAAACTTTGCATCCTTGAGCGAGCCGGGGCGTGCCGGAACGTCTGCAGGGGAGGCCCTGAGCTGCATTCTTTCCGGCTTCCCGTCGAATCTCACGTCCGGGCAGGCCGGCGCATCGGTTATGACCCGGGCAATGCCCTGTCCGTTGTTCCCGAGCAGCACATAGGCCGCGTAGATCCTGTCCTGCGGACTTGCGTCTGCCGTCCGGAAAGATGCCGCAGCCAGGAGCGCGAAGATCGGCATCAGATACTTCATGTTACTGCGCCTGGTTCTGGTTGAATCGCACCCATACCTGGAACTGCAAGGTTCTTCCGGCCAGATCGGGAGGCGGAGGGGGATAGGAAGCTGTTTCGACAGCCTGCCTTGCGGCATTGTCGAGCATGGCATAGCCGCTGGATGCGATGATCGACACATGGCTTGCCGTGCCGTCATGGTAGGAGAAGGAAACCAGAGCCTTTCCTGAGACATGCGCCATCCTTGCGGCATATGGGTAACGCACCGCAGCCTGTACCGAGGCCTTTACGGCGCTGCGGAAGGATGCCGTGATGTCCGGTGCCGGGGCGGGACTCTCGACCTTGGGCGGGTCGGGCGGCAATGCCGGTGCCTGGGTCGGCGAAGGCGCAGCATCGGCGATCTTCGGCTGCTGTACGGGATCCGGTCTGGGTTGCTGGTGATGCACGGGCTTGGGCCTGGAAACCGGCTTCTCCTGCTTGGGCGGCTTCTCCTGCTTGGGCGGCTCGGGAGGCGCAGGGAAGGTCAGCATGACTGGGGGCTGCTCGGGTTCTTTCTGGGCGGGATGCCGCTCCAGGGCCATGGCAAAAACTGCGATGATCAGGATTTCTAGCGCGAGCGCGATCAGGGCTGATCTGGAAAGTGCGAACCTCATGATCGCCCTACTCTTTGCGGGCTGCCAGCCCGATCTGGGTGACCCCTGCGGCGCGGCATGCGTCCATCACCGCCATCAGATGCTGGAGCGAAGTGTCCTTCGCTCCCGCTATGGTGACGACGGTATTGGGGCCCTTCTGCTGCAGCATGGCGGTCAGTTCGGACGGACCGACCGTTCTGCCGTCGAAGCCGATGTTTCCCTGCCCATCGACGCTCAGAACCACTTTGGGCTGGTTGAGCGGCGTGGCGGTCGAGCTTTTGGAAAGGCTGGATGGGATCCCCGAAGAGGGGATCATGTGCAGCGTGATCATGATGAAGAAGACCAGCAGGAAGAACATGATGTCGATCATGGGGATGATCTCTATCCTGGCCTTCTTGGTTTCGAAATATTTCATGCTAGGCTGCCTGCGATCTGATTTCGGAAATGGTCTTGCCATTCCTTTTCGGGGCGTCGTGGTAATGCGGATACATGCGGTTCACCAGCATCACTTTCAGCGTTTCGAGCTGATGCATGATGACCCGCACCCGGTTGCTCAGTGCGTTGAAGAAGAACAGGCCCAGGATTGCGATGAAGAGGCCCGAAGCGGTGGCGAGCAATGCCTCGGCCACACCCCCTGTCACCTTGGTCGGGGCATTGCCTGGGTCTCCCAGCACCTGGAAGGCGTTGAACATGCCGATGATGGTGCCGAGCAATCCGAGCAGCGGCGCCATGGTCACGATCGTGTCCAGTACCCAGAGGTGGCGGTCGATTCCGGGGGCCTCTCTCATGATGGATTCCTCCAGCTTGTCTGAAATCCGTTCGAAGTCATGGTTGAGGTCATGCTGCAAAGCGACCGTCAGCACCCTGGCATGGGGCAGCTGGGAAAAGCTTTCTCCCAGATGCTCCAGCGTTTGATGCTCTACTTTCGACGCCGCTTCGAGCTGGGACATGACCTGCTTGCCCTGCGTGATTACCTTCCAGAGATACCAGCTGCGTTCGATGGCTACCGTCAGGGCTACCAGAAGCAGCAGCCCCATCAGGTAGATGATCCCGCCGGAAGATTCGGCCACATGTTGAAATGTCTCGATATTCATTCAGGTTCTCACATGTCGATTGAAAGGGTCAGCTCGTAGTTGCGCTCGGGATACACGAAGTACATCGGCGCATTGGTCGTCGAGTCGTTGGCGGCCGAGTCGTAGATGTTGTTGTAGTTGAAGATGTTGTTGATCTGGAATCCGACCTTGACATCCTTGCCCCATCCGCCGAGTCCCTTGAAGTCGTAGCTGGAGCTGAAGTTGGTCACCGTGAAGCTCGAGAAAGGGATCGGGTTGCCGTTGGCATCCTGCGCAAAGCCGTAGCGGCTGCCGATTTCCTTGGCGATCAGGGAGGCGTAGGCGGGACCTTGGTTGTAGATCACCCCTGCGGTTGCCGTGTTTTTCGGCACATCATAGAGAGAGGCGCCTGCCGTGCTCATCGAGTAGTTGTTGATGGCATAGTTGCCGTAGAGGCTGAAGCCTCCGCCAATCACGTAGGTCGCCTCGCCCTCTACGCCGTTGTACTTCACCCCGCCGGTGTTCTGGTAGCAGGTATAGGCGCCGCACGCAATGCCCTGAGCCTGGTTGGTGAAGTCGATCTTGTAGACGTCTCCGGAGACGGTGAGCTGCTTGCTCTTCCAGGTCGTGCCGAGCTGGAAGTTCTGCGTCGTCTCGGGATTCAGCTCGCTGGGCAGCGGGGTGCCATTGGCTGTGGAGAAGACATTGAGATTGGGCGCCAGGAAGCCTTGGGCATACTGGGCGTAGGCGCTCCAGTTTGGCTGGATCATGTAATGCGCATCGAGAGAGGGAAGTGCCTTGCCCCAGGTCTGGCTACCGTTGTAGGCTGGATTGCCGCCATTGTTTATGGGGGCATTGATGGTCCTGGTGAAGGATGTGTACTTCACCCCGGGCGTGACGGTCAGGGCATCCGTTGCCTTCCACTCGTACTGCGCATAGGGCTGGATGGTGGTCAGCGAGTCGGTCATCAGTCTGCCGCCATTCCAGCTGACGAATGCGTTGCCGAGCGTCGCATCCGTGTTCCATGCCCCGCGGTTGTTGTTCTGGCGGTCCATCCAGGCGCCGACATCGATGCTGTCCTTGCCGACGGCATAGGAAGTCTTCAGGATGTCGCCCCAGGAGCGATAGTTCATGTACATTTCGCCGCCTGGCACATTGTTCGCACCATAAATCGTTCCATTGGGCTGGTTGATCCCGACATTCATGCCGTTATAGCCGTTGTGGTAATAGGCATAGGTGTAGAGCTTGTTGTCGATCTTCCAGTTGCCCTGGGTGGTGTTCAGGCCGATGTATTCAAAATCCGAGTTGATCGAATCATAGTTGTAGCCGTAATAGTCCTGGCTCAATGGATTGGCGCTCAGTCCATAGTTCTTGCCGTACTGCGCAATGGTCGAAAGCGTCGCACCGTAAGGAACGTTCTGGTGAACGGTGTTCTGCATGGTCACGAAGGTCAGGAGCGTGTTGTCGGAAACCGGCTTCACGAACTTGACGAACAGGTTGCCGCGATTCTGATTGGAGTTGGTCAGGTATCCGTCGGTCTGGACTTTCCGGTAGTCGATGAACGCGGCGCTGTCTCCGTAGTTCTGCATCACGCCGGTGTCGAACTCGCCGCCCATCATTCTGGTGTTCCAGCTGCCGACAGTTCCGTAGAGATTGAAGTTGGTCGAAGCCATGGGATTCTTGGACTGGACTGCGATGGTGCCGCCGAAGGTGGCATAGCCGATATTGCTGGCATCGCCGGGACCGCGGTCGACCGTGATTCCACCCAGATCCTGGGCCATGAAGTAGGACGTGGTATGGTGCGTGAAGTCGTTGGAGTCGCCCCAGGGGATGCCGTCGAACGTCACGTTGTACTGCCCGTCGTGGAAGCCCCGGATGTACGGACCGCCGGACTGGGATTCCATCATGCCCGGGCCGTTCGGATCGATGCTGTAGACGCTGGGTGCGATGTTGATGATGTCGGTGTAGTTCGAAGTGGCGGAAGCATTTTGCTGGATATACTGCTGGCTGATGATCGACTGGGGCTGGGTTGCGACCAGAGAACCCTGGGTGGGCGCGACATAGGATGCCGTGCCTGGACCGGTGACGCCGCCGTCACCGGCGTTGCTCTGCACCGTACCCAGATTTACCGCATCCTGCGCGAAGGCGTTGCCTGTCGCAAGAAGGCTGCCGAAAACCAGTTGAGCGATAAGCTTCTTCCTGAAACCGAATTCCTTTTTCATTCACGTCTCCCTTTTGAGAATTGACAGAAAACCAATTTGTGGGGCGAAATTTACGCAGCCAGAATTAGGGCAACGTGAAAGAATTGTGATGGTTTTGTGACAGGATCGGGACTCGGCCGATGAGGGGGCTTCGCTCGGCAGCCCCGTGGCGCCGTCGCTTATCGACTCAATGCTTCCGCAATGGCTGCCGTGAATATCACCATCAGCCAGGGCGGCACTTTCCCGAATGTCAGCAGCAGAAAGACGGCGGCAGCCATGAAGAAATCCGTGCCGCTCAGGATCGCGGTTTTCCATACCGGATTGTAGAACGCGGCGAGCAGCAGCCCCACGACTGCCGCGTTGATTCCTGGCATGGCTTTCTGCAGCGCCTCGATGCGGCGCAATTCTTCCCAGAAGGGGAGGATTCCGACGACGAGCAGAAATGAGGGCAGGAAAATCGCAACCAGTGCGATACCCGCGCCGACCCAGCCGGAAGGCGACCCCGACGAGACGGCGCCGAGATAGGCCGAGAAGGTGAAAAGCGGTCCGGGAACAGCCTGGGCCGCCCCGTATCCGGCGAGGAATGAATCGTTGGAAACCCAGCCGCTCGGCACTACCTGGGACTGGAGCAGCGGCAGCACGACATGCCCGCCGCCGAAAACCATGGCGCCCGCGCGGTAAAAGCTGGCGAACAGCCTGATGCCGTAGCTTCCGGACTCTGTCGCCAGGAAGGGCAGGGCAAGCAGCAGGATGAAAAAAAGCGAAAGCAGCGCCGTTCCGGTGGTGCGGCCCACTGCGGTGCGCAAGGGGCTGTGGGGGAGGATGGAGGCCCCGGGCAATGCGAGCCCGGCAAGCCCCCCGCCTGCGATGGCGCAGATCTGTCCGGCGGAGGAAGGAAAGAGCGTTGCCGTTGCCGCCGAAGCGAGAACGATGGCCATGCGCAGGCTATCCCGGGCGATAGGCTTTGCCATGATCCAGATCGCCTGGGCCACCACGGCGACCGACACCACCTTGAGTCCGTGCAGCCAGCCGTTGCCGTGGATTTCTCCAAGGAAAGGCAGTCCCAGGCCGAAGAGCACCAGCAGCAAGGCCGAAGGCAGGGTGAAGCCGAGCCATGCCGCGACTGCGCCGGGAATTGCGCCGCGCGAAAGCCCCAGGGCGATGCCGACCTGGCTGCTGGCAGGCCCGGGCAGAAATTGGCAAAGCGAGACCAGGTCGGAATAGGCCTGCTCGGTCAGCCATTTTCGCTTTTCGACGAATTCGCGCCTGAAGTACCCGAGATGAGCGACAGGTCCGCCGAAAGACGAAATCCCCAGCCCGAGAAAAATCAGGAAAATTTCCGGGATCGAACGATTCGGCACCTGCTTCATCGGTTTTCCTCGATTTTCGAGATCATCTGCCTCATCGTGTCGCCGTTCCTGTCCGTCATCAGCACTTCTACCGGCCAGTAGTAATGGTCTTCGTCGAGCCATATCTCGGTGCCTTCCACTCCGGCATCGTGCAATTTTTTCAGATGCAGCGTCCTGATTTTTTTTGTCCCTGCGAGAACGGTTTCCTCCCCGATGATTTGGTAATCGTAGACATCGATCTTCCGGCCATCAGTCGAATGGAAGCTGAAAATGCCTGCCTTCGGGGGCGTGTAGGCGAACTGGTAGAGAAAACTCAGCTGGTCCTGGGTCAGGGGCTCCAGCTTCGCTTCCCGGGAAGTCCCGTTGGCGACGAGTTCGAGCTTCATGGCTTTCCAGTCGAAATGCGCTTCCTGCCGGTTCTGCGCGCCTCCCCGGGTGATCGTGTAGTGCTCCGGCTGGAGTCCGTTTTCGGTGACCCGGCCTTCGCTTGTCTGGATCATGGCGCCCTTGACGAACAGGGCGAATATGCCTGCCGCTTCGACCCTGTTCGTGATCGCATAGCGCCCATCGCCCATGATGTCCCAGGTATGGGTTGCGACTCCCACGGGCACGGTGCCCCTGAATACATTGAAAGTCAGGACGGCGTGATTCGGCACCCCGGCCTCCTGCTCGGGCTGCGGGGCGCTTGCCGCCTGGGGCGCGCTCTCAGGCACTGGCATGCTTGCGGGCAGCGGGGCGCTCTCCGGCCTGGGTAGACTCACGGGTTGCGGCGAACCAGCGGATGCGCTGTTTGCGGCAGCTGTTGCGGACTTTCTAGCCTTGGGTCTTGGCGGGACGATCGGCTTGAAGTGGATCGGTTTTTTCGGGGGGACGAGTCGGGTATCCAGAACGATGGATGGTTTTCCGAAATCGGGCCAGGTGGTCCTGGGGAAAAGGCCCAGCAGCAGAAGGTGAATCAGCAGGGAAACCAGCAGGGAAACCAGCAGGGTTTTCCAGATGCGGTTCATCGAATCAACGCGACATTTCCGGCGAAATCAGGGTTCCCTTCGGGGTCCCGGGGATGCCGATGCATACCCTGTTGCCCTCGACTTTCAGTCTGCCTGCAGCGAGCCAGCGTATCGCTTCGGGATAGATTCTGTGCTCCTGCTTCAGAACGCGCGTGGCGAGCGTCTCTTCCGTATCGGTTTCCAGCACCGGAACTGCGGCCTGGATCACGATCGCGCCATGATCGAGCTTTTCCGTGACGAAATGGACGGTGCAGCCGTGGATCTTGACGCCTTCTTCCAGCGCCCTTCTGTGGGTCGCCATTCCGGGAAAGGCGGGAAGCAGGGAGGGGTGGATGTTGAGGAGGCGCCCCGCGTAGCGTCTCACGAAATCGTTTCCCAGAATGCGCATGAAGCCTGCGAGGATGACGTAATCCGGGGAGAGCTCGTCTATTTTTTCGGCAAGCGCAGCATCGAATGCTTCGCGCGAAGCATAGTCCCGGTGTTCCACCGCAAGGGTCTTTATCCCGCGCGCATGGGCCGAAGCGAGTCCCGCAGCATCCCTTCTGTTGCTGATGACTGCGGCCACTTCCACAGGGAGATTGGCATCCAGGATGGACAGCATGTTGCTCCCCCTTCCCGAGATCAGGATGACGATGCGCTTCATTCGACGAAGGTCTGCGCCTGCCCAGGCCTGCGGTTGCGGATCTCGCCTATTGTCCAGACGGATTCCCCTGCATCTTGCAGCAGCCTGATCGATGCTTCGGCATTTTCGGGAGAAATCACCACGGCCATGCCGATTCCGCAGTTGAATACCCGGTGCATTTCGGAGTCTTGAACGTTGCCTTTTTCCTGCAGCCATGAAAAAAGCGGAGGCATGGGCCAGGATTTTTGCAGGGCGGCAGTCAGGTTTTCCGGGAGGATGCGCGGAATGTTTTCGAGCAGGCCGCCTCCAGTGATGTGGGCGAGCCCCTTGGGCGGGAATTTCTCGAAAAGCGCCAGCATGGACTTGACATAGATCCGGGTGGGCGCCATGACGACTTCGGATAGGGGGCGGGATTCCCCGGGCAATACTGCGGAAAGATCGGCATTGTCGCGCTCGATGATCTTGCGGATCAGGGAGTAGCCGTTGGAATGCGCCCCGCTTGATGCGAGCCCCAGCACGATATCGCCTTCGCGAATGCTGCTGCCGTCTATGATCTTCGATTTTTCGACGGCGCCCACTGCGAATCCGGCGAGATCGTATTCCCCTGTCGGGTACATTCCGGGCATTTCCGCCGTTTCTCCGCCGATCAGGGCGCATCCCGCCTGTTCGCAACCCTTGGCGATGCCGCGGATCACGTCCGTGGCGATGCCCACATCCAGTTTGCCGCAGGCGAAATAATCGAGAAAGAAAAGCGGCTCCGCGCCCTGCACCAGGATGTCGTTGACGCTCATCGCGACGAGGTCTATTCCGACCGTGTCGTGCTTGCCGAGCATGAAGGCCAATTTCAGCTTGGTGCCCACGCCGTCGGTCCCGGACACCAGCACGGGCTCCCGGTATTTCTTCGAAATTTCGAACAGCGCACCGAAACCGCCTATGCCGCCCAGAACGCCTTCTCTCAGGGTTTTTCTGGCATGCGGCTTGATGTTCTCGATCAGCCTGTCGCCCGCGTCGATGTCCACGCCGGCGTCTTTGTAGGAAAGGGAGTCTGGGTTCACTGTCGTTCTCTTCGAAAAAGTGTCATGGATGCACTGGCAGTGCTGCTAGAATACGATTTTTGCAAGTTATTGCCGATTTTACCGCAAATGAATGTCAAGCGCTGAATGAAACAACTGCTTCTGGGCCTCTCCTCCGGCAATCCCACCCTTTCGAATTTCGTCACCGGCTCCAATACGGAAATGCTGCAGATGCTGCGCGATCTCCTGGGCGGCAGGGTAAGGGAACGCATGGTCTATCTCTGGGGAGAGGAAGGCAGCGGCAAGAGTCATCTGCTTGCGGCATGCTGCAATGAAGCATCGGATGCAGGGCTGAAATCCGCATATATCTCTTGCGAAGCGGATACGGGCTTCGATGTCGAAGCCGATTTCGTCGCCGTGGACGATGTGCAAAATCTGGGAGAGGAAGGACAGATCGGGCTTTTCCATCTCTACAACAGCCTGCGCGAGAAGGGAGGGGGGCTGCTTGCGAGCGGGAATGCGCCGCCTCTCCGGATAGGCTTGCGCCCCGATCTCGCCACCCGCCTCGGTTGGGGCCTCGTCTACCAGGTCCATGCCCTGGTGGACGATGAAAAGCGCGAGGCGCTGCAGTCCCACGCCAGGGCGCGCGGCTTCGACCTGTCTGCGGAAGTGGTCAATTATTTGATGCATCATGTCCGGCGCGACCTGCCGACGCTGGTTGCGATGCTCGATGCGCTCGACGATTATTCGCTCGAAAACAGGCGCCCGATAACGATTCCCCTGCTGAAAGAAATCATGGAGAGAATGAAATGCGCCTAGCCCTGTTCGACCTCGATAATACCCTGCTGAAAGGGGACAGCGATTTCGAGTGGGCCCAGTTCCTGATGGAAAAGGGCGTGCTCGACCGGGAAGTGTTTGAGGCCAGGAACAGGCAGTTCTACGAAGACTACAAGTCCGGCACGCTCGACATCCGCGAATTTCTCGCTTTCCAGCTCAAACCCTTGTCCAGGCATGCCAGGAGCGAGCTCGATCTCTGGCATGCCGAATTCATGGAGGCGAAGGTCAGGCCCATGATGCAGGAATCCGCGTTCAGGCTGATCGAGCGCCACAGGGAAGACCTTTGCGCCATAGTCACCGCGACGAACAGCTTCGTCACCGGGCCCATCGCATCGGCATTCGGGATAAGGCACCTGCTCGCCACCGAGCCCGAAATTGTAGGCGGGGAATTTACCGGGAATCCTTCTGGCACCCCCTGTTTCAGGGAAGGCAAGGTCACTCGCCTGAAGCATTGGCTAACATCGCGCGGGCAGAGACTTTCCGATTTCGAATCGAGCTGGTTCTACAGCGACTCGCTCAACGATCTTCCCCTGCTTCAGGAGGTGAGTCATCCTGTCGCCGTCGATCCGGATCCTACGCTAAAGAGCCACGCCGAGAGAATGGGATGGCAAATCATCAGCTTGCGAGAGGGTTTTCCGTTATAATCCGCGGATGATCAATTTCTCTCCTGCTCCGGTGCAATGATCCGCAAATTCATCCAACGGGTTTTCGAAAAGCCGAAAAACGGCCCGGTCGTCATTCCCCTGAAAAAACACGGCATCCGTCGCGAAAGCGTGAGTTCCTGCGCGAGAAAAGTGACATCGAGTTTGCAGGAAGCGGGCTTTTCGGCATTTGTCGTGGGCGGCGCCGTCAGGGATTTGCTGCTGGGCAGGAAACCCAAGGATTTCGATGTGGCGACCGATGCCGATCCCGACCAGGTCAGGGCGATCTTCAGGCGCTCCAGAATCATAGGCAGGCGCTTCAGGCTGGTTCACGTGATGTGCGGGGCGGAAGTGATCGAGGTTTCGACTTTCAGGCGATCGCATGCTTCCGACGAGAACGAGGAAGCGGGCGAGGGAAGGACCGATGCTCACGGAAGGGTGCTTGCTGACAATGTTTTCGGCAACATGGAAGAAGATGCGCAAAGGCGGGATTTCACGGTCAATGCGCTGTTCTACGATCCTTCCACGGAGGAGATCTGGGATTACCACGGCGGCTATGCCGATGTCAGGGAGTCCAGGCTCAGGATGATCGGGGATCCTGCGACCCGCTACAGGGAAGATCCGGTGCGCATGCTGCGCGCAGTGCGCTTCGCCGCCAAGCTCGGGATGAAGCTCGACCGGAAAACCGAAGCGCCCATCGAAACCCTGGGAGAACTGCTGCAGCATGTTCCGGAGGCGAGGCTTTTCGAAGAAATGCTGAAGCTCCTGATGTCCGGGCATTCTGTGCCGTGCATCCTGGAATTGCGGCGGGCCGGACTGCATCACGGATTGCTGCCCATGCTGGACGTCATTCTGGAGCAGCCGATGGGCGAGCGCTTCGTCATGGCCGCCCTCAGGAATACCGACGAGAGGGTGGCCGAGGCAAAGCCGGTTTCCCCCGCGTTCCTGTTCGCCTCCCTGCTCTGGCACGAGGTGCTCGTGGCATGGAAGGCCGCCCAGGAGAAGGGGGAGAGGCCGGTTCCCGCGCTTTTCGATGCGATGGATCATGTGCTCGGAATGCAGCAGGAGAAGCTTGCCATTCCGAGAAGATATACCGCCACCATGAAGGAGATATGGAGCCTGCAGCCGCGCTTTCTGCAGCGTTCGGGGCGCAGGCCGTATCTGCTGCTGGAGCACCCCAGGTTTCGCGCGGGATACGATTTCCTGGTGCTGCGCTGTCAGAGCGGCGAAGTCGATGCCGCAGTCGGGAAATGGTGGGAGGATTTTCAGGCTGCATCGAGCGAAGCGCGGGAAGGGCTGCTGCTTGCCGACGAGGCGCCGAAGCGCCGCCGCAGGCGCCGACCCAAGGCGGCGCCTGCGGCGACCTGACATGACCCGGAACCGGGCGTACATCGCCCTCGGAAGCAATCTCTCCGAACCGAAGGCACAGCTGACCGCAGCGTTCGATGAACTCTCGCGCATGCCCAGGACGCGGCTCCTTGCCCGCTCCAGCCTCTATCTCAGCACCCCGATCTCCGCTATCGCCCAGCCGGATTATGTCAATGCGGTTGTCTTGGTCGAGACTGGGCTCGAGCCCCATGCCCTGCTCGATGCGCTGCTTGCCATCGAGCTTTCCCGCGGCAGGGTGCGCACGGCGCAGAATGCGCCCAGGACGCTCGATCTCGACATCCTGTTGTATAATGACCTCGTCTTGTCCGGGCCCCATCTGACCATTCCGCATCCCCGCATGCACGAGCGCAGGTTCGTGTTGTGCCCGCTTCTCGAGATCGAGCCGGATTGCAAGATTCCGGGGCTCGGCAGGGCGCAGGATTTGCTGCCTGCATTGTCCGGCCAAATGCTGCAGAAAATGACGGAGTAGCGCATGCTTTTCGAAAAATACAGCTATATCGCAGTCGAGGGGCCGATAGGCGTCGGCAAGACGAGCCTGGCGAGGCGTCTCGCCGCCCATTTCGGCGATCATTCTCGGCTTCTTCTGGAAAAGCCGGAAAGGAACCCCTTCCTGGCGAGATTTTACGACGACCCCCAGCGCTTCGCGCTTCCGGTCCAGATGTTCTTCCTGTTCCAGCGCATCCAGGATCTGCAGGAGCTGATTCAGCCCGACATGTTCAGCAGGGCGACGGTGACCGATTTTCTGATCGACAAGGATCCGCTATTCGCAAGGCTGACCCTGAGCGACGACGAATTCCATCTTTATCAGCAGATGTACCGGCATTTGCAGCCCCAGGTGCCGGTTCCCGATCTCGTGATTTATCTGCAGGCCTCCCCCGACAAGCTGATCGAGCGGGTCAGGCGGCGCGGTGTGGCCTATGAAAAGGGAATCACCGAAGATTACCTGAGCAGGCTGGTCGAGGGCTACAGCCGGTTCTTCCTGCATTACGATGCGGCACCGGTTTTCATGGTCAACAGCGACAACTTCAACTTCATCGAAGAAAGCCACGACTTCGATCTTCTTCTGGAGCGCATCGATCGTATGCGCGGCGGTCGGGAATTCTTCAGCAGGGGGGCATGATGCAAACGCTCGCTTCGCTGCTCAGGATGCGCGAGGAAGGCATCCCCATCGCGGCGCTGACCTGCTACGATGCGAGCTTTGCGGCTCTCCTCGAGGGGGCGGGCGTGGATCTCCTCTTGGTCGGGGATTCTTTGGGCATGGTGATTCAGGGGAAGGAGACGACCCTGTCCGTTTCCATGGAAGACATGGCTTACCACACGAAATGCGTTGCGCAGTCTTCGAAATCCGCCTTCGTCATGGCCGACATGCCTTTCGGCAGCTATCAGGAAAATGCGCAAAAAGCTTTTTCGCATGCCGCGATGCTGCTTTCCGCAGGCGCCCACATGGTTAAGATCGAGGGGGGGCTGGCGATGTCCGACACGGTGCGCTTCTTGTCCGAGCGCGGCATCCCGGTTTGCGCCCATATCGGACTCATGCCGCAGTCCGTGCATCGCCTCGGCGGCTACAGGGTTCAGGGGAAAACGGAGGAAGAGGCGAAGCGCCTTCTCGGGGAGGCGGCTGCGCTCGAACAGGCGGGCGCAGCGATGCTGCTGCTGGAAGCGATTCCCGGAGAACTCGCGGAGGAGATCACGGAGAGCATCTCGATCCCCACCATAGGGATAGGCGCGGGAAGCGCCTGTTCCGGCCAGGTTCTGGTGCTCTATGACATGCTCGGAATTTATCCCGGCAAGCAGGCGAAATTCGTGAAGAACTTCATGGCTGGCGCGAGCGACATCGGGGATGCGGTCAGGCGCTACGTCGATGAAGTGAAAAGCGGCGTTTTTCCCGGTCCCGAGCATACTTTCTGATGGAAGTGCTGCGGACCATTTCCGCCCTGCGCGCAAGGCTGAAGGGCGAGGCCGGCGTCGCATTCGTGCCGACGATGGGGAATCTGCATCAGGGGCATCTTGAGCTCATGCGCATCGCCAGAGAGCATGCCGGGTGCGTCGTCGCAAGCCTGTTCGTCAATCGGCTCCAGTTCGGACAGGGCGAGGATTTCGATCGCTATCCCCGTACCTTCGGCGAGGACTGCGAAAAGCTCGGGAAGGCCGGGGTCGATGTCCTGTTCGCTCCTGAAGAAGCGGAGCTCTATCCCGTTTTCCAGGAAGTGACGGTGAACCTGCCGCCGATCGCCGAAGAGCTTTGCGGCGCCAGTCGCCCGGGACATTTCCGCGGCATGGCCACGGTCGTCCTCAAGCTCTTCAACATCGTCCAGCCTCATTATGCGGTGTTCGGCAAGAAGGACTGCCAGCAGCTCCATCTTGTCAGGAAAATGGTTTCCCAGTTCGATCTTCCCATAGCCATCGTCGCTGGAGAAACGGTGCGCGAGGCGGACGGGCTCGCCATGAGTTCGAGAAACCGCTACCTGACCGAGGCGGAGCGCCTGGAAGCGCCGCGGCTGCACTACAACCTCGAGCAGGTGGCGCGAGCCCTGGCTGCCGGAGATAGGGATTTCCGGAGACTCGAGTCGGAAGCGCGGCAGGATCTTGCAAGTCGCGGCTGGAAGGTCGACTATCTGGAAGCCAGGGAAGCGGAAAGCCTGGGAAAGCCCGGCCTTTCCGAAAAAAGACTGGTTGTCCTGGGCGCTGCATGGCTGGGGAAAACGCGCCTCATCGACAATCTTGAGGTGAACAGATTCTGATTCATTGTCAACGGGTTGGAAAAAGTCTAAACTGCCCTGTGGCATAGAAACAGAAATCCCATGCAGAGCGATCAGCCAGACAATTTCAACGAATTCGGCGCCTCCAGCTTCATCGTCAAGACTGGCGATGGGGTCTTTGTCGACCTCGCGAACCTCGAATCTTCCGAGCAGTTTTCGCTTTTTGTCGAGCGCGTATTTTCGACCGGGTACTTCTTTTCCGAGATCGACTACAAGACATTTCTCGAACTGCTCAGTGAATATACTCCGGAGATGATCGCCGCGAAGAATCCTGCCGAGGTGAAGCGATCCGGAAGGATGCGCTTCGCTTCCAATATCGTGGCTTTCCCTCCCGAAAGGCTGAAATTTTACAGGGATGCGCGGATTTCTTCAGGGAAGGCGGAGTATCTGTTCGAACTGATCATGGTCGACAAGACGGTAGAGGAACCCCTCCATGCCGAGAATGCGGACGGGGTGCAGGAAATCGTCGGCGTCGAGCAGCGGACCGTCACGGTAAAGGATGCGCTATCCTTCGACGAATTCGTCGCTGCCATGTGGATGAAGGGTGTCCGCTATGGCATCGATGCCGATACCGTGAAGTCAATCATCGCAAGCGGCAAAACAGGCAGATTCACCATCGCCAGAGCCCTTCCTCCCAATGATGGACAGGATTCCAGCCTCAAGGAAGAAACGAACAAGCTTCGCAGGGACAACTCTCCTCGGAAATTGAGCGATGGAAGATTCGACCTGAAGCAATTCAGCAACCGATTTCCGCAGATCAGGGAAGGCGAGCGCTTGCTGAGAAAGTCTCCGCGCGTCCTGGGAACTCCGGGCATGGATCTCAACGGAAAGCCGATCGAGGCCCCTTTGCCCGAAGATTTCGATCTTTCGGCTTTGGCTGGCGAGGGAACGCGTATCGAGACCACTGCCGACGGCGAATTCATCGTCGCCAGCATGAGCGGGTTCCTCAACATCGATAACGCGACAAATCGAATCGCTGTCATGGAAAAGATCGTCAATTATACCGGCGTCAGCATGAAGACGACTGGCGACATCTCGCTTGACGGGGAGCATTTCGAGGAGCATGGGGAAGTCCAGGAAAACCGGGTCATCGAGGGAAAAAACATCACCGTGATGGCGGATGTTTACGGAAAAGTCGTCTCCTCAGGCGGGAAAGTGCTGCTGAAGCATAATCTTGGCGGCGGTTCGGCGACGAATCATGATGGCGACATCACCGTGGAAGGCTTGACATCGAATGCGCAGGTTCACGCCAGGCATGGCACGGTTTCCATCAAGCGCGCCGAGAACTCCCTGATCGTGGGTGAACGCGTGGTTGTCGAATCTGCAAAAAACTGCACCATTGTGGGCGTGGCCATCGAAATCGAGATAGCGGAAGGATGCGCCGTGGCCGGAAAGGAAATTCGCATCAAGATCGCCCACTCCCTCAGGGATACCCAGACTGTGGTGTCGGTGCTGCTCCCGGATTTGTCCGGATTCAAAGCCAGAGCCGCCGAAATCGGAAAACGGATCGCCGAGATCGGGCTGAAAATCGAGGAAAGGCGCAAGAAGAGCGCCGCCATTGCAGGACAGCAGGAAGTCAGGAGCTATCTTCTCATTGCGGGAAAAGTCCAAAGGAAGGAGATTGTTCTGACGGACGAACAGAAGGCCAACTGGCAGAGGCTCGGGGCTAGGATCGCTCCCGAGCTGAAAGCCATTTCCTCCGTCGGCTCGGAAATCCGGGCCCTTCAGGAGGAGCAGAAGGCGCTCGAAGAGGAAATCGCTTCGATGGAGCAGGAGGGAAAGGAAGCCTCGAATGGAATATCCTGCGCCATCGACAGCGTCGCCAAGGATACGATGATCTGGAAAAGGCATGCCGAGCCTGTAACGCTTTTCGACCTCCCGCACAAGGAATTGAGAACCAGGCTGCTCGCGCCGGGGCTGCCTGAAGATCGACTTCCCCTGGGCAACGGAAAATATTTCTGGGAATGCCCTTTGGACTAGGGCCTGTAACAGGCCCTAGCTGCCCATTCTGGATTCGATTTGCTTTCGATCCAGGTGCGGGGCGAAAAGGCTGATGAAGTCGTACATGTATCCCCGCAGGTAGCTGTTTTTCCGGATTGCGATTCTCGTCATGCTGGGTTCGAAAAGATGCGATGCGTCGATCGCCCTGAGATCGCGATCGCGATTCGGATCGAAAGCCATTTTCGCCAGCACTCCCACACCGAGTCCCATTTCCACATAAGTCTTGATGACGTCAGAGTCGATCGCGGTGAGGACGACATTCGGGCTCAGCCCCTTCGCCTCGAAGGCCTTGTTGATCTTGGAGCGCCCGGTGAAAGCGAAATCGTAGGTGATGATCGGATATTGCGCAATGTCATCGATCCTGAGCGGCCTGCATTTCAATAGCGGATGCCCGGGCGGCGTCACCACGCACCTGTTCCACTCGTAGCACGGCAGCATCACGAGATCCTCGAAAAGCTCTATCGCCTCGGTTGCGATCCCGATGTCCACTTCTCCCGATCGCACCATTTCGGCGATCTGCATCGGGCTTCCCTGATGCAGGTTGAGCGTGACCCCGGGATAGAGCGCGATGAACTTCTGCACTACGGCCGGCAGTACATAGCGCGCCTGGGTATGCGTCGTGGCAAGCCTGAGGCTTCCCGTGATCTGATCGCCGAATTCTTCACCGACCCGCTTCAGATTCTCCGCATCCTGCAGCATGCGCTGAGCGATCGAGACCACAGCTTGCCCGGGCTCGGTCACCGCAACCAGGCGCTTGCCGTTGCGCACGAAAACATCGATGCCGAGCTCTTCTTCGAGCAGCCTGATCTGCTTGCTGATTCCGGGCTGGGAAGTGAAAAGCGAGCCCGCCGCATCGGAAACGTTAAGGTCCTGGCGCACGATTTCGCAGAGATAGCGCAATTGCTGAAGCTTCATGATTCCATCCTAATTCCGCGTGGTTATAAAACTCTAACATAAAATTATTTAAGAATATATAGCCTGCTTGCTATCATGGGTCCACTCGGTATTTCAGAAGGAAGCGAATGGATTTCGGATATGCCCTGTCCGGGCTGCTCATAGGCTCCATCGTGGGCATGACGGGAGTTGGCGGAGGATCATTGATGACCCCGCTGCTCGTGATCGTATTCGGCATCCCCCCGGCAATCGCGGTGGGAACCGATCTCCTCTATGCCGCAATCACCAAGGCGGGAGGCGCATGGGTGCATGGCACGAGCGGCCATGTCGACTGGAAGATCGCGCGATTACTTGCAACCGGCAGCATTCCTGCCGCCATTCTGAGCATATTCGTGCTGAAGAATCTTTCCGTGGACAGGCATGCCCTGGCATCCGTGGTATCGACCACCCTCGGGATTGCGCTCATCCTCACTTCCGTCGCGCTCGTTTTCAGGGTGGGGATAGGAAAAATCGTCAGGGTTGCGGAAAACAGGACCGGCATTGCGACAGTGATACTTGGCGTGGTTCTGGGTTTTCTCGTAACTTTCTCGTCAGTCGGGGCTGGCGCGCTCGGCACCGTCGCCCTGTTCTACCTGTATCCGCGCCTGTCCGCAAGCGGTGTGGTCGGAACGGACATCGCGCACGCCGTTCCCCTGACGGCCATTGCGGGGCTGGGGTATGCCGCGCTGGGGGAGGTCGATTTTCATCTGCTGGGCAGCCTGCTGCTGGGATCATTGCCGGGAATCTATATCGGCAGCCATATCGGTTCGAAGATTCCAGAAAGCATGCTGAGAGGGGCATTGGCCAGCATGCTGATGTTGATCGGCGGTAAATTGGTATTTTGAAAAAGGAAGAATCATGAACGAGGTATTGACGAATTCCGAAGAGATCGATCGTTTCGAGTCGGCGCTGGCAGGCTATTTCAACCTGCAGATCGACGCCGAGCGGTTCACCGCGATCCGGTTGCAGCAGGGGGTCTATGGGCAGCGCCAGGATGGAGTCAACATGCTGCGCGTGAAGATTCCCGGGGGCTCGATCAATCCGGCGCAGCTCGAGGCGATAGCCGATGTGCTGGATATCCACTCGCAAAACGATACGGTGCACGTCACGACACGCCAGGACATCCAGATCCATTCCGTGCCGCTTGCCGAGACTCCTTCGGCCATGCGCATCCTGGAGAAGGCGAACCTCACCACCAGGGAGGCCTGCGGCAATACTGTGCGCAACATCACCGCCTGCCCCATGGCGGGCGTGTGCTCCAGAGAGCATGTCGACGTATCCGTCCATCTCGAAGGGGCGGTGCTGCATTTTCTGAGGAATCCGCTTAGCCAGCAGATGCCACGGAAGTTCAAGATCAGCCTCTCGGGTTGCGAAGCCGACTGCGCACAGGCCATGATCCACGATGTCGGCATCGTCGCAGTGAGCGATGAAGGTCGTTTCGGGTTCAGGGTTTACGCAGGGGGAGGACTGGGACATAAACCTCACGAGGCCATAGTCGTCGAACCCTTCATCGAGGAGAAGGAACTGCTCATCGTGATGGAGGCCCTGATTTCGCTCCATAACCGCTATTCCGACAGAACCAAGCGCGCCAAATCCAGGATCAAATTCCTGGTCGACCGCTTTGGAACGGAAGGCTTCATCGAACGATATCGCGAGGAACTGGCGGTAACCCGCAGCGCGCTGGCACAGCACTCCTACCCTGAGGGAAGCTGGAAGAAGGGGGATGCTGCGGAGCCCTGCGGCCAGGGCGCGCCGAGGAGCATTTTCCGCCAGAGGCAGGAGGGGCTGTTCGTTTTCCCGGTCCGGCTTCCCATAGGGAATCTCGCCTCCGGCCAGTTGCGGGGAATTGCGCGAATCGCCCGGCGGCACGGCCTCGAAGCATTGCGCACCACCCAGGACCAGAACCTCGTGATCCTGAACGTGCCGAAGGAAAAGATCCCTGCATTGCGCGCGGAATTCTCGGAACTCGGCCTCAAGGAGCCTGCGGCAGGGGACAATGTGACCGCCTGCCCTGGCACCACTACCTGCAGGCTGGGCATTTCCTCCAGCATGGTCCTGGCGCCAAAGCTCGACGGCGGGAAAAGCGATCTGCGCATCAGGGTGTCGGGTTGCCATAACGGATGCGCCCAGCCCGAGACCGGAGACATCGGTCTCTACGGGGAAGGGCGGCGCATCCACGGCAAGCTGGTTCCCCATTACCAGCTCTACCTGGGCGGAAACGGCATGGGGGAAGGTGCGCTTGCGATCAAGGGGCCTTCCATTCCCTCGGCCAGAATAGAGGAGGCGATCTCTCGCCTGAAAGGCGCCCATGGCGGCAACGGATCCTTCTTCGACTGGGTGAGAAACAGCGGACAACACGTTATCAACGAACTGCTCTCGGACCTCGTCGAAGTGAAATCCGATGAAATCCTCGCTGTCCTGCACGATCATGGGGAATCCAGGGAATTCAAGGTGCTCCAGTTGGGCGGCGGAGAATGCGCAGGCGCATCCCAGGTCAGGATCGGGTCGAGCTTCTTCGAGGCGGCTCATGAGCGGCGCTATCGCGATGCGCTCTTCATGCAGCGCAAATACGGGGAGGCGGCGAAGTGCGCCGAGTCCATCCTGACCCTGATCGGGCAGGGGCTGGTGCATCTTCATGGCGGCAATGCCGGGGATGCGCTTGCGGAGATTTCCGAACAGATGAAATCCCTGGTTCCTGGGAAATTGAGCGAGCTTTTCGAGGACATCGTCAGGCGTCTTCAGGACTCGGAAACGGATTCGCTCTCCGGCCTCTTCAAATTGCTCGATGCCTGGACCCGGGAGGCTGCCGAATATTGCCTGCAGCACGACGGCCAGCTCGATCTGAGCGAAGCCTTGCCGAGGGCAGCCTGACATGGAAAAGATAGAAGCATTGCGCAATGCCCTGGAAAACATTGCGGCCGATCATGCCCCCGCATGCCTTGCGAGCAGCTTTGGCGTGGAAGACATGGTGCTGATCGACATGATAGCGAGGCACGGCATCCCGGTTTCGATATTCACGCTCGATACCGGGCGACTTCCGGAGGAAACCTATCAGCTGATGCAAAAAACCAGGCAGCGCTACGGACTGGAAATCGAGGTTTACTTCCCGAAAGCGGGCTCGGTAGAGGATTATGCCGAAAGGAACGGCCCGAACGCCTTCTACGAGTCGGTCGAGCTGAGGAAGTTCTGCTGCCAGATCAGGAAGGTCGAGCCGCTCTCGCGGGCGCTGGAGGGAAAAGGGGCATGGATCACCGGCATGAGGCGGCAGCAGTCCCCGACGCGCAGCGACCTGCTGGATGCCGTCTATGACGAAGAAAACCGGCTTTACAAATTCAACCCGCTGCTGGAATGGTCGGAGGCGGAAGTGTGGAATTACATCCGCATGCAGAATGTTCCCTACAACGACCTGCACGACAGGGGCTATCCCAGCATAGGCTGCGCTCCCTGCACCCGTGCGATCACTCGCGGCGAAGACGTGCGGGCAGGGCGCTGGTGGTGGGAAGAGGCCGCCGGCAGGGAATGCGGACTTCACAGGAAAAAGGCATGACATGGGCAATTTGAATATCATTTCCCGCAAACTCACTCATCTCGACGTGCTGGAGAGCGAAGCCATCCACATCATGAGGGAGGTCGCGGCCGAATGCGGCAACCCGGCCCTGCTTTTCTCGGGAGGCAAGGATTCCATCGTATTGCTGCGTCTTGCGGAAAAGGCGTTCAGGCCCGCGAAATTTCCCTTTCCGCTTCTGCACATCGACACCGAGCACAATTTTCCCGAGGTGATCGACTTCAGGGACCGGCGCGCTCTCGATCTCGGGGAAAGGCTGATCGTGCGATCGATGGAAGACTCGATAAGGCAGAATCGCGTCATCCTGAAGCATCCCGGCCAGAGCAGAAATGCCTTCCAGTCGGTCACGTTGCTCGATGCGATAGCGGAATTCAGATTCGACGCCTGCATAGGCGGAGCAAGACGCGACGAGGAAAAGGCGCGAGCCAAGGAGCGGATATTTTCATTCCGGGACGAATTCGGTCAGTGGGATCCGAAAAACCAGAGGCCGGAATTGTGGGATCTTTACAACGCCAGGGTTCATCCGGGAGAAAACATCCGCGTGTTTCCCATCAGCAACTGGACCGAAATGGACGTCTGGCAGTATATCGCCAGGGAAAGGCTTGAAATCCCCAGCATCTATTTCGCACATCGGCGCCAGGTGATCAGGAGGGGGGGCAGCCTGCTTCCCGTCTCGCATCTGGTGAGGCCTCAGGAAAACGAACGGGTCGAAGAACTGTCGGTGCGTTTCAGGACCGTGGGCGACATGACCTGCACCTGCCCGGTCGAATCGGACGCATCCACCCTGGAAGACATCATCATCGAGACGGCGACGACCCGGATCACGGAAAGGGGAGCGACCAGGATGGACGACCAGACTTCGGAAGCTTCCATGGAGCTCAGGAAAAAGGAAGGATATTTCTGATGAAAAATATCGAACTGTTGCGCTTCATCACTGCGGGAAGCGTCGACGACGGCAAGAGCACCCTGATCGGCAGGCTGCTGCACGATTCGAAATCGATCTTCGAGGACCAGCTTTGCGCCATCGAAAAAACCACGAAAAGGCGCGGCCTCGAAGGGGTCGATCTTTCGCTGCTTACCGACGGGCTCCAGGCAGAGCGCGAGCAGGGCATCACGATCGACGTCGCCTACCGCTATTTCGCCACCCCGAAGCGCAAATTCATCATTGCCGACACGCCGGGGCACGAGCAATACACGAGAAACATGGTGACTGGCGCTTCCACCGCGAATCTCGCGATCATCCTGATCGATGCGAGACGCGGCGTGCTCACCCAGACGAAGCGCCATGCCTACCTGGCGAGCCTCGTCGGCATTCCGCACCTTGTCGTCGCAGTCAACAAGATGGATCTCGTCGGCTATTCGAAAGAGGTGTTCGAGTCCATCGTCAGAGAATTCGAGGAATTCGCATCCGGCCTCAATCTCAGGAACATCATTCCCATTCCGATCTCGGCGCTGGCCGGGGACAATGTCGTCGAGCGGGGAAGCAGCATGCCCTGGTACGGCGGGGAAACCTTGCTGGAAGTGCTCGAAAACATCGAGATCAACCACGACATCAATATGGAAGATTTTCGCTTTCCGGTGCAATGGGTATGCAGGCCCCAGACGGAAGAATGGCACGACTTCAGGGGGTACATGGGAAGGATAGAGTCGGGCAGCCTCAGGATAGGCGATGCGGTCACTGTCCTGCCCTCCGGCAGGACTTCCAGGGTCAGGGCCATTTCGACCTTTGACGGCAACCTCATCGAGGCCGTCGCCCCGCAGTCCGTCACCCTGCTGCTGGAAGACGAAATCGACATTTCGCGCGGCGACATGATCGTGAAATCGGAAAACCGTCCCGGTCTTTCGAAGGAATTCGAAGCGATGCTCTGCTGGCTTTCGGAAGATCGGCTCGATGTGAGGCGCAGATACCTGATCAAGCATGCGACGAAAACCGCCAGGATCATTATCGACAGGATAGCCTGCAGGGTGAACGTCAATACGCTGGAGCAGGAGCCGGGAGTGGAGGCGCTTTCCATGAACGACATCGCCAGGGTGGGATTCAAGGTGCAGCATGCACTGGCAATCGACAGCTACGCTAAGAACCGTGCCACCGGGAGCTTCATCGTGATCGACGAAGCCACCAACAACACGGTGGCGGCCGGCATGATGATCTGAATTCCTGGCTGGGTTTCCGTATAATTGCGGGATTGACCGCGCATAGGAAACTCCATGAAATTACCGATCCTGCCCCTGGGCATCTTGTTGCTGGCCGCATCGAACGCCCCTGCCGATCCGCTGCCGCTTCCCGCAGCGCCCCAGGTGGATGCGCGCAATTATGCGCTGATCGACCCGCTGTCCGGGCAGATGCTCGCCGCTCACGATGCGGAAAAACAGGTGCCGCCTGCGAGCCTCACCAAGCTGATGACCGCCTATCTGACTTTCCAGGCGATTTCGA
This sequence comes from Pseudomonadota bacterium, assembly GCA_021835845.1. GTDB lineage: Bacteria > Pseudomonadota > Gammaproteobacteria > Burkholderiales > JABEVD01 > JABEVD01. The sequence continues at coordinate 25,095 of JAKBJU010000007.1, read as the reverse complement.
ACGGCACTTTGGGGCTGGGCCAGAATGTGCCGGTCAGCGTGGCTGCCTGGAAGGCGGGCGGCTCGACCATGTTCCTGCAGCCCGGGTTGCCGGTGACGGTGGAACAGGCGATCCAGGGAATGGTGGTGGTGTCCGGAAACGACGCCGCGGTGGCCATTTCGGAGGCGATTGCGGGCAACATGGACAGTTTCGTGCAAATGATGAATGTCACCGCAGGGCAGCTCGGCATGAACGAAAGCCACTTTCTCAACGTCGACGGTCTGCCGATGCCATCCCACCTGACCAGTGCGAGGGATATCGGCATCCTGACCGAGGCGATCATCAGGAAGTATCCCGGATACCTGCATTACTTCGGGGAAAAGACCTTCACCTACAACCATGTCACCCAGAACAACTGGAATCCCCTGGTTTTCAGCGACAGCACGGTGACGGGCATGAAAACCGGCCACACCGACGATGCGGGCTACTGCCTGGATGCGACCGCAGTGCGCGGCGGGCACAGGCTGATTGCAGTGGTGCTTGGCGCCTCTTCCCGCGAAGCCAGCGCCAAGTCGGCCGAAGCGCTGCTGGATTATGGCTACCGTTTCTTCGAAACGCACAAGGCATACCATGCCGGGCAGCCGGTCGGCAAGCTGCAGGATCCGAAAGCGAGTCCCATGCAAATTCAGGTAGGCCCCCTGGAAGACGTCTGGGTGACCGTGCCCAGAGGCACCTATTCAAGTCTCAAGCCCAGCCTGGAAGTCCCGTCGTCGATTTCCCTGCCCTTGAAGCGCGGGCAGGCGGTCGGCAAGCTGGTACTGAGCGACGGCAGCCGGAAAGTCGTCGAGATTCCCCTGGTGGCCCTGACGCCCGTGGAAAAGGCGGGCTGGCTGACCCATTGGTGGAATGCAGCCAAAGCCATGCTTTGAAATTGCGGGGATAAGCAGTAAAATCCATTATTTTGCAAGAACTATGCTGGTTTTCCGCGGAATCCCCGAAAAAGCCGAAGTTCCGGTCGCCCTCACCGTAGGCAACTTCGACGGCGTTCATCTCGGGCATCAGGCCGTTCTTGCACGCCTCGTCGAAAAGGCAAGATCCCTGGGTGTTCCTGCCTGCGTCATGACCTTCGAGCCCCACCCCAGGGAATTCTTCGATCCTGCCAGTGCTCCGGCAAGGCTCACGGACATGCGCGAGAAGCTCTCGCTTTTCGCGGCGCTGAATATCGACCGGGTCCACCTGTGCCGCTTCGATGCGAAATTCGCGAAAATGGATTCCTCCGAATTCGAATATAAGATCCATTCCGGGCTGGGCGCGAAATGGGTGCTGATAGGGGACGATTTTCACTACGGAGCGAAGCGCGCCGGGAATTTCGGCTCGATGACGGATGCGGGGAAGCAATTCGGTTTTGAAGTCGAGGCCATGCGCAGCGTGAAGCTGGACGGTCAGCGGATTTCCAGCACCCTCGTCAGGGAGGCCGTCAAAGCTGGGGATCTCGGGCTCGCGAAGCGCCTTCTGGGGCGAAATTACAGCATCGTCGGCAGGGTTGTCCACGGCGACAAGCTCGGCAGGGCCCTGGGCTACCCCACGGCGAACATCAGGCTCAAGCACAACAAGCCGCCGCTTTCCGGAATCCATGTGGTCGAAGTTCACGGCATCAGGAAGGATCCCGTCAGGGGAGCGGCCAGCCTGGGGGTGAGGCCCACGGTGGTTCGCGGCGGCAATCCCGTGCTCGAAGTGCATCTGCTGGATTTCGAAGGGGAAATCTACGGCGCTCGCCTGCGCGTCGATTTTCTGTTCAAATTGCGCGACGAGGAAAAGTTTCCCGATCTCGAAACCTTGAAGGCCCGGATAGGCAGGGACGTGCAGGACGCCAGGCGATATTTTGAAAATTGACATGACAGACTACAAGCAAACACTGAACCTTCCGGATACGCTGTTTCCCATGCGGGGCGATCTCGCAAAACGCGAGCCGGGCATGCTGGAATCCTGGCGCCAGAAGAACCGCTATGGAAGAATCCGCGAAATCGCGGCGAACAGGCCGAAATTCATCCTGCACGACGGCCCGCCCTATGCCAACGGCGACATTCACATCGGGCATGCGGTCAACAAGATCCTGAAGGACATCATCGTCAAGTCGAAGACCCTTTCCGGCTTCGACGCCCCCTATGTTCCGGGATGGGACTGCCACGGCCTGCCCATCGAACTGATGGTCGAGAAGCAGCTCGGCAAGAAGGAAGTTGCTCCCGACGAATTCAGGCGCCTGTGCCGTGAATATGCGGCCGTGCAGGTCGCGCGGCAGAAAAACGACTTCATCAGGCTCGGCGTTCTCGGCGACTGGGAAAACCCCTATCTCACGATGAATTTCAGAACCGAGGCCGACATCGTCAGGGCGCTCGGGAAAATCCTGGAAAACGGCCACATCTACAGGGGGCAGAAGCCCGTCAACTGGTGCATCGACTGCGGCTCAGCGCTTGCGGAAGCCGAAGTGGAGTACGAGGACAAGACCTCCCCCGCGATAGACGTGAAATTCGAGGTGATAGACCGGGAAGGTTTCTGGGACAAGGCTGCCGGCAGAACGTTGCCGCGTCAGGGACACAGGCCCTTATTCGGAGTTGATATCAACCCGGATTATAATAAACCGGTTTGTTTTGTAATCTGGAGCACGACGCCCTGGACATTGCCAGCCAACGAAGCCGTTTGCCTGAATCCGCAATTTCACTATGACGTGGTCGATACAGGCAAGGAATATCTCGTACTCGCCGACCAGTTGACTGATGAGGCTTTGCAACGATATGGCATCGATCCTCTGAGCGATAACCGTATTAACATCATCGCGAACTGTCTTGGCAGAAACTGGGAGCGTGTTCTGCTCAAGCATCCGTTCTACGATCGGCAAGTGCCGGTGATACTGGGCGAACATGTGACCGCCGATGCAGGCACGGGGGCCGTGCATACCGCCCCCGCGCACGGCGTGGACGACTATCTCGTCGGACTGGAATACGGACTTGAAGTCGAGAACCCCGTGGACGGCAGCGGCAAGTTTTTCGATTCCGTGCCGCTCGTGGGCGGGCTTTCCGTCTGGAAGGCCAATGCCGTCGTGATCGAAGCGCTAGAGGCGAGCGGGCATCTCCTGAAGGTCGAGCAGATCAGGCACAGCTATCCCCATTGCTGGCGCCACAAGAGCCCGATCATTTTCCGCGCCACCGCCCAGTGGTTCATCGGCATGGATTCGGGAGAGAAACCCCTCAGGGAAATCGCCTCAGGCGCCGTGGAAAGCACCGAATTCTTTCCCTCCTGGGGGAAGGCAAGACTCGAAGGCATGATAGAGAAAAGGCCGGACTGGTGCATCTCCAGGCAGAGGAACTGGGGCGTGCCGATTCCCTTTTTCGTCCACAAGGAAACCGGCGAGCTTCATCCCGACACCCCGGAGCTCATCGAAAAAGTCGCGAAGAGAATCGAAAATGACGGCGTGGAAGCCTGGTTCTCGCTCGACCAGAAGGAGTTCGGCGTCGATCCGTCCTATGAGAAGCTGAGAGACACGCTGGATGTCTGGTTCGATTCGGGAACCACGCATTTCTCGGTATTGCGGACAAGACCGGACCTCGCCTATCCAGCGGACCTCTATCTCGAGGGTTCCGACCAGCACAGGGGATGGTTCCAGTCCTCCCTTCTATCCGGCTGCGCGATCGATGCCCGTGCCCCCTACAGGGCCCTGCTCACCCACGGCTTCGTCGTCGACGCACACGGCCACAAGATGAGCAAGTCGAGAGGCAATGTGGTGAGTCCCCAGAAGGTCATGGATACGCTGGGCGCGGACATACTGCGCCTGTGGGTCGCATCGACCGACTATTCCGGGGAGCTCACGATCTCCGACGAAATATTGAAGCGCGTCACGGAAAGCTACCGCAGGATCAGGAACACGATGCGCTTCCTGCTTGCCAATCTCGCCGATTTCGATCCCGAAAAGCATGGCATGCCCGTCGAGCAATGGCTCGAGATAGACCGGTATGCGCTGGCGCTTGCGGATTCCCTGCAGAAGGAGCTGGTGGCGCATTACGATCGGTACGAATTCCATCTCGTCGCGCAGCGCCTGCACCATTTCTGTTCCGAAGACCTCGGCGGATTCTACCTCGACATCCTGAAGGACAGGCTCTACACTTCGGGAGAGCATGCTGTCGCACGCCGCTCCGCCCAGAACGCCCTCTACCATGTGCTCCACAGCCTGCTGAGGCTGCTTGCCCCCATCCTTTCCTTCACGGCCGAGGAAGCCTGGGCGTTCTTCACGAATGACGCGGAGGAGAGCGTGTTCTTCCATACCTGGCATTCGTTTCCCGGGCTGGAGCAGGGGGATGCCCTGCTTGCGAAATGGGCAAGGCTCAGGGAATACCGCTCCGAAGCCCAGAAGCATCTCGAGGAAGCGAGACAAAGCGGACTCATCGGCTCATCCCTTGCAGCGGAAGTCGAAATTCGCGCCGGTGGCGAAAAATACCGGCTGCTGAGTTCGCTCGGCAATGATCTGCGCTTCCTGCTCGTGACATCGCAAGCGGTTCTCGTCGAATCACCAGAGGAAGGCATCGTCGTGAAGGCGAGTCCCCATCAGAAATGCGAGCGCTGCTGGCATTACCGGGAGGATGTGGGGGCAGACAGGCGCCATCCCTCGATCTGCGGGCGTTGCACCGCCAATTTGTACGGGGAAGGCGAGGAGCGGCCCCATGCTTGAGTGGATGCGCTGGCTTTTCCTGAGTCTTGCCGTCGTCCTGCTCGACCAGGCGAGTAAATGGGAAATCGTGAAAATGCTCTCCGGGAAAGGGGAGTTGGCATTCACTTCATTTTTCAGTCTTGCCCTTGTTTACAACGAAGGTGCCGCCTTCAGCTTTCTCAACAATGCCGGGGGATGGCAAAGGGAGTTTTTCATGGTCATCGCGGTTGCCGCTTCGATCCTGATCCTCTTCTTGCTCAGGAAGCACAGGGGGGAATTCCTTTTCAGCCTCGCCCTGAGCCTCGTTCTGGGCGGAGCGCTGGGCAACCTTGTCGACAGGGTCAGGATAGGGCACGTCGTCGATTTCCTCGACTTTCATCTCGCCGAACATCATTTCCCGGCCTTCAACCTGGCCGACTCGGCCATCACGCTGGGAGCTGCGCTGCTGATTCTGGACAATTTGCGCAGAGGCAAGTCATGAAGGTGCTGCTTGCCAATCCCAGGGGATTCTGCGCGGGTGTCGACCGCGCCATCGAAATCGTCGAGCGCGCGCTCGCCAACTTTGGCGAGCCGATTTACGTGCGCCACGAAGTCGTCCACAACAAGTTCGTGGTCGACGATCTCAAGAAGAAGGGGGCGATTTTCATCGAGGACCTCGCGGAGGTTCCGCTGGGCGCTACGCTGATATTCAGCGCCCACGGCGTTTCCCTTGCCGTGCGCAAACAGGCGGAGGATGCCGGATTCAGGCTGTTCGATGCGACTTGTCCGCTCGTCACGAAAGTCCATGTCGAAGTAGTCAGGATGCGCGAGCAGGGCAGGGAGATCATCATGATAGGGCATGCCGGGCACCCCGAAGTGGAAGGCACCATGGGCCAGTCGGCAGGGGGGATGTATCTCGTCGAAAAGCCCGAGGACGTGCCTCTTTTGAGGGTCAATGACCCGGATAACCTCGCGTTCGTGACACAGACCACGCTTTCCGTGGACGATGCCTCCAGGATCGTCGAAGCCCTCAAGGCGCGCTTCCCAAAAATCGTCGGGCCGAAAAAGGACGACATCTGCTATGCCACACAGAACCGCCAGGATGCGGTCAAGATGCTTTCGGAACAAAGCGACCTCGTCATCGTGGTCGGCTCCCCGAACAGCTCCAATTCGAACAGGCTGAGGGAAGTCGCAAGATCCCTCGGGGTGGAATCCCACATGGTCGACAATGCGGGCGAGCTGAAAGCTGAATGGTTTTCCGGAAAGAACAGGATAGGCGTCACAGCCGGGGCATCCGCGCCGGAGCAACTGGTTCAGGAAGTGATCGAAAGGCTGAAGGAGCTGGGGGCCGACGAGGTTTGCGAATTGCAGGGCATCCGCGAAAACGTCTCCTTTCCCATCCCGAAACAGCTGAACGGCTGATCCGAACTGGAAAACCCTTCCCATACTCCTTATAATGGAATCGGGAGCAGGTCATTTCACGAAAAGGGATTCCATCATGAATTCAGCAGAATCAAAAGAAAAACTGGTAGCGGACTTCAAGGTCGTCATAGCCGATGCTGAGGAGCTGCTCCAGGCGACGGCAAGCGAGGCCGGGGAGAAATTCTCGGCAACCCGCGTCAAGCTCGAGAAGAAAATTACCGAAGCCAAGGCAAAGCTCAGGGAAGCGGAGGGCATATTGCTCGACAAGGGCAAGGAAGCCGCCAAGGTGGCGGACGGCTATGTCCATGAAAATCCATGGAGATCAGTCGGAATCGCAGCCGGAGTCGGCCTCGTCATCGGCATGCTGATCGGCCGCCGCTGAGCGATATGGGCAGTGATGGGTCGGGGCTGTTTTCTTCCGTGAAGCGGCTTCTGGCGACCCTGGTCGGGATAGCCAAAACGCGCGTTGAACTGCTTTCCGTCGAATTCGAGGAGGAGGTGGCGCGGCTTGCAGGGCTAGCTTTTTGCGCAGCGCTTTCCCTTTTCTTCATCGGCATCGCAGTGGTCCTGGCCGTTGTTCTGGTTCTGGTGGCCTTCTGGGACGAGAGGCTGATTGCTCTGGGTGTTCTCGCTGCGCTGTTCACGGCAGCCGGTCTCTATGCCGGAGCGGTTTTCATGAAGAAGGCAAAATCGAAATCCGGTCTTTTCTCGCAGAGCCTTGCCGAGTTCTCCCGGGACATGAGCGAGCTGGAATGAACGTGCGCAAACAGGCGATTCTGGCAAGGATCGCAAGTCAGAGACGGGATCTCGCCCGTGAAGCGCAGATCCTCAAGCCGCCCCTTGCCGCGATCGACAGGGGGGTTGCCTTTGCCCGCTACCTCAGGGAACATCCGCTCGTTCCCGCCCTTGCCGCTGCAATATTTGTCGTGCTGAGACCTGCCAGAACTTTCAGATGGCTGAAGCGAGGCTGGTTTTTCTGGGGGCTTTACAAGAATGCCAGGGGAAAGCTCGCAGGCGATGCGTGAACGGGATTCCGCAGAGACGCTCACGCCGGCGATCTACGCGCTGCAGGCGGCATCCTTTTTTTTCGGCATTACCTATCTGATCGCAATCATCATCAATTACGTCAAGCTTCCCGACGTCAGGGGAACCTGGCTCGAATCCCACTTCAGATGGCAGATGAGGACATTCTGGTACAGCCTGCTGTGGGGCATCATCGGCTCCATCACTTATGTTCTGCTGATAGGCTGGGTCATTCTGGGCATGGACGCGATATGGGTCATCTACCGCATCGTCAAGGGCTGGCTCTATTTCAGCGACAGAAAGGAAATGTATTCTTGAAAGGCTGGAAATGAAATACGGCGACCTCAGGGATTTCATCGCGCAGCTCGAGGCGCGCGGCGAGCTGAAGCGTATTTCCGTCGAGATCGATCCGAATCTCGAAATGACCGAAATATGCGACAGGGTATTGCGCGCGGGAGGGCCTGCCCTGCTTTTCGAAAATCCGAAGAACTCGAAAATCCCGGTGCTCGCCAACCTTTTCGGTACGCCCGGTCGGGTGGCGCTCGGGATGGGGGAGGAAGATGCCGGAGCGCTTCGCGAAATTGGCAGGCTGCTCGCCTACCTCAAGGAGCCCGAGCCGCCCAGAGGGCTGAAGGATGCCTGGGAGAAATGGCCGGTCCTGAAGCAGGTGCTCAACATGACGCCCAAAACCGTCAAGCATGCGCCGTGCCAGGAAATCGTATGGGAAGGATCCGAAGTCGATCTGTCGAAGCTCCCCATTCAGACCTGCTGGCCTGAAGACATCGCCCCGCTCATCACCTGGGGACTGGTGGTCACGAGGGGGCCATTGAAGCCCCGCCAGAATCTCGGCATCTACCGCCAGCAGGTGATCGCGAAAAACAAGGTCATCATGAGATGGCTGGCCCACAGGGGAGGGGCACTGGATTTGCGCGATCACCTGCATGCGCATCCCGCAGAGCCTTTTCCCGTCGCAGTTGCACTCGGGGCCGATCCCGCGACCATACTCGGCGCAGTTACCCCGGTTCCCGACAGCCTGAGCGAATACCAGTTCGCGGGTCTTTTGCGAGGATCGAAGACGGAACTCGTCAAATGCCTGGGGTCGAATCTGGAGGTGCCCGCCAGTGCGGAAATCATCCTTGAAGGGGCGATTCATCCTGGGGAGACCGCGCTCGAAGGGCCTTTTGGGGACCATACCGGCTATTACAACGAGCAGGACCGGTTTCCGGTATTCACCATCGACCGCATCACGATGCGCGAAAATCCGATCTACCACAGCACCTATACCGGAAAGCCTCCCGACGAACCCGCCATCCTGGGCGTAGCGCTCAACGAGGTGTTCGTGCCGCTTTTGCAAAAACAGTTTCCCGAAATCGTCGACTTCTACCTTCCTCCGGAGGGCTGCTCCTACCGTCTCGCCGTGGTTTCGATCAGGAAGCAGTATCCGGGTCACGCGAAGCGGGTGATGTTCGGCATCTGGTCTTACCTCAGGCAGTTCATGTACACGAAATTCATCGTCGTGGTCGACGACGACGTCGACATTCGCGACTGGAAGGAAGTCATCTGGGCGATCACGACCCGCATGGATCCGGCGCGCGATACCCTCATGGTCGAGAACACGCCCATCGATTACCTTGATTTCGCGAGCCCGGTATCCGGCCTGGGAAGCAAGATGGGGATGGATGCGACCAACAAGTGGCAAGGGGAGACCAGTCGGGAATGGGGAAAACCCATTGTTATGGATGGCAAGGTGAAAGAACGCATCGATGCGCTGTGGGGTGATCTGGGGTTATAAGCCCCGGCGCTTCTTCTTTTTGCCGCCCGCCTCGGCTGCCATGGCCTTGAACTGCCGGAGCCTGGCTTCGACCATGGAGTGCGAATAGAAATCCCCGTCACCGGATTTCTCGGCGAGCTGCAGTTGGTCTATCGCGGCTGAAAGGTTCCCCGCCAGGTAATACACTTCGGCCTGCGCCTGGTGTTCCAGCAGATTCTTTCCGAGCGATGCGTAAGCTCGCGCGCTCAACTGATAAAGGTCGATGTCGTCAGTGTCCTGGCGCAGCCGCGATGTGGCGAGGCGGGCTGCCTCTGCAGCATGCCCGTTGTCGATCAACGCCCCGACATAATCGTAGATCAGCGCCTTGTAGTCCGGGTAGGATGCCAGGGCATTGGCATAATGCGCCAGAGCCTCCTTTTTCCTGCCGAGCGCGAGCAGAACCCGTCCCCGCATCGTCGCTATGATGGGGTTTGGCCCGAAGGCCTTTTGGACCTTGGCAAGTTCCTGCTCGGCCCTGTCGTATTTCCCGAGCCGCATCAGCACTTCGGTAAGGCCGAAGCGGTAAGCTGCCTCGTTCTCGTATTTCCCCTGTTTCAACGCCGTCTCGAAGTAGTTTAGGGCATCGTTCGGCTCTCCCTGGTCGGCTAGCAGTCTCTCTCTGAGCAGCCAGAAGTCGGGGCTGTCCACAACCTGTTTGTAGGGATAGCCCTGGACCCGGTTCTCGATCGCGGCGATACGCTGGCTGGTGAGCGGGTGGTCGCGCAGATAAACGGGGGCATTGTTTTCGTAAAGGCGCGTCGATTTTTGCAGGCGCTCGAAGAAGGTCGCCATTGCCCTGGGATCGAATCCGGATTTTGCAAGGACGCCGAGCCCCACCCTGTCTGCCTCTTCTTCGTGCGCCCGGGTGACATCCAGCTGGGACTGGATGGCATTGGCCTGCGCTGCCGCGAGGGCTGCGCCGCTCACCTGGCTGCCCCCCCTGGCCGTCAGTATGGCCACGGCAAGGGCGGCGAGAGATTCGAGCGAGCTTCCCTTGGTTTCGACCCCCATCCTCGCATAATGCCGCTGCGTGATGTGACTGATTTCGTGTGCAAGCACGCTTGCCAGCTCGGACTCGCTTTCCGCGGTCAGGATCAGCCCGGTGTTCACCCCGACGAAGCCGCCTGGCAGGGCGAAGGCGTTGACCGTGTTATCCTGGACCATGAAGAAATTGAGGTTCAGGCCGGGCATGGTGGTGTTGACGACGAGGCGCTGTCCTAGGTCGTCCAGATATTGAACCAGTTCAGGGTCGTCCAGATAGGAAGGGTCGGCGCGAATCTCCCGCATGATCTGCTCGCCCAGCTGTTTCTCCTGTTCGGGAGACAGCGCCGCCTGGGAAGCGTCGGCAATGTCGGGCAGCCCCTCGGCAAAGCCGGCAAAGGAAAAAAGAAGCAGCAGGACGGTGATCGCCAATTTCATGGCATCTATGATAAATCTTTTGCGAATGAGTTCCTACAGGCGCTTGAAAGAAATGGAATGAACCCAATCTACAGGCGCAAGGCTTGCCATATCGGCAAACCGTCTTTAGCATAGCGGTGGCTACGTTTCTTTAAGGCAACAGGATGAGCTTCAATAATGTCGATGCAGCGGAACTGGTGAAGCTGCAAAAATCGGGAAATATCAGGCTGGTCGATGTCAGAACGGATGCGGAGGTGGCAAGGGGGATCATACCCGGTGCGATCCATATTCCGCTGCACCTCATTCCCGTCAGGATGAACGAACTGGACGGCAGCACGCCCACCGTCATCTATTGCCAGTCCGGAGGCCGATCAGGTCAGGCTTGCGGCTTCCTCGCAGCCAAGGGCTGGAGCAATCTTGCCAACCTCCAGGGCGGGATCATCGGCTGGGTCGCATCCGGAAACGCACTGGATCAGCTTGGCTGAGACCTGCAAGCGTCCCTTTTCGGTTCTGGTCGTCGTGCATACTGGTGACCTCGATGTCCTGCTGCTCGAGCGCGCCGACCATCCCGGTTACTGGCAATCCGTGACCGGCAGCCTGGAAGCGGGCGAAAGCCCGGGGAATGCGGCGATGCGCGAACTCGGCGAAGAAACGGGACTCCAACAGGGAGAGCTCCTGGATTGGGAAATCGAGACCGAATACGAGATCTACCCCGAATGGCGTCATCGCTATGCGCCTGGCGTGACCCGCAACATCGAGCATGTCTTCGGCTTCAGGTTGGAGAAGCCTCAACCTGTCAGGCTTTCTCCCAGGGAGCACCTGAATTACCTCTGGCTCTCTTTCGAGGACGCGGCGGCCAGGGTTTTTTCCTCGAGCAACGCATCTGCCATACTGAAGTTGCCCGAAATGCTGAACAAATGACTGGAGCGAAAATGGCCATTGCCTTCGACCTTTACCGTAATCTGGATGACGAGAGTTGTCAGGCGCGCATTCTCGCCGCAAAAAGCGCTTTGGGAAAGCAGGTCGTCATCCTGGGCCACCACTACCAGCGCTCGGATGTATACAGGCATGCCGACCTGACGGGAGATTCGCTCAAGCTCTCGCGCCTGGCAGCAAGGTCGGAAGCGGAATACATCGTGTTCTGCGGCGTGCATTTCATGGCGGAGGTGGCGGACATCCTGACAGGGCCGGAACAGGTCGCCATCCTTCCCGATCTTTCTGCCGGGTGCTCGATGGCTGACATGGCCAACCTGTCGAAAGTCGAGCGCGCCTGGCGCGAGCTTTCTGCCATCCTCGATCCGGATGAAACCATCACCCCCGTAACCTATATCAATTCAGCCGCCGACCTGAAGGCGTTCTGCGGCGAACACGGCGGCATCGTCTGCACTTCCAGCAATGCCGGAAAGATCCTGGAATGGTCTTTTTCGAAACGGGAAAAGGTGCTGTTCTTCCCGGATCAGCACCTGGGACGCTGGTCCGGTCACAAGATGGGCATTCCCCTGGAAGAGATGCTGGTATGGGATTACGACCAGCCGATGGGCGGGCACAGCGAGGAGGCCATCAAGAAGGCGAAGATCCTCCTGTGGAAAGGGCACTGCTCTGTCCATCAGATGTTTCAGCCGCAGCATATCGAGAATTTCAGGAAAAGCTACCCCGAGGGCAGGGTGATCTCCCACCCGGAATGCAGCTTCGATGTCTGCAGGCTTTCCGACGAGGTGGGTTCGACCGAGACCATCATCAAGACCATCGAAAATTCCCCTGCCGGCACGCATTGGCTGGTCGGAACGGAACTCAATCTGGTCAATCGCCTGGCGGAGGAGTTCAAGCCTCAGGGCAAGACGGTGCGATTCATGTCCCCCACGGTGTGCATGTGCTCGACCATGGCAAGGATCGACCCGCAGCATCTTGCCTGGACGCTGGAAAACCTTCTTGAGGGCCATGTGGTCAACAGGATAACGGTGCCTGATAGCGAAGCCGAACTCGCAAGGCTCGCGCTTTCGCGGATGCTAGAAGTTTCCTGAAATGTCCAGAACGCTGCACATCGCGACCTACAATATCCATAAGGGCTTTTCGCACTTCAACAGAAGGCTGATGGTGCATGAATTGCGCGAGAACCTGCACGGCATCGGGGCCGATATGATTTTTCTCCAGGAAGTGCAGGGGGTGAACGAGGAGCATGCGCTCACCCACGAGAACTGGCCGGAGGCGCCCCAATACGAATTTCTGGCGGAGTCGGCATGGCCCGAATTCGCCTACGGCAAGAATGCCGTCTACGAAGAAGGCCATCACGGCAATGCGATTCTGAGCCGTTTTCCCATCCTGAACTGGGACAACTTCGACATTTCCGGACATCGCTTCGAAAGCCGCGGACTGCTTCACTGCGAAGTCGAGGTGCCCTCGTGGGACAGGCATCTGCACTGCATCTGCATCCACATGGGGCTTTCTTCCCGCGTGAGGAGGAAGCAGATCGCAGCGCTCGAGAAAAAAATCGAGGAGATCGTCCCTCGGGATTCCCCGCTGATCGTTGCAGGCGACTTCAACGACTGGTCATGCAGGGCAGGGAAGATCATGGTCCACGGCAAGCCCCTGAACGAGGTTTTCGAGACCACGCGGGGAAAGGTGGCAAGGAGCTTCCCTTCCGCGCTTCCGCTATTGCGCCTCGACAGGATATACGTCAGGGGATTCAGCGTCAGAGCAGCCTCAGTTCATCAGGGGCAGCCCTGGTCCAGGATTTCCGACCACGCGCCGCTCTCGACGACGCTGGTTCTGAAATGAGAGGCGAGCGCTTCGTTTCCGGAAATGCCATCAGGCTCCTGAAGAACGGCGATGCCTATTTCCCCGCCCTCGAAGCCGCCCTGGACAGCGCTGCGCATGAAGTTTTCCTGGAAACCTACATCTTCGAGCAGGACAGTGCGGGAGTCAGGATCGGAGAGGCCTTGATTCGCGCCGCAAAAAGGGGGGCTTCCGTTCATCTCATGATCGACGGCTTCGGTTCCAGGAAGCTTCCGGAGGCATTCGTCGAGACATTGGGAAATGCCGGGGTCCATGTGCTCTTTTTCGGGCAAAGGACTTCCCCCTGGACACTGCGGCGCAGCCGCCTGAGAAGACTGCACCGGAAGCTCGCCGTCATCGACGGAAGAATCGGCTTCGTCGGCGGAATCAATGTCATCGACGACAGGAACATACCGGGCATCCCGATCAGGGGAGAGAGCATTCCTCCCCGCTTCGATTATGCCGTCGAAATCCGCGGCCCCCTGGTATCCGACATCCATCGTTCGGTCAGGAATCTCTGGATCCTGCGCGCGTGGATACACCTGAGAAAGCCCTGGAAGGAAAAATTCACCCCGAATAACCATGAAAAACCCGGGGATCAGGTTGCGGCATTTCTGGTGCGCGACAACCTGCGCCATCGCCGCAATATCGAACTCGCCTATCTGCGCGCCATCGCCTCCGCGAAGCGGGAAATCATCATTGCGAACGCCTACTTCTTTCCCGGGCTGAGCTTCCGCCATGCGCTCGTCGATGCCGCCTCGCGAGGGGTGCGCGTCGTCCTGCTGCTGCAGGGGAAGGTGGAATACCTGCTGCTGCACTACGCCACCCGGGCGCTTTACGGCAAATTCCTCGATTCCGGAATCGAAATCCACGAGTATCACAGGAGCCTGATGCACGCCAAGGTTGCCGTGATCGACGGGCGCTGGACGACCGTGGGCTCGTCCAACATCGACCCGTTCAGCCTGCTTCTTGCCAGGGAGGCCAACGTGGTGATCAGGGACGAGCCTTTCGCGCACGAGCTGAGGCAAAGCCTGCTGGATGCGATCGCAAGCGATTCCAGCAGGCTGCTCCCGGACAGCTGGGCGAGGCAGCCGATCACCACCCGCTTCATGACATGGCTGAGCTACGGATTGGTCAGGTTCCTGACCGGCATGGCAGGCTACGGAAGGGACCATGAGTTCAGGTAGGAGCGACTGGAAAACCGTCAGAACCCTGATTCCCTACCTCCTGGAATTCAGGGGGAGGGTGGCGCTCGCGGCGCTTTTCCTGATCCTGGCAAAGGCTGCAGGCGTCACCGTGCCCATCCTTTTCAAGCATGTCGTGGATGCCCTCGATGCCAGAAACAGCGTGGTTTTTCTGCCGGTTTTCCTGCTGCTTGCCTACGGGCTGCTGAGATTTCTCGGCACGTTTTTCGGCGAGCTGCGCGATGCGGTATTCGCCAAGGTGACGCAGCGCGCGATACGCCGCGTCGCGCTGAAAATATTCCTCCACCTGCATTCGCTCAGCCTGCGCTTTCATCTCGAACGGCAGACCGGCGGCATGTCGAGGGACATCGAGCGCGGCACCAAGGGCATCAGCTTCCTGCTCAATTTCATGCTGTTCAACATCATTCCGACCATCGTCGAGATCGCGCTCGTCGCGGTGATCCTGCTCTCGAAGTACGACCTCTGGTTCGCGGTCATCATCTGCATCACCCTCCTTGTCTACATCGGCTTCACCCTCGCCATCACCGAATGGCGCATGATTTTCCGCAGGACCATGAACGACATGGACTCGAAAGCCAACACGCGCGCAATCGACAGCCTGCTCAATTACGAAACGGTCAAGTATTTCTCCAACGAGGCCTTCGAGGCGGGGCGCTACGACGAAAGCCTGGAAAGCTGGGAGAACGCAGCGGTGCGCAACCAGACTTCGCTGGCCTGGCTCAATGCCGGGCAAAGCGCGATCATCGCGGTCGGGATCACGATCCTGATGTGGCTGGCCGCAAAAGGCGTGGTCGAGAAGAAAATGACCATCGGGGATCTCGTCCTGGTGAATGCTTACATGCTCCAGCTGTACATGCCGCTCAATTTCCTGGGGTTCGTCTATCGCGAGATCAGGCATTCCCTTGCCGACATGGAAAGAATGTTCGCTCTTCTGGAGCAGTATCCCGAAATCCGGGACAGGGAAGATGCGCAGGATCTGGTTCCCGGGCAGGCTCAGGTCCGGTTCGAACATGTCGATTTCGGCTATGAAGGAAACCGCCAGATCCTTCACGACATCAGCTTCGAAATTCCGGCGGGGAAGACGGTTGCCGTGGTCGGTCACAGCGGTTCTGGAAAATCGACCCTGGCGAGACTGCTCTTCAGGTTCTACGAAGCGGATCGCGGCAGGATAATGATATCCGACCAGGATGTCCGGGATGTCACGCAAAAGTCGCTGCGCTCGGCGATCGGGATCGTGCCTCAGGATACCGTCCTTTTCAACGACAGCATCTATTACAACATCGCTTACGGCAGGCTCGCTGCGAGCCGCGAGGAGGTTCTCGAGGCTGCGAAAATGGCGCATATCCACGACTTCGTTTCTTCCCTGCCGCAAGGGTACGACACTCTGGTCGGAGAGCGTGGGCTCAAGCTCTCCGGAGGGGAGAAGCAGCGCATAGCCATCGCCAGGGCGATATTGAAGAAACCTGCCGTGCTGATCTTCGACGAGGCGACTTCGGCACTCGACTCGAAATCGGAAAAGAACATCCAGATGGAGCTCAAGAAGATTGCCAGAAACCGCACCACCCTTGTCATTGCGCACAGGCTTTCCACGATCGTCGATGCCGACCTGATTCTTGTCATGGACAAGGGCAGGATCATCGAGCAGGGTACGCACAGGATGCTTCTCGATAAGGGCGGCACCTATGCCGGCATGTGGATGCTGCAGCAGCAGGAGGAAAAGATTACGGCGCCTGAAAATAATCAGGTAGAATAATCAATTTTCAGAAGTTCGGAATTATGCTCAAAGGCAGTCTGGCTGCGATAGTCACGCCCATGCAGGATGACGGGTCACTGGATCTCGCGGGGCTCCGCTCGCTCGTCGATTTCCACATCGCCGAAAAAACGGACGGCATCGTCGTCGTCGGCACGACGGGCGAGTCGCCCACGGTGGATTTCGAAGAGCATCGCCTCCTGATCGCCACTGTCGTCGAGCATGCGGCAGGACGGATTCCTGTGATCGCGGGGACCGGAGCGAACTCGACGCGGGAAGCGATCGAGCTTTCGCGCTATGCGAAAGAGGCCGGTGCGGACGCCACCCTTTCCGTCGTTCCCTACTACAACAAGCCTACCCAGGAAGGGCTCTATCTGCATTTCAGGGCGATCGCGGAAGCCGTCGATATGCCGATGATCCTCTACAATGTTCCCGGCAGGACGGTTGCGGACATCGCCAACGAAACCGTGCTGAGGCTCGCCGAAATAGCCAACATCGTGGGCATCAAGGATGCGACCGGGAACATCGAGCGAGGCTCCGACCTTGTGCGCAATGCGCCGGGGGATTTCTCGGTTTACAGCGGAGACGACGCGAGCGCGCTTGCCCTGATGCTCCTCGGCGGACGAGGCGTCATTTCGGTCACTGCCAATGTTGCGCCGAAACTGATGCATGAAATGTGCGAGGCCGCCCTTGCCGGGAACGTGTCCCTTGCGCGCGAAATCAACGACAAGCTGCTTTCGCTGCATCGCAAGCTTTTTGTCGAGGCGAACCCGATTCCTGTAAAATGGGCCGTTTCGCAAATGGGGCTGATCGGCCCCGCCATGCGGCTGCCCATGACGCAGCTTCAAAGCTGCCATCACGAGACCGTGCTTGCTGCAATGAGAAGCGCCGGGATCACCCTATGAAACGTAAGATTCGGAATGGAATTATGAAAAATCACCGCCTGCACTTCATGATCGCCCTGTGTTCTTCGATGCTCCTGGTTTCGGGATGCAGCCATCTGCCGTTCATGAAGAAGCAGGATGACGCATACAAGTCGGCAAAGGAGGGTTCTCCTCTCGAAGTGCCGCCTGACCTCACCAAGCCTGCGGAAAACGATCGCTACAGCGTGCCTGCGGCCCCTTCCGGCGGCAGCGCTGCCGCCACGGCTATTGCCTTGCCGGCGGCCCAGCCCATCCAGGACAGCACCCCGCCGGAAGCTGCGCATGCCAAGCTTTCCGAGCAGGATAACAGCATCTCTCTCGATATTCCGGTCGATCATGCCTGGCGCCGCGTGGGCGTTGCCCTCGACAAGGCCGGCTTTACTGTCGACGATCAGGACAGAGTGAAAGGGATCTATTTCGTGAGCTATGCCGATCCCGAAAAGAAACAGGAAGACAAGGGATTCTTTTCCAGCCTGGAGTTCTGGAAGGACAAGAAAAAAGCCGAGCCCCGGAAATACCAAATCCAGGTTCAGTCAACTGGCGCAGGCAGCGCAGTTTCCGTGCTCGACAGGGACGGTTTTCACGAACATACCGGAACTTCCGCAAAAATACTGGAAATGCTTTACGAACAGTTGAAGTAGCTGCATGCGCTTCGCCTCTCTTGCCAGCGGCAGCGAAGCCAATGCGCTGGTTGTCGAGTCGGGCGGGACATGCATCATGCTCGATTGCGGACTCGGATTGCGTGAGGCCGTATCCCGGCTCTCACGTCTTTCACTGTCGCCCGAAGACCTTTCCGGAATTCTCGTCACGCACGAGCATGAAGACCATGCGGGCGGTGTCGTTCGCTTCGCAAGGAAGTTCAACCTGCCCGTGTGGATGACTCACGGCACTTTCAGGGCTGATCAGGATGCCTATTCGCTCCTGCCGAAGGTTTGCATGATCGAAGGCTATCAGCGCTTCGGGATAGGCGATATCGAAATCGAGCCTTTTCCCGTTCCGCACGATGCGCGTGAGCCGGTCCAGTTCGTATTCGGAAACGGCGCGACCCGGCTTGGCGTGATCACCGATGTCGGCTGCTCGACCCCGCATATCGAGGCGACCTTGAGCGGATGCCATGCGCTGGTTCTGGAGTGCAACCATGATGCGCAAATGCTGGCGAACAGCAATTATCCTCCCAGCCTTATCAGGCGCATCTCGGGCCGATTCGGTCATCTCGAAAACCGGAGTTCTTCTGAATTGCTTTCAAGGCTGGACCGGAGCCGCCTGCAGCATGTCATCGCCGCCCATCTCAGCCAGAAAAACAACACTCCCCGGCTGGCCAGGAACGCATTGAGCCAGGCAATGAACTGCAGCGAAGAATGGATCGGGATTGCCTGCCAGAAGGAAGGGTTTGGCTGGCGTCAGATAGTCTGAAACAAAAAAGCCGGCGCAAGGCCGGCTTTTTTTGCGCTGTGATGCTTAGTTTGCAGCAGGTGCAGCAGGTGCAGCAGGTGCAGCAGGTGCAGCAGGTGCAGCAGGTGCAGCAGCGGATGCATCGGCAGCAGGAGCGGCAGCGGATGCGTCGGCAGCAGGAGCGGCAGGCGCTGCGGGAGCAGCAGCAGGCGCTTCAGCAGCAGGCGCTTCGGGAGCCGGGGCAGGCTTTTCGCCACAAGCGGTCAAGGTAAGGCCAAGCAAGGCAGCAAGGAGGAGCGAGCGGTTCATTATATTATTCCCTAAATTAAAGTTGATACAAAACCTGAATAGCAATCGGTCATCCGAAAGCTTCGAGTTTGACCGACTCTGCGATTCTAGCAGGTTTGACAAAATTTTCCAGTGGTCTATGCGTTTTTTCTTATAGCCCCGCCAAATCGGTCTGAATCGCCGCCTCCGAAGCGGCCCAGATCTGCTCGAAGCGTTGCATGAGCAGCCTGCCTTCGTGGGGATCGTTCTGGCCTGAAATGCCTCTCGGGTCGTCGAAATGGAAGCGGCGCACATAATGGTCGCCGTCTGCAAGGCAGAAGGGGGCGCAGACTTCTGAAATTGCCGGAAGGGTGCGGCGGATCGCCATGTTGTGGCCGAAGCGCCGCAGCAGCATGATCATGCGTGGGCAATGTCCGTCCAGATAGTCCGGGTTGTGCACGACGATCGACAGCCGGTTCTCGGGATTGGCGAGCAGAAAGGCGTGCAGCCTGTCATGCCTGTCACGGGAATTGAATCCCATATTCTCTAGGTTGTAATCGAAAATCCGGACATGGTGCCTTGCCAGTCCGATGAGCTCGTCGATGGCATCCGAATATTCGGCGAGGCCATCGAGCTTCTGGTGTCTGGGTTCAGCCATCGATTTGCCTCCCGATTCGAATATAGCCGTCCTTGTACCACTGGTAGAGCAGGGATGACGTCGCCAGATCGGTTTTTGCCGGAAACAGTCCGCGCTGGTCTGCAAGCGCCATCAGGAATGCCCTGTCCAGCCCGTCGAAAGACAGGATTTCTCCATTGATGAAAAGATGTTTCCTGGTGAAAAGCATCTGCGACTTGAGGTCGAGATGGACGCCGGATTTTTCGATTTGTCCCCGGAAGCGCATTTCCGAGGCGGGGCGTGCGGGCGGATCGAAAAAAAGATGGGGTTTGGGTTCGGAAAGGTACATTCCGAGAAAGCGCTCGATATCGTCGTCTTTCCAGCGTATCCGGTCCAGGATGCGGGAAACCTTCTCCTGCATGACAGCTCCGATCTCCGCGGGATGCTCCTGTATTTGCAGATCAGGATCCTCGTACATGCCCGCCATTTCCAGATGATCCTGCAGGTAGACCAGGAACTGGGTCGCCAGCTCCTGATGGGAGGGGGCCCTGAAACCGATCGAATAAGTCATCGAATTCCCCATCGCCACGCCGTTGTGCGCGTATTTCGGGGGAAGATAGAGCATGTCTCCGGGCTCGAGTATCCATTCCTGCTCTGGTTCGAAGCGGGCAAGTATCCTGAGCGGCGCATCCGGAATCAATTCGCAGTCCTGCTGCGCAGAAATCTGCCAGCGCCGGCTCCCCATGCCCTGGAGCAGGAACACGTCGTAGGAATCGAAATGCGGTCCCACCCCGCCGCCGTCCGGAGCGAAGCTGACCATGAGATCGTCCAGCCTCGCATGGGGAATGAAATCGAATTGCCCGAGCAGTTTCGCGCCTTCGGGCAGGAAATGATTGACGCCCTGAACCAGAAGGGTCCAGCATTCCGGCAATTTCCTGAAGCGCCTTTTCTCGAAAGGCCCGTTTTCCAGGGACCACCGGTTCCTGTCGAAAGTCACGAGACGGGATTGCGCATCTTCCAGCGAGGCGAGCTCGACCAGTTCCTCCGGATTCAAGAGCCCATTGAAGCCCGGAATGGCGTTGCGGATCAGCAGCGGCCTCTTGTGCCAGTAATCGCGCAGGAATTCGGATGGTTCGATATCTCCCAGCATTATTCGCATTATATCCAAAAAAACATCGTGAAATGGGTTAGAATCCCGTTACCAATTCAATTTCACGGACGGCCTCTCAATGCGCATCGAAAAAAACACTGTCGTGTCCCTCGACTTCGAACTGACCGATGATTCCGGCAATCTTCTCGAAAAGACGGAGGCGCCCGTCAGCTACCTTCATGGCGGTTACGACGGGATATTTCCCCAGGTCGAGGAAGCCTTGCACGAGCAGGCAGTGGGGTTTTCATGCACGGTCGAAATGGAGCCGGAAAACGCCTTCGGAGAAATCGACCCCAATCTGATCCGCGTCGAGCCGAGAGAGCTTTTTCCCGCCGAAGTCGAAGTCGGCATGCGCTTCGAAGGGGGAGAGGAAGAGTCCGAGGATATGCTGATTTATACCGTAACCGACGTGACGCCGGACAAGGTCGTGGTAGACGGCAATCATCCTCTGGCGGGGATGAAGCTGACTTTCAGCTGCACAGTGACGGCAGTCCGTCCTGCCACGGAAGAAGAGATCGAGCATGGCCATACCCACGACGGGGACCACCACCACTAGGGAGGCCCTAGGCTGCCTGAAGGGGGATGCTGCTGCGCTCCCCCACGATGCGATTGGCTTCGTCCACATAGATCAGCTTCGGCTTGAAGCTGGCAAGCTCGGATGCGTCGTAGCGCGCATAGGTCGCGATAATCACGATGTCTCCCGGGGAGGCCTTGTGCGCGGCCGCGCCATTCACCGAAATGATGCCCGACCCCCTTTCCGCCCTGATCGCGTAGGTCGTGAATCTTTCGCCGTTGCTCACGTTGTAGATGTCGATTTGCTGATACTCCCGAATGTCGGCTGCATCGAGCAGGTTCTCGTCGATCGCGCAGGAACCCTCGTAATGAAGTTCGGCGTGCGTAACCGTCACTCTGTGAAGCTTCGAACTCAGCATGGTTCTTTGCATGAAAGCCTCTGACATCGAAAAGCCTTACAGTATAAATCGACTCGATCCCCGAGACAAATATCGGGGGGTTGCGAGTCAGTCCTGTCCATCCAGGAAAGCCTTGGCATCGTCGATGATCTCCCCGAATTCGTCTGTAGACAGCCCCAGATGCTGCAGCGCGATTTGCCCTCCCTTGTGCCATTCCGCCGAGTCGGACAGGCCGGCATGAAGCTGGATGGCGCGCTCGGCAAGCAGGGCAAGGGCAACCAGATGCTGGCCTTCGGCGGGCAATTGCGATTCCGA
>JAKBJU010000007.1:0-3384 GCA_021835845.1 Pseudomonadota bacterium | reverse complement strand
CTTGGAGGGTCGCCTGCGAGTATAGCAACATGAGGCGCTGGTGTCGTGCTTGTGTTAGATTGCGTACATACCGTCAAGAGAGATATCGTTATAATTTCTAGTTAGTTAGATTCTGTCGGTAGTCCAAATGAATAACAAAATAGCTGATCCCCGTCAGAACCGCCTTCTGGAAATGCTGCCGCCTTCCGAATACACGCGTCTCCTTCCTGCCCTCGAGCGGGTTTCTCTCAGGGTGGGTGACATCCTTGCTGAACCCAACAAGATATCGCGTTTCGTTTATTTTCCTGTGGACAGCATGGTCTCGCTCTATTATCCGATGGACCATGGAATGTCGTCCGAAATCGCCCTCATCGGGAACGAGGGGATGTTCAGCATCGTTCCCATTCTCGGAGGAGAAACGATGCCCTACATGGCCGTGGTGGAAACCTCCGGCCAGGCTTTCCGGCTGGATGGAAAAATTCTCAAAGGGGAGCTCGACCGCTCCAGGCACCTGAGGCACATCCTGCTTCTCTACACCCAGGCGCTTTTCACCCAGATGGCTCAGCTTTCCATTTGCGGGAAGCATCATTCGCTGCGCGAGCAGCTCTGCCTACACCTGCTGCTGATCCACGACAGGGCGCCATCTGACAGGTTCGCCCTGACGCAGCAAACCACAGCCCACATGCTCGGCGTTCGCCGCGAAAGCGTGACCAAGGTGTCGGGAGAGCTGCGCGGCGACGGGCTGATCGACTACAAGCGCGGGTATGTCACGGTACTCGACAGACGGCGCCTGGAGTGCGAGTGCTGTGAGTGCTACGGTGTGGTGAGGGAGGAATTCTTTCGCCTGCTGGGTTGAATCTCGATTTTTCCTGCAATACCCATTTCCCTTCGAGCTGTTCAGTAAATTCTCCTTCTTGAAATACCCATCTCGCTGATAATGTTAATTTTTTGCGAAACGATGCCATAATTGAAGCTGCCGAAAGGCACGGAGCAAGTTGTACCAACATAACTACTAAAGGAGAGATATAAATGGCTGATGGAATCCAGTTCACAAATGCAGGCGGCATGGTCGTATTGATTGTTTGTGCAGTGGTTTATCTGGGAAGCTGTTACCTGTATCAAAAAGGCAGGTGATCAACCGGTCGGCCGATTGGCCGGCATGCCGCAGAAACGGGCCTGTCGGCCCGTTTTCAGTTGGAGCTCGGGGATGAGGTCATCACCTTTTCTGGAGAAAGTAATGACACTGCTCTCCGGAGGCTTCAACGACGTCCAGGATGGGCAGCCTCTGGCTCTTGAATGCGAACGCACGGCAGCCATATCTGAAACTGGCGTCGTGGGTGATGTAGTAGTGGACGCAACTGTTGCAGTCCGGGCGCTTCTTGTCCGGTTTCGTCGTCATGGGATTATTATGCTTTAATCCTGCATGTCGGAAAATGGTTATGGCTAAAGAATCCTGATTGAGCGCCGATAATGCCGTCATGGGCAATAATCTCCATGCGGAAAATTTTTCTCTTCGTCAGCAGCTCGAGGCGCTTCTCCACGAGGCGCGCTGCAACGAGGACAAGATGCGGCGCTTCGACCAGCTCGAGCGCCAGCTGATAAGCGCAGGCTCCCTGGCCGAGCTGGTGCGCACGCTGCTCTCGGAATACAAATCGGCTTTCGGGGTGGAGCATGTCACCTTGGCGCTGGTTGATGCGGAATACGAAACGGCCAGAATTCTTGAAGCCGAGCTGGCATCGGCACAGGGGTTGACATTGCTCGGGTCGGGGGAAGCTCTCGAAAAATTGTACGGAGAAAATCGAAGCCCTCGTTTGGGCAGGTTCGATGCTTCGGTCCATGGGAAGCTTTTCGGGGAAAATCGCGGCAATATTGCCTCCGTTGCGCTTTTGCCGCTGGCCCGGCAGGGAGAGCTGATCGGCAGCTTCCATTTCGGCAGCGACAATCCCGAACGATATGAAAGCGTCAGTGGGACCCGGTTCCTCGAACGCCTCGCCGCGATCATCTCCGTTTGTCTTGAGAGCACCCTGAATCAGGAGCGTCTGAAGCTGCTTGGGCTGACCGACGCACTCACAGGGGTGCAGAACAGGCGCTACTTCGAGCATCGCTGCCAGGCGGAGATCAGCCTCGCGCGTCGCCACAAGCATCCGCTTGCCTGCATGTTTCTCGATGTCGACAGATTCAAGCGGATCAACGATACCTACGGCCACCAGTTGGGCGACGAAGTTTTGCGCAGCGTAGCCCGCATCATCCAGGGGCAGCTGCGCGCAGGGGATACCGTTGCGCGTTATGGCGGGGAAGAATTTGTTGCGCTTCTCCCGCAAACTGCGGCCAACCATGCGCTGGACATCGCAGAACGCATCCGCGCCAGAATAGCCGCCGAACCTTTCGGGAGCGGGATGCACGGGATAACCATCTCGATTGGCTTGTCGATGCTGCTGGCAGATGGTGCAGGCGACAACTGCGCGCTGGCCGGGCGCATGATCTCGGATGCCGACAGGGCCCTTTACCAGGCCAAGCACACGGGCAGGAACAAGGTCGTATGCGATGGCGACCCTTCTCCGGTTCCTGCCGGCAAGGCGGGACTGGCGGAGTCTCTGGCGAGAAGCCTATCCGCCGCGACGCGGATTTTCCTCGATTTGTATTCGAATCTGTTGAAGCGCCTGATGCATTACGGCCCCATGTGACCGTCGGGCTTTTCCAGGATGCGCGGAGAAGCCCATACTCCTTTTGCATTCGGGGCGCTGGCAGGCCGGACGCGGATCATGTCTCCCGCAACTTCGGCGACACTCAAGGTCGCGGCAGAGGGCAATGTCGTGCAAAGACCGCCGCCATCCAGAAGCATCGATTTGTAGCCCTTCTCGTCCTTCGTTGCGGCGTATTGCCTGATTTTCTCGAGCAGGTCCCCGGTCGGGCAGGTGACGACATCGGGATTTGGGGAAAAAACGGTTCCTACCTTGATGTTGCTCCCGCTCCTCCCCGAGCATGCTGCAAGCGGCAGCAGCAGAAGAATAATCATGAATCGCATGGCTTTCCCCGTGAATTTTGCCCAAGCATAGCAAAATTCAGCGAAACGGTCAGGATTGGCTTGAAGAAAGTCTGGCGACATGACTGTGAGGTCGGACGGAAGAAATGGAACCCAACGATTCTGTGCAATGAGAGTGACCAATCAAGGCAAGGCAAACTGGATGATTATTGACGGTGCCTTCAATCACGAAAAGTTGATCGAATTCTTCACGGCTCTGGTCGCGGATGGCAATCGGGCGAACAAGAAGATCTTCCGAGGGTGTAAGAATTTTTGTGTAAACGGTCATTTGGCGGGAAACTGCCGTACTTTAGCAAGGAGAGGAAATGACCGTATCAAAAGCACTGCCTGCAGACCTGATCGACAGCCTGCTGTCCGATTAC
>JAKBJU010000018.1 GCA_021835845.1 Pseudomonadota bacterium | reverse complement strand
CCCATGACCCCGTTCGACTTGCATGTGTAAAGCATTCCGCCAGCGTTCAATCTGAGCCAGGATCAAACTCTTCAGTTCAATGCCTGTTTGATAGGTCTCCCTATCGGTCTCACTCAAAATTATTAACCAGGTTAAAAACTTCTTGTGAGCACTTCTTTATGTCTTAAGTTACGAGCCCGAAGGCTCGCTCCCGGACATCAAGCGCCCACACTTATCGACTGTATATTTTTAAAGAACATTCCGCTGCAACAAATCCGTCATGCAACAGCAGAGAAGCGGAATCTTACAGCTTTCCGGAGAACCTTGCAAGCCCCTCCCGCATCCCTCAGCAATCCCACACCTCGGGAAAGGGGCGAATTGTATAGATACCCGATACGCAGCGCAAGAGGGGATCTCGAAAAAATCCCAAGCCGGCCTAAAATCAGGAATATGAAATTTCAGCAACGCCATGCCTGGAATCTTCCCCCGGGGGAAGCCATTCTTGTCCAGAAATCCCTGGCGAAAGACATCGTCCGCAGCAACGAATTAGGAGAAATCAAGCATGTCGCAGGAATGGACGTCGGCTTCAAGGGCGGCTTCGCCATCGCCGCAGTTGCAGTTCTGAAATTCCCCTCTCTCGAGCTTGTCGAAGTTGCCCGATCCAGACTTCCCGTATCCTTCCCCTACATTCCGGGATTGCTTTCCTTCAGGGAAGCGCCGGTTTTGCTCGACGCCCTTGAAAAACTCGCCACAAGCCCCGATCTCCTGCTCTGCGACGGACAGGGAATCGCCCACCCCCGCCGCTTCGGCATCGCCTGCCATCTCGGGATCACCACGGGAATCCCATCGATCGGGGTTGCGAAAACCCGTCTTGTCGGATCGCATCAGATGCCGGGCAACGAAAAAGGGGACTGGGCACCCCTGACTGACAAGGGAGAAACCATAGGCGCAGTCTTGAGAACCAGGCGAGGCGTCAAGCCTGTCTATGTTTCCGTAGGACACAAGATCGATCTTGAGACGGCGATATCCTTCGTGATGGCCTGCACCACGAAATACCGGCTTCCCGAGACGACCCGATGGGCGCACCGCCTCGCCTCGACAGAGCCCTGAAACAAAAGGCCCGGTCTCGCGAGCCGGGCCTGGAATTTGGTTGCGGGGACAGGATTTGAACCTGTGACCTTCGGGTTATGAGCCTGAACCCCAAACTTCCACAGAAATAAGCATTTACGCGGCTTATGGCTTGATGTATAGTTGCCTGAATGGGTTTTTGTCGTAAATTTGTCGTAATGAGGGGCAAAAATGGCTACTTTCAGGAAGCGCGGCGACTATCAATGGCAAGCCGAAATCAGGCGAAAAGGATGGCCCTACCAGACTAAAACTTTCGAATCCAGGGCCGATGCAGAAAAGTGGGCGCGTGACGTGGAAGGAGCAATGGATAAAGGGGCGTTCGTTTCCAGAACCGAAGCCGAATCCACAACCTTGGCTGAATGCCTTGAACGGTATTCCCGCGAAGTGACTCCCATGAAGAAGGGCGCTAACAAGGAGATGTCAGTTATCCGCAAGCTGCAAGCGCACGACTTGGCTCCCCGGTTCATGGCGACGATCAGAGGGGCCGACATTGCGGAATACCGGGATGAGCGACTGAAGGAATCAGTGCCGAAAACTGTCCTGAATGAAATGGCCCTACTCTCCCATCTATTCAATACGGCAATTCGGGAATGGCGCATGGAATCCCTGCGGAATCCCGTTGAACTCGTGAGTAAGCCAAAGGTGCGGAATGGGCGGGATCGCCGCGCCACTCCAGAGGAAATCGACCGTGTTCTCGCGAACTCGAAAAGTCGGGAGCTTCCGGCCATCGTTCGCCTACTGACCGAAACTGCGATGCGGAGAGGGGAGTTGTCGAAGCTAGCCTGGGCGAATATCGACATGAAAAAGCGCCTTGCCTTCCTTGAGGATACGAAGAATGGCGAAAATCGCATGGTGCCACTCTCCAGCCGGGCCGTGGAAGCGCTTAACAGTGTCCCCAGACGCATCAGCGGCAAGGTGTTCAGCATGACGCCTGACGCGATTTCAAAGGCGTTTTCTCGGGCACAAGCCAAAGCCAGGGCGATTTACGAGACCGAATGCAAGGACGCGGGAAAAAGCCCGGACAAAACGTTTTTAATGAATTTGCGTTTGCATGATTTACGGCACGAAGCCACATCCAGACTGTTCGAGTCTGGCAAGTTCGACATGATGGAAGTAGCGAGCATCACCGGGCACAAAACTTTGCAGATGCTAAAGCGGTACACGCACTTGAAGGCAGAAGAATTGGCGAAGAAGTTGGGTTGACCGGATATAACTTTAGGGTTATATTTAAGCATGGCGAGCGAAGTCGAAGTTACAGACGAATTCGAAATCTGGTGGGACGATCTGTCAGAATCCGAACAAGCATCCGTGGAAGCCGTCGTACAGCTTCTTGAGGAGCATGGACCACATCTTGCCTTCCCCCATAGCTCAGGAGTCAATGGCTCGAGATTCGGCCACATGAGGGAATTGAGAATTCAACATCAGGGAAGACCATATCGGGTACTTTACGCCTTCAACCCTGAAAGGAATGCAATACTGCTAATCGGTGGAGACAAGACTGGTGAGGATCGTTGGTATGAACTCTATGTGCCAATTGCTGATCGTTTGTATGAAGAGCATCTTGAAGAGCTGGAAAGAGAAAGAGAACGGAGATAATCATGGCAAAGAAATTTTCTGAATTGCGAGCGAAGATGAGCCTCCAGGCACGAGCCGAAGCGAATGCAATCGCCTCAAAACTCCGTGCTGATTACCCATTGCATGAGTTGCGCAGGGCTCGCGGCCTATCTCAAGAAGTTATTGCCAAAACCTTGCATGTCAGCCAGGCAAACGTTTCCAAGATCGAGCAACGCACTGACATGTACATCAGCACATTGCGCTCGCATATTCGAGCCATGGGCGGAGAACTTGAGATCAGGGCAAAATTTCCAGATGGCGATGTAGTCGTTACTGGTTTCGCGGAAGAAAGCCTGACTACCGCCTGAGACATATCCACGCCCCTTGTCCTCGCCGCCAAGTGAATGAGGCAAGAGCGAGGGTGAAGCTGTCCACAGGCGCAGCCGGTGGACATGGTTCAGGGGGTTGGTATGTCGGAATGCCCACTTCCATGTAATATTGCCTGAGGAACTTTAGGTATAATTCCCAGAGCAATATCAAACAATAGGCTAGGGGGGCATTATGAGAATGAAATCTCTTCTATCGGCAATCTGTTTTCTCTACGTTATAACGCACTCTTCAATTAGCTTTGCTGGTCTATTTGACCTTTTTGGCCGTAGTATTCCCGCCGAAAAGGAAGGTGACTATGCATTAGTGGTATCGCGTATCGGAGTTAATGGGTCCAACTTGGACACGCTACCAAATTCGGGGGGATATGAGACTACCGCATACATCAGTTGGGTAAATGGTAAAGCTATCTTTCCAGCATGGCCGCAGAAAAATTTCTTGCCTGGGACGTATGATTTTCAAGTTGGGCTTGGTTGCAATAATACCGCCACCTGTCATCGAAGCAGTATCTATCATTTAGTTGTCAGAGCGGGTTATCGCTATGTAATAACACCCAATGCTGTTTACGTTAGTGACAGAAAATCTCCGAGAAGTGGAACAGAGATGCCATATGGGCAATTTGAGCAAGAGATGCTGGATTATCAAAGACTAGGTGACAGTGATTCCATTACCTCGCCCGAGGAACTTTCGCGGCTTATTAATGAATTCAGGAACAAAGACCCGAAAAACTTAATCCCTCACGCAGAATTACAGCGCTATAGATGCGAATTCAAACAGTCCACAACAAGTAATAGCCTCATGCATTTCATTGCGAAGTACCAGAACAATGATCCTGACAAGCTTGTTGCACAGGCCGAAAAGAAGCTCCCGGATGTTCAGGCCAAGGAAGCTGCTGAAGCCCATGCGCAGTACCGTAACGAGTTCGAGTCGGCATCGTCAGCATCCGATTACCAAGCCTTCATCAACAATTATAAAAACAACGATCCTGACAACCTGGTGCCTAAGGCCCGGCAAAAGCTGAACTCGATCTTCGCCAAACAAAATGCTGAAGTACGGCAGGCGAGAGAAGATCTAGCCAAATGGCAAAACAGTTTGCAAGTTGGTGATGACACCAATTGCGGAGAGGTTCTGGAACTCAGGCATGGTCTGGTCAAAGTGAACTTTCCGGTCGAGAATTACGGTAACGAGCATTGGATAAAAAAGGGCTTGATTCTCAGGCCAGGTGCAGGCTGCGAATTCGTGAATGGCAATTATGTGCCGCCTAATAACGGTTAAATTTTCGCAATCCGCCAGTTTTTCAGGCAAAGCCATGAACGTCTTGAGAGGTTGCGTAATTTTAGACCAG
Organism: Pseudomonadota bacterium; assembly: GCA_021835845.1. GTDB lineage: Bacteria > Pseudomonadota > Gammaproteobacteria > Burkholderiales > JABEVD01 > JABEVD01. The sequence goes on along the minus strand of JAKBJU010000018.1, from coordinate 39,684 downwards.
GGTGCTGGTTTGTCCACATTTTCTGTGGACAAAAAAATCCTCGGTAAAGAGGGGAAAGGAGGTATTCGTCGAAATAGATTCAGGACTACAAGAAAAGTTTCTTGACCTATATCCCCCTTCTCTCCTTCACCCCTTGACAATCGAAGGCCACAGTATATACTTGATTCAAGTGCTCAAAACACGACTAACAGCGGATACCGCGCCCGAAAGATGTGGTTTTTTTACGTCCATTGTTTTTACATGGCCGGGTGTGAGGCTAATATAATACCTTTGGGGAATATGCCCGCCGCCTGTTAGCGGTTTTGAGCACCTGGCCGCCTACGGTCATTGTGGGATTCAAAGCAAGGGGACGTAAAAATGGATCAAGACCACCTCGATCACCTCGACCGGGAAGCGCGCATTTTCAATTCCTTCCGCGCTGTCGTCGAACTCATGGAATTTAGCCCTATTCAGGAAGTCCAGGAAGCGCAGAGCGCCCTGGCATTTCTGCTCGACGAATACCAGGATTGCCGAGTTGCGATGCTTTCCCAGATCGGCGAAGCGACGGGGGTGAAATGAGTCATTTTTCCAGAAAAACAATCACCAGCCTGCTTCTGGCATCTGCCGTGGTAAGCGCCCCTGCTCAGGCTCAAATCCAAACCACCACTGTCGGCAGGAATGTGGAAATGCTGCCGCCATCGTCACTTAAGGAATTTTCGAGTTCTACGCCGTGTTATATCGGGCAGTACAACGAATCCGAGAAGACGTTTTCACACATAGTTAATATCTTGAAAGATAGCGGGTTTAATATCACTGATGATAAAAACGCTCCCTGCACGATTCAAATTTCCGGCTATGTAACAACGCCAAGCAAGACAGCCGGGAGTGTACCGTCTGACCTCGTTTTTATCATGAACAACAGCGATAAGTTCTCAGACATCGGACCGGCGCTGCAAGCATCGAGCAACACCGACACTGGAAAAATCGCAGCCAATGCCTCTGGCATGTCAGGAACGCAGCTTGCCCCCAGTGGCATAAACGCTCTTTCGCAAGTAGGAAATGCTGTTCATGGTGTTAACGGTTCTGCTGTATTGGTTGGTATAAATACGTTGTTGGATATATTCAGCGGTATCCATTCAAGGCAGACTACGCCCCCAGGAGTAGCCTATATTAACGCAGAGGTACTGCTGCCTGCATGGTTCCCTGGTTCTAAAAAGCACGCTTTTGTTCTCGGCGCTTATGCCGCCTCGACCACGCCCGAAAAACCAGAAGCCCTGATTGATGCAGGCATCAAGCGTGTCGCCCAGGCCATTTGGGAACATACAGAGGCTTACGACAAATCACAAGGCATAGCATTCACTATGCCGACCATCCAGCCAGTTGACGCCGAGCAGGTCAACACGACTGACGCCAACGGCGCTGCCCCTGGTGCATCCACTACATCATCCACGGCCAGCGCAACCCCTTTCGCTGCCGACAAGCCTGCCGCAGGCCAACAAACGAAGGGAAAAGAATGAGACCCCAGATCGTGGATTATGTCGTGGGCCTGCTGTGTTTTGGCGTGCTCCTGGTCGCTATCGTGACTGCCAATGCTGTCGTTCTCTACCTCGTCACCCCTATTTACTTCGGGGGGATAGGAGGTTTGATATTCAGAGGCTGGTCCCGTGCCACACGGCAAACTGGGTGGAAGGATGCCGGGTGGATGAATGATGACCTGTTTATGAAATCGGGTTCGAGGATGAGCTCGATGTCGGATAGTAGCCAAAGCTCTTTCGCCAGCGACTTCGCCTTAGGCATGACCACGGGAATCAGCAATGGCTCTCCCGGTTCGATGGCCGGGTCTTCCTTGCATCGGCATGGCGGGTTTTAATCCACCATCCAGACACCCTATTTTGTGGGCGGAGTATCCCCATTATCGCCCTGCCCTTCCACCAGGTGATCTACCTTGACAAGGAACCCCGCGACGCCATCGGGATGATGCGCCTGGTCGGATGTATTTCGCTCGAACGCCTTGGCGTCAGCCCCCAAGCCTGTGGCCTGGTTCGTTGCGTTGGCCGTGTTCGTGAGAAGTGAATCGACCTTGCCGCCAATCGGATTTGGCACTTGCTGCCATGGGCTTACGTCGGCTGCATTTTGGTTCGCCGAGACGATGCCCTGATTTCTTCCATTTTCCGCATCGACCGCGGCCATCCCGCCAGGCTTCAATGAGTGTCCCGCATAATCGGCTTTGATGCCTTTTTCACTCAGCATTTGACCGTTCACAAGCCCATTCACATCTGCGTCCATCAGATTCTCTGAAAACGCCCTCACGGTGTTTTGCATGTCGGGATCGCCCTGCCTCATCAGGCTGTCGATGTCCCTTGCATCCAGATTCGTGTAAGTATGCCCGCCGAAAGTCAGCCCGCCTGGTTTCCGGCTTGCGGCGATGATGCTGTTGACCACCTGCGTCGTCCTATCGTTGGATAAGCTGTTCTGGTCGGAACGAACCAGCTCCGACTTGTTCGCTAGTTCATTTGACCTGCGCAACTCGTTCGAGGCGTTTTCCTGGAAGGTTTTGGCTCTTGAAAACCCGGCAGTGATTTGTTGAGCGCCGCGTGCACCGCTGCTGTTCTTGTCGCTGAATTTCAGGCCACTGATGGCTTCCTGGGCGCTTTGCGTCATTTGGGTGAGATTGTGTTCCCTTCCCAAATCCTCGGCCTGCTTCACCACATTATCGACGGATACGCCCCCTTTGAGTTGCCCCTCGATGCCAGCCTTGAGGACAGAGGTAGGAGTGCCAAGCGCAACCTGCCCCATGATTTCTGCGGCTATTGTCCGGTCGATTCCGGTGGATTTTTCCAGCTTCGTCGAAAGAGACTGAATGGTGGTGCTTGCCGCGCTCATGGTGCCCATACGCTGAAGATTGTCGCCGCTGGTCAGGTCTGCATCATGCCCATGCTGCCGGACAAAGCTGTTCATATCGTTCCAGGTAGCGGTGAATTGCGTCCCAGCCTGCTGACTCTGTGCCTGGGCATTGGAAAGTGCCGATTTCGATTCCGTGGCAAGTCTGGAAGCGTAAGCGGAACCGCTTTCCGCCTTGAAGTTCATGTTGTCGCCCGCAATGCCCTTGTCATAGCGTCGGGTTCCATCGGCTGTAATGGCCATGCTCGAACCGTTGTCGTTGCGACGGATCGCCAGGGGTGCGCCGTCATTGATAGTCGGTGCCGCCGTTATTTGCCCGTTCTGGAAGTTACCTTCGGTCATCTGGGTTGCCAGCTTTTCGACAGAATGGGGCGGGCTTGCCATATTCCCTATCGCTTGCAGTCCAACTTCTCCGCCCTTCACGATACCCCAGGCAATAACCGGTATAGAGAGCGTCAGCATTCCGGCAATCGCCTGGTCGGATACGCTGGCCGAGGTTATCCATTGCTGGTACTGGAGCGCCGTGGCGTTGCCCTGGGTGGCATTCGCCCAATAGGCGTCATGGACGCTCATCATGTAATTCACCACAGCATACAGGGGCGGCCAGAGTTGAATCCACATCAAGCTCCTGACGTACCCTGCCAGAATAGGCAGGCCCGCATGCCCTGCGACGATCACAAAAATCAGGATGATCGGAAATATCGCGTACTGGATCAGCTCGATGGCATTCCTCACCTTTGGCATGGAGCTTTTGGCGATATTCGCCATAGCGAGGTAGCTGGAATTGGTTTGCCGGAAACCTTCGGACTGCGACAGGCACTCGGTGGCAAGCGCCGTGTTCGAAGTTTGCGCAAGCATGTTGCAATGCGCGTCGATGATCGCGTTTGAGACAATTCCTTGTTGGACTGCCGCGTGGGCCGTGGTTGCGATACCTGTGAAATAGCTTAACGAATCGACGATGGTATTGCTCACCCCCGTCACTGCCAGGCTCGGATTGGTGGTTTGTGGCAAGGCCGAGACGGCGTACTGCTGAAGCGTGGTCGGTACTTCGCCGGAATTGAGGCGCGTTGTCAGGTCATTATAGGCTGTCGGGCAATTTACGGTCCCGACCGTGGAAAGCGTCACATAAAGGCCCGGATTGGTGTTTCCCAGGATTGACCAGATATTGCTCGACGTGTTGATCTGATCCTGTGACAACGTTCCATTCAGAATGTCCGGGGCCAGGCATTGCGAGTAATAATTGTTGAAATCGTTTTGCCAGGCGACTGTTGCAGGTTTGAGGAAATCGAGTTCCCGCTGCACCTGCTGACCGAACATCATGCCATTGGCTTCGAAATTCAGATCGCCAGGCAAGGCAAAGACCGTTTCATAGGAAGAGGTCAGCCAGTACCCGATGGTGCTGATGCCGCCCGCTACGGCGGCAAGCCCTATGGGCACATTGGAGACGACTGCCGGGGGGTTCGTCCCGGTCTGGTCAACGATCTGCACCGTCGCCTTGGGGGCAAGCAGAAAACCGTTCAACAGCGCGACCATAAGCACCCATTTCCATAATTCATCCATCCTCCCCCTCCCGACCAGCACGGTCATGGCAAGAGACAGCATGACGACCAGGACGACGAATTTGATTGCGCCCGCCAAATCCGGGGCGGCAACCAGAGCCGCAATGGCGTTGAATACCCCCGTCAATTCGGTGATATTCCAATAGCTGTAAATGGTGTAGATCATTTTTTACCCCCCTGAGTACCGATTTTAATGAATAAATGGCGCGATTTTGCCCAGGTCCATCCCTTCGGCTGGCGGATTGCCGTTTTTGCAAAGGTTGAGCCCGATGTTGATGGCAAAATTCACCAGCTTGCCATCGGTGGTCAGCACGTTGGCCTGTTGCAGGTGCAGGTTGAGGCGACTGCACCCGGCCTGCTTGAATTGCTTGAGGGTGGTGACGGTTGCAATCACCGGCGACGTGGACTTGGTGGTGGTTTTGAACTTGTCCGCCATCGGGCCGATCATTTCGCCCTGGATCGTCGCATGCGGATCGTCGAGGGCCTGAAGCAGCAAGGGTTTGACGCTGGTGTATTGATCGAGACTCGACGCGAACGAAATGCCGCAGGTCATGAGGAGCGCGAGGAAGAACGGGAAAGTTTTCATGGGATCAATCCAGGGAAATTGAGGCGGATGCAGAAGTGGGAATGTTTTCGTCCAGGGAAATTGCATCGTCGGCGCTTGGCGCAGCGGAGCCTTCGACGACATGGAATCGTATCGCCTCCGGTGTCTTTGCCACCTTGATTGGCTGGATCGATGCGAATTTTGCTAAGCCAACGCCATACACCACCGCAACGCGCTTCGGAAGATTAAGCAACATGTTGGTATCGATGAAATAACGCTCTGTCTGCCGGATGTTGCGCTCGCCGAGAACGATTTCGGCCTGAGCGACATTACGCTTTACTTTTCGCGTCTCGTCATCAACCTGTGCTGCTCCAGACATGGCCGCCAGCCATTCTGCTGTGATCGGGTTCAGCACTTTGTAACAGATTTTGATGGTGCAACCGTCAACAATGGCACCTTCGACGGCATCCGGGTTCAAATCCTTGGCGCAGTCGCGAAGATCGGCAAGCGATTGATGCGCCAGAACAATATGTAAACGCTTGTCGCGTGCGGCCCCCAGCCCTTCGAGGGCTGGACGGGAAAGATGGTATTTGACTTCATCCAGCACGACGCAGATCGGCCTCACGTCCTCATTAATTCGATCTCGCCGCTCCGCCAACTGGAGCAGTCTCACCAGTAAAACCCGTTGAATGGTTTTGGTGATGTCGTTCCTCATGGAACCGACCACATACACGCAGCCGCCCTCATCAATCACCTTGGCCAAATCGATTCCGCCCGAAGCGGCATTGATGCTGGGTGTCTCTGCCAGCTCACGGAGACGCCCTGCAAACTTCTCCGCTCCGGTCTTGGGGTCGTTCAGAATATCGATCCTGGCCGCATAAGCCTGTGCGATATTCAGATTTTTTGACGCCATGATTTTCGCGGTTGCCTGAGCTTCGCGTCGGTCGGCAATTCCGTAGAAATCTGAGGCATCCCCTTTATCAATCAGTGAGAGACCAGCTTGAAAAAGTTCGAATGCCTCTTCTTCTGTCGCCCCCGCAAAAGGGTTGAGCTGCGGACCACTTGGGCGATTCAGGTTGATGAAATGGAATGGTTTTCCGGTTTGTTGCGCCACGTGACAAAGGACATGCGGAGCCCACTCGTCGTCTTTCGGGTCCATGTAGAAGACAGCTTCGCCTTTTGCAAGAAATTGAGCTGCAAGGACACCGATTGAGACCCCTTTGCCTGCGCCGGTGGAACCTACGATTTGGATGTGCGGCGCGGCGACTGAATCCTCGTAATCGACGTAAACGCCTTTTTTGTTTTCATCCAAGCCGATGAAAAATTTTTTCTTGTTTTCGAGCCCAACAGTATATTTCAGTGGATTAAATGAGATAGGGCGAGGCAAAAATTTCTCTATTTCACGCACGTCAGTTTTCTGGTTTCGTTCCAGGGCGCTCCCCCGCTTGAAGCGCACCAAAACGGCATTCAACTGAGGGTGCCCATAGCGGAGCCATGCTGCTGCGAGAATCAGCCCACCAACCCACAACCCGCCCCAAAGGACCGCTTCCCTCGTGGGAATCGGGGATGCCTGGAAATTGAAGAATTCAAGTAGCCAGTTCGTTGAAAAGAACAAAACCGGGGCGAGGAAAGAACACAACCCGAAAATCCAGAACCATTTCCGGGTTTTCTGGCTTTCGGGCTTGAGATTGTGAACGAGCACGAAAAACGCCGACAGCCAGCCCATTCGGGTCAGAAAGTGCAAGGCTACCTGGTCGGCTTGAAGTGCCGCGATAGCGGCTTTGAGAAGCAGGAGTTCCATTATTGATGTCCCATCTGGTAGTAATTCAGGATTTTTTGCTGGATCACCCCGGAGGCGTTTTGCGTGTTGCCGGAGTTGTTCGGCCCGACGACGGATGCCATGATTTGCGCGGTGAACTGCGACAGGTCGATCTTGGTGAAGTCGATTTGCTGAAATTGCGCGGTGGTCAGGCCGGAGCAGTCTGGCGACTGGACTGAGCCATACCCCTTTCCGATCTGCGCCCTGCCCTGCTCTTCGATGATCTTGGCGAGCAGGCTGTTGTAGCAGCAATAAGTCTGGGTATTTTCCATGCAGATCGAACCCACAAGCAGATTCAGGCTTTGCGAGCAATAGGTGCCGACATAGGTACAGAGATTCTGGCCGCGCTTCAGACTCAACATCTGCTCATCCTGGTTACAGCTCGTCAAATCCTCGTAAACCATGATGGCAACCTGTAATGCCAGAGAATACTCATTGAAACTGAATTGAAAGCCGCCAGCCGAGCCAAGGCTTACCGTTCCTGTGTTCCAAGCCTGGGAAATCCCAGAGAAAGCAGAGGACAGGCTGCCTGCCGTGGTCGATATGGTGGATGTCACGATTGGATTTGTGCTTCCATCTACCGCTATTCCGGTCCAGGTCGCGGTGAATCCATAGAGGCTGAGGGATGGCTGGAAACTTGATAAGGTTGGTTCACCGAGGAGAGATTTCACTCCTTGCGGGAACCAAGTGACATTGCTAGCCGCCTTGTAGAGCGCGTCGTAAGCATACTTGCTCCCGCCAGCAATGGCTTCGGCTCCCGTCTGCACGACAAACCCCATGACGGCATTGTTGCTGTACCCTGACCCGCCGCCGTTCGTCTTGCAGCAGTTGGCGAGCCCGAAGAGCCGAATTCTGCAACTGTCATCGACGCCCGAGAAAATTATCCCGTTCTGGTTGTAAACCCCGCCCTGCCGCCCGGCTTCCATCAATGCCGTAGCGGTTGCGAATGCATTGTCGGCTGGATGCCCTGTATTGAAGCAGTTTCCGCCCTGGCAGAAGGAAGTTCCGCTGCAATCGTTTGTGGTGGTCGTGCTCGCCGGGCTCGTCATGCAGCTATAGGTTTGCTGGTTGACGGCGCAAGTGCCATTCGGCAGCGTGTTGACGCAGTTCGAGGACTGGGGCGAGCAGTTCGGGTTTGACGAATACTGGCCGCAGTCTGAGGTTGTGGTGCCGTCCGAGCAGGCATAGGTGTTGGTCTGCTGGTAGCAGCCATCCGGCGCGGCGGCAGTCGGGCTGATGCCTGGCGGCAACGGAGGGTTTGGAGTAGTGGACGTGCATGAAGTCGAGGCAATCGTGCAGTTCGAGCTTGTTGCGGAGGGACATGTGGACGTGTCGTATCCGGTGGAGACCAGGGTGTAAGTGTCGGCGAGCTGCACGGTATTGGTCGGCGCGGTCGGCATGGCGGAATTTCCGCACTGGTAAGTTTGCTGGTACTGCATGCAGCCGGTGCCGAAAGTGGCATCCATCTGGGCGCAAATAGAGCTGGTTTGCCAGCATGACGGCGAAGCGTTGATGAACGGCTGGCAGTAGTTCACCGCGTCGGGTTTGATGCAGTTGTAGGTGTCCTGGTAATTCCAGCAGGTTTGGCTGATATTGACGCCCCCTGCCGGAGGCGTCACACCTGCGAGACAAACAGGCACGCCGGAGATCGTTTTGCACGGCGTAGAGTCCGTGCACGTCTCGCCGGTGAGTTTGCAGGTTGGGGCCGCCAGCGCATGGGCGACCAAAAAAACAAAAAACAGCGCGGCGGCGATTTTTTTCATGACAAAATTTTCCAGCTCACGACATCGACAATCGCCCAAATGGCGAATGCGCCACAAAAGCGCAAAACCCAGCGCGAAAACGCATCGTCGAACCGTTTCTCGGCGGCCTCGGGATCAGCCCGCCACCTCTCGTCAGCCTCTTCAACGAAATCGTTCCAGCGCCGGATTTCGGCGCGGACCCCACAAACAAAACCCCAAATAGACCTCTTGATTTTTTTCATCTCATTTCCTCCTTTTGCTCAAAAAAACGAAAATTCTTGCGCCGCGACGCCTTTGCGCGCCCAACGAGGCGCGTGCCGTTGGGGACCGGCTGGCCGGGCGGAAGGCGTACAGCCTGTAGCTCCTTCCCCGCCTTCGGGGAAGGATCGGGGGGAGCCGCCGAAAAATACCGGCCCCAGCCGGTATAGGGTCGCCAACGACCCGATTTTCGAGCGGGGGGCAAAGCCCCGCTCCCCGAGCGCACGCTTCACCGCGCTTGGGCACCCCCTTCGGAGCCGCGTCCCAGGCGCGGGCAAACGGACTCTGATCGCTTTGCGATCAGAGGATGGTTGAGGTGCCGCGTCCAGCGGCGATCCCGCACGGAGTGCGGGACGAGCGGGCACAGCCCGCGAAGCCCCCCCGAAGGGGGTGCCCAAGCGCGGAGCGCGCCGGGGAGCCGGTGAGAACCAAAGCAGAAGCGCGGCCCTAGCCGCGAGCACCTTGTCCCGCCCTAGCGGGCGCGGCATCGCCGCGAAAGGTGCGTCCTGCTTGGGTTTGAATGCTTTTGACGTTGTCTTGGATTTTGCACTTGACGTTGTTTTTCGCTTCGCCACAAGGTGAAGCGTAGCGCCGAGAGAAGCGCCGGGCGGAAGCGCATTGGGAGATGCGCTTGGGGCGGCGTTTCTCGTAGGCGCTTCTTGGAGTGCGAAATCGTGATTGGTCACGATATTGTGCTCCGCAGATTGAACCGATGCGTGTACAACTCATCCATCAACAAATCGAGAAGTTCGGAGGTGTCACGGACTTCCTGGGATGGGCTGCCTATCATCATCGTGATGGCGATTGAGAGCGCCCTGAGCGCGCGATCTTCATGCTCGATGATGTCGATTTGGGCAGGCGTCATTTTGTCACTCTCCTTTGGTTGGGGGCCAATCGGCCAGGCTGAAAAACTTGAATCGGTCGCGATGTTTTTGTTCGAGCGGAACCCGTTCACCCTTTACCGGGATTGTTTCGATTCTCTGGAAGATGTTTTGAAGAGGTTGGAGGAGTTCGGGGGCAACCAGGTAATGAACCTCTGCCCAGGACTTTTTGCTCATCTCCTGGAGGTGCAAACTCAAAATCTCTTCGTACCGTTTTTTGGTTTTTGCGTGTCGCTCGATCTCAATGGCGATTTTCAAACCATCTGGTCTGGTGCCCAGGGCGTCGGGAACCTTCAAAAAACCAAGTTTGTGAAGGGTTCTGCCCGGCTGCCAGCCCTTCCAGCCTACCGCCTCGGCGGCCAGGCGAGCAGTTTGGGTAGCAAGGTGGTGGGGAACGTAACTGGAGTTCGTGCGCCCGATTTCAAAGTATGGGCCGTCGATCGCGCCAGCCAAAACCAACCCATGGGGCGTAATGCCAAAAATTTGGACTTTTCGGGATTGGACCAACAGCGTTTCGGACTTCAACTCGGTTTCGCTGATCAGCGCATTGAGAGTGCGGATTGCTGACCGGGCACTACACCTCATGACCCTCGCTGCAATGTTCACGGTCGTGTAGACTTCGCCTGCCGCCAAAAATGATAGGATCCCCTGACGCTTGTCAGCAGCGCGGGCTTGTTTTTCCTGGTAGGTCATCATTTTCATGTTCGAGGCGTTATTCATTTTTTGCGTGGCTCTCGATTAAAAAAGATTAAATAAGGATTAGCGGAATTTTTCAGAATCGCGCGAACCAGCGCCAGCGCTTGCGTTGCGGCTCGTTTGGGGTGAACGTAAGGTAGGTGCTGGAACGGCATGGCGTAGGTGCTGGAACGGCATGGCGTAGGTGCTGGAACGGCATGGCGTAGGTGCTGGAACGGTATCATTTTGCGACTCTCACTTTGGCGAGGTGCCGCCGCTGCGACCCGCTGCCCATCTTCTTGATGTACGTGAGGTTGTTGCGTATGGCGTAGGCGAACCCTTCGCCGTGGGTCTCGCTAGCCTCGGCTACAGCCTCCAGCGCCTTGCGCAGCGTCTGCCTCCCACTGCTGGGGCTTGAATCTAGACTGCCTGCCAGTCTAAGTAGCGTGTCTATGTGAATTGGGTAGGGTTTGGCATGGCTCGCGTAAAAACCATGCAGCCACTGGGCCAGCGGCTTCCCGCTAAGCGCGCGGCGCACGGCCCATTCTACCTGCGTGAACTGGTCGGCGGCGAACAGCTGGCGCAGCTTCTCGTCCAGCTCGATGACCCACTCCTGCGTTTCCTCGTCCTTGGCCGCGCAGCGAATTAGGCCTCCAATGTAGTAGCAGCGGCCTTGTCGCACCTCCACGGCGTTCGCTCGTAGGCGCGTAATGCGCTCGTGCAGGGTCGCCCGGTTCTTTCCGGTGTCGGTCTTGCCCATGAGCTTGAGCAAAAAGTAGGACGTGACCCGGCACTGGCTGCCAAGCCCCTGGGAGCGCACGGCGTGCAGCACACTTACCCAGAGATCGAGGTCGCCCTGGTCAAGGCGTGCTCCCGTGTAGCGGATTATGATGCCGCCCTGTGCGGGAATCTCCTCCCGATCAAGGTAGGCGCGCGCCCCCTTCCTGATCGCGCCGAACAGGGCTGAGCGGAGGAAGCCGTTCGGCACCGCCCGGACAGGCTCCGGCCACAAGGGAAGCTGGACCAAACCCGGGACGTCTTCGGGTCGCATGGGGCGTTGCTTACGCCTCACCGCCTCGGCATATGTGATGAGGTCGTTGGCCATGGTTAGTTTTCTGCGGCCTCAGCCTGGCGCCTGGCGATTTCCGCCCCCTTGCTTGGCCTCCCGCCCTTATTTTTTGTTTTTGCGGGCTTTTTTTCGCGGACCGGGAGAATTTGTTCTTGTTTTTCTCCTGTGACCTGCCACTCCGCGAAGTCGAGGAGAAAAAAACATTGCCCCCCGCCGTTTTCTCTGAGGCGAACCGGCAATTTCCCCCGGCCAAAGCGAATCCGCAACGCGTTGACGGAGGGTATCCCGAGAAATTTTATCCCCTCCTCAAGACTCAAAATTGGTGGATATTTTTGTAGAAGCTCAGAAAATACGGCCAGAATTTTTTCTTGCATGACGCCCTCGTGCCGATGCGGCGCATGACGCTGCGCGCAATTGCGGCGGGGCTAGACTTTTTTGAGTCGGGCCAGAAAGGCCCCTACGATTTGCCCCGCTTTAAGCGGGGCGGATGCGGGGGAAGGAAGGAGCGAGAAGCATGGCGCGAAGGGCTGCGCCGAGGAGAAGAGAAAAGTCTGTTTTTTTCTTTCTGGCAGCCAAAAATTTTGGCAATACCTTGATTTTGCTTACAATCTTCCCGGTCAGGATCACCGAAGATTCGACCGAGAAGGTGCGCGATGCGCGCCGAGAAACAAAACCGAAGAAAACCCTATCGATTTTGTTTCGTGCCACCGCAAGGAAGGATGTCCCGAGATCGAAGGCAAAGCTCGCGAGGGTCCCCGCGCTGGCGACAAAAAGAAAAAATCCCAAAAATTCTGGAATTGCGCCGTCGAGACCCACCAGACCCCACGCCGAAAAAATCGTGATGATGGCGGCCAGTATCGCTGATCTCGTCGTGAGTTTTTTGCGTTCCGATTTTTTGAAAAATTTCAGCATGCTTGAATCTTTCCAGAATCGTCCATGGAAGTCAAGCGATTTCAGAAATCGAAATACCCCATTCAAAAACCAGTCAAAATCATACCAGAATATATTCTGGAGAACAATGTTAATGACGGTTCTAGACTGATGTAGAAAAGTCATGCCGTAATTTGTCGTAAATTTGTCGTAACGACCACGACATTTTACGACAAGGATAGACAGATTTAGAAAGTTATTGACCGTTGCTGAAATGAAAAACCCCTGAATTTCAGGGGTTTGTGTGGTTGCGGGGACAGGATTTGAACCTGTGACCTTCGGGTTATGAGCCCGACGAGCTGCCAGACTGCTCCACCCCGCGTCAGAGAACGTAACTATAGCAAGCCTCGACATCCCAGTCAATGCGGACTCGACCCGACCGGGACCAGTTGATGTTTTGCAGGAAATGGTTAGAATTGAACCATGACTGCAGCAGAAAAAACCGTCATCGAATCGAAGAAATCAGGCACGAAGCCGCCAGACATGTTCAACGTGCTTCTTCTGAACGATGATTTCACTCCGATGGAATTCGTGGTCGTGGTGCTGGAGCGTTTTTTTTCGAAAAGCAGAGAACAAGCAACGCAAATCATGCTCAAAGTACACAGGGAAGGTCAGGCGGTATGCGGCATTTATCCCAAAGATATTGCCGAAACCAAGATGGAACAGGTGGTAGCCTTTTCAAGGCAGAACGAACATCCGTTGCGATGCGTGATGGAGGAAATGTAAATGATCGCCCAGGAACTTGAAGTCAGCCTGCACATGGCCTTTGTCGAGGCAAGGCAAAAGCGGCACGAATTGATCACGGTCGAGCACCTGTTGCTCGCGATGCTGGACAACCCGGCAGCCGCCGAAGTGCTGCGCGCATGCGGCGCCGACATGGAAGACCTGCGCCATGCGCTGAACGAATTCCTGAACGAGCATACGCCCATCGTGTCCGGATCCGAAGAAATCGACACCCAGCCCACACTGGGATTCCAGCGCGTCATCCAGCGCGCCATCCTGCATGTCCAGTCCTCCGGCAAGAAGGAAGTCACCGGAGCCAACGTGCTGGTCGCGATATTCGGCGAAAAGGATTCTCATGCGGTTCACTTCCTGCACCAAAGAGGAATCACCCGCCTGGATGTCGTGAATTACATCTCCCATGGCATCAGCAAGGTGGGGCAGCCGCAGCAGGCCAAGGCCGAGACGGAAATCGAAGGCGAGCACGAGCAGTCGGCTTCGGGTGCGCTGGAAAATTTCACGATCAACCTCAATGCGATGGTCCTCGCCGGAAAAATCGACCCGCTCATCGGGAGATCGCAGGAGCTCGACAGGGTGATCCAGACGCTTTGCCGCAGGCGCAAGAACAACCCCCTGCTGGTGGGAGAGGCCGGCGTCGGAAAGACTGCCATCGCGGAGGGCCTCGCCCGGCGGATCATCGAGGGCGAAGTGCCCGATCTGCTGAAGCAGAGCCGCGTCTATTCGCTGGACATGGGGGCGCTCCTCGCGGGCACGAAATACCGGGGAGACTTCGAGCAGAGGCTGAAAGCCGTCCTGAAGCAGCTCTCCGACCATCCCAGCAGCATTCTCTTCATCGACGAGATCCACACGCTGATCGGGGCAGGCGCTGCCTCGGGCGGCTCGCTCGACGCATCGAATCTCTTGAAGCCCGCACTGAGTTCGGGACAATTGAAATGCATCGGCGCCACGACCTACACCGAATACCGCGGCATTTTCGAAAAGGATCATGCGCTCTCCAGAAGATTCCAGAAAATCGACGTGGAAGAACCCAGCATAGCTGACACCATCGCCATCTTGCGCGGCCTGAAATCCCGTTTCGAAGCCCACCACCAGGTCAAGTACAGCTCCGCCGCGCTTTCCACTGCGGCCGAGCTTTCGGCGCGCTACATCAACGACAGGCATCTTCCCGACAAGGCAATCGACGTGATCGACGAAGCGGGAGCTGCGCAGCGCATCCTGCCGAAATCGAAGCAGAAGAAGACGATTGGAAAGCAGGACATCGAAGAAATCATCGCCAAGATAGCGCGCATTCCTTCGCGCCAGATCTCGACCGACGACAGAACCGCCCTCAAGATGCTCGATCGCGACCTGAAGGCGGTCGTCTTCGGCCAGGAAAAGGCCATCGAGGCGCTTTCCGCCGCAATCAAGATGACCCGAAGCGGACTCGGCAATCCGCAGAAACCCATAGGCGCATTCCTTTTCTCCGGCCCCACCGGCGTGGGAAAGACCGAAGTCGCGAAGCAGCTCGCCTATGCCCTCGGCATCGAACTGATCCGTTTCGACATGTCGGAATACATGGAGCGCCATGCGGTTTCACGGCTGATCGGCGCCCCTCCGGGATACGTGGGGTTCGAACAAGGGGGGCTGCTCACCGAAGCCATCACCAAGCATCCCTATTCCGTATTGTTGCTCGACGAAATCGAGAAGGCCCATCCAGACATATTCAACATCCTGCTGCAGGTGATGGACTACGGCACCCTGACCGACAACAACGGCAGGAAAGCCGATTTCAGAAATGTCATCATCATCATGACGACCAATGCCGGCGCAGAATCCCTGGCAAGGACGTCGATCGGGTTCGCCCAGGCGAAGGAACCCGGGGACGAGCTGGCGGAGATCAAGCGGCTTTTCACCCCCGAGTTCAGAAATCGGCTGGATGCGACCATTTCCTTCGCGCCGCTCAGCCAGGAAATCATTCTGCGCATCGTCGACAAGCTCCTGATCCAGCTGGAAGAGCAACTGCACGAGAAGAAAGTCGAAATTTCCTTCACCCCGGCGCTCAAGATCCATCTCGCCAAGCACGGCTTCGATCCGCTGATGGGCGCAAGACCCATGGCAAGACTGATCCAGGACACAATAAGGCGCGCGCTTGCCGACGAACTCCTTTTCGGCAAGCTTTCCGAAGGCGGAGAAGTCGAAGTGGACATCGACGAGAACGAGAAGATCCAGCTCAATTTCTCAAGGGAGCCCGAAAAGGTGGCCTAGCCCCGAAATTCCGCAGGTTGCATCTCGAAGGAATTGATCTACTGTAGATAGTGTTTTTCACTATTTGCAGTGGATATGATAATAAAACTTTATCAAGATCTTCGATCATCGCTGCAGCGCAATTTTCCCTGGCTCGTTTTACTCCTCCTGCCTGCCGCTCCAGTGCATGCAGCCCCGATCTACCGCCCCCCCGCCGGTTCGACGCAATCCCATCCGTCAACCGACGCGAAAATTCTGGGAACAGGGATTGCGCTTCTCACGCTCATGCTGGCGCTGGGAATGGAGTGGCGGACGAAAAAATGCCACAGGAACGCACTGCGTCAGCAAGCAGTTCTGGAAACCGTTCCGCTGGATGCAGCGCTGTTCGACAAGGAGGGCCGTTGCCTCGAAATCCTGCCCGGCAAGCGGGAAATGCCTCTGGTAAAAGGCCGGCATCTTCACGAAACCCTTCCGGAAGAAGGCGCTAAGCAAATTCTGGGGGCCATCCGGAAAACCATCGAAACAGGCAAATCCGGATTCCTCGAATTCGCCCTGCCGTCATCCGGCACGGGAAAACGGTACGAAGCGAGCATCCTGCCAGCCGGCGACAGGGCAATTTGCATCTGCCGGAACGCCTCCAGCGACACTTCCCTTGCATCGGAAAATGCGCGCCTTCGATCCATCTTGCAATCGCTCCGCAATGGCGTGATCACAACCGATCTGAACGGTCATGTCACCTATATCAATCCGGAGGCTGAAAAGCTCACGGGATGGCAAAGCGAAGCTGCCGCAGGATCGCCCCTTTCCGAGATATTCAGAATACTCATCGAATCCAGCCGCGAAGCTGCGGAAAATCCGGCTTTGATAGCGCTCAGGAAAAACATGGCCGGTTCGAGAAGAGACCTCCTTCTCGTCCGGAAGGATGGTTCGGAAATCGGCATAGATGAGTCGACAGCGCCCGTCGAGAACGATTCCGGCGAAATTACAGGCGCAGTAATCGCCTTTCACGACATCAGCGACGACAAGCACCTGCTTTGGCAAGCCGGCCACGACGCGCTGACAGGACTGCTCAATCGGGTATTGCTGCACGACCGCCTGATACATTCCATGGCCAGCGTCAAGAGACAGGGCAAGATGCTGGCAGTGCTTTTCATCGATCTGGACGGCTTCAAATCGGTAAACGACAATCTGGGCCATGCCGCAGGCGACATGCTGCTGAAGGAAGTCGCATTGAGGCTGAAAAAGGCGATCCGCGCCGAAGACACCGCTGCCCGCATCGGGGGAGACGAATTCGTGGTCTTGCAGGAATCCTCGGACAAACATGAGGTGCAGAGCAGCCTGGACCGCATCATGAGCACGATCAACTCGCCCTTTCTCATCGACGGAATGCCGGTTTCCGTGTCCCCCAGCATCGGCGTTGCGCTCTATCCGGAAAACGATGCCGAGCCGGAAACCCTTTTGCGTCAGGCCGACATGGCCATGTACCACGCCAAGCAGTCCGGCCGGGACCAATATCATTTCTTCGATTCCAGGATGGATGTCATGGCGCGCAAGAACCATGAACGCCAGATCCGGATCGCATCCGCATTGCAGAATGGAGAACTTCGTCTTTACTACCAACCCAAGATCAATCTCAAGAGCGGCCGGGTCTCGGGACTCGAAGCGCTCATTCGCTGGCAAGATCCGGATCTCGGGACGTTGATTCTTCCCCGCGACTTCCTGCCCGCCGTTCAGGACACGCAACTGATCGTCGATATCGGCACCTGGGTGATCCAGCAGGTCCTGGAACAGGTAGAGGCATGGCAAAGCATCGGCCTTGTGGTAGCGGTCAGCGTCAATATCGCCGGGCGCCAGCTCCAGGACCCCGGTTTTCTCGCCATGCTCAAGGCCGCATTCGAGGCACATCCAGAAGTGGAACCTTCCCGCATCGAGCTCGAAATCCTGGAAACGACCGCCATATCCGATTTCGATTCCATCCTGCAGATATTGTCAACTTGCAGGGACATTGGCGTAAGAATTTCCCTGGACGATTTCGGAACGGGCTATTCCTCGCTCTCCTACCTCAAGAACCTGCCGGTGGACAGGATCAAGATCGACCGGAGCTTCGTGGCCGACATGCTCGAAAACAAGGACAACCTGGCGATCATACGCAGCATTGTCAGCCTGTCCAAAATCTTCAACCTGGAAGTCATCGCAGAAGGGCTGGAGTCGACCATGCAAGGCCAGATGCTGGCCAGAATGGGCTGCGGGTTTGCGCAGGGCTACGGCATAGCGGAACCGATGCCATGGGATGCCGTTCCGGAATGGATGAACGCCTGGTCGCAAAACCCGACCTGGATCAGGAATGTCCATTAATCTCAATGCTAGAATGAAGCATGATCCGACTCGCCATCATCAGCCACCCGGACTGCCTTCTGCACGAGATGGGACAATGGCATCCGGAATGCCCGGAAAGGCTGAAAGCGATCGCGGATGCGGTGCGCGCATCCGGTCTCGACCTGCTTCACTTCGAAGCCCCGCTCGCCACGAACGAACAACTCGAAAGGGTCCATTCCGAAGACCATATCCGTGAAATAGAAGCCGTCTCGCCCAAATCCGGCCTGATTCAGCTCGACCCCGACACCTTCATGAACCCGCATACCTTGCAGGCTGCGAGGCGAGCTGCGGGCGCTCCCGTTCTCGGCGTGGACAAGATCATGAAAGATGAAATCGACGCGGCATTCTGCAATGTCAGGCCGCCGGGACATCATGCGACGCGGGAGAGAGCGATGGGATTTTGCATCTTCAACAACGTGGCCGTCGGAGCGGCGCATGCCCTGGAGCACCACGGGCTCGAACGGGTCGCCATCGTCGACTTCGACGTCCATCACGGCAATGGCACCGAGGACATTTTCAGGCATGATTCCAGGGTACTGATGGTCTCGATCTTCCAGCATCCCTTCTATCCATACTGCGGCACCGAAGGACGCTCCAAGCACATGGTGAACATACCGCTGCCCATGGGCAGCGGCGGCGCCGCGCTGCGGGAAGCTGTCGAGAACGACTGGATTCCGGCCCTTGAAGCATTCATGCCCCAGATGATTTTCTTCTCGGCAGGATTCGATGCGCATATCGGAGACGACATGGCGGGGCTTGCTTTCAACGATGCGGATTATGCCTGGGTAACGCAAAGAATCGGGAAAATCGCCGAAAGGCATGCGCGGGGGCGAATGGTTTCCACGCTGGAAGGGGGATACGCGCTTTCTGTCCTGGGAAGAAGCGCGCTCGCCCATATCAGGGCCCTTGCAACTCCAGGATAAGCGCCGCCGCCACCCTTCTTCCCTCCCCCACCAGGATATTGTAGGTGCGGCAGGCGGCAGCAGAATCCATGACTTCCACGCCGATCCCCGCATCGTAAAGCCCCCGAAATATTTTCGGATGGGGAAAGCGCTGCCTCTCTCCCGTCCCGAGAAGCAGTATCTCGGGATGGGCATCCAGCAGGGGTTCGAAATGGGGCTTTGCGAGCGCATCGAAATCCGGCACCTGCCATGCCTCCATCAGCATTTCCGGCATCACGATCAGGCTGCATTCGTACCGTTGGCCGTTGACCATCACGTAACCCTCGCCGTAGCCCGTGATACTGTTCAATCCGGAAGGGACATCCTGGTGCAGCTTCATGCGGTTTCTCCATTTGCGGCATAATTCGCGCTCAGGTAAGATTATAGCTTTTCGCGGAAGATTCGCGCGAGTCTTTCCGCCCCCACGATCAAGAGCCCAATGGAAGAGTTTTACAGGATCAAGCGGCTGCCCCCCTATGTTTTCAACATCACGGGAGAACTCAAGGCGGCTGCGCGCAAGGCCGGCGAAGACATCATCGACCTTTCCATGGGCAACCCGGACCAGCCTACCCCGCAGCACATCCTCGACAAGATGATCGAGACGGCGAAAAAAGGCGCAACCCACCGCTATTCCGTCTCGAAGGGCATCCCGCGGCTGCGCCGCGCCATCTGCAACTGGTACAAGCGCCGCTTCGATGTCGATCTCGACCCGGAAAAGGAGGCCATCGTCACGATAGGGTCCAAGGAAGGCATCGCCCACCTCGCGCTCGCCACCCTGGGTTCAGGCGACATCGTGCTGGTTCCCAATCCGAGCTATCCGATCCACATTTACGGCCCGGTCATCGCAGGGGCGGACATACGCCACATTCCGATGACGCCGGGGATCGATTTTTTCGAGGAACTCGAAAAGGCAATCCGGGATTCCTATCCCAAACCGAAAATGCTGATCCTGAATTTCCCCAGCAACCCGACCGCCCAGTGCGTGGAACTGCCCTTTTTCGAGCGCGTCGTCAGCCTGGCGAAGGAGCACGGCATTTACGTGGTTCATGATCTCGCCTATGCCGACATCGTTTTCGACGGCTACAGGGCTCCTTCGATCATGGAAGTCCCCGGCGCCTCCGATGTCGCGGTCGAATTCTTCACCATGAGCAAGAGCTACAACATGGCCGGATGGCGCGTCGGATTCATGGTCGGTAACCGCGATCTCGTCGCAGCCCTGGCCAGGATGAAAAGCTATCACGATTACGGCACGTTCACGCCCATCCAGGTGGCCTCCATCCTGGCGCTCGAAGGGCCTCAGGAATGCGTCGAGGAAATCAGGCAAATGTACCAGAAAAGGCGGGACGTTCTGGTTTCGGGGTTGCACGGCGCGGGATGGAATGTCGAAAATCCGAAGGCGAGCATGTATGTATGGGCGAAAATTCCCGATCCCTATCTCGAAATGGGCTCCCTGGAATTCGCGAAAAAGCTCCTGCATGAGGCCAAGGTCGCCATCTCTCCCGGAATCGGATTCGGAGAATATGGCGACGACCATGTGCGCTTCGCATTGATTGAAAACGAGGCCCGCATCAGACAGGCAGTGCGCGGAATCAAGGAAATGTTCAAGAAGGACGGTTTGATATGATTATGTGCCGAGTTTCGGTGGAGGCTCACATCGGCCTCATAACGATGTTATGCCGGAGCCAAAACGAGGCCCGCATCAGACAGGCAGTGCGCGGCATCAAAGACATGTTCAAGAAGGACGGCCTTTCCTGAACTCAATGAGGACAGAATTCGTGCAACCAGTTCAAAAATCAGCCAAACTTGCCAACGTCTGCTACGACATCAGGGGGCCGGTGATGAATCATGCCAGGCAGATGGAAGAAGAAGGGCACCGCATCATCAAGCTCAATATCGGGAACCCCGCTCCCTTCGGCTTCGGTGCGCCGGAAGAAATCATCCAGGACGTGATCCGCAACCTTCCCAATGCATCCGGCTATTCGGATTCGAACGGCCTGTTCTCTGCGCGCAAGGCGATCATGCACTACACGCAGGAAAAGAAAATCCAGAATGTCCGGATCGAGGACATTTATATCGGAAACGGGGTTTCGGAACTGATCGTGATGGCGATGCAGGGCCTGCTCAACAACGGCGACGAAGTGCTGATTCCCTCTCCGGATTACCCGCTCTGGACGGCAGCAGTGACGCTCGCGGGCGGCAATCCCGTCCATTACATCTGCGACGAACAGTCGGACTGGCTGCCCGATTGCGACGATATCCGCGGAAAAATCACGCCGAACACCCGCGCCATCGTGCTCATCAATCCCAACAATCCGACCGGGGCGCTCTATCCGGTAGCGCTTCTCGAGGAAATCGTCGAAATCGCAAGAACTCACCAGCTCATCCTCTATTCCGACGAAATCTACGACAAGGTGCTTTACGACGGACATGCGCATACCTCCATCGCGTCGCTCGCCGGAGATGTGTTGTGCATCACCTTCAACGGGCTTTCCAAGAATTACCGGGCTGCCGGATACCGGGCGGGATGGCTCGTGGTCTCCGGAGAAAAACATCATGCACGGGATTATATCGAGGGGCTCACCATGCTCGCCTCGATGCGGCTTTGCGCCAATGTTCCCGCCCAATACGGGATACAGACCGCGCTGGGGGGATACCAGAGCATCGACGATCTGGTTGCCCCAAGCGGCCGCCTTTGCAAGCAAAGGGATGCCGCCTGGGAACTGCTGAGCGCGATTCCGGGAGTGAGCTGCGTCAAGCCGAAAGCCGCGATGTATCTTTTCCCGAAGCTGGACCCGAAAATGTATCCGATCGCGGACGACCAGCAATTCGTTCTGGAACTCCTTCAGAAGGAACGGGTGCTCGTGGTTCAGGGGACGGGATTCAACTGGATGGAACCCGATCATTTCAGGGTGGTGTTCTTGCCGAATGTCGACGATCTCAACGAGGCCATCGGGCGCATAGAACGCTTCCTGGATCAATACCGCAGGCGCCATATTTCCTGACTTCAAATCAATCGACGAAAAGACTAGACATGAAAGCAATCAATGTAGGCCTTTTGGGAATCGGCACCGTGGGCTCCGGAACCTTCCGGGTGTTGTCCAGGAATGCGGAAGAAATCACCCGCAGGGCGGGCCGGGAAATCCGCATCGCCATGATCGCAGACCGCGATATCGAAAAGGCGAAGAAGCTCGCGGACGGCTCGGCCATGGTGACGGATGATGCCTTCAAGGTGGTGTCCAGCCCGGAAATAGACATCGCGGTCGAACTGATCGGCGGCACCACGGTTGCACGCCAACTCGTGCTGGAAGCGATCAGGAACGGCAAACATGTGGTGACGGCAAACAAGGCACTGCTCGCCCTGTACGGCAACGAAATCTTCGCGGCAGCCCAAAAGGCGGGGGTGATCGTCGCCTTCGAGGCCGCTGTGGCAGGCGGCATCCCGATCATCAAGGCGCTGCGCGAAGGGCTGACCGCCAACCGCATAGAATGGATCGCAGGCATCATCAACGGCACCAGCAACTACATTCTCTCGGAGATGCGCGAGAAGGGCGCGAGCTTCGAGGACGCCTTGAAGGATGCGCAGGCCCTCGGTTACGCGGAGCTCGACCCCACTTTCGACATCGAAGGCATCGATGCCGCGCACAAGCTCACCATCATGGCCTCGATCGCCTTCGGCATCCCGACCCAGTTCGACAAGGCCTACACTGAAGGCATTTCGAAGCTGACCCGCGAAGACATCACCTATGCCGAAGAACTGGGCTACAGAATCAAGCTGCTGGGGATCACCAAGCGCACCGAAAAAGGCATAGAGCTTCGCGTCCATCCCACATTGATTCCGGCGAAGCGCCTGATCGCGAACGTGGAAGGCGTGATGAACGCCATCCTGGTGAAGGGCGATGCGGTCGGGGCGACCATGTATTACGGCGCAGGCGCAGGATCCGAACCCACGGCATCCGCCGTGGTGGCCGATCTCGTGGATGTCACGCGGATGCACACTTCGGACCCGGAACACCGCGTCCCCCATCTCGCCTTCCAGCCCGATGCGATGTCGGATGTCGCGATATTGCCGATGAGTGAAGTGGAAACCGCCTATTACCTCAGGATGCGCGCATTCGACAAACCGGGAGTGCTTGCGGATGTGACGCGAATTCTCGCCGACCTCGGCATCTCCATCGATGCCATGGTTCAGAAGGAGCCGGTCGAGGGCGAGAAGCATGTGGACATCATCATGCTCACCCATCGCACTCTGGAGAAACACATCGACTGCGCCATCACGAAAATCGAGGCGCTTTCCGTGATTTCCGGAAGCGTCAAGAAGATCAGACTCGAAGAACTCAACAGGAACTGAAATGACACACTACACCGGACTCATCGAACGCTACAGGGACAGGCTACCGGTTGGAGCCGACACTCCCATCGTCTCATTGGGAGAAGGCAATACGCCGCTCATCGAGCTCAAGAACCTGCCAAGGAAACTCGGCAAGGATGTGCGCATCCTGGTGAAATTCGAGGGGCTCAACCCCACCGGTTCCTTCAAGGACAGGGGCATGACCATGGCGGTGACCAAGGCGGTCGAAGCAGGCTCGAAAGCGATCATCTGCGCTTCCACCGGCAACACTTCGGCGGCAGCGGCAGCCTACGCCTCGCGCGCCGGCATCACCTCATTCGTGCTGATTCCGGAAGGCAAGATTGCGCTCGGCAAGCTCTCCCAGGCGATGATGCACGGCTCGGTCGTGATCCAGATCAACGGCAATTTCGACGACGGCATGCGCCTTGTGCGCGAAGTCGCCGAAAGCGCACCCGTGACCATCGTCAATTCCGTGAACCCTTTCAGGCTGCAGGGCCAGAAGACGGCGAGCTTCGAAATCATCGAGGAGCTCGGGGATGCGCCGGACTATCACGCGCTTCCCGTCGGCAACGCGGGAAACATCACCGCGCACTGGATCGGCTATTCTGAATCCGTCTGCCAGAACACCCAGTCCTGCGTTCACTGCGAAGGGAAATGCCCCTACCACAAGACAAAGGCTGCGACAAAGCGGCCGAGGATGCTCGGCTACCAGGCCGCCGGCTCCGCCCCTTTCTCCCGCCTCGCCTTCGTTGACGACCCCGAGACAGTCGCAACCGCAATCCGCATCGGCCATCCCGTTTCGTGGAAACAGGCCTGGACCGTCAAGGAGGAATCCGGCGGCTGGTTCGACGAATGCACTGACTCGGAAATCCTGAAGGTGCAGAAGCTGCTCGCGCAAAGCGAGGGCATATTCTGCGAGCCCGCATCCGCAACTTCGCTCGCAGGCGTGCTGATGGATATTGAGCGAGGAAAGATAGAAGAAGGCTCCACCATCGTCTGCACCCTCACCGGGCACGGGCTCAAGGATCCGGACACCGCGATCGCCCAGAGCACGCGGCCGGTCACGGTAGATGCGACAAGAAACGCTATCGAGAGAATCATTCTCGAAAACCTGGCGAAGTAGCTTCCTTCAGCCATGGCCGAGGGAAATTTCTTCGACAAGGGGGTTTTTTTCTTCCTCGCCTTCCTTGTCGTCCCGGCAACCATGGCTTCCGGATTTGCCCCAGTTCCGGTCTACTCGATCTATTCCCCGGACAGCCTTGGCGAATCAGCGGATGACGCGCTTGATACGGGTCATGCACTGCATGGCCAATTCTCGATGGCGAAACATGCCACGAAGCATTGGAAAATCGCCTATATCTTTCCCCACATCAAGGACCCTTACTGGGTCGGATGCAGCTACGGTGTCATTGGTGAAGCAAAGCGGCTGGGCATATCCGTGGACATCCTTCCCGCCGACGGCTATGACGATCTGATCGGTCAACTTCGCATCATGGACGAGGCAATCGCAGCGGGTTACGATGCTATCGTGATCTCCCCCATCAGCATGACAGCGAACAATTCCTCGATCGAGAAGGCGAGAAGGCACGGCATCCCGGTATTCGAGCTTGCCAACGACAGCACCAGCGACAATCTTGTCCTGAAGGTAACCACATCGCTGAAGGGGATGGGAACCCATGCCACAAAATGGGTCATTCGTGACGCCATGAAGCGTGGCATGAAATCCGTCAACATTGCCCTGCTTCCCGGCCCATCCGGAGCTGGCTGGGTGGAAGGAGAGGTGGCAGGAACGCGCGAAGCCGCCCGCGACGCACCAATCCGCGTCCATATCCTGGACATCCGTTACGGAGACAGCGACCGGATCATCCAGTCTCAGCTGGCCGCGGGAATCATTGCAAGGCATGGGAAGAACCTGGACTACATCATAGGATGCACTGGTTGTGCTCCTGCGGCACGGCTCCCCGTCAGCGAAGCAAGGCTTCAGGGAAAAATCAGAATAGTGGCCTACGATCTCACGCGCGAGATCGCAGGACTCATCCAGGATGGCGAAATCTCGGCTGCTGCCGACACCAAAGGCGTCAGCCAGGCAAGAGTGGTGACCGACGCAGCAGTCGAATATCTCGAAGGCAGGAAAATCCCCAAAGTCATCCTGATCGATCTTGGCATGGTGGACAGCGGCAACTACGAAGTCTACAGCTTTGACACTTCCATTCCTCCCAAGGGATACCTGCCCATCCTGTCCTATTCACCGGAACAGATCGGTCACGCAAAGCCATGAGGGTGGGAAGCCTGAGGAACAAGTTCATGCTCGGCGCGATCGCCATCTGCATCGTTCTTGCCATCGCCTACATGGCCGCAGTATCGCTGGTCGTTCGCCAGCAGAATCTTAACCAGTCCCATGAATCCCTGACCAGAGCTTACAGCATCGTCGAAGACGGACTTGATCGGCGCAAGGCCGACCTTCTCGAAGCTTCGAGAACGCTCGCAGAGCAGAAGAATCTCGGTTCGACCATCTGGTATCTGACGCAATACTCGAAGTCGAATCTGGATCACGGTACGCTCGTCTACACGTTCCAGCATCTTGCCCAGGAAACCATGCGCATCGGGCTGGTCGCAAGAGCAGGCAAAGTCGCCATCTACAATTCAGCCGGAAAACTGATTTCCTTCACGCTCCTGAACGGCAGATCGATTGCCGTCGGCTATGTCGATCGTTCGTCTGCCCCGATCTTCCATGTCGTCAATGTGCAGGCAGGCGAGGGAATCAATTGGGATGACTCACGCAGTGCCAGGGCACTTCCCGGCATGAGCGAGCTTTCCAATCAGGCCCGGCCAATAAATGCCATCCAGTATGCTGTCATCGATGGCGCGATCTCCCTGGAAAGCCATGTTCCGATAGTCGGCGAGGCATTCGATTCGACCACAGGCAAGCCCGAACGAAAACAGCTCGGGTTTGTCGTCATGACCCAACCCATCGGTCTGCATTTCGCCGAACAGTATTCCAAGCTGACCAATTTCGACATCAACATTTTCGCCGCATCGGGCCAGGCAGCCGGCACCTTGAAAAGCTACCAGACCCCCGATTGGGGAAAGAAGGGAACGCATGGCATCACTTTCAACGAAATTTCCGCCGGCAGGAACGGATACTACCAATGCATGCTGCCCCTCTACAACGGAAATGTACTGGAGGGATCCATCGCCATACTCGAATCCAGCGAACTGATCCGGAACAATACCCTGGAAATGATCAAGATTCTCTGGCTGCTGGCTTCGGCAAGCGTACTTTTCACCCTGCCCCTATCCTGGTATTTCGCCACGTCCATTTCTCAGCCCATCGAAATTCTGACACGCATCATCCGAGCGCTTGCAACCGGGAACGACTATCTGAAAAACAAGGGAGTTGCGCAACTGCTGAAGGGCAGAACACGCAAGGACGAGCTTGGCGAACTGACCGGAAGCTTCATTGCAATGAATGATGCAATCGAACAGAAGATTTCCCAGATCAACGAATTGAACGCCACCCTCGAATCCAGGATACAGGAAAGAACCACAGAGCTTGCTGCAAAGGAACGGGAGTCACGCACTCTGATCGAGAACTCTCCTGACTCGATCTCCCGCTACGACATGAATTGCCGAAGGATCTACGTGAATCCCGCTTTTGCCGAAATGACCGTGGGTGGCAGGCCCTCGCTGCTTGGCAAGAGACCCTCCGAGTACCCGGGTGGGCAGGAAATGGAACTCTACGAACAGAAAATCCGCGAAGTTTTCGAAACTGGGGAAAACGCCCAGTTCGAACTGAGTTGGCACGACAAGAACGGAAGGGAAACCTGCAGCCACATACGTCTCACGGCCGAATATGATGCATCAGGGAAGATCACGACCGTCATAGGCATAGGCCGAGACATCACCGAAAGAAAGGAGTTCGAAAAACTGGTCTGGATGCAGGCGAATTTCGATGACCTGACCCGGTTGCCCAATCGCCAGATGTTTCACGACAGGCTGGAGCATGAGGCGAAGCTTTCCAACAGGTCAGGCAACCCGATGGCCCTGCTGCTTGTAGATCTGGACCACTTCAAGGAAGTGAACGACACTCTCGGACACGACAAGGGAGACCAGCTGCTGATCGAGGCAGCCAGGCGGATTTCCGTCTGTGTGCGCGACTCCGATACTGTCGCGAGGCTCGGCGGCGACGAATTCACCATCATCCTTCCAGAACTTGCTGATGTTGCCGGGATCGAGCGCATTGCCCAGGAGATACTATCTACGCTTGCCGACCCTTTTCAAATCGAATCGGAGAACATACACATTTCGGCAAGCATCGGGATTTCACTTTATCCGAACGACACGAAAGATCTTGACGTGCTGTTCAAAAATGCAGACCAGGCAATGTATGCTGCGAAAAGCGAAGGAAAGAACCGCTTCAGCTATTTCACTCCTGTTTTGCAGGAGAATGCCCAGATGCGCCTGTTCATCGCCAACGAGTTGCGCAATGCACTCGCTTCCGATCAGTTCAGGGTCTGTTATCAACCGATAGTCGAACTGCCGAGCCGCAAAATCAAGAAAGCTGAAGCGCTGCTTCGCTGGATGCATCCTTCGCGCGGCATGGTGAGTCCATCAGAATTCATCGCCATCGCCGAAGAATCCAGAATGATCGTATCCATCGGGGACTGGGTGTTCAGGGAAGTCGTTCATCAGGCAAAAATCTGGAGCGATATCCCTGGACAATTCATTCAGATCAGCATCAACAAGTCGCCTCTGCAGATCACGCAGGAAGGAAAAATTTCCTGGCTGGATTACCTCGATCAGGAAGGACTCGATCCGAGGCACATTTCGGTCGAAATCACGGAGAGCATGCTGCTCAATCCGAGCAAGGAAGTCAACGAAAAGCTTCTGAAATTCCGCGATTCGGGCATCCAGCTGGCAATCGATGACTTTGGAACAGGCTACTCTTCCCTGTCCTATCTCAAGGCATTCGATATCGACATCATCAAGATAGACCAGTCCTACATCAGCCATATCGATATCAACGAAAACGACCTGGTGATCTGCCAAGCCATCATCGCCATGGCCCACAAGCTCGGGTTGAAGGTGGTTGCGGAAGGCGTAGAAACTGTTGCGCAGCACGAGATTCTGGTCGAAGCTGGCTGTGACTTTGGGCAGGGCTTCCTCTACTCGCATCCTCTCCCGCCAGACGAATTCGAAAAGCTGCTGGCATCCCGGACCTGAAAGGCATCGATGTTCAAGCGAGCATGGAAACCTTGAGGCGCATGGAAAGGTCGATCGCCTTCACATCCTTGGTGAGTTCGCCTACGGAAATGCGGTCGACCCCGGTGAGCGCGATGCTTCTCACGGTATCGAGACTGACGCCGCCGGAAGCCTCGAGAACGGCCCTTCCCGCAACGAATCGAACCGCCCGCCTCAAGCCGTCGAGATCGAAATTGTCGAGCAAAATCAGCTTCGCGCCGGCTTCCAGTGCATCTTCAAGCTCATTCATGCTCTCCACCTCGATCTGAACCGGTTTGGGTACCTTCGCAGCCGCAGCCAGCACGGCTTTCACGCCGCCGCACGCTGCGATATGGTTTTCCTTGATGAGGATGGCATCATGCAATCCCATACGCTGATTGCTCCCTCCCCCCACCCTCACGGCGTATTTTTCGGCAACCCGGAGTCCTGGAAGCGTCTTTCGGGTGTCCATGACAAGCGCATGCGTACCTGCGACCGCCTCCACGAACTTTCTCGTTTTGCTGGCAACGCCTGAGAGCAACTGCAGGAAATTGAGGGCGCTGCGCTCGGCAGTGAGCATGGCGCGCGCATTGCCTTTCAGGTTGCAGAGCGTATCGTTTGGTGCGACCTGGCTGCCCTCGGGATAATGCCAAACGATCTCGATACCGGGGTCGAGCATTCTGAAACAGGATTCGAACCAGGGGGTGCCGCAAAGCACGGCACTCTCCCGGCTGATCACGGCGGCATGTGCCACGGCATCTTCCGGGATGAGATTCGCAGTGACATCCCCTCCCCCGACATCTTCTTCGAGGGCGGCCTTCACATCCTTCCTGACCGCTTCAGACAAATCCATTTCGGGAAAAAAGCCTCATTCTACCCGATCATTCCCACCTTTGGCTGCCTCGATATCGGCCTTGCAGAAGTATTCGGCCTCCAGCCAGAGCACGTTGATGATGCCGAATGCCATCGCAAGCCCCACGCCGAGGATCCATGAAAAATACCACATGTCTTTTCCTTTCAGTAAACGTTGTGATCGTTCGCGCGTATGGTCTCGACCGTGATCTTGCCGCGCAGCACCCGATAAACCCATGACGTGTACAGAAGAATGATGGGAAGAAAGACGACCACCACCCAGAACATGATCTGCAGCGTCCCGTGGCTGGAAACGGAGTCCCATATCGTCAGACTGCTCTGGGGATCCGAGCTGGAGGGCATCACGAAGGGGAACATCGCGATTCCCGCCGTCAGGATCACCCCTGCCAGTGACACCGAGCTGGCGACGAAGGCGGCTATCGCCCTGCCCTTTGAGGAGAGCATGACCGTCAATATCGCACCGAGAAAGCCCAGCGCCGGGGCGAGCCACAGCACGGGATAGGCGCCGTAGTTGGAAAGCCATGCGCCTGCGCTGCGCTCCACCACCTTGTCGAGGGGCGTGGAGGATGCATTGGCAGAGAGCATGGAAATGATCTTGTAGCCTTCTATTCCCCTGAAAACCCAGAGCCCCGCGAGCGCGAAGGAGACGATGAGCAGGATCGCCGCATATTTTCCCGCCATAACTGCGCGCTTCTCGATCACGCCTTCCGTCCTGATTCTGAGGTAGGTCGCCCCATGCATGAGCAGCATGGAAAGGCTCACGACCCCCGTGAGAATGGCGAAGGGATTGAGCAGCGCCCAGAAGCTGCCCATGTAGGTGACGCGCATGTCCTGATCGAAGCTGAACGGCACCCCCTGCAGCAGATTGCCGAAAGCGACCCCGAAAATCAGGCTGGGCACGAACCCCCCGGCGAAAAGCCCCCAGTCCCAGGCGGTCCGCCAGCGAGGATCCTCGACCTTGCTCCGGTAATCGAATCCCACCGGCCTGAAAAAGAGCGAGAACAGGGTGAGGATCAGGGCAATGTAGAACCCGGAAAACGCCGTGGCATAAACGAGCGGCCAGGCGGCGAAGATGGCGCCGCCCGCGGTGATGAACCAGACCTGATTGCCTTCCCAGGTCGCGCCTACCGAGTTGATGATCACGCGCCGTTCCTCGTCGTTCCTGCCCAGGAAGGGAAGCAGCGCGCCCACGCCCAGGTCGAAGCCGTCGGTGACGGCAAAGCCGATCAGGAGAACGCCCACGAAAAGCCACCAGATGATTTTGAGTGTTGCATAGTCGAATATCATGATCACCTCCTCAAGCTTCTTGAATGCCGTAGCGGCCGTTATGCAAACTCTGGGGGCCAAGGCGGGCATACTTGAACATCAGGTAAAGCTCGGCGACGAGCAGCAGACTGTAAAAACCGACGAACCCGGCAAGACTGAAATACAGGCTGGAGGGCGAAAGGTTGGAAGGACTCAACTGCGTCGGCAGGATTCCGCTGATCGTCCATGGCTGGCGCCCGTATTCCGCGACAATCCAACCCATCTCCGCAGCAATCCAGGGCAGCGGAATGCTGTACAGGGCGAGCTTCAAAAGCGTCTTGTTTTCCGCAATGGTGCGCCTTGCGACGAAATAGAAGCTCGCAGCGAACAGGGTCAGGAACCAGAAGCCGAGAAGCACCATGATTCTGAAAGTCCAGAACATCGGTGCGACCCTGGGGATGGTGTCGTTTGCCGCCATCCTGATCTGCTCCGGCGTCGCATCCACCACACTGGGGGTGTATTTCTTGAGCAGCAACCCATAGCCCAGGTTCTCCTTGGACTTCTCGAAAAGCGCGAGCGTTTCCGGACTCTTGTCGCCCGACCTCAATTTTTCGAGCGCCGCATAGGCGTTCATGCCGTCGCGGATTTTCACTTCATTTTCCGCCTTCAGTTCGGCAATTCCGGTAATCTTCTCATCCACCGAGCGCGTTGCAATCAAGCCCAGAAGATAGGGGATCTGAACGGCATAGTCCGTGCTCTGGGTGGCCTCGTTGGGAAAGCCGAACGCCGTGATCGCGGCAGGTGCCGGGACCGTATGCCATTCGGCCTCGATCGCTGCGAGCTTCACGCGCTGCACTTCACCCGCCGTGTAGCCGGATTCGTCTCCCAGAACAATGACGGAAAGGCTGGATGCGAGCCCGAATCCGGCGGCTATCGCGATCGAGCGCAGGGCGAAGGCCCTGTCGCGCCCCTTCAGAAGATGGTAGGCGCTGATCCCGAGGACGAAAATGGATGCCGTCACATAGCCGGCAGAGACGGTATGCACGAATTTCACCTGAGCTACCGGATTGAACAGCAGCTGGGTGATGCTGGTCATCTCCATTCTCATGGTATGGTAGTTGAACTCGGCCCCGACGGGATTCTGCATCCAGCCGTTGGCGATCAGTATCCAGAGCGCCGAAAGGTTGGATCCCAATGCCACGAGAAAAGTCACGATCAGGTGCTTGACCTTGGACAGTCTGTCCCATCCGAAGAAGAACAGGCCAACCATGGTCGATTCGAGAAAGAAGGCCATCAGGCCTTCGATAGCCAGCGGCACGCCAAAGATGTCCCCCACATAGTGCGAATAATAGGCCCAGTTGGTGCCGAACTGGAATTCCATCGTGATGCCGGTAGTCACGCCGAGCGCGAAGTTGATTCCGAAGAGCTTCCCCCAGAACCGCGTCATGTCCCGGTAGATTTCCTTTCCTGTCATCACGTAAACCGATTCCATGATGACGAGCAGGAACGAAAGGCCGAGGGTCAGGGGAACGAAAAGAAAATGATACAAGGCTGTTGCTGCAAACTGCAGTCGCGACAAATCGACAAGCTCAGTGGACGGCACCATGATTGGATTCCTTTACAGATTGGGATTGCGAAGAGAGCATTTGGGCTGCGACCCCGCTTTCATCGAGGCGCTCGCTCACCGGGTCAGAAAACCAGGCGTACCAGATGAGGGCAAGAACGAACAGCTTGACTGCAAGCGTCAGGGCGATTTCACGCCAATACCTGTCCATTCCCGCACCTCACTCTGACAAAAACTCCGGCAGCCACTTTCTTCATAGCCGGTTCCCGGCCTCATTGCGAGACTGGCCGGCTACTTCAGCCTTTCGATGCCGATCTTGGAAAGAATGTATTTTTCGTAAATCGGCTCCGAAGTTCCCTTCTTCATCTTGCGGATGAAGTATTTTTCGAAGGCGATTTTCGCCAGATGCACCCATTTCCCTTTCTTGAACCAGTTCACGTTCCTGGGGCCGATCTGCGGAATGGCCACGAATGCGGCACCGGTGTCGCCCATGTCGGCAAGACAGATGGCATTCCAGGTTCCCGATTCGGTCGCGGGTTTGCCTGCCAGCTCGTCCCGGATATTGTGCGCAATGGCAGTCACCATCGTTTCGATCATGAAGCCGGTTTTAGGCGCGCCTGTCGGAACGGGGGTGACTTCCACCGGCGGAATCGCAACGCAAACCCCTGCGGAAAAGATGTTCCTGTATTTCTTGCTTCGCTGGTGCTCGTCGATGATCACGAATCCGCGCGGGTTGCACAGCCCATCAACCGCCGCCACGGCATCCACTCCCTTGAAGGCCGGGAGCATCATCGAAAACCTGAAGGGAAGCTCGTGCTCCTTGACCACCTCGCCTTTCTCGTTGTGCTCGGCCACCAGCATCCTGCCAGGCTCGACTTTGGTCACCTTGGCATTGGTGATCCACTTGATGTGCTTGCCCCTGAGATCGGATTCGAGCATGCCCTTCGAATCCCCGACGCCAGCGAGACCCATGTGGCCGATATAGGGCTCGGAAGTCACGAAAGTCATCGGCACCTTGTCGCGAATCTTGCGCTTGCGCAAATCGGCGTCGAGGATGAAGGCGAATTCGTAAGCCGGCCCGAAGCAGCTCGCTCCGGCCATTGCGCCCACAACGATGGGACCCGGGTCTGCCACGAATCTCTGGTAGGCCTCATAAGTCTTCTCTGCATGGTCCACCGTGCAGACGGATTGGGTGTGCCCATTGACGGGGCCGGAACCTTCGACTTCCTCGAAAGCCAGCTTGGGGCCCGTGGTGATGACGAGATAATCGTATTCGACGGTTTCCCCATTCGCCAGGTGCAACTTGTTCCCCTCGGCGTCGAGCTTCGTGACCTGCTGCGCGATGAAATTGATCCCCTTCTTCTCGAGATAGGGCCTGATCTCGAAAGTGATGTCCTCCTTCTTTCTCCAGCCTACCGCGACCCAAGGATTGCTCGGCACAAACTGGAATTTCTCGGAAGCGTTGATGACCGTGACACCGTGTTCCTTTCCGACTGCCTCCTTGATTTCGTAGGCGGCCGGCATGCCCCCAGTTCCAGCTCCGAGAATGACGATATGCGCCATGGTGATCCTCCATCGTTGTAATTAATCCGGGATGCTACATCGCAATCATTTCAATACCATTATAGCCGAGCTGGAAAGCGCCCCATGGCCGGCTGCCAATACACTTCAGAATATTATAATTGTCTAATATAAAAACCGCAACAGGAGTGTTTTCAATCACTCACCAAGCGATCAGAACTCGCGATAGACCGAGGCGACGATATGCCCTGCCCCCACGTTCCTGCCATACAGATTCGTGTAGCCCAGCGCATTGGCATTGGTTGTGGTCGCGGCAAGCGAAACGATGTACTTGTGAATGTCGCGGCTGACGCCGATCCGGTAGTCGCTGTATGAAAACAGCCCGGAGTTGGGTACCCCGTCAGGCGTCATGCCCTGGAACGACTGTCTCCCGGCATGCAGCGACAGCGTGAATCCGCTCCCCCACAAGGGAAAGTCTCCATTCGCCTCCAGATAATAGGTTCCGGATGAACCCGGTATCCCGAACAGCGCGCCGGTCGATCGCGAATATTTGACCGAAACTTCCTTGTAGCCCAGGGCCCCATATATCTCGTTCGAATTCGGGTTCACCAGCTTCGCGGCAGCCAGGGAGGCCGCAGGATAAGTCCCCGGATAATCGTAATGCAGGAAGCCAACGTCGTAATTCCAGTCGCCCGCAAACTTCCCCTTGTATCCCGCATAGCCGTCCGCTTCCAGGCTCGAGCTTGCCCCATTCATCAAATCGCTGTAGTAGCTCGAATTCGACAGCCATGCGCCAAGATAGGCATGCCCCTTGTACACATAGTCGATTCCGCCCTGGATCGCCGGATTGCCGTTCGTCTGCGTCAGCCCGCGGTATACATAGTCAGAAACGATGCCGACATTCATGCTCAGCGCATGAACCTCCGGAATCGGCGGTTCCCCTTCAATCTCCTCCGCCATCGCCTGTTGCGTCGTCATCGCGAGCAGTGCTGCCAGAACCCTCCACTTCATCGTGCCCCCTCTTCAAGATATGTTATTGGTTGATAATCGAATCTTCGAATGGCGCGCGTCAATGAACGACACCCGCTTGAGCTTGCGATCATCGCGCTATGATGAATGGATTCTCTTCAAAGATCAAGAAAATCGCACCGATTTGGTGCGTCATTTTGCAAGAGTTGAAAATGCGAAATGCAGCCTCATATGAGCGACATACCATTTCCCCAGGGACCGATCATGAGACTGGACAAACTCACCACGCTTTTCCAGGAAGCACTGAGCGACGCGCAAAGCATGGCCATTGGGCTCGACAACCCCTATATCGAGCCTCAGCACCTGCTTCTCGCCCTCATCGAACAGCAGGATGGCGCAACGCCCTCCATCCTGTCGAAAATCGGCATCAATCCGCAGCCTCTGAAGGATGCGCTGAAGAAAAGCCTGGACCGCCTGCCGAAGGTCGAGGGGCATGGCGGGGAAATTTCCATTTCGAGGGATCTTTCCAATCTTCTGAATCTGACCGAGAAGGAAGCGCAAAAGCTCGGCGACCAGTATATCGCCTCCGAACTCTTCCTGCTCGCGGCCACCCAGGACAAGGGAGAAACAGGACAGCTCCTGAAGCAGCATGGAGTGAGAAGGGACAGCCTGGAAAAGGCGATCTCTGCCCTCAGAGGGGGTGAAAAAGTGGCGAGCAGCGATGCCGAAGGCGCCAGAGAATCCCTCAAGAAATACACGCTGGATCTCACCGAGCGCGCGCGAAGCGGCAAGCTCGACCCGGTGATCGGACGCGACGACGAAATTCGCCGCACCATACAGGTATTGCAACGGCGCACGAAAAACAATCCCGTCCTGATAGGCGAACCAGGGGTCGGCAAAACCGCCATCGTGGAAGGTCTTGCGCAGCGCATCGTGAACGGGGAAGTGCCCGATTCGCTCAGGAACAAGCGCATCTTGTCGCTCGACATGGCGGCCCTCCTCGCCGGCGCGAAATACCGCGGGGAATTCGAGGAAAGGCTCAAATCCGTGCTCAAGGAAGTCGCTCAGGACGAAGGAAAAATCATTCTGTTCATCGACGAGATCCATACCATGGTGGGCGCCGGCAAGGCGGAAGGCGCGATGGATGCGGGGAACATGCTCAAACCGTCGCTCGCCCGGGGCGAACTGCACTGCGTAGGCGCGACCACCCTGGACGAATACCGCAAATACATCGAAAAGGATGCGGCGCTCGAGCGGCGCTTCCAGAAAGTCATGGTGGACGAGCCCTCGGTGGAAGATACCATCGCTATCCTGAGGGGCTTGCAGGAGAAATACGAGCTTCATCACGGGGTCGATATCACCGATCCTGCCATAGTCGCCGCTGCTGAGCTTTCCCACCGCTACATCACCGATCGCTTCCTGCCCGACAAGGCGATCGATCTCATCGACGAAGCCGCGGCCCGGATCAAGATGGAAATCGACTCCAAACCGGAAGTCATGGACAGGCTGGATCGGCGCGTCATCCAGCTCAAGATCGAGCGAGAAGCCGTCAAGAAGGAGAAGGACGAGGCCTCCAAGAAGCGCCTGAAGCTGATCGAGGAAGAACTGGAAAGACTCGCGCGCGAATACAACGACCTGGAAGAAGTATGGAAGGCTGAAAAGGCCAAGGTCCAGGGCAGCGCGCACATCAAGGAGGAAATCGACAAACTCAGGATAGACATCGCTCGATTCCAGCGCGAAGGCAAGCTGGATCGGGTCGCCGAACTGCAGTACGGCAAACTGCCCCAGCTCGAAGCGCAGCTCAAGGCTGCCGAGAAGGCGGGCGAAGAGCAGGCGCCGAACAGGCTGCTCAGGACCCAGGTCGGGGCGGAAGAAATCGCCGAAGTGGTCTCCCGCGCGACCGGCATCCCGGTATCCAGAATGCTGCAGGGCGAGCGCGAAAAGCTGCTTTCCATGGAAGACTACCTGCACCAGCGCGTGGTCGGCCAGGACGAAGCGGTGAGACTGGTGGCGGACGCCATCAGGCGCTCGCGCGCAGGACTTTCGGACCCGAACAAACCCTATGGCTCGTTCCTTTTCCTGGGCCCGACCGGCGTCGGGAAGACCGAGCTTTGCAAAACCCTGGCAGAATTCCTGTTCGACTCCGAAGACCATCTGATCCGGGTGGACATGTCGGAATTCATGGAAAAGCATTCCGTCGCGCGGCTCATCGGCGCACCTCCGGGCTACGTGGGCTACGAGGAGGGCGGCTACCTCACCGAACTGGTGAGAAGGAAACCCTATGCGGTGATCCTGCTCGACGAAGTCGAAAAGGCGCATCCCGACGTCTTCAACGTGCTGCTGCAGGTGCTGGACGACGGCAGGATGACGGACGGTCAGGGCAGGACGGTCGACTTCAAGAACACCGTCATCGTGATGACTTCCAACCTGGGTTCCCAGAACATCCAGGCGATGTCGGGGGACGATTACGGCGTGATCAAGCTCGCCGTGCTTGCCGAGGTGAAAACCTACTTCAGGCCCGAATTCATCAACCGGATAGACGAAGTCGTGGTGTTCCATGCCTTGTCCGAAAGGAATATCGCATCGATCGCAAAAATCCAGCTTAAAAACCTCTCCAGGCGCCTGGAAAAGCTGGAAATGAAGCTCGAAGTCTCGGATGCCGCGCTTCTCGAAATCGGCAAGGCGGGCTTCGATCCGGTCTACGGCGCGAGGCCCTTGAAGCGCGAAATCCAGAGCGCCATAGAAAACCCGCTGTCGAAGGCGATCCTGGAAGGACGCTTCGCGCCGAAAGACACGATCCATGTCGATTGCAGCGAGGGCGTGATCGCCTTCAGGAAAACTTGACTGCCTCGCACCGTTCGCGATACCCTCGACCCTTTGTACAAGCAAACCGGAGGAGTCATGTTCTTGAAGCGTTCCGGAAAAGCACTCGCGCTTTTCCCCCTTTTGCTCGCAGCAGGTTGTTCTTCCATGGACAGCGTGGAGAACGATCTCGGGCATCTGTTTCAATCCACTTCGGACAATCCCATCAAGATCCAGTCCGAGCCTTCCGGAGCGGACGTTTACGTGATGGGCCAGAAAGTCGGCGTGACCCCCCTCAAGCTCAGCCAGAAAGACGTCTTCCCCAGCACCTATCCCAAGGACCAGCAGGATCTTTACGGCAAGGTGACTCTGAAGAAGGCGGGATGCTCTGACCTGACCAGGACGGTCAACACCAAGATCATCAATGTCGGCCTCAAGGCGAAGCTCGAGTGCGGCGACCTCAGCCCCGCCTCCGTCCAGTCCGGTGGACAGCCGGTCAGGGCGCTTCCGCGCATGTCCGAAACCGTGGAACAGCGCCTGGAAAAAATCAAGGACCTGCAGAGCCGGGGACTGATCACCGAAGACGAAGCGAAGCAGGCCAGGGAGCGCGTCCTCAACGATCTCTGATCGCTTGCATTAACGCCACAAAGGCGCCCGATGGCGCCTTTTTTCGTTCCCATCGCAAATCCTTCACCGAATTCTGCTCACGCCGTACAAATCGAATACCGGATGGGCTGAAAATCAGTCGCTATCTGGATTGCCGATGACTTCCCTCGCCTTGTCAGAGAGCGCATCCGCATTGCCGACCCACCACAGCATGGGTAACGAGCAAGAGGCGCATCACAGATAGTCCCTGAAATCTTCAGGGGTTGCATCGAAATCGGGCGCAACATGCAGGATCTCACCCTTGGCCATTCCCGGTTTGCGAGCCTCGCCCGGGACCGCGAGGGGAACGAGTTTGAGGAGCGGCTTGTTGTCCCGCGAAATGATCACTTCTTCCCCGAGCATGGCTCTCTGAACGGTCTCTGAAAAATGCGCCTTGGCCTCTGCGATATTGAATTGCGACATCATTTCCTCCCGAAGATTGTGCGGCCATCCTAGATGGTCAATATCCGCAAACCAATAAAAAAGCCCCTCACCTTTTTCAAGGTGAGGGGCTCGAGAGTTGCCGGTTGACCCGGCTTGTTATGCTTTAAATTAGAAGCCCATCCACAGGTTGATGGCGGTCATGCTGTCGCCAGTGTAGCCTGCAACGCCTTGTGCTGCGGCATTGTACATATCGCCGCTGTACTTGGAGTAGGTGAACTCGGCACGCACGTTCAGAGCCAGCGAGTAGGTCGCACCCACCATGATGGCATTGTCGGTTGCGTTGCCGGTCGCGGTTCCGGGAACATACTGACCGGAATCAGCACGGCGCAGGCCGATCTGCAAGGTCGCCTTGTTGGGAATCACGCCCAGTTCGGCGCCAACGTTGAACGACTTCCTGGTGTTGAGGCCAGAGTTGTATGCGTTCTCTCCGCCGTTCAGGTTGGTGTAGCCCACATCGGAAGCAGGAGCCTGAGCATAAGATGCGATCAGGGTCAGCGGCATGCCAGCAGCATCGCCCATCATCTGTCCGTCGACTTCGGTCATCCTGGTCTTGTAGGTACCCGTGGTGAAGGCGTTAGCAGAACCTTCGGTGAACGCGCCGCTGGTCGTGGAGCTAACTCCGGAAGCGGCCTGGAAGCCGATTGCGGTGTCAAAGCCAGCCACGTTGCCCGGCGTCCATGCCGCACGCAGGTAGTTGGAGGTCGGGGAACCGCCACCAGCTGCACCAGGAGCCTGGCCAGGACCATTGCCGTTGATCGAGTCGATCTGCCACTTGGTGAAGTTGACGAAGCCCTGGTCGGTGTAGTAATACAGTGCAGCACCGTTCGCGGGGATGTTGCCGCCCGCAGCGCCGTTCATGATGTACTCTTCAGCGCCGATCGCAGCCATGTCCTGCTGGTTGAACAGATGCACAGGAGATGCGCCGTCGGAGAGGGGTTCGAAGCCCTGCTGGGGTCCGAGGCCGTCGGTGGTGAAGGGAACGATGCCCAGCTTGCCGGGGCCCACGTCAAAGCTGAAAGGCAGTTTGACGGATGCCAGCGCAGCGCCGCCGGAGAGGCCCACTTCGCCCTCGAAACCGACGTTCTCTGCAACACGGCCGCCCATGAACAGACTGTACTGGGTCATCGAGAACTGACCGTTATTGGAGGTCTTGGTCAGCGCGGTTGCCGCATTAGGACCATTGGTCTTAGTGTACTGGATGTTGGTGACGAACGCGAGGTTCAGCACGGCAGGGATGGAAAGCCCGGGAGCGTCGGTGGTCTCGATCTTCTCTTCGGAACCGACCATAGTGAAGCCGGAAGCCTTGAAGGAACGGCCGAATGCGTTCAGCGTCGGGAAATGCTGGTAATGGCAAGCCGAGCAGGGCATGCCGACCTGGCGTGCGAACGCGGGGATAGCGTGAGCCTGCGGGGCCC
>JAKBJU010000029.1 GCA_021835845.1 Pseudomonadota bacterium | reverse complement strand
TTGACCATGGCCTGGTTCAGACGAAAACCAGCAGCCGGGCTGATACATCATTCGGATCGGGGAAGTCAGTATGCCAGCGAAGCATTCCAGGCCAAACTGAAGGAATATGGAATGCTATGTTCAATGAGCCGCAAAGGGAATTGCTGGGATAACGCGCCGACGGAAAGCTGGTTTGGCAACTTCAAGATCGAACGGGTCTATGGCGAGCGCTTTGAGACGCGGCAGGAGATGAAGGCGATGGCTTTCGAATACATTGAGGTGTTTTACAACCGCAAACGCCGTCATTCGACTTTAGCCTACAAGTCACCGAGGCAGCATCTGGATGATTGGCTTATTGCTCAGCAACAAGAGAAACTGGTAGCATGAACCCCGTCCCTTGGAACACGAAAAACCGGGGGAAGGTCAGCCATGAATGCGCTGCTATGCGGTGCTGGGCACAAGCTGAGGAAAATCCTCAGGCGCCTGGCGCTTCTTTGTGCCCGATGGATGGAAGTGCTGCGATCAGTGTTTGGGTTGCCGATTTTCCAGCATCAGGCTTTGGCCTGAAATGAAGGGTTTTTCAGGGACGACTAATTCCTAGTCCATTTTGCTGGAAACATTTTCTTGAGGATTGCTGGCGAGATTTTGCACGGAAATGGTTCAATAATGGCGCGTGGAGCGGTTTCATTCCGGCTCTGTGACTTGGAACGCGGCTTCGATTTGCTCTTCCGATGGGAAATCCGGTGAATGTTGGTCACGATGAACGATGCGCTGATAGGCACTCGGATAGCATCTTTCGATGAAGGTTGGTTCTTCTGCGTTGTCAAAGCGGGTGGAGGCCGCCAGGCGGAAGCACCCGGGGATTCCATTCCCGGAGGTGCGATGGATGGTAAACATCGACATGAAAACAACGTCACCGATGTCCACTGCCACGGGAAGGAAATCGTCTTCACAGTAGAGGTCGCGACGGATCTCCCATTGCGCATTGCCGTAATCAACCATCGGGAGAAGGCCGCGTTTGTGGCTGCCAACGATCACCTCCAGGGGGAAGTTACTGAGGCCGATATCGACGAGTGGCAGCCAAACAACAACGCCATCTAGGCTTCCCTGGACAGAAGGAAAATCCTGATGGGCCACCAGTCCGAAATACCCGCCCGGGATTTTGAGCTCCCGGGCCATGATGTGGACCACTTGCCCGCCCGATACGAAAATGTCATTCCACGAAAATTTTTCATGCAGAAAACCGATGATTCTGGGGTCGTGCATCAG
The DNA here is from genome assembly GCA_021835845.1 of Pseudomonadota bacterium. Lineage (GTDB taxonomy): Bacteria > Pseudomonadota > Gammaproteobacteria > Burkholderiales > JABEVD01 > JABEVD01. The sequence goes on along the minus strand of JAKBJU010000029.1, from coordinate 11,737 downwards.
CTGGTAAACCGCCAGCTTCCTCCACAGGGCGCTGGCCGTTTTTTTGTATCGGTCCAAGTCCTGCTGGTAAAGCGCATGCATTGCAGAAAATGCGTCATCATCGCTGAATTCCTGCATGTTGTGTAGCTGCACAGAAAACGTCCTGGCGATGGAACGCCGGGCAGAAGCTATGGTCTCGCTGTCCAGAAGCGCCTTCACGACCAGAATGCCATCTGATTTAAATTTTTCAAGCTCAGGAGCCATCGTCACTCCTAATTTCAGCTTGCCGCTTCAGCATAACCGAATCCCGATTGGCCGAAACCGTTGCCATTGTAGAACATGTAGCGGCGATTGCCCACGATCACCACCTCGGGATATGCAAGCATGAATGAATCCCAGCCTTCGTCGCTCGGGGCTATGCCTGCAAAGTCGTCAAGGCGCGTCCATAACAGGCCATCGCCCGATTCGGCGTAGCCGATGCGATAGCTTTTCGATCGTTCGGTGCGGTAATTTGCATTACTTCGATAGCTGTACCACATCCGATAGAGATCTCCATCTTTGCATATGCTGGCGCGCACGATCCCGCCTTCCTCAGGGCTGGCATAATCAATGGCAACCCGTCCTTCCCGGTGCCAGTGGATGCCGTCGCTGGATTCGGCATATTTGAGATGATAACGCGGTTCAGGGTGTCCTTCGATGGTCTCCCAGCCCGTGCAGGAAAGATACCAGTTCCGCCAAACACCATTTTCTATCCGTATGCAGCTAGTCGCGCAGAAGTAGGGCTCCTCGGCTGTCCTATCCATCACGGGCCCTTCGAACATGCGGTGGTAACTGCGTCCACCATCCTCGCTTACCGCGAGTCCGATGGCGTTATGATAAGGTACGGTATTTCGAACATTCCAGCCTATGTAATACAAATAGCTTAAACCCTTCCAGGTCACTATAGACGACGGCATCGCTCCGCAGTCATCGAAGGTGCCGAGGCGGCCCAATGGGAATAAAGGTTCTTTCCGGATATCCAGGATATCGGTGGGATTCCGGGCATCCACTTCCATTCGGGCTATCAAGCTGCGATTTGCATAGTCCCGGCTGCTGAAAAATATGCCCAGCCTGTTTTCATTCAAAACGTCCACCGTGGGGATCTGCGCATGGGTATGGGCCCAGGGCAGTCGGTCATCGACAGTGTAAATCAGGCCTTTTTTGTTCCAGTTGATCATGCCGGATCATCCGGCTTTTCAAAAACACAATTGAAAAGCCCGGTGTAGTTTTGCACTTGGTGTTTAGACTGCAGTATAAACCCATGGTTTTCGAATAATGAAACGGCAAAGGAAGAAATGGCATCATCCGTCAATTCGATGAAGACCGACTTGGCGTTTCCGAGGCAAATAGTGCCGCCTGAAAGTGCTTCGAATTCTGAGCCGTCGACGTCAATTTTCAAATATTTCGGTGGGGGCAGTCCGCTGATTTCGGACAGGTCGTCAAGGGTGTATTTCAGGACAGGGTGGGAGTATTCTGGACTGAATGCACGACCGAAAACGTCCTCAGTCTTGTCCAGGATTTTTTCGTGCCCGCCCAGCTCCATTTGTTTCATATGGATGCTGCCTATCGCCGTTCTATCAGAAATGGCGAGATTGTAGCACCCTGCGAGCGTTGTTCCGGACGATCTGTGGTTGAGGTAGTTGTTGTAGGACAGCAGAAAATAATTCATGGGATCCGGCTCGATGGCGATAACCCTCAATCCGCATGCTGCAGCATACATCGAAAAGATGCCGTTGCTTGCGCCGATATCGTACAACACCGCACCCGGCGGCATCCTGTCTATCCAGTCCAGGCATTCCGGTTCTATGTATTCATGGCCGCATGCCATCCAGAGCAGTCTACGGGACAGGCAAAGCCATTCCAGCCTTTTCCCCCTCACGGAAGTGCTGTATTTGAAATCGTCAGCATGGAAGGAGTCGGCTATTCTCAGCTGGTTCTCATTCACCAAACTTTCCAGGGGAACAAATGGCAGTCGAAGTTCCATAACTTTTCCTGACCTCACGCTAAAGCTTGATTCTGGTGCTCGGCATGGCGAGCTTGGTCGCCGGATTGCCTTTGTACGCCCCCCAAGCCTCAGTATCCTGAACGATCGCAGAGGCCATGGCGACGAAAGTCCCTTCAGCTATTTTCAGCCCATCCCGCAATGTCGAATTCACGCCGAAAAAGCTGTACGGCCCGATATCACAATGCCCCGACATCACGACATGGGATGTGAACGTGACATGGTCGCGAATGATCCCGTGGTGGCCAATGTGGTTGCCGCTCCATAGCACGACATTATTACCGATCTTCGTGAACGGCTGGAGCGTATTGTTTTCCAGGATGAAGCAGTTCTCGCCGATTTCATTTTCAAAAAGGCAGGCCTTGGTACTGACATAGCTTATGCAGTCATACCCCTTTTCCTTGATCGTATTATAAACGCACTCTCGGTCCCGATTCATGTTCCTGGGTGACATCGGGGCGAAAAATAGGCAGTCTTCGGGGGGGTATTTATTTTGGACGTCTTCGAATGCCACTACCGGCAAATTCTTGAAGCTGCCCCCTTCCGGAATGAAATTTCGATCGACGCTGAAGGCGACGACCTTGTGAGTCGAGTCATGTTCAAGATAATAATGAGCAAGTTCCGCAAAATCCTTGGTCCCAAAAATCACAACATTAGACATGAATGGGCTCTTTGTATATGTATACGGTATATTCGTACAAGCCGTAATCGTTGCGAATAACGAAGTGGCGTGACAATTCCTTGACCAAAAAACTTATCAGGGCATCGGTGGGTAAATGGAATAAATCTTGCCTCTCCCAATCGACTGCTTTTGACATGACGTTGAAGGCAAGCCCCCGGCGAGCTTTCGGAAAAACCGTGCGGATCATCTGTTTGAAATAATCAAACATGTCGTCGAATGTCAGGTCGAGCTTCTCCGTAAACACGCCGTTCATCACGATGTAATCGAATTCGCCCATTTTTTCAGGTTCGGCCAGGATATCCAAGCACATGTAATCGTTGTTAGGGAATTTGTCTCGCGAGAGCGAACAGAATGCGGGCGAGGCATCCAGTCCGTGGTACTGGAGACCGGCAAACCGGCTTTTCTGCATGTAGTCGTAGAGATGCGACGCGCCGCAGCCGAAATCGAGCAGCGACAGGCCTGCGCAGTTTTCGCGCACGACTTCCAGCATGATGTGGTAGCGCTTTTCAGCATCCTGCTGATTCGGCCAGTCTACTCCCAAACAGGAATCTCCGTGGCGTGCCAAACAGGACTCATAGTGTTCGATGATTGCCAGGTAATTGTCCGTCATGTCAGGTCATATTCTAAAAGCAATCGGCTCATTGTATCTGGAGCATTGCACATAAGTACATCCAGAATTGAAAGCCATGGGACAAACTCTCCTTTTCCCTGCGGATAGTTGACTGGTCTGGGCTGTAGAAAACTCAGACGCGTGCCTTGTTCTGAAAAACGGGCGGCATCGTAAAGATCCTTCCCGCCAATCAGATTGATGTAGATTTCAGCATGCTCCTGCCGGCATATGTCCAGAATGCGTTCCTGTCCTTTCAAATGGGTGTTTCCGTAGATTCTGGATGAGTTCACGATTTCCACCCTGAGAGACAGACAAGTTGCAATTTTGTGCAGACTGTTCACCAGAAACTCATCAAGATGCAAACATGGATGATTGATTATTTGCTCGAACAATCCAAAAATATGGGGAAAGCTGGGGGTTTTCCCATAAGCTTGTCGGAGGGTACGGATCATTTTTTCGCGCCAGATTTGTCCATCCACCAATTCGATATCGCAAATTAGTCTGTTCTGGCTGGCATTTCGCAAGGGAACGGTGAACATATGAGCCGTCCCGTTGAGCAGCAGGCGATTTCGGTTCACCCAACCTCGATTGATGTAATTAACATCGTCTAGGATCACAAATTTGTCAACTGCCGACATCAACTGAAAATAGCCGACGTAGGGCAGAAAGTAGGGCTGCATGATTGCCAGCCTCATTCTCCCTCCTCCATGTTAACCCGCATAGTCAATTCGTTTGGAGAACGATGAGTTGGGCTATTTCTTCGACTACCGCCATCTCCAGGTCAGGGTAGATCGGCAGGCAGAGCACTTTATGGGCTATATTGTCGGCAACTGGAAGATTGTCCCGATGTGCGGACGGGATTCCCCGGTACATCGGGAAATCAGAAATCAGCGGATAAAAGTAGCGGCGCGGTTGAACCCCGCGATTTTTCAATTTCTGGTAGAGTTCATCGCGAGTCAGCGGGTAATCCGGCCCAATCAGAATCGGGAAATAGGCATGGTTGGCAACTGATTCACCTGTATCGTGAAGGCAGCGAATACCTTTCACGCCTTCCAGGCGTTTGCGGTAAAGCCTGTCGACTTCCCTTCTGTGAGCGATGGTTTTGTCGATGTGCTGCAACTGTAGCAGACCAAGTGCGGCATTGATTTCGCTCATCTTGCCATTGATGCCGGGCATGACCACAGTCATCTCATCGACAAAACCAAAGTTTTTCAGGTGGTCGATATGCTGCTTGGTCTTGGCATTGGGGCAGACGATCGCTCCCCCTTCGAATGTAGTGAATACCTTGGTGGCGTGAAAGCTCAGCACCGACAGATCTCCGTGACGCAATATGCTGCCGCCTGTGTCTTCGACGCCGAATGCGTGCGCCGCATCGTAAATGACCTTCAGATTGTAAAGGTCTGCGATATTCTGGATGGATTTGACATTGCAGGGATGTCCATAACAATGTACCGGCAAGATGGCGGTAGTCTGCGGCGTGATGGCGGATTCTATTTTATTGGGATCGAGGTTGAGTGTATCAGGATTGATGTCCACGAAAACTGGCTTGATCCCGTTCCACAACAATGCATGGGATGTTGCCACGAATGAATACGGAGTGGTGATCACTTCCCCGGTTATTCTCAGCGCCTGCAATGCAGTGATCAGGGCTATGGTTCCATTGGTGAACAGGGAAATGTGTTTCACCCCGAGGTACTCGCACAGCGCCTCTTCCAGTTGTTGATGGAACGGTCCTCCATTGGTCAGGATTTTGCTTTCCCATATTTTTTCCAGATAGGGAGTGAACTCCTCTAGGGGAGGGAGAAAAGGCTGCGTCACGAAAATCGGTCTTTTGCTCATGCGATTGTTTAGTGAGATGTTCTCAGGCTATTCCCTAGGTTTTCGTCATGGGTCCAAAAAAAGGAAAAGTATTTAATGCCCTTAATCGCATCGTGTTGCGCAAGAAGGAAATTTAAAATACATCGTGGCAAGTCAAGTCGCAGTCTCCTTTTTCGGGTGGGGCGCGGCGACGACGCGGTTCTTGCCGGTGCGTTTTGCTTCATACATGGCCTCGTCAGCCCGCTCGATCAGGCTGTGCTGGGTCTCATTGGATTCCATCAGGGCGACCCCTGCGCTGAAAGTGATGACTCGCTTTTCCTGCTTGTGCAGGAAAATCTTCTTGGTCAGCTCGCGCTGCAGGCGCGTGACTGCCTGAACCGCTTCGTCAAGATTGGAATCGGGCAGGATGATCAAAAATTCCTCGCCGCCGAAGCGCGCAACGACGTCGTTGGGCCTGACCGTTTCCTTGATGACCTTCGAAAGATGCACGAGCGCGTCGTCCCCTGCCTGGTGACCGAGGGTGTCGTTGAGCTGCTTGAAGTTGTCGATGTCGAGCACGGCGATGCAAAGCGGGGAGTTTCGCCTCCTGGACCGGGAAGCCTCGCGCTCGAAGGCCTGCTCCATGCCGCGCCGGTTGAGCGTTCTCGTGAGCTGGTCCTCCCTCACCAGATCGGAAAGCTTCTCGAGCTCCGCTTCGAGCTCGATGATGCGCTGGTTGGCCTCGTTCACGCTGTTCTGCGCGCTCAAGATGCCTTCCCGAGAGCGCAATGTGTCGAGCTGGACGGCGCGGGTTTCCCTCAGCACTTCGTCGAGAATGGCGGTGAACTGGGCGACATCGTCGCACTGCTTCAGCCTTTCGGAGTAGGTGCTGATCTTGCTGTGGTAGTCCCCCGTGCTCTCGGAAAATTCCCCCAGCCTGTCGATGAAGCTGGTGATCAGGTTCTTGAGGCTGGATTTGGCCTCGCTGATGCTGTGCTTCAGCGCGCTCTGCTTGTAGATCACCGCCTTGATGCTGCGCTCCGCGTCGTCCAGGACGCCAAGCCTGATGGGATTGGAGATGATTTCCTTCACCACCCCGATCTGGCCCTGCAGGTACTGGTCCTCGACCACGATCTCGCTGATGTTGTCGACGACGAGGCGCAGCAGCCTCAGGAGCCCTTCGTGAATTTCCGCTTCGTCCCCGGACCTGATCTCGAGCTTGAACCAGAACTGCTTGAGGCTGGCTGTCAAGGCACTGATCGCATTGGCATCGAACGCTTCCCGCGTCCGCTTCGAAAGCCGGTTTGCCTCTTCGGAAAGGTCTGGCGCGCGGGAAAGCAGCGATGCGAGTCCGATGGAAAGGGCCTGGGCAAGGAGTTCGCGCATGACGTCCGCGACGGCTTCCTTGGTCTGCAGCTCGCCGGCCTTCCGGAGAATCGGTTTTTCACTGGCCCCGGCAGCATCGCCCTCGGTCAGCTCGCCTGCGGATACGGCGCTCGCCGACCACGACTTGAACAGGGACTGCAGCCTGGAATAAAGCGCGTCGGGATTCGAGCCGAACTTGCCGAGCACGGTCTCCAGGCCGTCGCGCTTTTGCGCTGTCGTCCAGTTCACATGCTTCGTTTCCCATGCGCGCAAGAAATCCCGGATCAGGCTGTTCCAGGCGAGCGGCTGCGCTTCTTGCCCATGAAGCAGGCGCGCGAGCGAAGATTCGACGTTCTTCCAGTCCTTTCCGGCCAGCGACTTTCTGAAGAGATCGGTTGCCTCCGCGATTTCGGGAGAGGACTGCGACGAGGACTTGAGCACCCTGTCCAGAATCTCTTCGACTGTCATGTTCTCCGGCTTGGCAGGGACGCCGGCTATTTCGTTGTAGGTCGTCTGGTAGTTGTCGGGCGTCGGCGCGATGCGCCGGGCGGCGAGGAGCTTGAGTGCCTCGCGGGCGATTTCTGACGGATTGCTGAGCTCTTTCGTCATGGTGTGAAGCCGTTGAACTGTTCCAGGCTGAATCGTGCTAGGGTAACAGAAAGGACGCGCCCAGTCAGCAGGTTCGTGGTTGTGCGACATTTTGTCGGAGGTGTAGAATAGCCGCAATCGGCCCAGTGGCGAATGCCAGTTCGGAGAAAACAGATGCAGAAAGCTGAAGCAGCATTCGGGAGCAAGCCATGAACGACGAAGTCGAAGAATCCAACCTGAAATCCAGGCTGCTGATGAGAATCGTCATCGCCGTTGCGCTCATCCTTGCAGCCGTAGTGATCCTGACCCTGGTCCAGCATTTCAATTCGACAGAGGAAGCGCCGCAGAAATCCGCACCTCCCGTCGCGCCCAAGCCGCAACCGAAGCCTGCGCTTGCGCCGCCGCTTCCCGTTACCCCCGCCTCGAGCCCGGTGCCGCAGCCTGCATCCGCCCCTCAGCCCGCCCAACCTGCACCTGTCTCGACGCCGCAGGCGGTGGCACCGCCGATCGCGCCGGCCGTGACCGAAGCTCCGCCTGTGGTCGAAACGCCGCCGCCGCCCTCTGTCAGCAATGTGGCCCCTGCAGCAAAGGCATCCGCAAGGCACCATGAGCGCAGGCAGCCGGAGAAGAAATCGAAAAAGACCGGGAAAAAGGCGCCAGTCGAAGGCGCCTATGCCCTGCAGTTCGGAGTTTTCTCGTCCGAATCGAATGGCGGGAAGATGGTCGAAATGCTGAAGCAGAAGGGTTTCAGGCCGATGATCGACGTTCGCGTTCTGGCGGGACCCTATCCCGACAAGGAGAGCGCCGAGAAGGACAGAAAGAGGCTCGACGGAAATCCGGTTCCTTTGGCGAAGGGCTATGCGCTGCAGGTGGGGGATTTCCAGTCAATGAAGCATGCGCATGCGCTTTCTGAAAAGCTCAGGGGGCAGAAGGTGCCCGTGCTGGTTCAAACCAGGGTCAGGGCGGGAAGGTACGCGAGCCGTAAGGCGGCCCTCGATGCCGCGAAAAAGGCCGGGATCGCGGCGATCGCCGTCAGGCTCTGACGGCGTCGGCCCAGTTGTTGGGGGTCTCGAAGAGCCTCACCCGTTCGAGCCTGAGCCCAGCCTTCGCATAGGCGGCATCGAGGATTTCGAATGCGGCGAGCGCCAGGTTTTCGGCAGTGGGCGGGGCATCGAGCACGACTGTCTTGTGTCCGGGAATGGATTTCAGGAAATTCAGCACGTCGTGATCGTTCCGGTATGCCAGGAAGGCATGGTCCCAGAGATCGACGATCTCGCTTTTCGCAATGGCCTTGACGTCGGAATAATCCATCACCATGCCCTGGTCGGATGCGCCCTCCGTTTCGACGATCTTTCCGGAGATCGTGACTTCAAGCGCATAGCGATGGCCGTGGAGATGCCTGCACTGGCTTTTGTGGTTGGGAATCCTGTGTCCGGAATCGAATTCCAGGCGTCTTGTGATCAGCATGTTCGGCTTGCATTTGAGTGTGCGGTGCGCAATTATACCATTGCAAGCAACCATTATTTCCGGTGAACCATGCCGCAATCCCTGAACATTCACGACCACAGCAGAGGCAGCGCCGGGTTGACCTATGTCTACCCTGTGGTGTCGCGCCGCTCGGGCGGCGTCTCGATCGGGATCAATCTCAACCCCAACAATGCCTGCAACTGGCGCTGCGTCTACTGCCAGGTTCCGGATTTGAAGCTGGGATCGGCACCCGAGATCGATCTGGACCTGCTCGAGAGCGAACTGGCCGAATTCCTGAACGAACTGCTTCACGGCAATTTCATGAACGAGCGCGTCCCGGAAGACCTGAGACGTATCAGCGACATAGCGATTTCGGGCAACGGCGAGCCGACGAGCGCTGCGGGGTTCGACGGCATCATCGAGGCGATAGGGGAAGTGATCTCCGATTCGGAGCTGTCGCTGGACGTCAAGCTGGTCCTGATCACCAACGGCAGCCTGATCCACAGGCAGCCCGTCAGGGAAGGGTTGAAGAAGATGGCGGCATTGAACGGGGAAGTCTGGTTCAAGCTCGACAGCGCAACGCCTGAGGGCAGAAAACGGATCAACGATTCGGCGATGGAGAGCGAAAAGGTCCTCGGAAACCTGGGCATCGCCGCATCGCTTTGCCCGACATGGCTGCAGACCTGCGTTTTCCAGCTCGACGGCGCCCCCCCTTCGAAAGCGGAAAGGGAGGCTTACATCGAGCTGATTTCTCCCCTGGCGAAGGAACTGAAGGGCGTGCTGCTTTACGGCCTTGCCCGAAAATCCTGTCAGCCGGAGGCGGATAGGCTTTCTCCCGTGCCGCGGGAATGGATGGAGGCTTTCGGGGAAGACATCGGGAAAACGGGCCTCCCCGTCAAAATCTTCTTCTGAAAAGCGCTTTTTCGGGTAAAATCTCCAGTTTTGAAGCGCAAGTATGGCACTCATCGTTCAAAAATACGGCGGCACTTCGGTCGGCAGTCCTGATCGCATCAGGAATGTCGCGAAGCGCATCGCCAAATTCAGGGCCCAGGGGCATCAGGTCGTGGTGGTCGTCTCGGCCATGAGCGGGGAAACCAACCGCCTCATCGCGCTCGCCAGGGAAATTCAGGCGAGCCCGGATCCCAGGGAACTCGACGTGATGGTTTCCACCGGCGAGCAGGTGACCATCGCGCTGCTTGCCATGGCCTTGAAGGAAATCGGGATCAAGGCGAAAAGCTACACTGGCTCGCAGGTGAGGGTGCTCACCGACAGCGCGTTCACCAAGGCGAGAATAGTCTCGATCGACGAAGAGAAGATGCGGGCGGATCTCGATTCTGGCCATGTTGTCGTCGTCGCCGGATTCCAGGGGGTCGATATGGACGGCAACATCACCACCCTGGGGCGAGGGGGGTCGGACACCACCGGGGTTGCCCTGGCTGCCGCATTGAAGGCGGACGAGTGCCAGATCTACACCGATGTCGACGGCGTTTATACCACCGATCCGCGCATCGTGCCCAAGGCGAGAAGGCTGAAATCGATCACCTTCGAGGAAATGCTGGAAATGGCGAGTCTGGGATCGAAAGTGCTGCAGATCCGCTCGGTCGAATTCGCCGGCAAATACAAGGTCAAACTTCGCGTGCTCTCTTCCTTCGAGGAGGAAGGGGAGGGCACGCTGATTACTTTCGAGGAAGAGGGCAAAATGGAACAGCCGATCATTTCCGGTATCGCATTCAATCGCGACGAAGCGAAAATCACCGTGCGCGGCGTGCCGGACAAGCCGGGAATCGCCTATCAGATACTGGGACCCGTGGCGGACGCCAATATCGAAGTCGACATGATCATCCAGAACGTCGGCGCCGAAGGCGCGACCGACTTCTCCTTCACCGTGCACAAGAATGATTTCGACAAGGCGATGGGCATCCTCAGGGGGGGGCAGTCCCATCTCGAGGCGAGAGAGGTGCTGGGAGACGACAGGATCGCGAAGGTGTCGGTGGTCGGCGTGGGCATGCGCTCCCACGTCGGGGTGGCGAGCCAGATGTTCAGGACGCTTGCCGAGGAGGGAATCAACATCCAGATGATCTCGACTTCTGAGATCAAGATCTCGGTCGTGATCGACGAGAAGTATCTGGAACTCGCGGTGAGGGTGCTGCACAAGGCCTTCCAGCTCGACCAGGAAGTTTGACCTTTTATATCGGGCGCGCTATGCTAGCGCGCTCTGGAGAGATGGCCGAGTGGTCGAAGGTACTCCCCTGCTAAGGGAGCGTAGGGTTTATAGCCTTACCGAGGGTTCGAATCCCTCTCTCTCCGCCAATCGAAGCAGGAAAAGCCCGGTTTTGGGCTTTTTTGCTGCCCTGTCTCAACCGTGCGGTTGATCAAGAGGAATGGAATGGGCTTGTACGGCTTTCTTTCCGTCGGTTTCGGCGCGGCATTCGGCGCCTGGCTGCGCTGGTGGCTGGGGATGCTGCTCAACCCTGTTTTCCCCACACTCCCTCTGGGAACGCTCGCTGCGAATCTGCTCGGCGGCTACCTGGTGGGAGTTGCCGTGGCTTTCTTCGCCCAGTCTTCCCTTCCCCCTGAAGTCAGGCTGTTCGCCGTCACCGGTTTTCTGGGCGGGCTCACCACCTTTTCCACGTTTTCCGCGGAAGTCGTGACGCTTTTCGCAAGATCGGAATACCTCTGGGGAACCATCGAAGCGGTCACTCATCTTTTGGGGTCCTTTGCCATGACTGCGCTCGGCATGCTGACCGTCAACCTGCTCAGAAGATGAGGCAGGCATTTTACAGGGAGGGGAAATGAAGGGCACCAGTCTCAGGTTCTATGTCCACGAGAATCGCAAGCACCATCACAAGCTGGCCTACGAGTGGCTTCTGGAGGAGGCGAAAAAGATCGGCATCCAGGGCGGCTCGGTTTTCAAGGCGATCGCTTCCTTCGGCCGCCACGGCGTGCTGCACGAGGATCATTTCTTCGAACTGGCAGGCGACCTGCCGGTGGAAGTGGTATTTTTCGTGAGCGACGACGAGGCGGAGCGGCTGATGGCGCTGATCCGTGCCGAGAAGCTTTCCCTCTTCCATGTCAGGACGCCCGCCGAGTACGGGGTGACGGGCGGGGAATGAGCCGCCGCTGGTAAAGCATGCTTTTTTTCGTTATAATGCGCGACTTGCGCCCGTAGCTCAGCTGGATAGAGTACTTGGCTACGAACCAAGGGGTC
>JAKBJU010000006.1 GCA_021835845.1 Pseudomonadota bacterium | reverse complement strand
CGAGGTCTTTTACCTGCCCAGCTACAGCCCAGAACTCAACCCGGACGAACGGCTCAATGCCGACCTGAAGCAGGCCATCGGCAGCAAGGTGCCCGTCCGCACAAAAGCAAAACTACAGGCCGCTGCCTACGATCACATGATGTTTATCGAAGCCAACCCCGATCGGGTGAAATCTTATTTCCAGGATCCCCGCGTCCAGTATGCCGCATGACTATTTCAACCTTCTTCATGCCGGATCAATAAATTGGATACCTGAAAAGGTGCGAAGCATTCGTCAAAACATTCTCCACAGACGATGTTACGGCCCATCCTTAAAAAATCAATTCTCTGTCAATCAGTTGGAATTGGTCCAAACGGGATTGCGGGGACACAACCCCTGCCAACTCCAACAGGCATCCGTTTTTGGGGTTTTTCGGGGGGCGGTGTAAAATGGCGCATCGACCAAAATCCGAAGGCTCGCCATGTCGCTGAACCCGTCCACCGCAAAAGAAAAGGCCCAAATCCTCTCCGAAGCCCTTCCCTACATCAGGCGCTTCCACGGCAAGACCGTTGTGATCAAGTACGGCGGCAACGCCATGACCGAGGAGGCGCTGAAGGAAGGCTTCGCGCGCGACGTGGTGCTCCTCAAGCTGGTCGGCATCAATCCCGTCGTGGTCCACGGCGGCGGCCCGCACATCAATGCGCTGCTCGCGAAAGTCGGCAAGCAAAGCGAATTCATCCAGGGCATGCGCGTCACCGACAGGGAAACCATGGACGTCGTCGAAATGGTGTTGGGCGGCCGGGTCAACAAGGAGATCGCCAGCCTCATCAACCAGCACGGCGGCCGCGCGGTCGGGATCACCGGCAAGGACGGCAGCTTCATCCGGGCCAGGAAGATGAAGATCAGAAGCAGCGAAAAGAGCGACGAATGGCTCGACATCGGCCAGGTCGGGGAAGTGGCGAGCATCGATCCTTCCCTCGTCGAACTGCTCGACGAAGGCGACTTCATCCCGGTGATCGCCCCGATCGGCATCGGGGAGAACGGGGAGGCCTACAACATCAATGCCGACCTCGTTGCGGGCAAGCTTGCCGAAACGTTGAAGGCCGAAAAGCTGATCCTGCTCACCAACACCAGCGGGGTGCTCGACAAGGCCGGGGGCGTGCTGACCGGGCTGGATGCCAAAAAGGTGGAGGAGCTGATAGCCGACGGCACGATTTCCGGCGGCATGCTGCCCAAGGTCAACTGCGCGCTGGAAGCGGTGAAGCACGGCGTCAAAACCGCGCACATCATCGACGGGCGGGTCGCGCATGCGCTGCTCCTGGAGATACTGACCGACGAAGGCGTGGGCACCCTGATCAAGGGAAGCTGATGGCCGGGAGAATCTGGGTATTCGACCTCGACAACACGCTGCACGACGCGAACCCGCACATCTTTCCCCACATCAACAGGAGCATGACGCAATACCTGAAGACGCATCTGGATCTCGAGCATGACGAGGCCGACAGGCTGCGGCGGCACTACTGGGAAAATTACGGCGCGACGCTTTCCGGCATGATGCACCACCACGGCACCAGGCCCGGGCATTTTCTGGAGCACACGCACCGGTTTCCCGAGCTTTCGAAAATGGTGGTGCGCGAGCCGCAACTGAGGCATGCGCTGCGCGCCATTCCCGGGAGAAAGATTGTCTTTTCCAACGCGCCATTGCATTATGCGCGGGATGTGCTGAAGATTCTCGGGATTCTTGACCTGTTCGACGGGGTGTATTCGATAGAGCATTCTAAATACCGGCCCAAGCCGGAATCCTACGGATTCTTCAGGATTTTCAGGAAAATGGGGATCGATCCCGCCCGCTTCGTCATGGTCGAGGATGTGCTGGAGAATCTCAGGACGGCCAAGAAGCTGGGGATGAAGACGGTCTGGGTGACTTCCTGTTCCCGGCGCCCGCCCTATGTCGACATGGCTGTTTCGTCGATCAGGGCGCTTTCGAGAAGACGGTTAACCCACTAGAGGAAAAAATGTCGGCAAAAACAGGCGAAAGAAAGCTGCAAATCCTGCAAACCCTGGCGCAAATGCTGCAGCAGCCGAGCGGGGAGAAGATCACCACCGCATCCCTCGCGGCAAGGCTCGATGTTTCCGAAGCCGCGCTCTACCGGCATTTCGCCAGCAAGGCGCAAATGTTCGAGGGACTCATCGAATTCATCGAACAGACCCTTTTCGGCATCATCAACAAGATTTCCGCCGAGGACCAGAGCGGACTGAAGCAGATCGAGGCCGTCCTTTCCCTGCTTCTCGGTTTTTCCAAGAAGAACCCCGGCATGACCCGGGTCCTGATAGGGGATGCGCTCGTCAACGAGAACGAGCGGCTGCAGGGCAGGATCAACCAGCTTCACGACAGGCTTGAGGCGACCCTGAAGCAGTCGCTGCGCTTCGCGGTGACCCAGGGGGAACTGCCTGGAGGACGGGATGAAGCGGTGCAGGCCAATATCCTGATGTGCTTCGTGGTCGGGCGCTGGCACCAGTTCGCCAAGAGCGGATTCAGGCGCGACCCGCTGGAATCCTGGAACGAGGTGCTACGGAATTTGCGCTGAATTCATGCGCCCGAGCAGGATGCCGGTTTTTTTCGAGAGCCAGCCGGCATTGCGATGCGCATCGTAATAGCGGGGATTGGGCACCATGGCGGCGAGCCGCGCAGCCTGGAAGGCTGAAAGGTTCGCCGCATCGATCCCGTAATAATGCCTGGCTGCGGCTTCCGCCCCGAAAATGCCGTTTCCCCACTCGATGCTGTTGAGATAGAGTTCCAGTATCCTCCGTTTGCTCATGGTGTGCTCGATCATGACGGTGATGACGCTCTCCTCCCCCTTGCGCCAGGGAGATCGCTTCCCGGAAAGAAAGAGATTCTTGGCGAGCTGCTGGCTGATGGTCGATCCTCCCGCGACGATCCTGCCCTTCTTCAAGTCCTTCTCGTAGGCCTTCTGTATCCCTTCCCAGTCGAATCCCTCGTGGTCGAGGAACTTGGCGTCCTCGGCTGCGATCAGCGCGCGCTTCAGGTTGTTCGAGATGCGGCTGTAGGGCACCCACTGGTGGACGATACGGGCATCAGGATCGGTTTTCCTCATCTCGGCGAGACGAGCCTCCATGAATGCGGTGGAATCCGGGTTGTGCTCCACCCAGTACCAGACATGGGCGAAGAGCCATGCCTGGTAGAAGAGGATCGAGAGGATTCCGAGCGCGAGCAGGCGCTCGATCCAGCGCTTCATGTCCTCAGCTTCTCGATCACGGATGCAGTTTGCGGGCGGATGCCGCGCCACAGCAGGAAGGATTCCGCGGCCTGCTCGACGAGCATCCCGAGCCCGTCCGAAATCCTGGAAGCGCCCTCCTTTTCGGCGAACTCCATGAAGGGCGTTTTTCTTCCGTACATCATGTCGTAGGCGAGCGAATCTTTCGCGAAGAGGCCGCAAGGCAGCGGCGGCATCTCGTCCTCGAGGCCGGAGGATGTGGCGTTGATCACGATGTCGAACTGGCTGCCAGCGAGGTCGGCATAGATTTTCGCGACGATCCGGAATTTTTCTGCGAGCATATCGGCCCTTGCCGCGGTCCTGTTGGCGATCACGAACTCTTTCGGGCCTGCTTCGAGCAGCGGGCGGATCACGCCTCTGGCAGCGCCTCCCGCGCCCATCAGCAGGATGCGTTTCCCGGAAATTTCGAATTTCAGGTTTCTCGTGATGTCCGCGACCAGCCCGGCGCCGTCGGTATTGTCGCCCAGGGTTGCCGAATCAGCGAATTTCAATGTGTTGACGGCCTCGGCGTCCTGCGCCCGCGGCGTCAATTCGCCGGCCAACTGCCAGGCTTCCTGCTTGAAAGGCACGGTCACGTTGCAGCCTTTGTAGCCGGCCTTCTTCAATCCTTCGACAGTTTTCCTGAAATCCTCCAATGGCGCGAGGATCGCCTCGTAGGTCATGTCCTGGTTCGTCTGCCGCGCGAATTCGGCGTGAATCAGGGGGGACTTGCTGTGGGCGATCGGGTTTCCGATGACGGCATAACGGTCGGTCATTTGCTCACCATTTCGTTTGATCTCGTGAACATCCAGGTACGGTAGATGCAGAGGATGTCGGTATCCTTGCGAATGTCTTTCGGCAGCGGCGCATAGGGGGCGGCAAGTTTGGCGATGCGGATCGCCGCATCGTCGAGAATCCCGTGTCCGGAAGGGCGGACGATCTCCACCCTGTCGAGCGAGCCGTCCGGCTTGATGCAGACGTTGAGCAGGAGGCTGCCGAAGATCTGCCTTCTCTTGGCTTCCTCCGGGAAATTCAGGCTGCCGATCCGCTCCACCTTGATCCGCCAGTCTTCGACGTAGCGGGCAAAGCGGTATTCCCGGGTGGAAGGCGAGACATCGGTTTCCTTCGGGATTTTCTGGTAGGCATCCATGTCGTTGTCGATTTGCGCTTCGATGCGGGCGATTTCGAGGCTCTTCTGGGCGAGGTCGTGCGTGTCGGCGATTCTTTTGTCGCTCTGCACGGTTTCGCTGTCCTTTATCGCAGCCAGCAGGTGCTTAGACTCGCGCTCCAGCTGGGAAAGCTGCTCCTGCCGGGCCTCCACCTGATCCGAGCGCACTTCCTTCGTATCCACGGGGGGGAGGGGGGATTTTGCGCGCCTTTTTTCGGCGACGTTCCCGCCTCCGGAAAGATTCGCTTGCGCCAGGGCGTCGGCCTTGACGGGCTTGTGCGCAGTCTTGCTGTTGACCAGGATGATTTCGAGCGGAGGGGCGGCGTGCTTCAGCATCCGGGAAACCCCGAATCCTATGCCGAAAAGCAGGAGCGCGTGCAGCAGAACCGATATCAGCGTGGAGATGCCGACCCTCAGTCGCGCGCTCATCGTTCAGATTCTCTCCGCGAATCTGGCATTGAAGCCGAGTTCGAGGAGGTCGACATGCGAAATCTCCAGCACGACCTGGCTGCCCGGCGCCATCTCGGGGAGGGAGGGCACCTTGCAGGAGAGGGGGAGCTTGTCGAGCTTGACCCAGTTTTCGCGCTGGACGGTTCCGCTTGCCGAGGAAACGTTCTCCTGCAGCAGCCACCTCAGGCACCAGTAGCGCTCCATGGTGCGCTGGAAGCCATTGTAGATTTCGTAGGCCTGGTCGAAGTCGCGCATGATGACCGGAATCTGGTCGCCCCCCTTCTCGTAGGCGGGATCGGTTCCGTCGATCATCGCAACCAGCTGCCTCTGGTTGACGAGATCGACATAGCGGCGCAGGGGGGAAGTGGTCCAGGCGTACTGCGAAACGCCCAGTCCCTGGTGCGGAGCGGGTTTTGTGTCCTGGCGCACCTTGCCGTTGTTCTGCGAACGGTAGATCGCAGGCAGTCCCTTTTCGGAGAGCTGCCTCGCCCATTCCGTGTTGGCGTAGATCATGAGTTCAGAGACGACCTTGTCGAGGGGGGAGCCGCGCTTTCTCTCGCTGATTGTAACGCGGTCGTTCTCGACATGGAAATTGTAGTCGACCTGATTGATATTGCCGGTTTTTCCTCTGGCGGACTCCAGCTTGCCGGCGAAGTCGAGGAGGATGCCCATCTCCCTTTCGAAGCGCCTGTCGGATTCCATGGTCTCGTGCCTCAGATTGGAGGCGATTTCTATCCGTTCCAGTGCGTTGCGCGTGGCAACCACCTCGAAGTTCTCATCCACTTCGACATACAGGGAGACGACAGGGCAGATCGCGCCTTCGGAAAGGGTGAAGGCGTCGATCCCTTCTTCCGGGAGCATGGTGAATTTCCGCCCCGGGATGTAGATGGTCGAAAGCATCTTGAGCGCATGAAGATCGATGCCGGAGCCCGCCGGGATGCCGAGGGCAGGCGCGGCGATATGGATGCCGATGCGCAGGTTCCCGTTCTCCGGGAATGAGACCGAAAATGCGTCGTCGATTTCGGTCGTGGCCGCATCGTCTATGCTGAATGCTTTCGCGTCTCCCATGGGCAGATCGGGCAATTCCGGGATGCCGCACGCTTCCGGAACCGGAATGCCTTTCGGGAAATGCTCGAACAGGAAGCGGTTCAGATGGTAGTCGTGGCTGGAAGGCAGGGCGCCGCATGCTTCGAGCAGGCGGGCGGCGGAAAGCCCGGATGCCTCGCAGGCTTGAGCGAGCGCCTTGTAGGCGATGCTGTTCCTGTCGGGGTCGTACAGCAGGCTCGGCAGTATCGGAACGAATTCGTCCGGAAGCCTGCGATTCTTGAGCTCCTCTGAAAGGCTCGCCTGCAATTCGGCCTGCCTGCGCTTCTTCTCCTGGCCTGCCAGGGCGGCCTTAAGCGCGTCCGGCGGAGCGGCCTTGTATTTCCCCTTTCCCTTCTTGTAGAAATACATCGGGGAATGGTGCAACCTGATGAGCACCCCCGCGCTTTCCAGGGGGGAGGGCGCATGACCGAAATACTCCTCGCTCAATGCATCGAACGAGAATTCCTCGCCCGAGCAGCATTCCCAGAGGAAGTCCGGAGAGATTCCGTCAGCCACCTGCTGGGCGGCCTCCATGAATCCGGAAAGATCGGGTTTCTGGAACCGGATCAGCACGGAAGCTGCCTTGATTTTGCTGCGCTTGCCGTGGGTGGACTCGACTTGCAACGAGGTGGTGTTGTCGGCGAGGACGGAACCCGCCTTGAATGCGCCGTCTTCCTCGTAAAATACGTTCATGAGAATAGTGAATGGGGAGGGTCTGTGCGGATAGGAGTGGAATTATACCTCAAATTGCAACTCCTGAATTCCGGCATTGTCATAACGGGAATATAAGCCAGTTGACCGGGCTTTGACAGAATCGCATAATGGGACAAAACCACCTGGAGAAATTTATGAACGCCATGACTGAAACGCCGCTGATCTTCACCGACAGCGCCGCGAACAAGGTGAAGCAGCTGATCGAGGAGGAAGGCAACGACGAGCTGAAGCTGAGGGTTTTCGTGACGGGGGGCGGCTGCTCCGGCTTCCAGTACGGTTTCACTTTCGATGAAAGTGTCAACGAGGACGATACGATGATGTCGAAGAACGGCGTGCAGCTGCTGATCGATCCGATGAGCTTCCAGTATCTGGTCGGCGCGGAAATCGACTATCAGGAAGGGCTGGAAGGCGCCCAGTTCATCATCAAGAACCCGAATGCCCAGTCCACCTGCGGCTGCGGCTCCTCCTTCTCGGTCTGACTCACGCGGGGTGGATCGCCCCGAGGATTCTTTTGCCCCTTGCCCCGGTAACCTCAGGCAGGTTTCCGGGCAGCCCCTTCATGGCCTGCCTCGCCAGCCAGGCGAAGGCTGCGGCTTCCATGTGGCAGGCATCGATTCCCAGTTCGTCCGTCAGGGCGAATGAAAGCCCGGGCAGCAGGCCTTCCAGGGTTCTTCTCAGCAGGGCGTTGTATGCGCCACCGCCGCACAGGTAGATTTCCCGGCAGCCTGCGCAATGCGCCTGGATCGCTTGCGCGATCGTTCGGGCAGTCAACTGGAGCAGCGTCGCCTGGACTCCGGCGGGATCTTCGCCACCTCTGAGGCGGCTTCTCAGCCATTCGAGATTGAATCTGTCCCGCCCCGTGCTTTTCGGCGGCGCCTGCCTGAAATACTCGTCCTGCATGAGGGATTCCAGCAAGTCGTTTATGACCTTGCCCGAGGCAGCCCAGTTTCCGCCTTCGTCGTAGGTTTTTCCGAGATTCGATTCGATCCAGGCATCCATCAGCATGTTCGCCGGGCCGCAGTCGAATCCGGTGACGGGGCCTGTTGCGGGCAGGTCGGTGAGATTGGCGATTCCGCCCAGATTCAGGACTGCCCGGTGCACTTTCGGGCTGCGCAGCATCGCGGCATGAAATGCCGGAACGAGCGGGGCGCCCTGTCCTCCCGCGGCGATATCCCTGTTCCTGAAGTTCGAGACCACGGTAATTCCGGTGAGTTCGGCAAGCAGGGGGGAATTGACGAGCTGCACCGAGTAGCCCGATTCCGGCCTGTGGCGGACGGTCTGTCCGTGGCAGCCGATGGCGGCGATATCCTGCCTTGGGACGCCGGCATTTTCCAGCAGCATGGCAACGCATTGCGCGTAAAGGCGGGAGAGCTTTATTGCAACCAGCTCGGCCCTTTCAAGCTCGCCGTCCGAGCTCCGGTGAAGTTCGAGCAGTTCTTTGCGCAGGCTGCCGGGATAGGGGAGATGGGCGTGGCCCAGGATTTCAGGCTTGCCGGCGCGAAAATCGGCCAGAATCGCATCCGCGCCGTCGAGGCTGGTGCCGGACATCAGGCCGATATGGTATTCGGCCGGGGCAGAACCTGCGATCGGAATCCCGGTCAATCCAGGTTGGCGAGGTTGACGCTGCGCATCAGGTCCAGCCTCTCCGCCAGCGGCCTGGCTTCGGTACGGAAGGCGCCGGCATATTGCGCGCCGAGCGGCTTTGCGCCGGGCAAGGCGACCTTGAGAGGATCGACCGGCTTGTCGTTGATCCGGAATTCGTAATGCAGATGGGGGCCTGTCGCCCATCCCGTCATGCCGACATAGCCGATGATTTCGCCCTGGCTGATCTTTTTGCCCTTGTGCAGCCCCTTGGCGAAACGGGAAAGGTGGCCGTAGGCGGTGGAGAAGCGGCCCTGATGCTGGAGGATGATCACATTGCCGTAGCCGCGCTGGACGCCCCTGAATTCAACCTGCCCGTCCGCGGTCGCCCTGACCGGGGTGCCTATGGGGGCGCCGAAATCGACCCCCTTGTGCGCCCGCCACTTTAGCAGGAACGGGTGGAACCTGGCCGTGGTGAAGCCGGAAGTAACCCTGGAAAACGGCAGCGGGCAGCGCAGGAAGGCTTTCCTCAGGCTCTTTCCTTCCGGCGTGTAGTAGCCGCCGTTGCCCCCGGGGGTCTGGAAGTAGATGGCGCGGTGGCTTTTGCCCTGATTGACGAATTCCGCGGCCAGGATGCGCCCCACCTTGACGGGTTCGCCATTGCTGTAAAGCATTTCATAGACCACGGTGAAATGATCGCCCTTGCGCAGGTCCTTGCGGAAGTCGATGTCGGAGGCGAACATGTCGGCGATCTGGGTCGCGACGGAATCGGGCAATCCGACGCTGTCCGTTGCGGCGAACAGCGAGCTGCCGATGGCGGCGGATTTCATCAGGACGCGCGTTTCAAGATAGGCTGACTGCTCCTTCGACTGCAATCCCTGGGCAGTGCGCTCTACCGTGAGTTCGTCGCCCGCGGCATCCAGATAGCGCAACGAGATCAGGAGTCCGTTCTGGTCGGTTTTCGCCTGAACCGTCCTGCCGGGGGTCAGCTGGTAGAGGGAATGGGAATTTTCCGGGTTGCGCAGGAAGCTGGCGGCTTCGGGGTCCACCACTTTAAGCCTGGAAAGCAATGTGCCTATGGTGTCTCCCCGCTGAATCCTTTCCTCGCGCCAGAAAACCAGGCTCTGCTCCTGCTCGGAGAAATTGGGGAGCTTGACGTTCTCGACCACGGTCTGAAGCGGGACATTGTCGAAGCGCGAACTCGGGGCAATACCGAAAGCTGCAATGATGCCGAAAAGGGGAATGCTGGATGCGCCAACCAGCCAGCGCAGTTTGATTTTTCGTTCAAGGATCAGCGGTTTTTGCGTTAGAATTAGGTCTTTAAAGCGCTGCATTGGGGTCCCGTTTCTTCCTAATTAGGCGCATGATATCAGAAAAATAACAGAAATATGACTTTTTCGGTGAATTGAATTTTGGACAAAACGACACAGGCGACGCCGGCCGAAGCCATGGCGATCATCAAGAGAGGGTGCGACGAACTCCTGGTCGAGGAAGAATTCGCGCAAAAGCTCGCCGCAAAGGGTTCCCTGCGGATCAAGGCGGGGTTCGACCCCACTGCGCCCGACCTGCATCTCGGGCATACCGTGCTGCTCAACAAGCTGAGGCAATTGCAGGATCTGGGGCACCAGGCCCTTTTCCTGATCGGGGATTTCACGGGCATGATCGGCGACCCTACGGGAAAGAATGCGACCAGGCCGCCGCTTTCCAGGGAGCAGATCCTGGAGAATGCGAAATCCTACGCGGACCAGGTGTTCAAGGTGCTGGATCCCGAGCGCACGGAAGTGGTGTTCAATTCGAGCTGGATGGACGATCTGGGCTCTGCCGGCATGATCCGGCTGGCTTCCGCTTCCACCGTGGCGAGGATGCTGGAGCGGGACGACTTCGGCAAGCGCTACAAGGCCAACCAGCCCATCGCCATCCACGAATTTCTCTACCCGCTGGTTCAGGGTTACGATTCGGTCGCCTTGCAGGCCGACCTCGAAATCGGCGGCACCGACCAGAAATTCAACCTGCTGATGGGCCGGGAATTGCAGAAGCATTACGGGCAGGCGCCGCAGTGCGTCCTGACCATGCCGCTTCTGGAAGGCCTCGACGGCGTGAACAAGATGTCCAAGTCGCTCGGCAATTACGTCGGCATCAGCGAGGCGCCCACGGAGATTTTCGGCAAGCTGATGTCGATATCCGACGAACTGATGTGGCGCTACCTGGAACTGCTCTCGTTCGAGTCCGCGCAAACCGTCGCCGCCTGGCGCCGGGAGGTCGGGGAAGGGCGGAATCCCCGCGACATCAAGGTGATGTTCGCGCAGGAAATCATCGCCCGCTTCCACGACAGGAAGTCCGCGGAGGCTGCGCTTGCGGATTTCGAGGCGAGATTCAGGGAAGGAGCGATTCCGGAAGACATCGCCGAATTCACGATCGAGTCTGTCGACGGGGAGATTCCCCTGGTCCAGGTGCTCAAGCAGGCGGGCCTCACTTCGAGCACTTCGGAGGCGATCCGGATGATAGGGCAGGGCGGCGTGAAGATCGACGGCGAAAAGGTCAGCGACAAGGCGCTCAGGCTGGGGCGTGGGAGCTCTGCCGTGCTGCAGATCGGAAAACGCAAGTATGCCAGGGTCGTGGTCGCCTGAAATGAAGCTCGAATTCACGAAGATGCAGGGACTTGGCAACGATTTCGTGGTGATCGACGCCTTTTCCACGAAGATCGAACTGGATTCGCGGCAGTTCAGGTTTCTCGCCGACAGGCATTTCGGGGTGGGCTGCGACCAGATTCTGGTCGTCGAAAAGCCCTCCGGAAAAGAGGCCGATTTCAGGTACCGCATTTTCAATGCGGACGGCGGCGAGGTCGAGCAATGCGGGAACGGGGCGAGATGCTTCGTGCGTTTCGTTCACGACAAGAAGCTCACCGAAAAGCGCGAAATCCTGGTGGAAACGCTGGGCGGCATGATTGCCCCCAGGCTGGAGCAGGACGGGCAGGTCACCGTGAACATGGGCGAGCCGAAATTCGAGCCGGGCGCAATTCCTTTCCTGGCCGAAAGGAAGGCGCTCACCTACCAGCTGGACGTGGACGGGAAGGAAGTCGAGATCAGCGCCCTTTCCATGGGAAACCCGCATGCGGTGCAGGTGGTGCTAGATGTCGATTCCGCTCCGGTGACGGTTCAGGGCGCATTGATCGAATCCCATCCCCGCTTTCCGAAGCGGGTGAACGCGGGGTTCATGCAGCTCTTGGACAGGAAATCCATCCGCTTGCGGGTTTACGAGCGGGGAGCGGGCGAGACGCTCGCCTGCGGCACGGGCGCCTGCGCGGCAGTGGTCGCCGGAATTGCGCGGGGGCTGCTCGACAATGCGGTCAGGGTGAGTACGCGCGGCGGGGATCTTGTCGTGCGCTGGGAGGGCGAAGGCCATCCGGTCTGGATGACGGGGCCTGCCGTCAGCGTTTATGAAGGCGAAATCGAACTGAGGAAGGCATGATGACAGCTGAGGAAGTCGCACAATATTTGCAGCAGAACCCGGGGTTTGCCGAACACTATGCCGATCTTCTGGCGAGCATCTACGTGCCCCATCCGCACGATGGCAGGGCGATTCCCATCGGAGAGAGGCAGCTGATCACATTGCGTGAGAAGAACCGGCTGATCGAGACCAGGTTGCGGGAACTGATCCGGTTCGGCGAGGAAAACGACGACATCGGCGAAAAGATGCACAGGCTGTCGCTTGCCCTGCTGAAAGCCCGCTCCATGGAAGCCTTGCTCTATGTCCTGGAAAACAATCTGCGCGAGGATTTCGAGGTCCCCCATGTCGCGCTCAGGGTCTGGGGAATGGATTCGAGCGCCGATCTTCCGGAATTTTCGCCGGTCGGCGCGAGCGAGATCGAGATTGCGGAGAGCCTGACCCAGCCCCATTGCGGCCATCATGTCGCCCCCGAACTGCTTGCCTGGTTCGGGGAAGCGGGAGAGCATCTGCGCTCCTTCGCCCTGGTGCCGCTGCCAGGCGAAAGGGCGAAGGGGGTGCTGGTGCTGGCTTCCGAGGACCCGCAGCGCTTCGCTCCGGACATCGGCACGCTGCACCTGAAGCGTCTGGGCGAGTCGGTGGCGGCTGCGCTTTCCCGCTTTTGACATGCATCTCGAGGGCTACAGGTCGCACCTGCTGAACGAGCGGCGCCTGAGCCGATTGACTTGCGAAAACTACCTCAGGGATGTGGGCCTGCTGCTCGGTCTTGCGCAGGATACCCCTCTCGAAGACATCAGGATACACCATCTGCGCCACTTCATCGCCAGGCTGCATGCCGGGGGGCTGAGCGGAAGAAGCCTTGCCAGGATGCTTTCGGCTTGGCGCAGCTACTTCAATTACCTGGTGCGCGACCATGGGCACACCCACAATCCGGCAGCGGGCCTCCGCCCGCCGAAGTCCCCGAAAAACCTGCCGGAAGCGCTTTCCCCGGACGAAGCGAGCAGGTTCCTCGCCAGCGATGCGCAAGACTTGTTGAGCCTGCGCGACAAGGCCATGTTCGAGCTGTTCTATTCATCTGGGCTGCGGCTTTCGGAATTGAAGCATCTGGCAAGCCGCGATATCGATTTCGGCGAGGGGACGCTGCGCGTGACGGGCAAGGGGAACAAGACCCGGGTGGTTCCGGTGGGGCGCATGGCGATTGCCGCAATCGAGAAATGGCTGGAAGCGCGAAAGAATCTGGCAAGGGAAGGGGAAGAAGCGCTTTTCCTGAACAGAGGCGGCCGCCCCATCAGCCAGCGCGCCATCCAGTACCGCATCAGTTCATGGGGCGTGAAGCAGGGCATGCCGGGGCATGTTCATCCCCATATGCTGCGGCATTCCTTCGCCTCCCATGTGCTGCAGTCGAGCGGGGATTTGCGTGCGGTGCAGGAGATGCTGGGGCACGCCAGCATCTCGACCACCCAAGTTTACACCCACCTCGATTTCCAGCATCTTGCCAAAATATACGACGCGGCGCATCCGCGGGCGAAGAAGAGGGGCTAGCCGCGAAATTTCACCTGGATTGAATTGGCGGTTCGTGCATTTCTATCGCAAAAACTCCCGAGCGGTGCGATGCCTACTTCTTCGCCGATTCGGTCAGCTGCCTGTCGATCTCGTCTGCAGGCATGAGGCCGGGGTTCATCGTGCCGTCCTCGAAAACGATGGCAGGGGTGCCGTTGATTCTGAGCTTCTCGGCGAGTCTGGACACTTCGGCGAGGGCGCGGGTGTCGCAGGGCTTGGCCTTCGGGGGCGTGATGCCGTCGAGGAGCGCGTTGCGCAACGCTTTGCCGGGGTCGGGAGAACACCAGATGTTCTTCGCCTTCTCGGGCGAGCCGGGCAGTATCGCCAGGACGAAGCTGTACACGGTGACATTGTCGACATGCTGCATTTCCTTTTCCAGGCGCTTGCAGAAAGGGCAGTTGGGGTCGGTGAAGATCGCGATCCTGCGCTTGCCGTTGCCCTTCACTTCCTTGAGGGCGTACTGGAAGGGGAGGGAATCGAACTTGATCGCGTAGAGCTTCTTCGCCCGCGCTTCCGTCACGTTCTGCATGGTCTTCATGTCGTAGATGCTGCCGGAGAAGAGGAAGCTCAGGTTTTCGTCGGTATAGACGATGCTGTCTCCGAAGGCGACTTCGTACAATCCGGAATAGGGCGTCTTGACTACTTCGATGATCTTTTCCCTGGGGAATTTTTTCTGCATCGCAGCCTTCACGCTGGCCACGTCGGCATGCGCGAGGTTGGAGGCGAGAAGGGCGGTCAGGGCAAGGCGTGCGAACAGTTTCTTCATCGGTTTTCCTAAGGTTAAATCAGGCGAGGGCATGCTGGATCAGTGCGTTCTTGATCCAGGTCTGACCTTCGACCATTCTGAGTCCGGCATTCCTGATGAGGGACAGGCCGGGAATTTCGTTGTTGAAAAGCTTCTGCAGCAGGTCGGTGGTGGTCTGCATGGAAAGGATGTCCTCGCGCCTTGCCCGATCGAAGCGGCGCAGCAGGGGGTAATCGCCGCAGTCCTTCTGCGGCCCGCGTTCGAGCAATACCGTGGACAATTCGCGCGCATCCCTGAACCCCAGATTGACCCCCTGCCCCGCGAGCGGATGGGTGTTGTGGGCCGCATCCCCGATCAAGGCGACCCTGGGCTTCACCAGGGAATCCACCCGCATCAGGCGCAGCGGAAATGCCGCAGGGGCGGTGATCATTTTGAGCTCCCCGAGCCTGCGAAAGGAGGCTTCGGCGACGAGCTCCGGAAAATCCGGCTCAGCCAGCAGCCTCTCGGCTTCGTCCGACCATACCGACCACACCAGGGATACGCGGTTTCCCGGCATCGGCAGCAGGGCGAGAATGCCGTCCTTCCTGAACCATTGCCATGCGGTGTCCAAGTGCGGCTTTTCGCATTCGAAATTGGCCACGATCGCGCTCTGCTTGTAGGGTCTGGGGTTGATTTCGAATCCCGCATGGGAACGCAGCCAGGATTTGGCCCCGTCCGCGCCCACGACCAGCTTAGAATGCAGCTTTTCTTCCCCGAGGTCGAGCTCGACCCCGGCATCCGTCCAGAGGAGGCCCTTGCAGGAAGCGGGGCAATATACCTCGAGGTTTTCGGGGGTGCCGATTGCCTGCATCATGCCCCGCAGCAGATTCCCGCTCTCGACGATATGCGCGAGTTCGGGAAGCCCCGCCTCCTCCGCGCTGAACCTGAGTTCGGAGGAAGCGTCGTCGCCGAAGATGCGCATTTCCCGCACCGGGTTGATTCTGGAACTGTCAGCCCTTTCCCAGCCGCGCCCGAGGAATGAGGCGGAGCCGGGGCTGATCGCGTAGATCCTGCTGTCCCAGCCTGCGGCATCGAACAGAGGGGGCCTCGCTTCGACGAGCGCGAGCCTCAGGCCGCTCTCCTTCAGCGAAAGCGCGAGGCTCGCTCCGACGAGGCCGCCGCCCACGATGACGACGTCATAATCCATGTGATCTTGAAAGAACCGGAGAAAATCGTTAACATACCACACTTGATGAATTTACAGAAAAGCTGCCCGGTATCGCAGCTTTTTTGTTTCAGCAACGGTGATATAGCTCAGTTGGTTAGAGCACAGCACTCATAACGCTGGGGTCGGTGGTTCAAGTCCACCTATCACCACCATTTGATCCAATTGATCCCTTGTGAATCAATCGGAAATAATAACCGGAAACAAGTGCTTATGCTGGTTTCCGGTTTTTTGTTTTCCGACGGATTCCGACCGATTCCGTTGACTTCCGGACCGCCTCGGGGGTACCTTTAGGGGTATCCAATATTCAATTCCGAATCTTTGGGGGTATCAATGGGAAAGCTCACCGACAAGGCCGTTCAGGCCGCAAAAGCCGCAGACAGGGACTTCAAGCTCTCTGATGGCGATGGACTCTATCTTCTTGTCAAGACAACAGGCAGCAAGCTGTGGCGGATGAAATACAGGTTCGAGGGGAAAGAAAAGCTCCTCTCATTCGGCCAGTACCCCGAAGTACCCCTAAAGGAAGCCAGGGAAAAGACATTCGAGGCCAAGGCCAGGATACGGAAGGGCGTCGATCCGATGGCCGAGAAGAAGGCTGAAAAGGCAGCCAGGATCGAAGTCGACGTTGCGCAGGGAAACAATTTCGAAACGGTTGCCCGTGAATGGTTCGAGAAGTTCAGCAAGAGCAACGACTGGGCTGAAAACCACTCGAGCAAGATCCTCGGACGGCTCGAAAAGGATGTTCTACCGTGGATAGGAAAGCGTCCGATCAGTGAAATCACAGCCCCCGAACTCCTGTCCGTCATGCGGCGTATCGAGGCTCGAGGGGCTCTCGAGACAGCGCACAGAGCGCTGTCGGAATGCGGCCGGATATTCCGGTACGCAGTGGCAAGCGGCCTTGCGGAACGCGATCCGAGCGGAGACCTGAAGGGCGCACTGCCGCCCTACAGAAAGGACAAACATTTCGCAGCAGTAACCGATCCGAAAAAAGTCGGCGATCTGCTCAGGGACATCGACGGCTATTACGGAAAGACTATTGTGGTTCGTTGCGCATTTGCATTGGCCCCTCGCCTCTTTCTTCGGCCCGGCGAACTCAGAAAAATGCAGTGGGACTGGATCGATTTCGACGACGCGATTCTGACCATTCCGCCTTCGGGCCACAAGATGGGCAAGAAGACCCAGGCGCCTCACTTGGTTCCCCTGAGCAGTCAGGCATTAGAGCTGCTGAAAGAAATCCAGCCTCTCACCGGAAATGACAAATTTGTCTTTCCTGGGGCGCGGGACAAGAACCGCCCGATGTCTGACAATGCCATCCGCTCAGCGATGCGCAGGCTTGGATGGACTGGAGAAGAGATGACGCCCCACGGCTTCAGGGCCATGGCGTCCACGATCCTCGACAATATGGGGTATCGTCAGGAATGGCTTGAGCGCCAGCTGGCACATGAAGAGCAGAACAGGGTGAAGGCGGCCTACAAGAGGGAGCAGCACAAAATGTATCTTCCGGAGCGCCGAAAGATGATGCAGGAATGGTCCGATTATCTGGATAGCCTGAAGGCCGGAGCTGCCGTGATTCCCTTCAGGAAACCCGCTTGAGCGGCAAAGGCGGGAATCGTGCAACTTGCCGTTGAGCATCACGTTCTTGGCTGTCTCCGACGGCAAGGGGATAGCCGCTTTGGGCGGTTCACGGGGTTGCTGGTGCCTTTGAGGCGCTCATCCAATAAGCCTCCGGCCTTTCCGGAAGTCATTTAACTTCCAGTCAAGAAGCGCAAAGTGTCTGGACAGAGCGCGCTCCCTGCGACTACTCACCGTCAACATCTCGGCCATTCCGGCCCTTCATGTTACTGGTTACCTCAGACGGCAATGCGTCGGATAGCTGCCCCTTCGTACAATCTGAGTGGTTGGCTTGGAAATACAAAGTCAAAGCGCCTACTCTGGATCGCTGGTTCAGCCCAATTTGTGTTTATACTCATTCTAATCATGCAGTTGCCGTTGACATCGCCGCCCACAAGCTTACAATTCCCATAGTACCGCCGTTAAGTCCGACTGCCGGAAGCGCCGTGGCTGCGCTCACTGGTGGTTTGCGGCTGCAATAAAGCGCTTTTCATAATGCCGACAAGAAGGTAACGTCGCTGATGGTGTACTCATGCTAAGTAGCTATTGAGCCGATGACAGGAAAAACTACTGACCAATTCTCAGCTGGCGAGCAAGGCTTGGGATACATCTATCAAGCGCGTCTCGCCCTGCTCCAATTGCTCCAACTACCGGAAGACACTGCCATCTTCCTGGAAAAGGACGA
Source organism: Pseudomonadota bacterium (assembly GCA_021835845.1). Classification (GTDB taxonomy): domain Bacteria; phylum Pseudomonadota; class Gammaproteobacteria; order Burkholderiales; family JABEVD01; genus JABEVD01. The sequence goes on along the minus strand of JAKBJU010000006.1, from coordinate 106,202 downwards.
CGACCTCGACTTCATCGACGGCGACGGCGGCAAATCCTTGGCATCACTCAAACATAAGGCGATCGGCGATCGGCTGACCGACCTGTCGACGGATTTCTGGAAGTCCGTCAACATCTGGTTGACGCGGTACAAGCGGGATGGCCGCGCTACATCAAACTTGCGGTTCTTCCTGTTCACCACCGGCACGGTGTCGAGCGGCTCATTCCTAGCCCGTTTTCTCCCCGATCAGCCCGTCGTCTCCATCGATGTGACAACGCTGACCGAACTTGCCGATGCCGCTCTTGCCGGATCCGCATCAAAACTTATCGCGCAGATCGCCACAGCTTTTAACGAGCTGAGCGAACCCGAGAAGCAGGATTTTCTCGAACGCATCCTAATTCTCGATGGTAGCCCTCGCATCGACGAGCTCCCGGTGCTCATAAAGGACAAATACATGCGAAGTATCCGGCGCGAGCACCGCGAGTTCGTCTTCGAGCGGCTTGAGGGCTGGTGGACCGATGCCGTGATCAAACAGTTGACTGGCGCCAGGCCGGAAGCGATCTTCGGTTACGAGGTGTCGGACAAACTCTCGAACTTCGCCGAGGAATACAAGGCAGACAACCTGCCTATCACCTTCCGTGGAAAGGTGCCCACTGACGAGATCAACACTGATGCCGACCCGCGCCTGTTCGTGGCTCAATTGCGCGAAATCGGTATTTCTTCGAATCGGATCAGGAGTGCGATTCTGGATTATTACCGGGCTTTCGAACAACGGTCGGCTTGGGCGCGCGAGAACCTGCTTGCGTTGGGAGAGGTCGAGGAGTACGAAGATCGCCTCGCCGATGAGTGGGGTCGCTACAAGGATGTCGCTTTCGAGAAGCTGAAGGACGACAGCGCGGAAGATGCACTGCGCGAAGCCGGCGCCGCTCTCTATAACTGGGCAGAATTTGAGACCGGGAAGATCGAATCCCTACGCATCCGCGCACAGGTGACGGAGCCCTATGTCCTTCGCGGCAGCTTCCACATCCTGGCGGATGCCACGCCAGAACCCAAGGTCTACTGGCATCCCAGATTCCTCGATCGTCTTGGCGAGGTGCTGGGGGTGGCCTCGTGAAGCGATGGGATCAGCGCCCCTTCGAGATCCGGAACCTGTTCAACCCTGCGTTCTGCGGTTTGGTTTTGTCCCGTGCCCTGCACGGCTATGAGGAAGAAGACGCCCGCGGCATGCCCTTCTCGCTGACGCTGCTTGTGCTGCCCCTGTGCCTACACAAGGATTCGCGTGAGGTGATCGCCAGCAGTCCGCGCAGCTACCTGCTCAAGACTGCGGAGAAGAACCAGCAACTTATGGTGGGCTTCGCCGACCGGGTTACGCAGATGCTGCCGTATGCCTTCGAGGGGTTCGGTCTGCTAATGGAAAGAGGCTGCATCGCTGTCGTGGAAGACGGTCGTATCCAGACTGTTCCCCAGAAGGTGCGCAAGACCGTCGATGGAACCGCCGAAACCGTCTCCTGTCAGAAAGTGGCGCGCATCGTAGGAAAAGAATTCGCACGCATCGCCGACAGGGCGACTGTTTACACGACTCTCGGGATTCGTCCATGAAAATCAGATCCATCCACATCTACAGCCACGACGGTAAGCGCCGAGATATTCAGTTTAAGGTGGACGGACTCAACGTTATCACCGGCCGCTCCTCAACTGGCAAGTCCGCTATCTCTGACATCATCGAATACTGCATGGGGCGCTCATCCTTCCATGTCGCCGAAGGTGTCATCACTGACAAGGTGACTTGGTTCGCTGTTAACTATCAGTTCGATAAGGAGCAGGTGCTAATCGCCAAACCACTCCCACTTGGCGGCGCTGCCAGCTGTAGCATGGCAATGCTGCGACGGGGGACTCAGGTGGTGGTGCCCGAGTTCAAGGACTTGGTCGTTAACACTGACGATGAAAGCGTCGCCGAACTGCTGTCGCGCCTACTCGGTATTCCAGAGAACCGAACTGATGTCGCGCTGGAACACAGTCGCGACAGCTACGACGCGAATATCAAACACACTTTCTACTATCTTTTCCAGAAGCAGACGCTCGTCGCCAACAAGGATCAGCTTTTCAATTATCGCCAGGACGAGTACAACCCGGCACAGACAATCCGAGACACGCTTCCGATCCTTTTGGGGGTTTCTTCCCACAACCGCTACGAGCTCGAATCCAGGTTGCGGATAGCGAAGCGGGACTTGACGATCAGCAATAAGAAGCTGGAACAGGCGCGCGACGCCGTCGACACGTCGCATGAACAGGCTATCGGCCTCTACTCGGAAGCAAAGACGGTAGGGGTCATCGGCAACACCGACGAGAACCCGAATGCCGACGGGGTCATCGAGGCATTGAGGTCGGCGCTGTCTTGGAAGCCCGAAACAGTGCCAGACGACGATGGTAGCCGCGTTTCGCTTCTGGAGGATGAACTAGCCCAGTTGCGCCAAGATCGCCGCGACACTCAGGCCCGGATCGACGCCGCGCGACAGTTCGCTAAACGGGCAGGCGGCTACGAAAACGAGGCCGCCGAACAGATAAACCGGCTCGCTTCGATCAAGGCGCTGCCGAAGAACCCCGACAGTGGTGAGTGGCAATGGCCGTTCAGCGAACGGAACTTGGCGCTGGAGTCTCCGGTCGCCGTCGTCCTGCTCAACGAATTGGAATCACTCGACAAGGAATTGCGCATCGCCACCGGCCAGCGCCCCAAGCTCGAAGCCTACCTGGCCGAGCTTACTGGCAAGGCGGACGGAATTGCGGGCCATATCAAGCAGAAGGAAGTGGAACTGTCCGCGGCGATCTCGGCCAACGAAGTAATCGCCCAGATGGGCACCCGCAACAACGCGGCCGCGCGCGTGGTCGGCCGTATCAGCCTGTTCTTGGAAACGCTCCTCCCGAATGAGGATATTGCCAAACTGGAAGCGGAGAATCGTCGTCTCAACAATAAAGTCAAGCAGCTTGAGGAACAGATTGGTGCCGACGACAGCAACGAGCGACTGACCTCGATCCTCAACAACATCTCCGCACAGGTGTCGAGATACATCCAGAAGTTCAACGCCGAATTTGCTCCTTACCCTGCACGGCTCAACCTGCCGCAGTTGACGATCATCTTCGATCGGCCCGAGCGTTCTGTGCCGATGAGCCGGACCGGCGGCGGCGAAAATCATCTGGCCTACCATCTGTCGGCACTGCTCGCCTTGCATCTGTTCGCGGCGCAGAACAACCGGCCGATTCCGCGCTTCCTGCTGATCGACCAACCAACCCAAGTCTACTTTCCGTCCGAACAGATCTACAGGGATGCCGATGGCTCGGTGCAGAAGACGGAAATGGATGCCGATCTCGATGCGGTGCGCCGACTGTTCGAGCTGTTGCTGAAGTTCACCCAAGAGGATGTTCCAGGTTTCCAGTTGATAGTTACCGAGCACGCAAATCTTCGTGATCAATGGTTCCAAGAAGCATTGGTGGAACAACCCTGGACAAAACCGCCAGCGCTTGTTCCAGAAGACTGGCAAGACCAGTGATCCGCGTGAAGTAACGAGCGGAACGTAGTTTGCTTCGCTAGCAAGCTGCCGATAGCCCGTCGTTCATTCACCGATTGCCCTGAATGTCAGCTTTTCAATTCGGTGAACACGTGCTCCGTGCCACTAGCAGTCATTCATTCTCGCTGCGATTCGGTCATTCGAAAGGCAGCTTTATCCAGTTAGCCAACTGATTGTTAATAGAATCGAATTGACGATCAAACAGCTTTGAATGTCAATTCGAAATCTGTAAAATCCTATCATTTCTCAAGACACAAGATCGGTCACGATCAATTGCCGATTTGCCTCATGCAACCTCATATTGCTCGATTTGCTATCCTTGCAGCGCTGATCAGTTTTGATTGCTCCGCTGCGCCTGAGGAAATCCAGGTCTACATGGACGAGATGAACGATCCTGGGAAATTCGGGCTTGATCTCCACAACAATTATGTCTTTTCAGGTAGTGGCTCGCCGTCCTATCCAGGAGGTATACCGCCCGTCCATATCTACCGCCTGACGCCCGAACTTTCATACGGGCTCACCCCCTCGATCGAACTTGGAGCATATTTCCTGACTTCGTACAGACAGGCTTCAGGCGTGGTCTCGGACGGAGAAAAGATTCGGATCAAGTTCATTGCCCCAAAGGATCCCGGACAGACTTATTTCTGGGGAGCTAACCTGGAGGTGGGCAGGGTCGATCCAAGTCTTGAGCCCAATCCCTGGAATGCGGAGCTGAAAGGAATCTATGGCTTCAGAACAGGTCTTTGGACAGTCGCTTTCAATGGCAATCTCGACTGGAGCCTTGCTGGACCCTACCAGACTCCGCTCAGTTTGGAAATGGATACCAAGGTTTCCTATGGTGACCGCTACAAATTCGGGTTCGAAAGCTACAATGAATTGGGGTATGTGAACAACCCGGGCCCATTCAACCAGTTCAGCCAGACACTTTATACCGTCATGGACACGAATTGGTCAGGATGGGCAATCAACTTCGGGATCGGCAGAGGGTTGAATGCCATTTCCGACCAGTGGATCGCAAAAGCCATCATCGGCGTCCCATTCGACTGACATCATCGCTGCTTGATTTGCTGATTCTTGCCATTGATGTTTGAGCTTCCAGCAACAACTTTGGTCTTTGCCGATCCGCTGATTACCGGATTGATCGCCACATTCTTTTTCGCTACCTGGATTTGTCGCATGGATTGCGGATGAGGCTGGGCATGGGCCTGGGTCATCAGCGCTATCGAGATCAGCATCAGCGGGAATCGCATAAGCTAGTCCTTGTTCGATTCGAATTCAATATCTTCTTCAGGTTGAATTGCATGCGTATCATTTGGGTTTTTAGACTTCCCCAGAAACATCATCTGAAGGGCGGGGGCTACGATCAGAAGCATGATCGGTCCCAGCAGCATACCTCCCACTACCACTGTAGCCAAGGGTCGCTGAACCTGGCTGCCGATCCCGGTTGAAATGGCAGCAGGAAGCAATCCAATGCAGGCTGATAACGCAGTCATCAGCATGGGCCTCATCCTTTGTTCAGCGGCTTGATACATGGCTTCTACTGGCGTCATCCCTTCCAGTCGCAAGTGATTGAAGTATGAAATCACCAGAATGCCGTTCATGACCGACACGCCGAACAACGACACGAAGCCGATGGCAGCGGACACGCTCATGTCGAGGCCGGTGATATAAAGCGCAACAATGCCGCCGGCAATCGAGAATGGAATGGCTGCAAGGGCCAGGAGGCTGTCCCTGAACGAATTGAACAATGCATAAAGCAGTATCAGTATGAGTCCGATGACGACAGGAAGAATGATTTCCAGGCGGTGCTTTGCCAATTCCATTTCCTGGAATTCACCCGCCCATTCGATATGATATCCAGGCGGAAGCTGAATCGCCTTGGCAATCCTTTCCTGAGCCTCTGCAACCGTGCTGCCGAGATCCCGGTTTCTGACGCTGAACTTCACGGGAATGAACCGCTGATTCTTTTCATGATAGATGTACGATGCCCCCGTATCCAGCGAAATGGATGCAAGTTCGCTGAGCGGAATGTAGGCATTGGCCCCACTAGGAGCCTGGTACATGACCTTGACGTTCCGGATGGTGTCGAACTTGTCGCGGTATTCCGGGGATAACCGTACCACGAGGGGAAACTGGCGATCCCCTTCCAGCACTGTTGTGGCCTGTGTTCCCCCGAGCGCCGCCTGGATGACCGTATTCACGTCGCCGGTATTGAGTCCGTAGCGTGCAGCCTTGAGCCGATCGATCTTGATGTCCAGGTTGGGTTGCCCCATCACCCTGAAAACGCCCAAATCGGCAACGCCTTTTACGCCGGCCATCTCGTGCATGACTTCGCTAGCAAGTTTCTCAAGCGTGGGCAGGTCAGGGCCTAAAATCTTGACCGAATTCGCGCCTTTTATTCCAGACAATCCCTCTTCTACATTGTCCTGGATATACTGGGAAAAATTGAATTCGATGCCCGTAAATTCCTTTGAAAATTTCTGCTGCAATTCATCAACCAGCTTGGCTTTCGTCATGCCATTTGGCCACTCGTCGAACGGTTTGAGCGGCACGAAGAACTCAGCATTGCCGAAGCTGGAAGCATCACTACCATCATCCGGTCTGCCATGCTGCGAGACTACGGTAATGACTTCCGGGTAGCTTTTCAGGATATGACGTATCCTCGTCACACTAGACATGCCAGCTTCAAGAGAAATCGTTGGCGGCATGGACGCACGTATCCACAAATTGCCTTCCTCCAATGCGGGCAGAAATTCTGTTCCCAACTGGGTAGAAAGCCCGCCGGCCAGGAGCAGGAATACTGCTCCGATTGCAACGGTCGTCTTGCGTTGATTGAGTGCCCATCGGAGGATGGGAGAATACATGACGCGGAGCTTGGATACGATGATTGTTTCGGTTTCCCTGATTTCCTTGGGCAACAGCAGGGATGACAGGACGGGCGTAATGGTGAAGGTCGCAATCAATGCTCCGAGCAACGCATAACCATAGGTTCTTGCCATCGGCCCGAAAATCTGCCCTTCCACGCCTTGCATCGTGAAAAGCGGAATGAAGGCGGCAATCGTGATCGCCGTGGAAAACAGGATCGCCCTGTCAACCTGAATCGAGCTGATGAAGATCATGCGCAAACGCGAAGACCATCCCGGCCCTCTGGTGTAGTCGCGGCTATCGCTCTGGGCATGTTCCGCCAGAATTTCACGTTGCTGTCTTGGGTTCTTTTGAAAATTTCGGAAGACGTTTTCCACCAGAATGACGGCCGAATCCACGATGATGCCGAAATCCACTGCGCCGAGAGAAAGCAGGTTAGCGGATTCGCCGTTGATTACCAGCATGATGATGCTCACGAAAAGCGCAAAAGGAATGTTGACTGCGACGATAATGGCGCTGCGCAAGTCACCCAGGAAGATCCACTGAATCAGAAATACCAAGAAGCACCCAAAGATCAGGTTGTGCAGAACGGTATGCGTCGTCACTGAAACCAGGGAAGTTCTGTCATAAAACGGAACGATCTTAACTCCGGGGGGGAGGGTGCCGTCATGGTTGATTTTCTCGACCTCTGCTTTTACTCGAGCTACAACGTCATTGGTATGCATGGTCCGGTTCATGACAACAATCGCTGCGACCACATCGTCATCGTCATCACGTCCGGCTTTGCCTAATCGCGGCATATGGCCGATAGATACTCTGGCCACATCTTTCACCAATACCGGAACGCCATTGGATTGGGTGAGCACGATGTTTTTGATATCGGCTACCCGGTAACCTTTTGTCAGATCGTTGGCTCCGCCGCTGTCTATCAGGCCAATCCCACGGATGTTTACCGATTGCTGGCCGATATTGATCGTTCTTCCCCCGACATTGACATTGGCATTGTTGATGGCCGATACCAATTGTTGAATCGTCACGTTGTAGGCTTGCAGTTTATTCAAATCTGCCTGGACGTCGAACTCCTTGGTGGTGCCGCCCCAGGTATTGACCTGGACCACACCTGGAACGGTCAACAAGCGCCGCTGCAGAACCCAGTCTTGGATTGAACGCAAATTGGTCAGGCCGAAATGGGGTGGCCCCACGACTTGATAGCGAAAAATCTCGCCGACCAAGCTTGACCCCTGTATCTGAGGCTGGACATTGTTGGGAAGGCTGACATTCTGCTGCAGGCTGATCGATGCTTGAGTGCTGGCAAAGTAATAATCGATGCCGTATTTGAACGTTACCCGCACGAACGAAAGTCCATAGAACGAAGTGGACCGAATATTGGCAATACCTGGAGTCGCGGCCAAGCCCACTTCCATCGGGATGGTATAGTAACGCTCCATCTCTTCGGCGGAAAGCCCGGGGGCTTGCGCGGTTATTTCGAGTATGACGGGAGCCGGGTTGGGATAGGCTTCGACATTCAGTTTAATGTATGCAGTGGCCCCAGCCCCGATAAAGGCCATTAGGCCAAGCAGGATGATTGGGCGCCTGGAAAGCGCGAATGATAAAAGATTCTTGAGCACGATATGCCTTACTGCTTATTGGGTGGCGACGGCCACAGCATTACTCAAGAAAATCGCGCCATCTGTCGCAATCACTTCGCCAGAGTGCAAACCAGAAAGGATCTGATCGTACCCATCCTGCTGCAACCCGATTTCAACCGGCCTTCGAGTAAAATTCTGGTGATCGCTCGTTACCCATACAATCATCGTCCCATCACCTTCCCTGACGATGCCGTCAAGCGGAACTGCAACGGATTGAACGGGAGCCCCTGTCTGGATGGTAAACGTGGCCAACATACCGGGATGCAGCTCGTGACTGGGATCGCTGATTTCAGAACGTACGGTTGCAGAATGCGTATTGGGATCAACTGACGCCCCAATATTGGTCACCTTTCCCTGATAGAGCTTGCCAGGATAGGCATCGACCTTCACTTCCACCGCATCACCAAGGTGAAGCTTAGGGACATCCCTTTCAGGCACATTCGCTATCATCCACATTGTCGAAAGATCGGAAACTGTAAATGGGGCAGGAGATGATCCGGGTTGCGCAAGAAAACCAAGCGGCGCATTCATGGCGGTAATGCGCCCATTGATCGGGCTTTTTACGGGCATGTTTCGATCAACTTTTCGCTCTGCGATAATGCGGCTGACTTCAGCATCGGATTTACCGAATATGCGCACGGCATTGACTGCCGCACGATATGCACCTTCGGCGCTTTGCTGATCGGATACGGCTTGCTGCAAGTCCTTTTCGGCAAGCCCTTTCTCCGAGTAAAGCAACTTGGCGCGATCGAGCGTCCGGCTTGTCAACTCGCGAACACCAGCCGCTGCTATCATCGCGGACTCGGCTTGTACCAGATCGGGGCTGTCGATGGTATAGAGAACCTTCCCCTTTTTCACGTCTTGGCCGATTTCAGCAAACACTCCATTTATTTTGCCCTGATAGGATGGGAATACCTGGACGTTTCTTTCATCGTTAAATGCAATGGTGCCTACCGCTTCGCTCTGCTGCAGGAACGGGCGCATACCAACTGTTCCGATTTTCAACCGGCTAAGCTGGGTGGCGGAAATCCTGATGCTTTGCCCATTACTGGATGCCTTGTCCACCTCGTTGATCGATTGATGCTTTTCACACCCATAAAGCGATGCAAGCACAAGCAGTAACAGTGCCTTATTAAGGTTTATCATCTTGCAGCCATTCCTTTCGTATCGTCATGCCTATTCCACCATCCCCCTCCCAATGCCTGATACAAGGCTGCCGTGTCGCCCAAACGGGCTACCTGGGCCTGGGCAAGGCCGATGATGGCTTGTTGCTCGTTCAAATCTGCCGCAAGCAGCACTTGATAGCTCACGTAACCCGCTTCATATTGCTTGCGGGTGATATCGAGAGCTTTCTGCGCGGACTGTTCATTTTCGGCTGAAAATTTCAGGGCATCTGCATCGGACTTGATGGCATGCAATGTATCGGCCACATTTTGCAAAGCCGTGATGACTGTCCCCCTGTATTGTCCCTGGGCCTGGATCAGGTTCTGATCGGCTGCCCGTTCCCTTGCGCTCAAGGTTCCGCCGTCAAAGATCGTTTGCCCGACATTGCCGATGAGATTGAAGAATCCCCCGCCGGAACGGAACATTTGGCTCGGGACCGAGGCCATTCCACCAATCATTCCGGTAATGTCGAACTGGGGTAACCTGCTTGCGACCGCAACTCCTACTTGCGCCGCTGCCGAATGAAGTTCCGCCTCAGCCATGCGGACGTCTGGGCGTTGCTCGACGAGTCTTGAAGGTAGGCTTAACGGGAGTTCCTGCGGCAAGTGAATTGAAGCAAGGTCGAATGTTTCGCTGACATCTTCGTTGGGGGGATTTCCGACAAGCGCCCTGATGAGATCGCGTGTCTGCTCAAGTTGTTTCTCCAATGGAACCAAAGCCTGCTTGGCCTGGGCCAAAGAAGATTCCTGGACCGCGACATCAATCCCGGTAACGAAGCCATACTTGAATTGCCCCTGAAGTATCTTTAGTAGGTCTTCATTGATGCTGATCATCTTGCGGACGGCATCGATCTGTGAACGCAACGATGCTTCCTGCAATGCCGCCGCAACGACATTCGATGCAAGCGTGACATAGGTTGCCTCCAGTTGAAAGCGTTGCGCTTCTGCTTGCGCCTGCAGCGACTCCGTTTGTCTTTTGTTGAGCCCAAAGACGTCTGGGGTGAAGCCCACCGTCAATTGAGCGGTATGAAAATTGTAATATACCGGTGCGTTATAAGGCGGAGATCCTGGCGGTGGATTGGAATAAGTTTGTATGACAGTGCCATTGCCTTGTACCCCAGGAGAGTTGCCACCCATGTTTCCAGCCAACTTGTTTCGGGACGGTGAATATGCAAATCCGATGGTCGGGTAAAAAAACCCCTCCTGGGCAATCACATTCTCCTGGGCTGCCTTCAAGGCAGCCTGAGCCGAATCGATGGTTGGGTTCGATTTGAATGCTTTATCTATGAGCGAATTGATCTGGGGCGATTTGAAGAGCGACCACCAGTCGAAAGGAACGTCCTTTTCCGGATCGAAATGCTGTGCCCTCCCATCCCGTACAGGAAAAGATGTCGTCTTGCCTGCAATAGGATCAGGAGAATAGCCTTTGGCAGAAGGTGGTTCAGGCCGCTTGAAGTCAGGACCGACCGCGCAGCCGCATAGAAAGGCTGTGCTAAGCAGCATGACAACAGCATGGTTGATCGGTAAGGCCCAGCGCAGTCCCATGGGATCATCCCAAGTTCAAGAATTGCTGGCGATTCTAATGAAATTTCCTTGCTGACCCCTTACAGAAGGTTGCTGTAACCTTACAGCATTGTAACCCCGCCTTAACGCCGGGTGCTTTATCTATGTTAACGACCGTAAAGTTCGGAAACGGACTGATAAGAAGCAGACATACCATGACAGCTTTGCCGATGTGTTGTGTCCATGAGCAACTGCATGGAGCGACTGCTGTACTCTGACACCTGCCATCTGATCTCTAGTTGCTCGACCGACGGCATTGGGCACGGAGTACGAATTCGGTGGCATGCGAGAAAGCCGCCATTCAATTTCGCCAGCAGATTTCCACTGACTGCTTTCGGTGACGACTGACAACGGGAATTCTGTGCCCTATCTGGTCGCTCAGCTATTAACTCCTAGTCTAAGGACAGTATATACGACAGGGAGCACTCCCTTGTGGCGGCCCTTTGTGCAACGAGAGCTTCAATGGCGGCGCTTCCTACGTAGGCAGATGTCAATCCTGCTAGTGCGAGAATTTTATTCAGGGACATATCCCCGAAAATTTGCACACTGCCAGCAGCAAAGCTGCCAGCGCCCATGAGGCCCTTCGTTAGTGTCCCGGCAAGCGACTCGTTGATAGTTCTCAGTTTGTTCTTAAAGGAGGACGCCGCTGGAAGGATTTCGGTTTTAATTAGACGCTCTATGATTTCCGCGTATTTAACATCGTCCTCGATCCGCCCCATTTTTTGCTGGAGAACGCTCAGATACTCAAGGAACTCATCCCTAGCCTTTTCGGACTCAAAGCGATAGCGGATTACATCCTCGAACGTCATCTTGGCGAGAACATCGCTCGGCACCAGTTCATCGAAAATCGCGAAACTCAGATCGGTTAGAGGAACCTGACCTCCAGCCTCGCCTAGTATGCCGACAGCGCGCGCGTACTTAGAGCCGAGCAGGTGGCTGTAGGGCGCAGCGTCCGCAAGGGGCGTGAATCCTTCCTCACTTCCAATCGAAAGGGCGAGGTTCATCTTCGCCGAGCAGACGGCTGCAGTAAAAACAAATGTCTTTATTAAGGATGCTGGATTGGAGAAGCCGTATGGTCTTATCTGCTCGTCCGTCAGGAGGGCCATCGCGCTCCCGTGGGATTCTGCAATAGATGACGTGTCGAGAGATAGAAAATAATTGGCGAGTTCCCGCTCTGTGCAAATTTCATTCGTCTCTATGTCGGAATATTTGCCTGGCTGGATGTGATGAAGGCGAAAATTCTCGGACGTACGGAGTCCTTCCTGAAATAGAGTGAGGAACCGTGGGTCGTTGACGTCGGCGGAAATCTGATCCAGAAAATCGCCGTGCAGACGTCCACTCAGAGGTTCATGGATATAGATAGGAACGTTATCGCGTCGGAAAAGGCGTTCGAACTGCCGTAAGGGGGACTGCATTCCTATGGTTCCCAGTCCGCCATCGAAAGTGAATGACGGACGATCCATGAAATGAATCTCATCGAAGAACAGGATCGCCTTTTTCAGAGTCGTTTGGTCAGCGAACATGTCGGGGTAATACAGGACATTGATTTTGTCTCGCATGCGAACGCCTCCACTGCTAAATACGGATCAGAAGAAGCATACTAGCACGTGCCACAACGCTATTTGCAAGGCAACCTTAGATGGCGGCTTTTGGCACCCGGAGCACCAGTTCCGCGAAAGAGAAAGCAGCCGTTCACGTCAATAGCTAGCTGAGCGGCTGGTTACTGGCACCTTTCTGCCCAACAATACGATACTACCCACAGGCGGCAAAGGCCGAACAGCGGGAATTTGGAATTGCATGGTATGGCTTCTTCCAGAGCAAGGAGCGGCAGTTCGGGTTTGGGGTTTTTGGGGGTGGTATCGGTCAATGAACCCCGAGAGTAATTTGGGCACGAATCCCTTCGGTCGAGAAGTAAAATGCCGGCCCCATGTGCCGACCGTAGGCACGTCGATATTCCGGCATATGCGCAAACGGAGCGTCCGAAACCATGCACGCCGGGATGCATGACCGCGGGTAATCAGTCACATTGCGATGCTGCTCCCCGCGTCCTGCCCAATGGGTCTTGTGGTTTTCGATACCTGTCTGAAGCAACGATTGCAGGACGTTGCGCGGCAATTCTCGCCCTCCCTTCCTCCCTCACTTTTTTCTATGTTGTTTTGTGAGGGGGAGGGGATCCGACGACGCGTGTTTTTGGGCTCCTGAACGTCGCCAAACCCGCTCTGCGCCTAGGGGCGCAGCATCGGCAAGTCAAAGACAGGGGCACTTCCCCTTCGCTCAGGGAGCGACCGTTTCACGGGCGGGCAAGCCGCTTCTTCGCGCCTCTCTAAAAGCCTCGCCTAGGGGCGATGTCTTTTGAGAGTCCAGCTCGAACCGCTTTGCCCGCCCCTGAACGTCACAGGGGCCCGGCGAATGACTCTCTCGCCGGCTTTGGGGAAGTGCCCGGCCCACCCCAACACTTCGACCACCGCCCTGGGGGGCGGTTTTCGCGAGGCGGCGGCGCAAGCGCCGGCCTCACGAATCGAAGGTCGGCTCCCGGTGAGGCATTCGCGCTGGACGCGCTCACAAATGCACACCACCCGATTCCTAGGCCCTGAGGGCCGTCGGACCACCGTCCCGCTGGACCGGAATTGAACTCATGCCCGCACTATCGCAAATGCGGACTGTGAAGTCATGCATGCCTATTTCTGTGGTTTGCAGAAGTGTTAGCGTCGGTCACACTTCGACCTTCTCGTAGAAGACGGTATTCAGGGCATGCATTCGCATGTGGAAATCCTGACTGGTCAGATAGCCCATCTGGAAGAGCGAGTACAGGATGCCGAATGCCGAGTTCCTGTAGCCGGCGAGTACCGTCGGCTCATGTATCTTGTCTTCCAGATCGAAATTCTCGTCGTAGTCCTTGATGAAGCGAACATAGTCATCGAAATTCCCGAGAAGGTGATTGATGCGTTCATCTTCATATTTCAAGTGACGCATGTATTTCTTGAGCTCGGATTGTTTCATCGTCTTTCCTTTGCGTAGTGACTGGGTGATTTTCCTGATCAGGCTGGCCATGGCGGTCGGTTATGCTTCTATTCGCTTGAGCATCACAAGATGTTCTGGTACGACTGCTCGATGAGCGAGAAGACGTAATCCAGATCCTTTTCTTTCTTCAGTCTGATCCGGCGGTTCATGGTGATTGTGTAACCGACCCCGATCCGCTCCACCATCTCCCTCGGATCGAAGTAATCGACCGGCCTGAGATCGATTACCAGCATGTCGGTCTTGATCTGGATCTCGCAGAAGTGCTTGGATATCGCATAGGCCACGCCTTTCTTGCCGGTCTTCTCGATGATGTGCTCGTCCAGGGAGAGAATCCGTTCTCGCAGCTTGTCGAACAGATTCTGCACCAGCGCATTGGCATGCGACTGCATCTTCATCACGTCGAACACGCTTTTGTCGCCGCGAACCGGTATGGTTTCCTCGCCGCGCTCACCCATCATGACAGGCTCGAACTTGAAGATGCTTTCCTCGTACTGGCAGTACCGATAGAGCTCGATCCGAAGCGGGACGACTTCCGCCGTATCCATGTCGAAGCGGCTGAACGACTCGGCAATGCACACGATGCGCGGATTGTTCCAGTCCAGCCGGATGCGGTCGAATACCTCGGGATCCAGCTTGGTGAGCATCAGCATCCTGAAGAACTCCGGCTTCTGGGCTTTGAGCCACTTCAGATACGAAAGCGCCTGGTTTATGACGTTGTTGTTCCTGTCGCGCTTGTATTCGATGATCACCGGCGCGCCATTCACATCCACGGCCAGGGTATCGATCTTCCCCCGGTTGCTGGTCGGATACTGGGAATCCAGGTAGTGCATCTCGAGAACCGTCATCAGATTCTCTTCGATGAGCTTCTGCAGATCCTTCTCATATCGGCAGGGCAGGGTAGAGAGCGTCCGGAGCTGGCCCTCCCTGGAGATGAAGACCGGCATTTCAGGCGCTCACCCTGGAAAAGGGATTCCGATTCGCCAGTTTGGTGATGACGAGATCCCGGGGGAAGTCTTCATTCATCAACACCCCGCAATCAAGGAGCAGTTCGACGAGCGAGATGCCGAGGTAATCGGCCAGCAGCCGCTTCTTGTCCAGCCCCAGAGCGCTGATCGGCCTTGCTCCATTGCTCAGGGATGCCATGTAGATATGGCTGATGCCCATATGGCTGGCAAGATCGGCAAGATTCCACCCGCGCCGCCGGTTCTCCGAATGGATGGCGTTGATCAGTTCGAGGTTTTCGATTTCCTTTTCAGTGTGTTTCATGTAATGTCCTTTACTTGAATTGGGCTGTTCAGAATTTCAAAAAGCCTGTTGAAATGGTCTTTTGTCGCCCTGAATGACATTTTATGCAAATAAATACTATCTTGCAAGCATAAATATCATTCTGGATGATATATTGATGTGGTGAGTGAAATGATACGATGCCATCTGTCAAGAATGATGGGCGAGCACAAGATGAAAATCGCCGATGTAGCTAGGGAAACTGGGCTACACAGAAATACTATTACCCTGCTTTATAACGAAACTGCAAACAGGGTCGATATTGAAGCAATGAATAGGTTATGCCAGCTTTTCAATTGTGCTGTAGGCGATCTATTCGAATATCGTCAGGATGCCGAGTAAGCATTTCCCATGAAACCTGGCGGGGTGATCAACCAAAGGGACCATTGACCGGATAACGGGAGCAAAGCAAAATCAGGGGATTTTAGCGAAATCCCGACATGTCAAACAGTACAAAGACTGTGTAATGCTTCTTCTGCCCAGCGCCTGTCCAGTCAAGGAGCTGCTTGTTCAGGTCTGCAGGCGGCTTTACTCAGGCAATGAATTCCTTCCATACCGGCTGCTCCCTGACTTGGCACGTCTGGCCCACGAGACGTGCGCCACCCGCCATGATTGACAACCATTTCATGCTCCTCCCTGCCAGTGGGAGGTGGGGGGCTTTCGCTTGAAAATCCATAGAATTACTCGGTTTCTGATGAAACATCGCATCCGAATATTTATGCACCTTCCAGGCTAGTATCGCACGACATCTCTAGTGCGATGAATTCTCCAACGACTATCCTTTTTTGCCGCGAGACAAAATCAGAAAAATGATCATCATTATCTGATTCAATCCGTTCTTCGCCCCAGACAAGAATGTGTGGTGACTCCCATTCGCTGCTCTCGATAAATTTAACCTTCTCGACGGTTTGATCGCCCCTAAAAAGGATGGATTCTAAGATATTAAGCCCTCCTTCGCGGGAATACCTATCGTGCCATTGGAACTTACGTCTAATTCGAGAAATCTCGTCTAACTGTCCAGACCGTTGTCCATCGGACCTGGTCTTCTTGACATCGGGCAGTTCAATCAGCTCGAACCTATCGACTTTCGCAGTCTCAAATGTTCTGACCGAAAAGAAATGACAACGAAGGAATTTAACAGGAGCCGACGCCGGTCCCAATCGGTCTCGTATGGCGTTGCCGTGCCTTACTTCGTGGTCAATGCCTCCGCATATCGTAGCAGGATACGGATAGCTAACTACGGAAGAGATTTGTTTTTTCGCCAGCTCCACTACCTTGTGGACCTGGCGGGACAAAAGTTTCCCGCTCTTACGGGACCACTCCTGCTCGAAGAAGAGTTCAACTCCCTGAAGAGCCCCGTCGGGAATTTTGCCTTTCTCTCCGCCCCTCGTGCGAATCATGCTTTCAGTCTGAATCTGCTTGGACTTGTATTCTCCTTTTAGAAAATTTAACGATTGAATCGCCAAACAGTCATGAGCCCAGCTTCGGGGGATCTCGACATCTTTTCCAGATCTCCCATTGATTTTGTCTGCGCCAGCCTGCCGGAGTCGCATGAAAATGCCGTCGTTCCCCTTTCTTTCCCGAAATATCTGCCCCTTCTTCGCCAGCCTTCGGCAAATGAGCTCAGTTTTTTCGATATGGAAGCCCGTAAGAAGGGCTAACTCATACTCTCGTACCCATCCTTGGGCGCCAATGACGCGCAGCACGGATAGATCATTTTGAGCGCCAAGTTCTAGATAGTTGATACCACCAACAGCCTTCGCGATCTCACTCATGCGTGCCTCCTAGAATCAAGCCATTCCAGAACTTCGGTGGCTAGCCAAGCAACGGATTTATTGGGAGTGTTGGGGAATATCCTGACTGGTGCAGGAAAACGGCCATCTCTGATTGCGTCATACAGTGACGACGTGCTCAGGCCAGTGATCGCTTGGACCCTTGGTCGACGAAGCAACGCTCGTTTCTCAAGCTCAACTTGGAGCTGGTCCACATTTGCTGATGAAGAATTCATGGAACCTCCGCCAATTTACGAGAAATTGACGGGGGGGTGGCCGACGATTTCAACTATACCCAACAATTATTTAAAAAGCAACATATCTATTTGATATTAAAGTGATTGTGTGCGACACAACCCCTCGCTTGCGCGATAATCTTTTTACGGTGGGGAGGTGTCGGCCACCCCGCCGTCCTCTGGAAAACTCTTACAGGGGATTGGTACAAAAAGTACCGACAGCGTATAATGAGTGTGCTTGTGATGGATTTGCTTGAGACTGCTTCAGGGGGTATTTTCGGGGGTATCTTTCTGACGAATTCGCCGGGATGGTAGATTTTGCGCCTTGTTCAAGGGCACCTATCCCACATACAAAAACCCGCATTCGATGCGGGTTTTTTCCATAACGCCTTAATAATGGTGCAAAATGCCGTTATTCCAGACGGCTGGCAATGCCATGAAGCTTGATCCGCATACCATGATGGTCATGATCGCCGGGCTCTCCCTGATGCTTTCGGGGCTGCTCGCGCTGGCAGGATTTCATACGCGGTTCGTGCGCGGGGTCGGGCACTGGGCAGCGGCAAGTTTCTGCATCAGCATCGGCCTTGGTTTTTCCATCATGCAATTGGTACCGACAACAGCAGGCTGGTGGCTTGTGGCGGGTACTGCGCTGCTGGCGGCGGGCGCCGGCTTGCAGTATGTGGGCATACAGGCCTTCATGGACAAGACTCCCGACTGGCGCATTCCGCTGCTGGTCGTCGGGGTGATGACCACCCAGACCATCTGGTTCGTGCTGATCGATTTCAACAGCAATGCGCGCGCGATTGCCAATTCTACGGTACTCGCTTTCATCAGTGCGGTTTGCGCAAGGATGCTGCTGGTTCCGGCGAGCCAGCCGCTGCGCACCGCCGCCTGGCTGACAGGCGCATCCTTTGCCGTACTCGCGCTGGACAATCTTGTCAGGGTGCTGATGATCGCATTTTCCCCTGAACACGACTACGCCCTCTATGCCCAGATGCCGGTCAACCGGATGTCGTTTCTTGTCAGCAGCATTTCCCAGCTTTGCCTGGGCTTCGGCTTCGTATTGATGCTGAATTACCGCCTTGCCGACGAATTGCAGCATCTTGCCGCGCACGATGCGCTTACCGGCGCCTTCAATCGGCGCAGCCTGGGAGACGAGGCGGAGCGGTTGCTGGCGCGCTGCTCGCGGGTGGGGGAGATCCTTACGGTGATGATGATCGACGTGGATCATTTCAAGTCGATCAACGACAGGTTCGGTCATGCGGCGGGAGACGAGGTGCTGCGCCGCCTCGCGGCGCTCGTGCGGGAGACGATTCGGGTGGGAGACTATTTTGCCCGATACGGCGGAGAGGAATTCTGCATCCTGCTGCCCAATACCAGCGAGGAGCAGTCCGGAGTGCTTGCGGAGCGTCTGCGCCATGGCTATTCTGAGATGAGCCTGCGTTTCGGGGAAAAGCTGCTCCAGAGCACCATCAGCATCGGGGTGGCCGATTCACGTCATGCCGGAACGGATTATTCCGGGTTGTTCGCCGCTGCAGACGAGGCGCTATACCGCGCCAAGCAGCAGGGGCGCAACCGCGTCGAGCCCTATTCCGCGATGCAAAATCCGCTTCTCGCAGCGTCCTAGAGGAACCTTCCGAGCAGTTTTTTGCTGTGGCGATCGAGGTCTGCAGGATTCTTGATCAGGAAATTCACGCCATGGCTGTCCGTCAGGATCAGGGCGGAAGGAGAAATGCGGCGAATGTCGTCTTCGCTCTTGAGCGTGAACGCGGTTTCTCCCCGATCGGTTTTCACTTTCCACTCGCAGGGCGCGGCATTTCCCGAAACGGAAACCAAGCGGAGGATTTCTGGCATGAACTCCCGATCCCGCAGCGCTTCTTCCAGCAGAATTCTCGCCGCACCCGGCAAGCCTTCCAGCGAGGCGATCCAGGCGAGTTCCCGCCCCTGTGCGCTCACCAGGGCGACGCCTTCGCCGGGGGCCGTGACGGGGAAGGCCCTGACCGGCACCACGCCCTCGTGAACGCCTGCGTCGTTCTTCAGGACCAGTCGCCCGAATGCGTTCCGGGCAAGCTCGAACTCAGGCATGGTCCTCCTCCCCTTCCAGCTGCTTCGTCTGCGCCTGATACAGGCGGTAGTAGGCGCCCTGCTTCTCGAGGAGATCGTCGTGGCGCCCGACCTCGACGATTTTCCCCCGCTCCATCACCACCAGCCGGTCCGCACGGCGCAAGGTGGAGAGCCGGTGCGCGATGGCGATGGTGGTGCGCCCCCTGACCAGGTTTTCCAGTGCCGCCTGGATTTCCAGCTCGGTTTCCGTGTCGACCGAGGAAGTCGCCTCGTCCAGGATCAGGATGCGCGGATCGATGAGGAGCGCCCGGGCGATCGAGATGCGCTGGCGCTCTCCCCCGGAAAGCGCCTGCCCCCGCTCCCCGGCCAGCGAATCGTAGCCGTGCGGCAGGCGCAGGATGAATTCGTGCGCATGCGCCGCCCGCGCAGCAGCGACGATGTCTTCGCGGCTCGCTTCGGGCCGCCCATAGGCGATGTTCTCGGCTATGGTGCCGAAAAACAGGAACGGCTCCTGCAGCACGAGGCCGATGTTGCGCCGGTATTCCCCGATCGGAAAGGAACGGATGTCCGTTCCATCGACCAGGATAGCGCCCTGCGCCACGTCGTAGAAGCGGCAGATCAGGTTGACGAGCGTGCTTTTTCCGGAGCCGCTCTGTCCCACCAGCCCGATCATCTCTCCCGGCGCGATGGCAAGATCGATGCCGCTCAATACCGTCCGGTTGCCATAGCGGAAACCGGCATTCCTTACTGCAATCGCCCCTTCTATCCGTCCGGGATGGACGGGGTTGGCCGCTTCCGGCACGCTGGAGGCCTGATCGAGTATGTCCAGAATGCGCTTGGCTCCGGCCGCGGCCTTCTGCGTCACGGAAACGATGCGGCTCATCGAATCGAGGCGGCCGTAGAAGCGGCTGATGTAGGCGAGGAATGCGGCCAGCACGCCGACCGTGATCGCTTTTTGCGATACCTGCCAGATGCCGAATATCCATACCACCAGGAGTCCGATCTCGGTCAGCAATGTGACGCTGGGTGCGAAAAGCGACCAGACGGTGTTCACTCTGTCGTTCACGGCCAGATTGCGCGCATTCGCATCGCTGAAACGCTGTACTTCCCGTTTTTCCTGGGCGAAGGCCTTGACCACGCGGATGCCGGGTATGGTGTCGGTCAGCACGCTGGTGATCTCCGACCATACGCGGTCGGCCTGCTCGAAGCCGTGGCGCAGCCTGTCGCGCACGACGTGGATCATCCAGATGATGAAGGGAAGGGGCAGCAGGGTCACCAGCGCCAGCCAGGGATTGATGGAAAGCAGGATTGCAGCCGTCATCCCTATCATCAGCAAATCCGTGGCGAAATCCAGCAGGTGCAGGGAAAGAAAGACGTTGATCCGGTCGGTTTCGGTGCCGATTCGGGCGACCAGATCCCCGGTGCGCTTGCCGCCGAAATATTCGAGCGAAAGGCTCTGGAGGTGCTGGTAGGTGGTGATGCGCAGGTCGGCGCCTATCCGTTCGGAGACGCGCGCCAGGATGTAGGTTTTTCCCCAGCCCAGCGCCCATGCCGCCAGCGCAGCGGCAAGCAGCCCTCCCAGATAGAGTTCCACTCTGCCCGGTTCGATCGGCGTGCCGTTCTGGAAGGGGATCAGCACATCGTCCATCAGCGGCATGGTGAGATAGGGCGGCACCAGGGTTGCGGCAGTCGATGCCAGAGTCAGCAGGAATCCGGCAGTGAGCTGGTTGCGATAGGGGCGGGCGAAGCGCCACAGACGAAGCAGCGTCCAGGTGGAGGGAGGGCGGTTCGCTTCGATGGCGCAGGCGCTGCAAAGCGCTTGTCCGGCGGGCAGGGGCAGGCCGCATCCGGGACAGTTCTCGACTGCGCAGGGCTCGGGCTCCCGCCCTCCGGAGCTGGCGGCATTGCGCTCCAGGAAGCATTGCGCCAGCCTGCGGGCGGATTCGTCGAGACCCAGGGTATAGCGCCAGGCGGCGAGCAGGGAAGCTTCGTCGGTGAGTTCGAGGTGGCCCACCCCGGCATAGTCGCGCCGCTCAAGCTTCAGGTTTGGGTGCCAGGTCCAGGTGCGCCAGGCGCCGCCCGATTCCCTTGCCAGAAGGCGCCGGTCAGTCAGGAGCAGCAGGCCGCGGGAAAACCGCAGCTGCGCATCCAGGTCCGTTTCCAGCCAGGCGAGCACAACTTCGCCAAGCGCGAGTTGAGCTTGCGCCTCGGCTTGCCAGAATTCGGGAAGCGGGGACGTCATCGGGAGATGCGACCGGAAATGGAGTATTTCATGCGCTGCAGTATAACGCCAAGATTGCCGGCAAGCATGATGTCGCCGTTTGGAGACAGGTATCGATCCATGAATAGAAAGACTTTTCTGGCTTTTGATCAAAATGCTGTCTCAATTCGGCGACATTCCCCCCCGGGCTTTGCCCAAAAAAAAGCGCTATCACCATGATTAATTTGCATATGTTTATTTGGTCCGGTTCTTGCTTTGGATGAACAATTTTTCATTTTTCAGGCAAAAAACATGCTTGCGGCAGAAAAGACAAGGCAGGTGGCAGTCTCGGGAAGCATCGAATTCCTCGATGTGCGCTATCTCAAAGGCCCCAATATCTGGACTTACCGTCCCGTGCTGGAAGCCTGGGTAGACATCGGCGGGCTCGAGGATTTCCCCTCCGATACCATCCCGGGATTCTACGAGCGCCTGTCAATCATGCTGCCCGGGCTCGTCGAGCACCGCTGCAGCTACGGCGAGCGCGGCGGATTCCTGCGCAGGCTGAAGGAAGGGACCTGGCCGGGGCATATCCTGGAGCATGTCGCCCTCGAGTTGCAAGGGCTTGCGGGAATGCCGGGAGGATTCGGCAAGGCGCGAGAAACTTCCAGGCGCGGCGTTTACAAGGTCGTGGTGCGCGCTTTCAACGAAGCGCTCACGAGAGCCTGCCTGGATTCGGCGCGCGATCTCGTCATGGCCGCCATATATGACCATCCCTATGATGTCGATGCGACGAGACGTCGTTTGCGCCGAATGGCCGATTCGCTCTGCCTGGGCCCCAGTACCGCCTGCATCGTGGATGCGGCCGACGACAGGGATATCCCCGCCATCCGACTCAACGATGGCAATCTGGTTCAGCTGGGATACGGCGCCAGACAGCGCCGCATCTGGACCGCAGAAACCGACGCCACGCCAGCCATAGCCGAGAGCATTTCGCGCGACAAGGTTCTCACCAAGGGGCTGCTCGGCGATTGCGGCGTTCCGGTCCCGGAAGGAAGGCTGGTCGGAACGCTGGAAGAGGCATGGGAGGCAGCCGAGGAAATCGGTCTGCCCGTCGTCGTCAAGCCTTCCGACGGCAACCATGGAAGGGGTGTTTTCATCGATCTCGAAACGCGCGAGCAGATCGAGGCGGCTTTCGAAGTGGCGAGGGAAGAAGGCAGCGGCGTCATCGTCGAGCGCTTTGTCCCCGGCATCGAGCATCGCCTGTTGATCGTTGGGGGACGCCTTGCCGCTGCTGCACGCGGGGAGGAAACCTTCGTTACTGGAAACGGGCGAGACAGCATCGCCGAACTGATCGACATCCAGATCAACAGCAATCCGCTGCGCGGCAGCTCGGAAGAGCACCCCCTCAATCTCGTGCGCCTGGATTCGTCCGCTCGACTCGAATTGCAGCGGCAGGACCTGAAGCCGGACTCCGTGCCAGACCAGGGCGTTCGCGTCCTGGTCCAGCGCAACGGCAGCGTCGCATTCGACGTGACGGACAAGGTTCACCCGGAAACCGCCGAAATGGCGGCGCTGGCTGCAAGGATAGTCGGGCTCGATATCGCCGGGGTGGATCTTCTGGCAACGGACATTTCTCGGCCGCTTGCCGAGCAGAATGGCGCCATCGTCGAAGTCAACGCCGGCCCCGGCCTCCTGATGCATCTGAAGCCCGCTGAGGGCGAGCCGCAGCCGGTAGGGCGGGCCATCGTGGACAGTCTCTTTCCCGAGGGCGAATTCGGGCGAATTCCTGTCGTGGGCATTGCCGGCACAGGCGACAACGGTCTTCTGGCCAGGCTCGTCGCATGGCTGCTTCAGCTGGACGGCAGGCGCGTCGGCATGGCTTGCTCAGAGGGGCTTTTCCAGGGGCGCAGATGGGTGAAGCGCGGAAATCGCACCGACTGGTCCTCCATGCGCAAGGTGCTGCTCAACCCGGGCGTGGATGCGGCGGTATTCGAGAACGGCCCGCGCACCCTGCTCGGGGAGGGGTTGGCTTATGACCGCTGCCAGGTCGGCGTCGTCACCGAAATTTCACCGGAACTCCGCATGGAAGAATTCGACATCCTGAATGCCGACCAGATGGCGAGTGCGCTGCGCACCCAGGTCGACGTGGTGCTGCCGACCGGGGCTGCCGTGCTCAATGCTGCCGATCCCCGCGTGGCGGACATGGCGAAATTCTGCGACGGCGAGGTGATCTATTATTCTCCTTCCCCGGAAGCGTCTCCGCTTGCCGCGCATCTATCGGCGGGAGGGCGCGCAGTCACCCTGCGCGAGGGGAAGGTCGTGCTGGCTCGGGGGGGCGCGGAAACCGCGCTCATCGACGCCGCATCCCTGCCCGATGGCGAACCTGCCATGCTGGCCGGAATAGCCGCCGCCTGGGCCCTGGATCTTGCGCCGGAACTGATCCGCGCGGGGCTTGAATCTTTCGATACTGCTGGAGCGTAAAGGAACATTATGGACATATCCCGCATTCGGGCTCTGAGGGGTCCCAATCTCTGGAGCAGGCATACCGCCATCGAGGCCGTGGTTTCCTGTTTTCGTTCCGAAGAATCCATTCTGGCCATGCCCGGATTCGAGGCGCGCCTGCGAAAGCGTTTCCCTGCGATGGGCGCACTCGATGAAGGCACAGCGACCCTTGCCCATGTTCTGGAGGCTGTCGCCCTGGAACTGCAGGCTCAGGTGGGAAGTCAGGTGACCTTCAGCCGCACCGTCCCTACGATGGAAGCCGGTGTCTACCGCGTGGTGGTCGAATACAGCGAAGAGGCGGTCGGACGCAGGGCCTTCGCCATGGCATCCGATCTTTGCCGCTCGGCGCTCGAAGACACGCCATTCGATCTTGCCGAAGCGCTTGCCGAACTGCGCGAACTGGACGAGGAAGTGCGCCTCGGTCCCAGCACCGGCGCCATCGTTTCGGCGGCCGTCGAGCGAGGGATTCCCTGCCGCAGGCTCACCGAAGGCAGCCTGGTTCAGTTCGGGTGGGGCAGCCGCCAGCGCCGCATCCAGGCTGCGGAAACGGACAACTGCAGCGCCATCGCAGAATCCATCGCGCAAGACAAGGAACTTACCAAGATGCTGCTGGATGCAGCCGGAGTGCCGGTCCCCGAAGGACGGGCTGTTTCCGATGCGGAAGACGCCTGGGCGGCGGCCTGCGAGATAGGCACCCCTGTCGTGGTCAAGCCCCGCGACGGCAACCAGGGGAAGGGCATAGCCGTCAACGTGTCCAGCCGGGATGAAGTGATGGCCGCCTATGCCGCCGCTTCCCGGGTCAGGGACGAGGTTCTGGTGGAGCGTTATCTGCCCGGAAGCGATTTCCGCCTTCTGGTGGTCGGGGATGCCATGGTTGCCGCAGCCCGGCGCGACCCTCCCCATCTCGTCGGCGATGGCGTGCACAGCATCCGGCAGATCGTCGAAAAGATCAACAGCGATCCCCTGAGGGGCGACGGCCATGCCACTTCCCTGACCCGGATTCGCCTCGACGAGATCGCGCTTGCCACGTTGGCTCGCCACGGTCTGGACGCAGACTCGATTCCCCGCGAAGGCGAGCGCGTCGTGCTGCGCAACAATGCCAACCTTTCCACGGGCGGGACTGCGACCGACGTGACCGACGACGTTCATCCCGAAATCGCCGCCCGCGCAGTCGCAGCTGCCCAGATGGTCGGACTGGAAATTTGCGGCGTGGACATCGTTTGCCCCAGCATGCACTTCCCGCTGGAAGAACAGGGGGGCGCCATTGTCGAGGTCAATGCTGCGCCGGGGCTGCGCATGCATCTCCATCCCTCGTTCGGGAAGGGAAGGCCGGTGGGGGAAGCCATCGTCTCCGCCTTGTTCCCGGAAGGCGAGACCGGACGCATTCCGCTGGTCGCAGTTTCAGGAACCAACGGCAAGACCACCACGGTGCGCCTGATTTCGCATCTGCTGGGCAGCAATGGCCTGCGCGTCGGCATGACCAATTCCGACGGCGTCTATATCGACGGCAGGCGCATCGATACCGGTGACTGCAGCGGCCCCAAGAGCGCGCGCAATGTTCTCCTCCATCCCGACGTGGATGCGGCCGTGCTCGAGACCGCAAGGGGAGGCGTGTTGCGCGAAGGGCTGGCTTTCGACCGCTGCGACGTCGCAGTTGTGACCAATATCGGGATGGGCGATCATCTGGGCTTGTCCCACATCAACACCGTCGAAGAGCTTGCCGCAGTCAAGCAGGTGATCGTGAGAAATGTTTCGCCCCGGGGGACCGCCGTGCTGAATGCGGCAGACCCGCTGGTGGCGGCCATGGCCGATTCCTGCCCAGGCCAGGTGATCTATTTCTGCAGCGACCCGCATCACCCGGTCATCGCCGCGCATCGCGCCGAAAGACGGCGCGCGGTCTTTTCGACGGAAAAGGGCATCCATGCCGTGGAAGGCGGATTCGAGGAATTCATTCCGTGGCAAGAGGTCCCGCTGACGCGCGACGGCACCATTTTCTTCCAGGTCGAAAATGCCATGGCTGCGGTAGCCGCGGCCTGGGCGATGGGCATCGACTGGAAGATTCTCAGGGCCGGGCTTTCCGGGTTCGAGAACGCTCCCGCAACGACGCCGGGCCGTTTCAATCTGTTCGACTACCGCGGCGCCACGGTCATCGCCGACTACGGTCATAATCCCGATGCGATCCTGGCCCTGGTGAAGGCCGTGGATGCCATCCCCGCAAGGCGCAGGGTGGCCGTGATCAGCGCAGCCGGCGATCGCCGCGACGAGGACATCAGGAACCAGGCGAAAATTATGGGCGCAGCCTTCGACGAGGTAGTGCTCTATCAGGACAAGTGCCAGCGCGGGCGAGAGGACGGCGAAGTGCTGAAGTTGCTCCGGGAAGGGCTTGCCGGCGCATCCAGAACGAGGAGAGTCAGCGAAATACGAGGCGAATTCCTGGCCATCGATCATGCGTTCTCGCACCTCAAGCAGGGCGAGGTTTGCCTCGTCCTGATCGACCAGGTGGAAGAAGCGCTGCAGCATATTGCCTGTCGCGTTGCGGAACGCGGCTTCATGGCGGCCTGAAGCGTCAGGACTTTCCGGTGGCTCTGCTGGATTCGATCAGTTCCAGGATTTTCTGCGCAGCGCCCCGGTTTTGCTCGGCGAATTCGAGCCCGGCCTTTCCCATTGCCGAAAGCCTCTCCGGATTTCCGAGCAGCGCGGCGGCTTCGCTTGCGAGCTGATCCGCATTTTCGACCCTGATTGCGGCACCGGCTTCCAGCGCCAGTTTCGAGGCCTCCTCGAAATTGAAGGTGTGCGGGCCGAGCAGAACCGGCTTCCCGAGAGATGCCGCCTCGATCAGGTTCTGCCCCCCCAGAGGCAGCAGGGACCCCCCTACGTAGGCGCAGTCGGACGAGGCGTAATACGCGAACATCTCTCCCATGCTGTCTCCGAGAAAGACCCGTGTCCGGGAGTTGATCTGCCTGTTTTCGCTTCTTTTCACGTAGGAAATTCTTTTGGCCTTCAGCAGGTTCTCGACTTCGGTAAAGCGCTGCGGATGACGCGGAACGAGGATTATCAGGATTCCCTCGTTTCTTTCGAATGCATCCAGTATCAATTCCTCCTCGCCTTCCCGGGTGCTCGCGGCGAGGAAAACCGGCCGCTCGTCGAGAAGTTTCCGGAAGTCGGGAATTTCCCGAGGCGGATGCACATCGAATTTCAGGTTGCCGCATATCGCCATGTCTTTTGCGCCAAGCATTGCCAGCCTTTCTGCGTCTGCCTTCGTCTGGGCGGCGATTCCGGCAAGCTCGGCCAGGCTGCGGCGCGCCAGATTCTCGAATTTCAGGTAGCGCTGCAGCGACTTCTCGGAAAGCCTCGCATTGACGAGGAACAGGGGAATGCCGCTTACCCTGCACAAATGGATCAGGTTGAACCAGAGCTCGGTTTCCATCAAAAGGCCGACCGAGGGCCTGAAATGGTTCAGAAAGCGCCGCATTGCAAAAGGATAATCGTAAGGCAGGTAGCGGATCAATGCCCGCCCCCCGAAGAGCTTCTCGCCGGTTTCGCGCCCCGTCGGAGTCATGTGGGTGATCAGGATGCTGCAATCGGGGTTGGATTCGATCAGCTTGTCGATGAGCGGAGCTGCGGCCCTCGTCTCCCCAACGGATACAGCATGCAGCCAGATGATTCTGCCGGGAGGCTTCGGATCGTAGAAGCCGAAACGTTCCTGGACGTGGGAGAGATAGGCTCGCTGCTTTCTTCCCCGCAGCAGCAGTCTCCCCAATGCGAAAGGGAGCATGGCGTAGAGCAGCAGGGTGTAGAGGAAGCGGTTCACAGATTTTTCCAGGCAGAGAGCGCCTCTTCGACCGAAGGCGGCCCGTTTCTGCCGCCGAGATTGACCCCCTTGCCGGCAGTCAGGATTCCGGTGAGACCGGGGTCGGTCGAACAGTATATGCCGATCACGGGAATGCGCAGGGCCGCCGCGAGATGGGCGAGTCCGGTGTCCACTCCAAAGGCGACGCTCGCCCCTGCGAGGAGCTGCGCCGCGTCACGCAATGACAGTTTTTCGGGGACGGCAGCGCCGGGAATTGCCGCCGCGAGGCGCTCGCTTCTCATTTTCTCTTCCAGGCTTCCCCACGGAAGGACGGTCCTCATGCCCAGTTGTCTTCCGAGTGCTATCCAGTTCGCTTCCTTCCACAGCTTGTCGGCCCGGCTGGTGGCATGCAGCAGTACGGCATAACTCCCCTTTTCCGTCCCCAGGGTTATGCCATAGTCAGGGGGGGAGTCTACCGAATAGCCGAGGCAGGAAGCTGCGAGCATCCTGTTTCTCGTTACGGCATGGAAGCTTTTTTCGACGAATTTCTTCTCGTCGTAGAAGAAAGATGCGAGGGGCTCGCGCGCGCTTTTCCTGTCGAAGCCGCAGCGAGCGCCCTGCGCGAACTTCGAAATCATCGCGCTTTTGAAGAGCCCCTGGGTGTCGATGACGAGATCGTATCGTTCTTCCCGGATCGCTTCCCGGAATTGCGCGAATTCGCTTCTCGTGGAACTGCCGAACGGGCAATGCCGCCAGCGCCTGATCGCCACCGGAATGACGTTTCTAACGGCGGGATGCAGGGCGGGAATGGCGGCGAAAGCATCCTCGACCACCCAGTCTATCGTTGCATTCGGATAATGGTTCGCGATGTCGCTGACGACAGGCAGGTTGTGGATGACATCCCCCATCGACGAGGTCTTGATCAGCAGGATTGCAGGCATGGCAAATACGAAGCTACGGCCACTTTTCCGAATCTGGCATGGTACACGCAAAATTCCCCATTTCATAGCCGGATTGAGTTATTGAGAAAAGCTCCTATTATTGAAGTATCAACCTGCTTCGGGAGGAAAAAATGGAAACATTTACAGATGCACTGCGCAGCATATGGGCTTTTATCCTGATGACCCTGATATTCGCCTTTGTCGGATTGGTCTTTTTTGCGGGACACTGAATGGAATTCAGGGAAGAGTCCGATTCCATGGGGCCCGTGGCGGTGCCCGGGTGGGCTCTGTGGGGGGCGGGCACTGAGCGCTGCAGGCGCAATTTCGCGAACAGCGCTCGCCCCATCCCTTTCGATGTCATCCATGCGCTCGGACTCGTCAAGGGCTGCTGCGCTGCGGCCAACCGCGATCTGGGCAAGCTCGATCCGGAGCTCGCCGGGCTGGTGGTGAAGGCATCCGAAGAGGTTTCATCCGGCCGCCTCGACAACCATTTCCCGCTGGACCTTTTTCAGACGGGATCGGGCACCAGCACCAACATGAACGCGAACGAGGTGATCGCGAACAGGGCGAACGAGATTCTGGGCATCCCCAGGGGAGCGAAGCATCCCGTGCATCCCAACGATCATGTGAACATGGGGCAGTCCAGCAACGACGTATTTCCGTCGGCCCTCCATCTCGCAGTCTCGGCTTTTGCCAGGGGCACGCTTTTGCCCCAGCTTGACTTGTTGAAACAGGCGCTCAGGGAGAAGGCGGTAAAATGGGACGATGTCGTGAAGCCGGGCAGGACGCACCTCATGGATGCGACTCCTGTCAGGATGGGGCAGGTCTTTTCGGGCTTTTCCGAGCAGGTGTCGCAGGGCATCGCGCGAATCGAATCTGCTCTCGACGGGCTGAAGTTTCTGGCGATAGGGGGAAGCGCGGTGGGGACCGGGATCAACACCCATCCGGAATTCGGGTCGAGGGTCGCGGAAATGCTTTCGGATGCTGCAGGAATGCCGTTTTTCGAAGCGGCAAATCATTTCGAGGCGCAAGGGTCGAAGGATGCGCTTCTTCACTACTCGGGCGCGCTCAGGACCGTCGCTGCGAGCCTTTCGAAAATCGCCAACGACATCAGGCTGATGGGGAGCGGACCCGATTGCGGCCTGGGCGAACTTGTTCTGCCCGAGATCCAGCCCGGTTCGTCGATCATGGCGGGAAAGGTGAATCCGGTGATTCCGGAAGCTGTCGTCCAGATGTCGGTCAGGATTGTTGCAAACGACCTCGCGGCGACATTGTCGGATTTCGGCGGGGTGGGGTCTCTGCTCGAACTCAATGTCGCGATGCCGCTCATGGGCGATGCCCTGATCGAATCCTCGAGGCTGCTTTCGGAGTCTGCCCGGCTTCTTTGCGAGAAACTCCTTCCCGGGCTCGAAGTCGACCGCGGCCGCTGCGAAACCCTGGCAGGACGCTCCCTCATGACGGGAACCTGCCTCGTCCCAATAATCGGCTACGACAGGGCGACCACCCTGGTGAAAAAGGCTTCCAGCGAGGGCATTTCTATCCGGGAGGCGGCAGCCGGGTTTTTTGCAGCCGAGGAGCTGGAGGCGATGTTCGATCTCAAGTCGATGACGATGCCGGGGGGGAAATGATTCGGGTGATTTTCAGGGAGATCCAGTGGCGCGCCCAGGATTACGAATGGAGCGAGGACGGGCATATCGTCTCCATCCTGAATTTTGACCTGGAAGAAGACGGCATGCTGAACACGGGGCTTTCCGCGAGAATTCTGCAGCCTGAAGATGCCCCTTGCGAATCCGCGCTTCCGGAAATTTCCCGCCCTACCAATTACGACGGGCCCTTCGATTTCGAGGCGTTCAGGGAAGCGGCAACCGTCTATTACCGGGAAGCCTGCAGGGAGGGGATGTCGGGAATCTGGTCGCGCGTCGTCGAAATCGAGCTTCACCCGTCCCTGGGGCGCTGAGTCTCGGGATCCGAACACTGCTCCAGAAGCCAGGAGCGGAAAATCTGGGTTTTCTGGGAATCCGCGCGGTTGCGGGGCATGACGAGGTGGTAGCCGAGCTCGGAAGGGATGGCCCCTTCCGGCAGGCGCACGAGACGCCCAGCCTTCAAGTCGCCCTCGACCAGACTTTGCCAGGCAAGTGCCACCCCCATTCCAGCAACAGCCGCCTGGATCGTCAGGTTGGCGTCGCTAAATCGTCTGATTTTCAATGATGGCCCGGCTTCCACGCCGAGGGAGGCGAGCCAGGTCTTCCAATCCGGGAATACCCCATTCGAAGTATGCCACTCGTCTTCAAGCAGGGCGCGGTTCGCGAGATCGGACGGGCTTCTGATCGTGGCCCCGAGCTGCGGGGAGGCCACGGGGACGATGAATTCCAGCATCAGTCGGTCGATTTCGAGGCCAGGATATGCGCCCGTGCCAAAGCGGATCGCGGCATCCACGTCCTCCACGCCGAAATCCACCAGGCGCCGTGTCGCGAGCAGGCGAAGCTCGATGCCGGGATGGCGGGAGTTGAAGTCCTC
The DNA here is from genome assembly GCA_021835845.1 of Pseudomonadota bacterium. Classification (GTDB taxonomy): domain Bacteria; phylum Pseudomonadota; class Gammaproteobacteria; order Burkholderiales; family JABEVD01; genus JABEVD01. Next base: position 75,093 of record JAKBJU010000006.1, on the reverse strand, counting down.
CAGCCGCGGGATCAGCCATCTGGCAGCGAAGGCAGGGGGGGCGGAAATGACGAGCGCGCCGCCTTCCTTCCTGGCCTTCGTCACAGCCTTCTCCAGCTGGTCGAAGGCTTCCGAGACGAGGGGCAGCATGTCTTCCCCGGCCTCGCTCAGAAGCAGGGCCTTCCCCCTCCTGAAGAGGGGGGTTTCGAGATGATCTTCCAGGAGCTTGACCTGCTGGCTGACCGCAGCCGGCGTGACGCACAGCTCTTCGGCGGCACGAACGAAGGAAAGGTGCCGCGCCGCAGCTTCGAACGCCCTCAGCGCATTGAGGGAAGGGAGTTTTCTTGGCATTAGTTTTTCTAATCAGGTGTCGAACAAAGTGTTGCTTGTTCAGGGTGTTGTGCCGACCATAAAATGATCCTAACATAATTATGCTAACCGGAGAAACCAATGGCAACAACCTATCTTCTTGTCACTGCAGCGGTCTTCTTTTGGGCGGCCAATTTCGTTCTGGCCGGCCCCGTCCTTGCCGACCTGCCTCCTCTCTGGGCAGCATCCCTGCGGTTCTTGCTGGGCGCCACCCTGATGATCGCAATCGCCGGGTTCAGGCGGGAAGACCTGAAAGGGCTGCTGAGCCGTCATGCCGGAACATACTTGCTGCTCGGCACGGTGGGCATCGCCGCCTTCAACCTGTTCTTCTTTTATGCGCTGCGCATCACTTCCGCCGCCAATGCCGCGCTCATCATGGCGACCAATCCCCTGCTCACGACTCTTCTGGCATCCGCATTGCTCGGGGAGAAGCCGACCATGCGCCATCTCGCCGCCCTTCCGGTCGCCCTTGCCGGGGTCGCCGTGGTGATTTCCGGCGGAAGCATGGGAAGGCTCGCTTCCTTCAGCGTATCGAGAGGGGATTTGTTGATGCTGGCTGCGAATGCTTCATGGGCGCTTTACAACGTGCTCGGGAACAAGTACATGCCCAAGGGCTCCGCATTGGGAAATACCTCGCTTGTCATGGCGGCGGGTGCCGCGATACTTTTCGGCGTGGCAATGGCGAGCGGCGCGCATATGGGTGAGCTGGGTGTCAGGGCGGCCATGGCGCTTGCCGCCATGGCCGTGGGCGGAACCGTCTTCGCCTATCTGTTCTGGAGCATGGGCATCATGCGGTTGGGCGCGGCGCGCACTGCAATTTTTATCAACCTTGTTCCGGTTTTCGCCTTGCTGATCGAGGGGGCGCTCGGCACTTCTCCCACGGCAGCGCAACTGGCGGGAGGATTTCTGGTCCTTTGCGGCGTTTCGATATCGATTCTCCCTGTCCTGCGCACGGCTTGAAGAAGCCATTGCCTTCACCTATAACCTTAAGGGGGGGTGGAAAATAACCATTATGGGGTATCGCCGTACCCCGTTTCGTATGCCAGCATTAAACGAATCAGGCAAAGTATGGAGGTCGGGATGGCACTGGTCAGTCCGCACGGTGGCGGTCCCCTGAACCCACTTCTTCTGGAAGGGGCTTCGCTTTCGGAGGAAAGAAAAAGGGCGGGGGGGCTGCCGAAAGTCAGAGTGAGCTCGCGCGAGAAGGGCGATCTCATCATGCTCGGCATAGGCGGCTTCACGCCGCTGGATGGCTTCATGACCCATGCGGACTGGTCTAGCGTATGCGATGGCATGAAAACGGCCAACGGGCTTTTCTGGCCGATACCGATCACGCTTTCGGTGGGCCGCGATACGGCGCATTCGATCAGGACCGGTTCCGACATCGCCCTCGTTGATCAGGACGACGGCGATATCCTGGCGATCCTCTCCGTTACCGAGAAATACGAAATCGACAAGGCGCACGAATGCGCGACCGTTTTCGGCACGACGGACTTTGAGCATCCCGGCGTCAGGATGGTGATGGAGCAGGGGGAAGTCAATCTTGCCGGCCCGGTCAAGGTTCTCTCTCAGGGGGGATTTCCTGAAAAATACGGTTCCCTCTTCATGTCGCCGAAGGAGACCCGCACGCTCTTCGAATCCCTCGGGTGGAGCCGTGTGGCGGCCTTCCAGACCAGAAATCCGATGCATCGCTCCCACGAATACCTCGCCAAGGTGGCGATCGAGGTGAGCGACGGCATGCTGATCCATTCGCTTCTCGGGCAGCTCAAACCCGGGGACATTCCCGCAGATGTCAGGACCAAGGCGATATCTACGCTCGCCGAGCACTATTTCGTCGACAAGACCATCGTGCAGGCGGGCTATCCGCTCGACATGCGCTATGCAGGGCCGAGAGAAGCCCTGCTGCATGCGCTTTTCAGGCAGAACTACGGCTGTTCGCATCTCATCGTCGGCCGTGACCATGCCGGGGTGGGCAGCTATTACGGCCCTTTCGATGCCCACCACATCTTCGACAAGATACCGAAAGGCGCTCTGGAGACCCAGCCGCTGAAGATCGACTGGACCTTCTGGTGCTACCGCTGCGGCGGGATGGCGAGCGCGAGGACCTGTCCGCACGGAGACGCCGACAGACTCCTCCTTTCCGGGACGAAGCTGAGAAAGATGCTCTCCGAGGGGAGCGAAGTTCCTGCGGAATTCAGCAGACCCGAAGTGCTTGAAGTGCTGCGCGCCTACTATGCCGGGCTAGCCGAACACGAAAAGGTGGAAGTGAAGCTGAGCGGCCACTCGGCACGCCAAGGGCTGGGGACTTGAATTTGAATTTTTCGAGGAGAACCTGATGTTCACGAGCAACCTCTTTGCCGAACTTTCAAGCGTGATATCGCCCGCGATTATGCAGGCCTATATCGTTCTGATGGTCCTGCTGGTCATGGGCGGGACCATACTCGACATGATGCACAAGAAAAGCGCGCAGTACTTTTTCGAAAATGCGAAAAGGGCGCAGAAGAGCGCAAAGCGGCCAGTGAGTGGCGGAGAAAAGGCATCGATTGCCGCTTCGGTGGTGGCGAAGGAAGTGCTGACTTCCGGCGAATTCAGCAACCCGAGACGCAGGCTTTCGCATCTGCTGACCATGTACGGATTCATCATTTTCGCCGCGACTACCGCGATCATGATTTTTTGCTATCCAACGCCGGATGCGCCCACGCCGACCATCCTGCCGGCACTCTGGCATGTCGGTGCGCTGATGCTGGCCGCAGGAGGTTACTGGTTCTGGTTTGCCATCCGCGTTGATGTTTCTGCGGAAGGCCTGCCATGGTTCAGGTTCGAGCGTGCGGATTTGTTCATCCTCTCGCTTCTTGCCACCGCTACTTTCGCGCTGATCTGGTCATTCACTGGCGGCGGATTGACCGTATTCTTTGCCTTGTTCATCCTGTCGAGCGCGGTTCTCTTCGGCGGGGTTTACTGGTCCAAGTTCGCCCACATGTTCTTCAAGCCGGCAGCGGCCTACCAGAAAAAAATTACCCGGGCCGATGGTTCCAGAGAGAATCTGCCTCCCGACTACGATTTGACGGCCCCCGAAGTGCAGAATAAATTTCCGGACATTCCCATGTACATGGGCAAGAACCCGCCGAACATGGGGCTTTGCATCAAGGCCGAAAGACCCAACCACTACTGACGCTGACTCGACCGATTATCTATAGGAAACAGAGGAGTATATCATGCCTACCTTTGTGTATATGACGCGTTGCGATGGTTGCGGAGAATGCGTCGACATCTGCCCATCAGACATCATGCACATCGACAAGAAGCTGCGCCGTGCTTACAACATCGAACCCAACATGTGCTGGGAATGCTATTCCTGCGTCAAGGCATGCCCGCATCAGGCGATCGATGTGCGCGGGTATGCCGACTTCGCTCCGCTTGGACACAGTGTCAGGGTGATCCGCGATGAGGAGAAAGGCACCATTGCGTGGCGCATCAAGTTCCGCAACGGCAAGAAGGACATGGAGCTCCTGGCGCCCATCACGACCAAGCCCTGGGGCTCGGCAACGCCGGACCTCTCCAGGGTACCCGCCCCCAGCAAGGAGATGCGGGACAGCCAGCTGCTCTTCAACGAACCCAAATACATCCGCATGGACGAGGGCGGTTTGCATACGCTGGAATCCAACGGCTTGGAAATCAAGGAAGGGGTGCAATACTGATGGCCTACAAGACAATCATCGAAGACGATATCGACATTCTGGTCGTGGGTGCCGGCCTGGGCGGAACGGGTGCGGCGTTCGAAGCGAGATACTGGGGGCAGGACAAGAAGATCGTCATCGCCGAAAAGGCGAACATCATGCGTTCCGGCGCGGTAGCCCAGGGCCTGTATGCGATCAACTGCTACATGGGCACGCGCTTCGGCGAGAACAACCCAGAAGATCATGTCCGCTATGCACGCATCGACCTGATGGGCATGGTGCGCGAAGACCTGCTGTTCGACATGGCGCGCCACGTAGACTCCACGGTGCACAATTTCGAAGAGTGGGGCCTTCCCATCATGCGCGACGAGAAGAAAGGCAAGTTCCTGCGCGAAGGGCGCTGGCAGATCATGATTCATGGCGAATCCTACAAGCCTATCGTCGCCGAAGCGGCCAAGAAGTCCGCAGACAAGGTTTTCAACCGCATCTGCGTGACGCACCTCCTGATGGACGAATCCAGGGAAAACCGTGTTGCCGGTGCCGTGGGTTTCAATGTTCGCACCGGCAACTACCATGTGTTCAAGTCCAAGACCGTCATTTGCGGCGCAGGCGGCGCTTCCAACATCTTCAAGCCGCGTTCCGTTGGTGAAGGTGCGGGGCGCGTCTGGTACGCGCCGTGGTCTTCGGGCTCTGCATACGGCCTGATGATCCAGGCTGGCGCGAAGATGACTCAAATGGAAAACCGCATCGTGCTGGCTCGGTTCAAGGATGGTTACGGTCCGGTAGGCGCCTACTTCCTGCATCTCAAGACCTATACCCAGAATGCCTACGGCGAAGAGTACGAGTCCAAGTGGTTCCCTGCGCTTCAGGAAATGGTGGGCAAGGAGTACCTGGACCCGGAAGTCTCGCACAGGACCCATCGCCCCATTCCGACCTGCCTGCGCAACCACGCCATCATCTCGGAAGTGAATGCCGGGCGCGGTCCTATCCACATGGTCACCATGGAAGCCTTCCAGGATCCTCATCTTGAGGAGATCGGCTGGCACAATTTCCTGGGCATGACCGTCGGCCAGGCGGTGCTTTGGGCTGCCACAGACGTGGATCCCAAGTACGAAAATCCCGAGCTGACCACTTCCGAGCCTTACGTCATGGGTTCGCATGCAACCGGTTGCGGCGCCTGGTGTTCGGGCCCCGAAGACGTGTCCCCGCCAGAATACTTCTGGGGCTACAACCGCATGACGACCGTCGAGGGGCTGTTCGGCGCGGGGGACGCGGTAGGCGGTACGCCTCACGCCTTCTCGTCAGGCTCCTTCACGGAAGGCCGTCTGGCGGCCAAGGCTGCCTGCAAATACATCGACGACGGCAAGGCAGAGGGCATCCGCGTGTCCGAAGCTCAGATCAGTCGCCGCAGGGAAGAGATATACAAGCCGCTGGAAACCTACCGTGTCTTCAGCAACGAAGTGGTTGCCGGTACCGTGAACCCCAACTTCATCAATCCGAGGCAGGGTCTCGATCGTCTGCAGAAGCTGATGGACGAGTACTGCGGCGGTTTCGGCGTCAACTACATGACCAACGACAAGCTCCTGAACATCGGCCTCAAGAAAATGTACATCCTGGGGCAGGATCTGGAAAATGTCGCCGCTTCCGACATACACGAGCTGTTGCGCGCATGGGAGCTGAAGCATCGCTTCCTGACTTCCGAGAGCGTATTCCAGCATACGCTGTTCCGCAAGGAGACGCGCTGGCCAGGGTACTACTATCGCGGCGATGTCATGAAGCTGGACGACAAGAACTGGCATGTGCTGACAGTCTCCCGCCGCGATCCCGATACGGGAGAATACACGATGGAGAAGGCGCCGCTCTACCACCTGGTGGGCGATGTGGAAAAAGCGCCGCCAGTGGAGCATCACTAGGGCCTGTTAACACTTATCCGGTGGGATGCGTTGCGGCAAGATGCCGATGGATACAAGGCGCGCGGCGCAGCGAATGGTTGCGCCCTTCGCAAGACGCGCAACGCAGTTGACGCAGCATATTGCCGCAACCCGAAGGGAACGGTTGAATCAGGCGCATTGCCGCGTTCCTCGCGGCTTGTTTGGAATAACCAAACCGCGCCGCTCCGGCCTTGCCCTGTCACCTGATTCATCACGTTCGCACGCATCGGTCAAGTGTTAACAGGACCTAGGGAACCACTGATTTATTCCTGCGCATTGAAAGAGGACCGGCATGCTTTGTGCTGGTCTTTTTCCGTCGGGCATCGCCATGGATAACATTATGAAACGCACGCGAGCTTATGAGCATTCTTGAAAAATCGGATGAAGATATATTGGAAATCGCAAATCCCATGTGGGCAGATTTGGTCAAATACTCGAATGAAGCAAACTACGGTGCCTTCACGCGCAACTTTTCCTCGTCGTTCATCAGGGGTGCAAACGAGATAGAGATGGGCAAGCAGTTTGCGAGAAGCGATCTGGCGAAAAACCTGTCGGAAGACTATGCGTATCTTGGCATGATAAGACGTGGTGAATATGTCACTGTCCTGTACAAAGTGATCAACAAGAAAAACAAGGGGGAATGGCTGGGCAGGCTGGTGCTGGGGTATGAGAATGACAAGGTGAAGATTTTCGGCGCCACTCTGTTTTGATCTGCAAATCATTAGGCTATGTCAGTTACGATCGAAGACGAAAAATATGTCGAACTCAGTTACAAGGTCATCGACACCAAAACCGGTGACGTGCTGGTTGCCGTGGATTATCCGCTGGGCTATGTGCATGGCGCGAATGACGTGATGTCGGAACAGGTGACGAATGAACTGTACGGAAAGAAGGTGGGCGACATCATCGAAATGCCGATCGATACCAGGCTGTTGTACGGCGAGCGGGACGAATCGCTGGTGTTTACCGATCGCATTGAAAATGTCCCGGAAGCGTATCGGGAGATCGGCATGACCATCACCATGGAAAATGAAAAGGGTGAAGCCAGAAGTTTCATCGTGACCCGATTCGATGACAAGACATTGACCGTCGACGGCAACAATCCGCTTTGCGGCAGGGAGGTCACTTTCATGCTGGAGGTTCTGTCCATACGCGACGCTACCGATGAAGAAATCGAAGCTGGCGGAGCGGTCGACGCGAATCCCGACTTGAACGAAATACTCGACCGGGCAAAATGAAATTCTCGAACAGTTACATAATCTACCCGGAGAACAGGGCCTTGGAGCGCGCCATCGCCGACTCTATTGGCCTGCTCGGTGAAGAATGGGCGGCATCCGCTGCTCCGGACAGGCAGGTGACTGCGGCCGACAACTTTCTCCATACGCGCGGGAACTTCGAGCAGCACTGCTTCAGTTCCAAGATTTTCGAGCCGTTACGCGAGGCGATCGAGGCGACAGACACATCCATTGCAAGAAATCGCCCGCTGGACTGGGCCAGGACCCGGAGCAATCTGGGGAACATTCTTGCGGCACTCGGGCAGCAGCGCAGAGATGCCGAATGCTTTGACGCGGCTATTCGGTGCTTCAACCAGGCATTGGAGGCATTCAGCCGGGAGAAGACCCCGTTCGAATGGGCCGCTGCGCAATACGATCTGGGCACGGCAAACCAGGCGCTTGGTCGACTGCTTGAAGCTGCAAAGCCTTTGAAAGTCGCCGTGGAGGCTTATACCAATGCGCTGCTGGTTTGGTCGAAAGACGAGTCGCCGGAAGACTGGATGACTGCCATGCATCAGTTGGGTGCCACCTTGCATGCCTACGGGAAACTGCTCAAAGGCAACCGGCAATTTCAGAAGTCCGTCGTGGCCTACAAGAATGCGCTTGCCGTACTCGATGCAGACAATTACGCATTGGAATTGACCGCAACCCACAACAACCGTGCTGCCGCCCTGCATCATCTCGGCGAGTCGGAAGAAAACCCGCAGCGCCTGGAAGAAGCAATTCGATCTTATGAAAAGGCATGGACGGTGAGCATGGAGCAGCAGCTGCCCATCCACCTGGCTGTCATCTGCCGAGTGAACAAGGCGACAGCCCAGAATGTACTTGCCGAACTGACAGAGGATGCCGCGCTTGCGGAAGAAATTGCAGATGAGTTCGAAGTGATCATGGAATGCTTTCCCCATGCGCTGCAGCCGCTCTGTTTGAAGCATTGCCAGGAACAGCTGAAAAAGGCGCAGTCGCAGATGAAGTCGCCCGACTGCAACAGGATCGAATCAAATTCGCCCGGAGAGTTTGCAGTCCATGTCAATGAATGAGCCGGTATCTGCGAGGAAACGGATCGTTCGGGCGCCGAACCCGATTTCCGGGCTTGATTCGCCTTTGTCAACGGACAAGGTCAGCGCCACGCCCAGCCTTGGAGACAGGTTGTGGCTTTTGCAGACTTCAACGATTTTTTCCTTGAGGGGCTCCAGCTGCTTGACGATGGTGTCCGTCAAGGCAAATACGTCCACCTCGCCAGTCAAGGTCTCCGTCGACAGCTCCCATGAACTGATTACGGGCTTATCCAGGCCGCTGTATGCACCGGCGGCATCGACGGAGGTGGGTTCTATCCCGAGCAGGCGTGTGATGTCGTCGGGGTTGAAATGGTAACCCATCAGTGCAAAATAGGCCCGCCCCTTGTTCGATGCCAACATGGTGTCCTCGTTGAAGATACTGCATCGGAGTATAACCCATAGGCCGAAGAGGAGGTGTTCTGTTGTCTTCCGAAGTGAAAAGAGATCCCAATAATCCTTGCCTGTTTTGCAAGGATCCGCGCGGGGTGTCGATGCAGCATGAACTTGCTTTCAGCGCCCGCGACTCCTACCCGGCGAGTCCGGGGCACACCCTGATCATTCCGCGGCGGCATGTCGCCAGCTTTTTCGACCTGACAGCGGAAGAAGTGGCCGCCTGCATGGACCTCATCAAAGAGGAAAAAAAACAAATTGATACGGAGTTCAGCCCGGATGGCTACAATGTCGGCGTCAATGTTGGGCCTGCGGCCGGGCAAAGCGTCTTCCATGTCCATATTCATCTCATCCCCCGCTACAAGGGGGACGCTGAGAATCCCCAGGGGGGGGTGCGGCATGTGATTCCAGGGAAGGGACATTACACGCGCTGAATAGTATTATAATTTATGCAGTTAGGCGGCATGTTGTGCGCCTCCCGCTTTCAGGCCCCCGTTTTCTTCAATCAAAGGAGATAGGATCATGAGTGATGACAAGAAGCCTTTTACCCGCCCCAAGGTTCCCGACGGGCACGCATTCCATGTGACTACGCGTCAGAAGGAGATCGTGCCGGGGCAGTTCTTTGTGGGCTATGAAACCACCTGGGAACCGCACCAGAAGGAAGTGCCTTACACCACCCCAAAGAAGCCCTGATGTAGTAATTGCAAGGCAAAGTTTCAGGGTGGCGGGCACCGCGTTCAGGCAGATTGCCTACCGCCCTGATGGAGTCAGCGTGCTCCGGCGAATCGAAGAGGCGTTGGCTGGTTCGTCCTCGATGGGGAAAAAGCGTCAAAGCCGAAATGCGCAAGCCGTGGGATCTTGTCGGCGATGTCGCCGATGGCGCGGAGTTCTCCGCGGAAGCCGAAGCGGTTGCGCAACATGCGCGCGCTGGAATAACCCAGACCGTCGCCATACCTGTCGAATTCGATCGCGATTACCGTGAAATCGTCCAGATCCGCCGCTATCGCCTCTGCACTTTCGTCGGCAGCAAGCCAGACGCCGAGCGGCCAGCCGTGGTCGTATTCGCGGCGGATCAGTTCCGCGCGGCGCGCCAGCCACACGGAAAGCGGCACGATCACGGGACCCACGGGAAGCTTCGCCTCTCCGGGGGTTTCTGTTGCGGGGAGCGTTTTCCACGCATCCTGGAGCTTTCTTTCGTTTCCGATCAGCTTGAGCATGACATTCCTCCTCTGGGGTACAGGATTGAATGCTAGCCGCGAAACGAAAATACTAGAAATACTAAGAAGTTACGAATTAATATCTTTTTATTATAAAGGGGGGCCTTTCGGCGTTCAGGCTACCCGTTCTTCGCCAATCGGACGGTATTGCGGCCGTCTTTTTTCGCCTCATAGAGCGCCTTGTCTGCGGTCTTGATGAGAGTCTCGAAGTTTTTCATGGCAGGGCGCCTCGATGCCACGCCAATGCTGACGGTCAGCTTGAGCTTGATGCTGCCCTTGGCGAAACGCGCGGCTTCGACTGCCGCCCTGAAGCGCTCGGCGCAATTCATCGCTGCCGTCGCATTGGCATTCGGCAGGATCGCGAGGAATTCCTCTCCGCCGAAGCGGCAGATCGCGTCCTGGGTTCTGAGGGCGCCACGCAGAGTCTGGGCGAGATGGCTGATGACTTCATCGCCGATGTCGTGGCCGTGAATGTCGTTGACAGATTTGAATTTGTCGATATCGATCAGCAGGCAGGACAGGATCTGCGTGCGTTTCCACTCGGTTGCCAGGCGCTCGATCGCATAGCGCCTGTTGGGCAGGCCGGATAGCTGGTCGGTCAGGGAAGCCCGCTGGGCACGCCGGTTGGCAACCGCGAGCTCGGCTGCGACGTTGCGCAGCGACTCGCTCTGGCTTTGCAGCTCTTCGCGCATTCTGACGAAGCGCTGCCCGGCCAGCACCCTGGCGGCAAGTTCCATGGCGCCATAGGGTTTGGTCATCACGGCATCCGCGCCCACTCCGAAGGCTGCAACGAGTCCTTCTTCGCCTTTTCCCGGGATCAGGAGGATCAGGTAGACGAACCTGCCTGCAGGCACTTCGCGCAGCGCCTTCACGAAATCCAGCCCCGCCGAAAGATCGCAAATGATGAGCTGGGGATCGGTGTCCAGCGCGAGCTGCAAGGCGTCCTTCGAATTGGTGGCAATTTCGATGGCATGGCCCAGGGAGGAAACTTCATGGCTGAGCCGCCCCAGAGCGGGCATGTCGTCCCCTGCCAGCATGATCCTCAGCGGGAATTCCGGATGGGAATTCTGCTTTGCTTCGTGATTCGGTTCGTCCTGAGGCAGGGAGGCGATCATTTCGGCGAAATTGGGCAACTCCCGGCTCGGAACCTCGAGTACCCTGCTCCATTCCTGCCATTGGGCGACGGCTTCGTTGCTCAGTGCCGCGAAATCGTCAGGATCTAGATCCCACTTGGCCGCCATGTCGATGAGTTCCGGCATGCTGCGCACGATGGCCTTTTCTCCAGAAATGAATTTTTCCGAGAGCAGGTCGGCAAAATGCCATATCCTGCACAGGCTGTGCTCCCTGGAACCCGCCGGAAAATCGGTCGATTCGGGGTTCCTGTGATGGCTTGCGGCATCTGCGAACATCGGGGGGAGCATCCAGTCTTCGAGCAGGGCTGCAGTCAGCTCGACATGGTCCGTCTCGAAGCGGGCCTTCTCCCACTCCAGTTGATCCTGATGGGAAAGTCCGCTCGAGAGGATTTCGGAATAGGCAACGGGATAAAGGGTTGCCAGCGCAAGCGTGCCGATGTCGCTCAAGAGCGCGCCGACGAAGCATTCCTCCGGTTGTGCGACGCGCTCCCGCTCGCAGAGCATCTGGGCGATAATGGCGCTCGCCAGGGATTTGGACCAGAAGCGCATGTAGTCGAATTGCTTGCAGGCTCCCCTGCGGTTCCCGGCAAGGATGGAGAACCCGACCACGAGCTGCCTTGTGGCGTCGAGGCCGAGCAGGTTGATGGCGCTCGAGACCGAAGCGATGGAACGGGTGCCCGCCTTGAGGACGTTTGCGCTTTTGATCAGCTTGCCGCTGAGGGATGGATCGGCTTTCACCACATGAGCGATTTCCGAAAGGGACACGTCCGGCTTTCGGGTAAGCTCGAATATGGCAAGCGCAACGCCCATCGGGGAAGGGAGGTCGCCGCTGGCCTTCAGTTCTTCGAAATGAAGCTTGAGTTGCGCCATGCAGAAATTCCGTTCTTGTTTCTTGTCGGAATTATTCTAGCTCCAAAATAACCAAATGGTGCAATAATTATTTTCTAATGTGATCCATGTTACGATGATGGATCGGAACGCCGGACCGATTCATGAGACCTGACAGATTCAGCTTATTTCTTGGGGCGATTCTTGCCGTATGGCTGGGAAGCGCATCCGCTGCGGGGTATGTCCCTCCGGAAGCCGCTACCGGCATCAAGCCCGCCGGCCATGTTCAGGGAAGGCATGGGATGGTCGCGGCAGCCAATCCTCTTGCCGTGAAGGCAGGCATGGCGATGCTGGAAGCCGGGGGGAATGCGGTCGATGCGGCGGTCGCCGTCCAGATGGTGTTGAATCTTGTCGAGCCGCAGTCCTCCGGAATCGGGGGAGGCGCCTTTCTGCTGCATTATTCGAAGGACGGCAGGATTTCCGCTTTCGACGGCAGGGAGATCGCGCCAGCTGCGGACACCCCGGCCCTTTTCCTGGATGCAGAGGGCAGGCCCCTGAAATTCTACGATGCAGTGATCGGCGGCAGGTCGGTTGGAGTTCCAGGCACTTTGCGCATGCTGGAAGCGGTCCACAGGAAGTACGGAAAACTGCCCTGGGCGACATTGTTCGGGCCGGCCATTGCACTTTGTGAGCAGGGCTTCCCGGTTTCTCCGAGGCTGCATGCCCTGCTTCTGAGAGACAAGTTTCTGCCGCTCCAGGAAAAAGCGAAGGCTTACTTCTACCATGCGGACGGTAGTCCCAGGGATGTCGGGGAAAAACTCGGCAATCCGGAACTTGCCGGAGTCTTTCGGGAAATCGCCAAAGGCGGGGCGGATGCCTTCTACGATGGAAAGATAGCGCGGGACATCGTGGCTGCAGTGCACGGGCAGCAGAAAAATCCCGGACTCATGACCGAAGCCGATCTCTCGGGCTATCGTGCGGTCGAGCGCAGCCCGGTTTGCGGAAATTACCGGGCTTACAGGTTGTGCGGGATGCCGCCCCCCAGCTCCGGCGGGGTTGCCGTATTGCAGATCCTCGGCATGCTGTCCCGATTCGACATGGGTAACCAACCCGAATCTCTCCAGGCCGTGCACCTGATGGCGGAGGCGGAAAGGTTGGCTTTTGCCGACAGGGACCGCTATCTCGCCGATCCCGATTTCGAGAGCGTCCCGCTTTCAGGCCTCATCGATCCCGGCTACCTCGCGTCGCGCGCTGCACTCATCAGGGATGAGCGGGCCATGGAACAGGTTTACCCCGGGAAGCCTCCCGGCTCTGCCCGGTTGAAGACCGAAGGGGGGAGCGCCATGGAATTCCATTCCACCAGCCAGATTTCTGTCGTCGACCGCTGGGGGAATGCGGTTTCCATGACGACCTCGATCGAGGATGGCTTCGGCAGCCGCGTGATGGTGGATGGCTTCCTGCTCAACAACGAGCTGACCGACTTTTCCTTCGAGCCCGAGCGGGAAGGCAAGCCTGTGGCCAACCGCGTAGAACCCGGGAAACGCCCCAGGAGCTCGATGTCCCCTACCTTCGTGTTCGATGAAAAAGGCCGGCTCTATGCCGTCCTGGGTTCCCCGGGCGGCCCGTTCATCATCGATATCGTGGCCAAGACCCTGGGTGCCATGGTCGACTGGCATCTCGGCATGGAAGATGCGATAGCCCTGCCCAATGTCGGGAGCATCGGCGGTCCGGTTCTGCTGGAGAAGGGAACCGCCCTGGAGAAACTGAAGGCGCCCCTGGAAAGACTTGGTCACGAGGTTCGCATCATGGATCTCAACAGCGGGGTGCACGGGGTGGAAAGGATCCCTTCCGGCTGGGAAGGGGGGGCAGATCCGAGAAGGGAGGGCATCGTCCTCGGGTACTGAGCGCACTCTTCTTCAGGAATGCATCAGGGGAGCTTCATCCATGAGCGAGATCTGCTCTTTCAGTTCAAGTATCCTGTCCTGCCAGTAGCGTTGCGTGTTGAACCACGGAAACGCGGCCGGAAAGGCCGGGTCGTCCCAGCGCTTTGCCAGCCAGGCGCTGTAGTGGATCAGGCGCAATGTCCTCAGGGCTTCGACGAGGTGCAGTTGCCTCAGGTCGAAATCGCAGAAATCCTCGTAGCCGGAAAGCACTTTCCCGAGCTGCCGCGTCATGTCCGAGCGGTCTCCCGACAGGATCAGCCAGAGATCCTGCACCGCCGGCCCCATGAGGCTGTCGTCGAAATCCACGAAATGGGGACCGTCGTCCGTCCAGAGCATGTTCCCGGCATGGCAGTCGCCATGTAGTCGGATGGAAGAATAGTCGCCTGCCCGTTCGAATGCGCGCCGGATGCCATTTATGGCCAGTTCTGCAACGCGCGCGTAGGCTTCGGTCAGGTCTTCCGGAATGAAGCCGTTCGACAGCAGGAAATCACGGGGCTCCTCCCCGAAATTGACGATTTCCAGGGAAGGGCGCGCCTTGTAGCCGTCGAGCGTCCCTACTGCATGTATCCTTCCCAGGAAGCGTCCGATCCACTCCAGCGTGTCCTCCCGGTCCAGCTCCGGAGCTCTTCCGCCGCGCTTTTCGAAAACTGCAAACCTGAAGTCTCCGAATTCGTGCAGGGTTCTTCCTGCTATCTCGAGTGCCGGGACGGCGGGAATTTCGTTCTCAAAGAGGCTGTTCATGAAGGCATGTTCTTCCAGTATGGCTGCATTCGACCAGCGCCCCCTGCGATAGAATTTCGCGACCAGGGGAGGCCCCGTTTCCATGCCCACCTGGTAGACGCGGTTCTCGTAGCTGTTGAGGGCGAGCAGACGTCCGTTGCCATTCAGCCCAACACTTTGCAGGCTGTCCAGGATGGCGTCCGGCGTGAGCGATGAAAAAGGGGTATTCATGGTCGCCATTTTACATGCTTCTGGGGCAATCTCCCGGAGGAATGCTGGCGGCTCAGCTCTTTCAGCATGAGCTGGGAACGCAGCAAGCTGTATTGCATGGATATTACCGGATGGGACAATATTGACTGCATTGCCGGTACTGGTTAAGGTGTCGCTGAAAACCCAGCGAAAGACCGGAATGGATCAATATGCGCAGGTGGCCGTAGCGCTCGCTACCCTGACACTTCTCGCCGTCGAGTCACTGTGGCCGAACCATCGCGAGTCGTTTGACTGGCGCTGGATCGTGCGCACACTGATCCTGGTTCTGCTCGGCATGATGCTGATGACCGTTTCCGGGGAAATTTTCAATCCATGGCTGCAGTCAGTGAAGCTCTTTCCCACTGCAAGCCGCCGCGTCGCAGCGTGGCCCGCGCCGCTTGCGGGACTGCTCGGATACTATGGCGTGACCTTTCTGGTCTACTGGTGGCACAGGATGCGGCATGCGAGTAATCTGCTCTGGCGGGTTTTTCATCAGATACACCATAGTCCCGCGCGAATCGAGGTGCTGACGACCTTCTACGGCCATCCCGCTGATTTTGCATCCAATGCCTTCATCATCAGCTTGGTTGCCTATGCCCTGCTCGGGCTTGATCCCGTGGCTGCCGGCTGGTGCCTGTTCTGGGTCGGGCTTTTCGATGCCTGGGAGCATACCAATATCAGGACTCCTGTCTGGCTGGGCTATTTTATTGTCCGCCCCGAGATGCACCGGGTCCACCACGAATATGAAAAGCATTCGAAGAACTACGGCATTCCGATATGGGACATGCTGTTCGGCACCTTTGAAAATTCCGCGAGGCGTGTTTCACGCTGCGGTTTCGACGAGGAAAAGGAAGGACGTCTGCTCGCCATGCTGGCCGCAAGAGACGTGCATCGCGCAGAGAACTGATCGTCCCATCGATCCGGACTCAGCGCTTTTCGAGTTTCGTGAAGGTCACCACCTTGGCAGCGGAGGAGGGCGTGGAGCCGCAGCTTCCGATTTCCCCGGATAGCATCTCGGCTTCCCAGAGCAGGTTGATGACATCGATGTAGTTCTTGTCTGTCGCCATTTGCAGGGCGGTTCTGCCGCCCTCGTTCTTGGCGCGTACCTGCGCCCCGGCGCGCAACAGCACTTCTACGACGCCTGCTTCCCCGTAGCCTGCCGCAAGCATGAGGGGCCTGATGCCGTAGCCTATCGGCTTCTCGAAATCCGCGCCCGCCTGGATCAGCGCTTCGACGACTTCCGGAAATCCCCTGTCGATCTCGGGATTGTGGCAGGCCATGAAGAGGGCGGTCCAGCCCCTTTCGTCGGCTGCATCGACCTCCGCTCCGTTTTCCAGAAGCGACTTCACCAATGCAGCGTTTCCCGACTTCGCTGCCGCAAAAAGTTTCTCCGACATGGCGCTTCCTCCGCTCAATATTCGCGAATCATTATAGTCTTTTTTGCCGAAAGACCAAGCGATTCAGTAAACTTTCAAGGGATTCCAGTCACTCTTTGCCGCTGACGTCCGAGTTTGGAAATTTCCAGCTCGACAATATCCCCCGGCCGAAGATACTGCGGCGGCCGGAGTCCCATGCCGACTCCCGGCGGGGTTCCGGTAATGATGAGATCTCCCGGTTCCAGCGTCATCACGCGGCTGCAGTAGCTCACGAGATGGCTGCATGAAAAGATCATGTTCGCGGTGTTTCCGGACTGCTTGCGCTCGCCGTTCACGGATAGCCACATATCGAGATTCTGCGGGTTGCCCACCTCGTCCGCCGTCACCAGATAGGGGCCTACCGGTCCGAACGTGTCGAATCCCTTGCCCTTCCCCCATTGCCCGCCGCTGCGGTCGAGCTGAAAGGCGCGCTCGGAAACGTCGTTGGCAAGGCAATATCCGGCGACGAATTTCAGCGCTTCGTGCTCTGCAACGTTGCGAGCCCGGCTGCCGATAACGACGCCCAGCTCCACTTCCCAGTCGAGCTTCGAAGAGCCTTGCGGCTGCACGATGTCGTCGTTGGGGCCGGAGAGGCAGCTGAGCCATTTGGGGAACAGGGTGGGTTCCAGCGGAACCTGCATGCCGGCTTCAAGCGCATGGTCGCGGTAATTGAGGCCCACTGCGACATATTTCGAGATTCCGGTCCATGGAACGCCGAACCGGGGGTTGCCTTCGACCAGAGGAAGAAGCTCCGGGCTGATTGCTCTCAGGGCTTCGAGCGCTTCGGGCGCCAATATTCTCGGCGTGATGTCGTCCAGCAGGCCGGACAGATCGCGGATTTTGCCCGTCTTGTCGAGGAGTCCGGGTTTTTCCTGGCCTGTCTGGCCGTAGCGAAGAAGTTTCATGGTGATTTTGGAAAAAGCGCTGTTCAGGATTCTACATCTGATTCCTGCGGCATGGGCGTCGAAAGTCAATCGAAGCAATATCGATTCCCCGCCCGACGGAAATGAGCCTGCCTTTCTTCCGCAAGTTCGCAAGGCTCATGATTCGCTCCTGGTCTATGATCCGGTATGGGAGGCGGCATGGAAAAGGCGAGGCTGATATTGGGCGGAGATGTCATGCTTGGCAGAAATGTCGGGCATTGGATAGAGAGGGCAGGGGCGGAATATCCTCTGGGAAGGATTTCCCCGATACTGAAACAGGCGGATCTTGTCATGATCAATCTGGAGTGCGCCATCACTTCCTCCAGGAGCTTGTGGAGAGGAGCTCCTAAGGCATTCTACTTCGGTGCGCCCGTAAAGGCGGCGGATAGTCTTGCGCGGGCCGGAATCGACATTGTCAGCCTCGCCAACAACCATGTCCTCGATTTCGACTACGGTGGACTGGAGAATACCCTGAGGCTTCTCGATGAATTCGGCATAGGTCATGCCGGAGCGGGCAGGAACAGTCTGGAGGCTTCGAGCCCGGTTCTTGCCGAAAGAAACGGAATCACGTTCAAAATGGCAGCTTTCTGCGACCATCAGGAGGATTTTTCTGCTGGACCTTCCTCTCCCGGCATCAATTATGTCGATCTTTCCGACGAAAAAGCCGCGCTTTCGCGGTTTCAGGCGGTGCTGGAGGAAATGGGCTCCGTGGATTGGCCCATGCTTTCCCTGCACTGGGGGCCGAACATGATCAATCGTCCTTCCCGGCAATTCCGGAAACTGGCCAGAGCCGTGATAGACATGGGCTACGGCGTGCTCTACGGGCACAGCGCCCATGTATTCCAGGGGGTTGAAATCTACAAAGGGCGACCGATCCTTTATGCCTGTGGCGATCTTGTCGACGATTATTACGTCGATCCGGAATTCATGAACGACCACCAGCTTCTTTTCGAGCTGGAACTTGCGCGCACCCGCCTCGAAAGGATACGCATCCATCCGGTTCGCATCGAAGACTGCAGGGCGATTCCCGCTGTTGGTGCGCAGCATGAACTCGTGGTCAGCCGCATCGCAGGGCTCTGCCGTGAAATGGGAACGGAAGTCGGTCGGAGTGCGGCAGGCATTCCGGAAATCGTCCCCGGGTGAAGAATTTCACCAGGAGATTTCGATGCACCTCGGCGGCCAGGGGTAGCTCAGGATTTTGACATTGAAACCGAGGCCCGTCAGCTCATCCTGGAATGCGGAGAGATTCACCTGGTTGGATATGCTTTCTATGGTGATGGCCTTCTTCCCGACCAGGGAGGCTCTGCCGATGTCGTTCATGGTTTTCTCGAGGATGTCGACTAGGTTGTTCTTCCGCCATTCCTGGCCCAATTCGACAAGTTTTCGTGCCTCTTCTGCGGTGATCAGCTGCATCTTCTTCTCCGAAGCCTTTATGCGGTACGGTCTAAAATATCACATTTTCAGGCTTTCGTTTGCCATCCTTTCGTGCTAATAATTCAAATACGAATGCGGAGATGCCGAATGAGGGATTTTCACGCGCTGGTAGATGCCGTCCAGCACAATTGCCACATCACAGACGCGCGCCATGCACGAAGCATGACGATGTGCAGCTATCTCCTGGAAATGCAGCAGTACTACCGCTGGGAAAATGGCATTCCCTATTCGGTCAGCCTGCCGAAAGGCGAGGTGGGGAGCTGGCTTGTCGAGCGCGAGAAACTCTGGAGCGAATTCGAGGATCTCCCCTATTCCCCTTTGTGCATCGACGGGGAAATAGATCCATTCGACAGCATGGCCGTCAATCGCCTGATCGTTCCCGAAGGCTATGTTTACAGTGCGGGCTACGGGCGTTTCGGGAAACCGCATTTCTTCCTGGGCAGGCTGTCGAGAAAAGAGATCCGGGAGGGCTACACCATCCTGGTTTCAGGCTGCGAATACGCGCGGGATCTCGTCGCGCCTACCGCTGCCTTTCAGAATGAAATCATATTCCTGCGCAGGGATGCGGTGAAGCGGATGGTTTGGGAGGGATTCTGGAAAAAGCGTGGGGATGCGGCGCATTGCCATGATGAATCCGACCCCGATGCGGCGCTTGAGGCCGCTACGGAAAGGGAATGCGAAGCCGTCATTCTCCATGAGCTGGGCGAAGGAATGGCAGGCGAAATGCTGGGGCGAGGGTGGGAGGCCATGGTGTCGGATGCAGCCTCAATCAAGACCGAGGTGATCGTGCGTGCAGTGCGCGACCTTCTCGCAGACTGTCTGTCCACCCTGCCCGGGCTGATCAAGAGGGGCGAGGAATGCTCCCTGCATTTCCATTTCGAAAACCTGTCCGGCATGCGGCGCGAGCTTTTTCCGCTTGCGGTCGAGGCTTATCGGGTATGGTGCGCTACAGGCGACTTCCGCCCATTTTTTGAAGCCATAGGGAAAGGGAGCGAGCACTGGCTCCGAGTGGGCAGGAATCTGCTCGAAAAGTATGAAGTCGACGGGAACCTGCTGCTCGAGAATGCCGAGGAGTTCAGGCTTTAGGCATGATGCTCGATCGGGTTGCCGTAGAGCGGCTTCGCGCCGAATTGCGTGCTTACCGCATAGGAGGCGCCGCAGGCGAGCATCACAGGCAGAACCAGATGGAACTGGTTGGTCATTTCCAGCACCATGACGATGGCCATCAGCGGCGCATGCGTGACCGCGGAAAGAACCGCGGCCATGCATATGATCGCCATCATGACCGGGTCGGCTCCGGCAATTGAACCGAGCAGGTAGCCGCTCGTCGCCCCAACGAAGAGAGTCGGCGTGAATATGCCGCCGATGGCTCCGGAGGAGGTGCTCACTACCGTTGCCACGACTTTCGAGACAAGAACAGCTGCGACCCAGTTCCAGGTGAGCCCTCCGTTCAGCACTTTGGTTACGACATCGTAGCCATTGCCCCACACTTCCGGAACCGGTGCGGAAAGCAGGCCGACCGCCAGGCCGCCCAATCCCAGGCGAATCCAGAGCGGCTTGATCAGGGTGAAGGCTGCTTTCGATTTTTCGATGAACTTGAGCAGACCCAGGCCGAGTAATCCCGAAGCCACTCCTGCTGCGAGAGCGACAAGGAGGCTTTGGGGCGTGACGGGCAGGGGCGGGACGGGAGGCATGGCGTAAAGCGGGCTGGGTTCGACCATCCAGAAGATCAGCGCGCCGGAAGTCACTGCGGATATCAGGACCGGCGCGACTGTGTGGCGCGCAAAAAAGCCCAGCGCGAGCTCGAGCACGAAAACGACCCCGGCAACCGGGGCGTGATAGGCGGCGCCGATGCCTGCCGCGATGCCGCATACCAGGATGGCATTGCGCTGATTCTTCGGCACGGGAAATAGCTTTGCGAGCCAGGATGCGAACCAGGCCGAGAGCTGCACCATCGGGCCTTCGCGCCCGATTGCTGCTCCCGATCCGACGGAGAACAGCGATGAAAGCGTTCGAACCGCATTCGTGCGGTCATTGAGTTCGATGCTGCCTTCGCGTGCTGCGTCGATGTAATCGATGTGGGGGGCGGTCGCCCAGCTTTTTCCGAAATGGAGAACGAGCCCTGCCAGGATCCCTCCCCCTGTCGGGACCAGTATTCTGGCCCACACCGGCAGGGCAAGCGCATCCTGAACCAGGCTTCCCGTATGCCGGGTCAGGAGCCATTCCATGCCGTCGATCAGGGTATGGAAAAGATACATCGCCATCGCGCCCAGGATGCCGGCCAGAAATGCAGCAAACCAGAGTCTGGCCGTCTCTTTCATGTTGGGCTGGGTTTCTTCGGGGGGCATGGGGATCCGTTTTTGCAAAGGGGTTCAAGAAGTATATATGAATTTGCTGAACATTTTTCTACCCGATTCCCGGGGAATGAAGTAATCTTTATAACATCGAATCGATGACAATGGGAGCGCTCATGTACAAACGCATACTGGTGCCCGTGGACGGCAGCAAAACGTCCGACGCCGCGCTCGATCAGGCGATAGGGCTTGCCCGCGATCAGAAGGCCGAACTGCGCGTGGTTTACGTGATAGACGAGGCGGCGATCGTTGCAGGATCCGAGTACGGCGACATGCTTGGGGTGGAAAAGGCGCAGATCGAAGCGGGGCATGCGGTGCTGGAAAAGGCAAAGGCACTTTTCCCGGATGCGCAAACCAAGCTCCTGGAAACCGAGAAGGTGGGACAGGGCATCAGTGAAATCATCGTTCAGGATGCGGGCGAATGGGGTGCGGACCTCATCGTTGCGGGAACGCATGGCAGGACGGGGCTGCGCCACCTCCTCATGGGCAGCGTGGCGGAAGGCATCGTGCGCATTTCGAAAATTCCGGTCCTGCTGGTGCGCGGTGCCTGACGGTTCAGCGATTTGAATATCGGCGCGTTCCCGCATAGACGAGGAATCCCAGGTAAGCCCCTGCGATCACGTCGCCCAGGAAATGGTATTCTGTGGCCACCAGGGCAAGGGCGAGTCCCAGCCATGCCAGCAGGAAAACCATCCTGTAGCGGGGATAAAAATCCCAGAGGGCGAGGAGAAGCGGGGTGAATACCAGCATGTGGCCTGAAGGAAATCCCTGAAAGTCCTGTCCGCCGTGGAACCAGTGGAAGGCATATTCGTCAGGGTGGATGATCCATACTCGGGCATCCATTCTGCCGAAAACCCATTTCAGGAGTGCCTTGATGGCGAAGGCCATGGGCAGGGAAATGCCGATCAGCTTGAAAAAGCGGGTGCGGCGGTCGGCTATCCCCCTTCGTGACAGAAGGAAATAGCCGGTCCAGGAGAGTGTGCTTGCGATGATGACCGTAAGGAGCAGCCCATCCGGCAGGGAAGAGATGCTGGGGCCGAGCAAGAAGCGCTTTCCCGCATGAGCAAGAACGAAGCTTGAAACTCGAAAGTCCAGGAAGTGCACGCTGATGACGGTCAGCGCAGCCGCGGAAATTGCAAGCAGTTTGTGCATGTTGATTACATTCTAATTCAAGTAAACATATGGTTATCGCAATCTTTCTGCATCTTTTCGGCGCGGTTCTCTGGGTCGGCGGCATGTTCTTTGCCTACATGGCTTTGCGCCCTGCCGCCGCCGAACTGCTTCCCCCTCCCCAGAGGCTCCTGCTTTGGGCCGGCGTTTTCAGGCGCTTCTTTCCCTGGGTATGGAGTGCAATCGCACTGCTGCTGGGAAGCGGACTTTTCATGGTCATGCTGCTCGGCGGATTCAATGCGGTCCCATGGAGCATCCATGCGATGTTCGGCACCGGCCTGGTCATGATGCTGGTTTATTTCTACCTCTATTTCGTTCCTTTTTCCAGGTTGAAGCATGCCGTCGCCGAAGAAGAATGGAAGAAAGGGGGCGATGCGCTTGCCTCCATCCGAAAACTGATCGCATTCAATCTTTCTTTGGGTCTGCTGGAAATCGTATTCGCCGCCCTGTTCAGGCTATGAGGACAATTCTGGCCTATTGGGCTGTCTATTTTGCCCTGCATTCTCTGCTGGCATCCTTCCGAGTGAAAGCCATGGTTCATGCGCACTGGCCGGAATTTCCCTACCGGCTTGCCTACAACATCCTGGCCGGCGCTCTGCTGCTTCCGGGAGCATGGCTGCTCTGGGGGCGCACCTGGCCCGTGCTCTGGGAATTCGATGGGGGATGGCGGTATGCTGCGTGGCTGCTTCAGGGACTTGCCGTGACAGGCTTCCTGTGGTCCCTCAGGTACTACGACATGGGAGCATTCCTGGGATTGAAGCCCGAAAGCGAGGGGTATTTCAAGATTTCCCCATTCCACAGGTTCGTGCGCCATCCCTGGTACTGCTTCGCCCTGGTGCTGATCTGGTCTTCCGACATGAATTCAGGACGGCTTGCCACGAGCATCATGGCGACGCTTTATCTCTTTTTCGGTTCCGGGCACGAGGAGAGCATGCTGGTCGAGCGTTTCGGAGCAGGGTATGCCGAATACAGGAAAAAAGTGCCTGGCCTCATTCCCCTTCCGTGGAAATATTTGAGCAGGCGCGAAGCCGCAACTCTAGTAAAATAGGGCTCATGCTAAAAGCCTCCGACATTTTTTCCTACAAGCCTTTCTGGGCGAAGCGCTTCGGCATCTCTTCCCATCTTCCTGCATCGAAAGAGGAGATGGATGCACTCGGCTGGGATTCCTGCGATGTCATCCTGGTGACGGGGGATGCCTATATCGACCATCCCAGTTTCGGCATGGCCCTGATTGGGCGCCTGCTGGAGGCGCAGGGATTCAGGGTGGGGATCATCGCGCAGCCCGACTGGGCCAGCGCTGCGGATTTCGGAAGGCTGGGCAAACCCAATCTCTTTTTCGGCGTCACCGGCGGCAACATGGATTCCATGGTGAATCGCTACACTTCCGACAGGCGGATACGCTCCAACGATGCCTATACTCCAGACGGAGTGCCGGACAAGCGCCCGGACCGCTGCGTTCTGGTTTATTCCCAGCGCTGCAGGGAGGCTTTTCCGGAGGTTCCGGTCGTTCTGGGGGGGATAGAGGCGAGCCTGAGGCGCATTGCGCATTACGATTACTGGTCTGACAAGATCAGGCGCTCGGTGCTGGTGGATGCCAAGGCCGACCTTCTCGTCTACGGCAACGGCGAGCGCCAGGTGGTCGAGATCGCCCACAGGCTTGCGAAAGGGGAGCCGGTCGGGACGCTGACCGACATCAGGGGAACGGCATTTCTCCTGAAGGAAATGCCGATAGGCTGGAAAATACTGGATTCGACCCATGTGGACAAGCCGGGCGGAATCACGCCGCATCCCGATCCTTACGCGGAAAAGCCGGCCTGCGAGGAACAGGATCCCGTCGATGCCTTCGCCAGGAGCAAGACGGGTTCTTCGCAAACGGCCATCCGCCTGCCGAGCTTCGAGGCGGTGAAGGATGATCCCGTGCTTTACGCCCATACCTCGCGCATCCTGCATCAGGAGACCAATCCCGGAAATGCGCGAGCTCTGATTCAGCGCCACGGAAGCCGCGAGATCTGGCTGAATCCGCCGCCTGTCCCGCTCACCACGGCAGAGATGGACCGGGTTTACGGCCTGCCTTACAGCCGCCTTCCTCACCCGGCATACCGTGGCGCGAAAATTCCCGCCTTCGAAATGATCCAGCATTCCGTTACCATCATGCGGGGCTGCTTCGGGGGGTGCACGTTCTGCTCCATCACCGAGCATGAGGGGCGCATCATTCAGAGCCGCTCCGAGGAATCCGTCATCCGGGAAATCGAAACGATCAGGGACACTTCCCCCGCCTTCACTGGAGTGATTTCGGATCTCGGGGGGCCTACCGCGAACATGTACCGGCTCTCCTGCAAGAGCGCCGAGATCGAGGAGAAATGCCGGCGGCTTTCCTGCGTCTATCCGGGGATCTGCAAGAATCTCGGCACCGACCACGGCCCGCTGATCTCGCTTTACAGGCGGGCGAGGAATCTTCCCGGGATCAAGAAGGTGCTGGTCGCATCCGGCCTGCGCTACGATCTCGCCGTTCTGTCGCCGGAGTACGTCAAGGAACTCGCGACTTACCATGTCGGGGGGTACCTCAAGATCGCGCCCGAACATACCGAGGAAGGTCCGCTCTCGAAAATGATGAAGCCCGGAATCGGCGCTTACGACAGTTTCAAGGCGCTTTTCGACAGGTATTCGAAGGAGGCGGGAAAAGAGCAGTATCTCATCCCCTATTTCATCGCAGCCCATCCCGGAACGACGGACGGCGACATGCTGAATCTTGCGCTCTGGCTGAAGCGAAACGGATTCAGGGCCGACCAGGTTCAGGCATTCTTGCCCTCTCCGATGGCGATTGCCACCGCGATGTACCATACCGGCAAGAATCCGCTGCGCAGGATTTCGAGAAAGAGCGAGGACGTCTACATCCCGCGCTCTGCGACCCAGCGCCGTCTGCACAAGGCCTTCTTGCGCTACCATGACCCGGACAACTGGCCCGTTCTGCGGGAGGCGCTGACGAAGATGGGCAGGGCCGACCTGATCGGGAACGGCAAGCGTCACCTCGTTCCGCGCTACCAGCCTGTCGGCACGGGGATGAAGAAGCCCGGCAGACCTTTCCGCACGCAGCATGCAAGACCCGCAAGAGGCAAGACATGAAAAGGCTGGTCATAGCGAGCGGCAACCAGGGAAAGCTGAGGGAAATTCGCCAGATACTTTCTCCCCTGGATTTTGACGTGGTGCCCCAGTCGGAGTACGGGGTGCCCGATGCGGAAGAGCCGCATGCCACCTTCCTGGAGAATGCGCTGGAGAAGGCGAGGCATGCCAGCCGGCTGACCGGAATGGCCGCGCTTGCCGACGATTCCGGGATATGCGTCGCCGCGCTGAACGGGGAGCCGGGAATTCGTTCGGCGAGATATGCAGGTGAGCCGAAGTCCGACGAGAAGAACAACCTGAAGCTGCTCGATGCGCTCAAGAACTCGGGGGACAGGCGCGCACATTATTATTGCGTGATCGTCTGCCTTCGGCATGCCCTGGATCCCGAGCCTCTGATCGCAGAAGGAAAGTGGCAGGGCGAGATATTGCAAGCG
Source organism: Pseudomonadota bacterium (assembly GCA_021835845.1). Lineage (GTDB taxonomy): Bacteria > Pseudomonadota > Gammaproteobacteria > Burkholderiales > JABEVD01 > JABEVD01. The sequence continues at coordinate 49,478 of JAKBJU010000006.1, read as the reverse complement.
CCGCGGGGGGAGGGGGGATTCGGCTACGATCCGCTGTTCTTCGATCCCGTGCTTGGAAAGACCGCAGCTGAACTGGATCATGCAATCAAGAACCGGGCGAGCCACCGCGCCTGTGCCCTATCTGATCTGCTGAAGAAGCTGGGGTCGCTTTGAATTTCGAGTCGCTTCCCCCGCTTTCTCTCTATATCCACATTCCCTGGTGCGTCAGGAAATGCCCCTACTGCGACTTCAATTCCCACGAAGGAAGTCCTGACGAGGAGGCTTATGTCTCGGCATTGACAAGGGATGTCGAGACCTTTCTTCCCGAAATCTGGGGAAGAAGGGTCGCGAGCGTGTTTTTCGGCGGAGGAACCCCGAGCCTGATGAGCCCGCGTTCGATCGAAAGCATAATGGCTGACATGCGGGCGCGTCTCAGGCTGGATCCCGAGGCTGAGGTGACCCTGGAGGCCAATCCCGGCACGTTCGAATACGAGAAGTTCGCCGCTTTCAGGGATGCCGGCATCAATCGTCTCTCGATAGGCATTCAGAGTTTCAACGACAGGCATCTTGCCGCGCTGGGCCGGATTCACGACGGCAAGCAGGCCTGCATTGCCGTCGAGATGGCATTGAAGCATTTCGGGAACGTCAATCTTGATCTCATGTATGCCCTTCCCGGGCAGAGCATGGAAGAAGCGGGGATGGATTTTGCCAGGGCGATCGCCTTCGATCCGCCGCATATTTCGGCTTACCATCTGACGATAGAGCCCAATACCCTTTTTCACAAACATCCTCCTGCCCTTCCCGACGAGGACATGGCATTCGAGATGCAGGACAGGGTGGAGGAGGCGCTGGCATCCTACGAGCATTACGAAACCTCGGCTTTTGCCAGGGCAGGCATGCATTGCCGCCACAATTGCAATTACTGGGAATACGGCGACTACATCGGCATAGGTGCCGGGGCTCATTCCAAGATCACCCTGCCCGGGACAAGGATAAGGCGGCAGGTGCGCAGCAAGCATCCCAGGGATTACATCGAAAAGATGCTGTCCGGAACCGCCATCGGGGAAGGGGGAGATGTTGCCGTGGAGGATATCCCTTTCGAATTCATGATGAACGCGCTGAGGCTCAACGGGGGGTTTCCCCTGAGGCTCTTCGAGGAAAGGACCGGGCTTTCCCGTGTGGCCATACTGCCGCAACTGGATCAGGCCGAAAGGATGGGCTTCATTTCGCGCGACCACATGAGGGTCGTCCCGACGCTTCACGGAAGGCGCTTTCTCAACGAGCTGCTGCAGATCTTCCTGCCTTCTTGAGCCGCGGTCGTCGGCCTGAAATCGATGATAGAATGTGGCGGAATCATGGGAGGTGGAAAATGACGACGATTCGCCTGTTGTTCTGGCTTGCTGCGGCATTCGAGATCGCGGCCTGCACGTCCGTTCCGCCAAAGATGGGCGTGATGCCGAAGAGCAGCATCGAAAGCACGGGACCGGATACCTATCGGATCACGGCCAGGGAGAGCCGTTTCGGCACGGAGGGGGACGCGGATGATCTTTTCCGGGAGGCGGTGAAGCAGGTGGTATCCGCGAACCACTGCCAGGATTATCGCATCCTGTCCAAGTCGAGGTATATGGAGAATGCCTTGCTCGGCGCGCCCATGCCCATTGTCGAGGGGGAAATCCTGTGCCTTCACCACAGGGCAAAGGAGCACTCCTCTTTCTGGGGGGGCTAGGCTCCGATTCCCGGGATTTTCCTGAAAATGATGTCGCTCACGGCATGCCCCAGCCTGATTCCTCTTTCCTCGAATTTGGTGAGGGGGCGGTAGTCCGGTTTTTCGGCGTAGCCTTCGGCCGTATTCGAGAGCAGCGGTTCGTCCGCCATGGCCGCGAGAATGTGCGCCGCGTACTCTTCCCAGTCCGTTGCGGCATGAACGTAGCCGCCGTCCTCTAGCTTCCTGCACAGCAGCGCGACCAACCCCGGCTGGATCAGCCGTCTCTTGTGATGCCGTTTTTTCGGCCAGGGATCCGGAAAAAAGATGTGGACCCCGGAAAGGGAAGCATCCGGGATCATCTTTTCCAGCACTTCGACGGCGTCGTGCTGGATGATCCTGATGTTTTCGATCCGGTTTTCCTCGATGAGCCTGAGCAGGCTTCCGATGCCCGGCGTGTGCACTTCGATGGCGAGATAATCCTTGTCGGGATTGTCTTGCGCGATCCTGGCCGTCGATCCGCCCATGCCGAAGCCTATTTCGAGGATTTTCGGTGCCTTGCGCCCGAATGCTGCGGCGAGATCTATCGGCGCGCTGCCGAAGCTGATTCCGTATCGGGGGAGAAGGTTCTCGTGCGCGGATTGCTGTGCTTTGGACAGCCTGCCCTGGCGCAGGACGAAGCTGCGGATCGGCCTTTTTTCCTGATTCATGGCAGGATTATACCACCGCCCGTCCTGATGAATGAAGGCTGTCGTTACGTGATAACATGCGGAATTGCCATCGAAATGCGAGGAAATGATGAGGAGGGTTCGGGCGCTGCTTTGCGGGGCCGATTCAACGCCGGCTGCTCGTGCGGCGCTGCCGCACGAGATCGAGGTTGATGCTGTCGAGGATTGCCAGGGATCGCCCTTCAATTTCGGCATCGGACAGGGCTTGGCGAATGCCGCGGACGGCTGGACGGCCAAGTTCATCGTCGCGTTTTCATGCTGAGCAGATGGCGATCGATCAGGCAAGCGTGAAACGCGAACTCAGAAAAAGTATAATCGCAAAGCGCGACATGCTCCCGGGAGCGGTCCGCGCAGCAATGAGCCTTGTCATCACGAACAAGATCACCGGACTCGACCGCTACAGAATGGCGGAGGTGGTGCTCGCCTACATGAATTTCGGAAGCGAGTTCGAGACCGAAGGATTCGTCAGGCAGGTTCTCGAAGACGGCAAGGCGCTGCTGCTGCCGAAGTTGAGAAATGACAGAAGCGGCCTCGATCTTCATTTCGTGACCGATCTGGAAGATGGGCTGGAGGCCGGGACCTGGGGAATCAGGGAGCCGAGAGGGGGCGATTCGATCGAGGATTTTTCGCTGATCGATTTCATCCTGGTTCCCGGAGTTGCTTTTTCCAGGAGCGGGGCGAGACTGGGTTACGGGGGCGGCTTCTACGACAGGCTGCTCGTCAACAAAAGAAGCGATGCGGCTTCCATTGCCGCAGCCTTCTCCTTGCAGATGGTCGACGAAATTCCCCTGGAAGGCAACGACATTCCGGTGGACGCCATCATCACGGAAGCAGGCGAATATTTTCGAAACGGGACAATCTCATGAGTGCAAAAATTATCGATGGGAAACATATTGCGCAACAAATGCGGGAAGCGCTCAGGCGCAAGATTCAGGCTTTTTCCACTCCGCCAGGCCTTGCCGTGATCATTGTCGGAGAAAATCCGGCATCCAAGGTTTATGTGAGGAACAAGGAAAAGGCATCCATCGAAGCAGGCATTCGTTCCGAAGTGATTGCATTGCCGGATCAGGTTTCCCAGGAGGAAGTGCTCGAGCGCATTCATGCCCTCAATCGTGACCCGGCCATCCACGGCATACTGGTCCAGCTGCCGCTCCCCGCTCATTTCGATGCGAGGCGCGTGCTCGATTCCATTTCGCCTGAGAAGGACGTGGACGGCTTCCATCCCTGCAACGTGGGCGCACTTTTCCTGGGCAATCCGGGGCTGCAGCCCTGTACGCCGCACGGAGTCATGAAGATGCTCGAATACGAGAATGTGCCCATCAGGGGAAGGCATGCCGTCATCGTGGGGGCCAGCAACATCGTCGGCAAGCCGATGGCGGTCATGCTGCTCGCCAAGGGGGCGACAGTCACGATCTGCAATTCCAAGACGCCTGATCTGGGTCGCCATACCCGGGATGCGGACATCCTGGTGGTCGCCGTGGGCAGGCCGAACCTCGTCATGGGCGACATGGTCAAGGCGGGCGCCGTGGTGATCGATGTCGGCATGAACAGGCTGGAGGATGGCAGGCTTGCAGGGGACGTCGATTTCGAATCCGCAAAGCTCAAGGCTTCCCTGATCACGCCGGTGCCGGGCGGTGTGGGCCCCATGACGATCGCCATGCTTCTCGAGAATACCGTCGAGGCTGCGGAGCGCGTCAGGCGCAAGGGAAGCAAAGAAACTGTATAATACGTCCAGTTTTAACAGATTTGAGGTAGGAATATGGCTTCGATGCCGGATCATGATCCGCAGGAAACACAGGAATGGCTGGACGCCCTGGAAGGGGTGTTGCAGCAGGAAGGGACGGAGCGCGCGCATTTTCTGCTGGAAAAAATGACGGAAAGGGCGAGGAAGGCCGGCACCTACCTGCCTTTCAACGTCAATACGGCTTACCTCAACACCATTCCCTCCGAGCGCGAGGAGCGCTCGCCCGGAGATCTCGAAATCGAGCGCAGGATCCGTTCCTATATCCGCTGGAACGCCATGGCGATGGTGGTGAACGCGAACCGCGCCTCCGACCTGGGCGGGCATATCGCGAGCTTCGCTTCCGCTGCGACGCTCTACGATGTCGGTTTCAACCATTTCTTCCATGCCCCTTCCGAAAATCACGGCGGCGATCTCGTGTACATCCAGGGGCATTCCGCTCCCGGAATTTATGCGCGCGCGTACCTGGAGGGCAGGATTTCCGAAGCGCAGATGGTCAATTTCAGGCAGGAATCCGACGGGCAGGGGCTGTCCTCCTATCCCCATCCCTGGCTGATGCCCGACTTCTGGCAGTTCCCCACGGTGTCCATGGGGCTCGGCCCCCTGATGGCGATCTACCAGGCGAGGTTCATGAAGTACCTCGAAGGTCGCGGGCTGGCCAAGACAGAAGGGCGCAAGGTGTGGGCCTTCATGGGCGACGGCGAAATGGACGAGCCGGAATCCCTGGGGGCAATTTCGCTTGCGTCAAGGGAAAATCTGGACAACCTGGTTTTCGTCATCAACTGCAATCTTCAGCGTCTGGACGGCCCCGTGCGGGGCAACGGAAAGATCATCCAGGAACTCGAAGCCGATTTCAGGGGGGCGGGCTGGAACGTCATCAAGGTGGTATGGGGTTCGAGATGGGATCCCCTGCTCGCGAAGGACAAGAACGGACTGCTCCTGAAGCGCATGGAAGAGGCGGTCGACGGGGAATACCAGAACTACAAGGCCAACGACGGCGCCTACGTGCGCAAGCATTTCTTCGGCAAGTATCCCGAGCTTCTCGACATGGTTTCCAGCATGTCTGACGAGGACATCTGGCGGCTGAATCGCGGCGGCCACGACCCCCGCAAGGTTTACGCGGCCTATGCGGAGGCGGTCAGGCACAAGGGCCAGCCCACTGTGATTCTGGCGAAGACGGTCAAGGGCTATGGCATGGGCGAGGCGGGGGAAGGCCAGAATACCACGCACCAGCAGAAGAAGATGGGCGAAGATGCGCTGAAGGCCTTCAGGAATCGCTTCGATATTCCCATTTCCGACGAAGTCATAGCGCAGGCGCCGTTCTACAGGCCGACGGAAGACAGCGCCGAAATGAAGTACCTTCGGGAGCGGGTGGCGGCCATGGGCGGTTCGCTGCCGGCAAGGCGCCGCAAGGCCGAGCCGCTCGATACGCCGGCGCTTTCCGCTTTCGAGAGCTTCCTCAAGGGGACGGACGGGCGAGAGATTTCGACTACCATGGCCTTCGTCAGGATTCTTTCCATGCTGGTGAAGGACGAGGCCATAGGCAAGCTCATCGTGCCCATCGTGCCCGACGAATCCAGAACCTTCGGCCTCGACGGCCTTTTCCGGCAGCTCGGCATCTATTCCTCGGTAGGCCAGCTTTACGAGCCTCAGGATGCGGGGCAGCTGATGTATTACAGGGAAGACAAGCGCGGACAGATCCTCCAGGAAGGGATCAACGAGGCGGGTGCATTCTCCTCCTGGATCGCGGCTGCCACCGCCTACAGCACGCATGGCATTTCCCTGATTCCGTTCTACATCTACTATTCGATGTTCGGCTTCCAGAGGATAGGAGATCTCGCCTGGGCCGCGGGGGACCTGCGCTCCAGAGGCTTCCTGCTCGGAGGCACCGCGGGGCGGACCACGCTCAATGGGGAAGGATTGCAGCACGAGGACGGGCACAGCCATGTGCTGGCTTCCACCATACCGAACTGCATTGCCTACGATCCCGCGTATGCGTATGAGCTTGCCGTCATCATCCAGGACGGGATGCGGCGGATGTATCGGGATCAGGAGGACATCTTCTACTACATCACCGTGATGAACGAGAACTATGCCCACCCCCCCATGCCGGAAGGGGTCGAGGAGGGGATACTCAAGGGAATGTACCTGCTCTCCGAGGCGAAGAAAGCCGGGAAAGGGGCCAAGGCGCCGAGGGTGCAGCTCCTGGGAAGCGGCACGATATTGCGCGAAGTGCTCGCGGCAGGCGAGCTGCTTCAGGCGGATTTCGGCGTTCACGCCGACGTCTGGAGCGTGACGAGCTTCACCCAGTTGCGCCGCGACGGACTGGAATGCCAGCGCTGGAATACCCTGCACCCGGAGAAGAAGCCGCGGATCAGCCATGTCGAATCCTGCCTCAAGGACAGGGCAGGGCCGGTCATTGCCTCGACCGATTACATGAAGCTCCATGCCGACCAGATCCGCGCCTTTCTGCAAAAAACCTACAGGGTTCTGGGAACGGACGGCTTCGGACGCTCCGATACGCGCCAGAAGCTGCGCAGCTTCTTCGAGGTGGACCGCTACCACGTGGCTGTTGCCGCCCTCAAGGCACTGGCTGACGAAGGCAGCATCGCGCCCGAGCAGGTCGCGGCTGCGATCAGGAAATACGGAATCGATCCCGAGAAGCCGAATCCAGAGACGGTTTGAGAGAAGACATCAACATGAGTCAAACAGTGGAAGTGAAAGTGCCGGACATCGGCGATTTCAAGGATGTGCCCATCATCGAACTGCATGTGGCCGAGGGCGACAGAATCAAGGTCGATTCTCCGCTCATTACCCTGGAGACGGCGAAGGCGGCGATGGAAGTGCCTTCTCCTTTTGCCGGAATCGTGAAATCGGTTGCGGTGAAGGTCGGGAATGCCGTTTCCGAGGGGGCGCTCATCCTGATGCTCGAACCTGAAGCCGAAGCGAAGCCGAAGGCTGAACCCGAGGCTGAAACGAAACCGAAGGCTGAACCATCGGTTCAGGTTGTCGAGCCTCGGAAGCAGGCTGCGGCGAAAATCGAAGCGCCGAAAGCGGTGGAAGTGGAAGTCCGGTCTTTTTCCGGGACGCACGCGAGTCCATCGGTGAGGCGCTTTGCGCGGGAACTCGGCGCCGACCTTGCCAGGGTCAGGGGCAGCGGGCCCAAGGGGCGCATCCTCAAGGAGGACGTGCAATCCTTCATCAAGGCGGCGCTGTCTTCCGGCGTTTCTGCGCCTGCCGCGCCCCAGATCCCTGCGGTCGATTTCTCGAAATTCGGCCCGGTCGAGGAAAAGCCGCTTTCCAGGATACAGAAGCTTTCCGGCGCCAATCTTTCCAGGAACTGGGCGTCCATCCCGCATGTGACCCAGCACGACGAGATCGACATCACCGAGCTGGAAGCTTTCCGGAAATCCATGCTGGAAGAGGCCCAGAAGCAGGGAGTCAGGCTCACCCTGCCTGCCTTCCTGATGAAGGCCTGCGCAGTCGCCCTGAAGCAATTTCCCACGTTCAATGCTTCCCTCTCGGGAGATATGCTGATTCTGAAGCAGTATTGCCATATCGGCATGGCAGTCGACACGCCGGACGGGCTGGTGGTTCCGGTAGTCCGCGATGCCGATACGAAGAGCGTCTTTCAGCTCGCGTCCGAGCTCGGTCAATTGAGCGCCAAGGCGAGGGAGGGCAAGCTTTCATTTGCCGACATGCAGGGCGGATGCTTCTCGATATCGAGCCTGGGCGGAATCGGCGGAAGCCATTTCACCCCCATCATCAATGCGCCGGAGGTCGCGATACTCGGAGTGTCCAAGGCCGTCATGAAACCCGTATTCAAGGACGGCAACTTCGTCCCGCGCCTGATGCTGCCGCTGTCCCTTTCCTACGACCACAGAGTCATAGACGGGGCGATGGGAGCGAAATTCATCGTTCATCTCGGCTCCCTGCTTTCCGACATTCGCAGACTGGCCCTGTGATCTGGTGAAAAGCGGATTGAATCCGGTCGGCGTTTTCGGCGGCACTTTCGATCCCGTGCATTTCGGGCATCTTCGCCTGGCCCAGGAGGTCGCGGAATACTGCGGTCTCGAATCCGTCAGAATCGTCCCTGCAGGAATCCCGCCGCACAGAAGCCCGCCGCATTGCGAGGCTTTCCACAGGATGGAAATGGTGAAGGTTGCCGTCGCCGGGAACCCGCTTTTCGTTCCAGACGAACGGGAAGTGCTCAAAACTTCCCCATCCTATTCGGTGGAATCTCTGCTCGAATTGAGGTCGGAACTGGGGCCAGACAAGCCGATCTGCCTCATGGTCGGAGCGGATGCCTTTCTCGGGTTTCCTGCCTGGCACAGGTGGCGCGAGCTTTTCGGCCTTGCCCATATCCTCGTCGCGCAAAGGCCCGGGTGCGACATCCACTCGGCCATCACCGGTGCCCTGGGCGAGGAATATGCCGCGAGATCGGAGCGGGATCCTGCCGCATTGCGCCGGCTCTCCTGCGGCAGGATCGTGACGATAGACATCACTCTCCTGGACATTTCGGCTTCGATGATCAGGGAATGCCTGGCGAAGGGTGCGAGCGCGCGCTATTTGCTTCCGCAGGGCGTCCTCGATTATATTCAGAATCACGGGCTTTATCGGGAGAATCATGCGCTCTAGGGAAAAAGTGGATGCGGTCGTTTCTGCCCTGGAAGACATCAAGGCGGAAGAAATCGAGGTGCTGGACGTATCCGGAATGTCGCCGCTTTTTGAATGGATGGTGATGGCCAGCGCCAATTCGACCAGGCAGACCAAGGCGCTCGCCAACCATGTCCAGGAAAAAATGAAGGAGTCCGGGCAGACCGTGTTCGGCATCGAAGGGCTCGAAACCGGGGAATGGGTGCTCGTCGATCTGGGGGATGTCGTGGTTCACATCATGCAGCCCGCGATCAGACAGTATTACAATCTGGAAGGATTGTGGGGGCATGCCGCCCACGCCAAGACCAGCTGAATGAAGCTCCACATTCTGGCCGTGGGCAACAGGATGCCCGAATGGATTTGCACCGGCTTCGGCGAATACGAGAAGAGGATGCCGCGGGAAGCGAGGATCGAACTGCGGGAGATCAAGCCCGAGAAGCGGGATTCGGGCAAGAGCGTGGACAGAATCCAGCAGATGGAGGCTTCCAGGATTGCGGCAGCGATGCCGCAGAACAGTTTCATGGTGGTGCTCGACGAGAAAGGCGAGCAGCTCGCGACAGTGGAGCTTGCCAAGCTGATCGAGCACTGGATGGCAGAAGGAAGGGATGTCGCTTTCGTGATCGGCGGCGCCGACGGCATCAGCCCGGATTTGAGGGGAAAGGCGGACAGGGTGCTTTCCCTGTCCAGGATGACCCTGCCCCACGGGCTGGTTCGCGTAATGCTCGCCGAGCAGCTCTACAGGGCGATTTCCGTCATCAACCATCACCCCTATCACAGGGAAGGCTGAAATGATCATTTACCTCGTCTCTGCAAGCCCGAGGCGCCGCGAGCTCCTGCGGCAAATCGGCGTTCATTTCCAGACGCTGCTGCTGCGCTCCAGCCCGGACAGGGGGGCGGATGTCGACGAGACGCCGATTTCCGGGGAATCCGTGGAGGGCTACGTGAAACGGGTCGCAATGGCCAAGGCCATTGCGGGATGGCGATGCATGGGCGAGAGGCGGCTTCCCTTTCATCCGGTTCTTGCGGCAGACACCGCGATTTCCCTGGACGGGGAAATCATAGGCAAGCCGAAGAGCCTGGACGAAGCCGCCACGATCCTGAGAAGCTTTTCGGGACGGGAGCACGAAGTGCTCACGGCGGTGGCCTGCACTTTCGAGGAGAAGATGGAGATCGAAGTTTCCAGGACCAAGGTCAGATTCAGCGAATTGCGGGACCAGGACATCCTTGACTACATCGCGACGGGGGAATCGCTGGACAAGGCGGGCGGCTATGCGATCCAGGGCAAGGCGGCGCGCTTCATAAAAAGCATAGAAGGCAGCTACTCCGGCGTGATGGGATTGCCGCTCTTCGAAACGGGGCAGATACTCGGGAGGATGGTGCATGACTGACGAAATCCTGATCAATGTCACTCCCCAGGAGACGCGCGTTGCAGTGATCGAGGAAGGCGTGGTTCAGGAGCTGCACATCGAGCGCGCATCCAGCATCGGGCTTGTCGGCAACATTTATCTGGGAAAGGTGAGCCGGGTTCTGCCCGGAATGCAGTCGGCGTTCGTCGACATCGGGCTGGAGCGTGCAGCTTTTCTGCATGTCGACGACATCTGGGGACAGAAGCAGAACGGAGATGCCAGGCCCATAGAGAAGATTCTTTTCGAGGGGCAGAATGTCCTCGTCCAGGTGATCAAGGACATGATAGGCAGCAAGGGGGCGAGGATTTCCACCCAGATCAGCATTGCCGGAAGGCTGGTCGTATTCATGCCGCAGGAAGACTATATCGGCGTCTCGCTGAGGATAGAGAGCGAATCCGACCGTGAAATTCTCAGGGAGAAGGTGCAGAAGCTGATTCCTCCCGACGAGAAGGGCGGCTACATCATACGCACTCTGGCGGAAGGGGCGGCAGACGAAGGTTTTCTTTCCGACATCGCCTACCTGAAGAAAATATGGGCCGACATCCAGGAAAGGTCGGCGATGGCTGCGGCGCCTTCCCTGCTTTACCAGGATCTCAACCTGAGCTTCAGGGTGCTGCGCGATTTCGTCAACGACGACATCGGGCGGATCAGGGTCGATTCGAGAGAGACTTTCCAGAAGCTGCAATCCTTCGCTTCAAGCTACATCCGGAACGTCAGCGACAGGATAGAGCATTATTCCGGGGAGAGGCCGCTTTTCGATCTCTACGGGGTCGAGGAAGAAATCCAGCGGGCGCTTGCCAGGCGGGTCGAACTGAAATCCGGGGGATACCTCATCATCGACCAGACCGAGGCGCTCACCACGGTGGACGTGAACACCGGCGGCTTCGTCGGACACAGGAATTTCGACGATACGATATTCAAGACCAATCTCGAAGCGGCGATCGTGATCGCGAGGCAATTGCGCCTCCGGAACCTTGGCGGAATCATCATCGTCGATTTCATCGACATGGACAATGCAGAGCATCGGGAAGCTGTGCTGAACGAATTCAGGAAGGCGCTCTCGAGAGACCATACTCGCATGACATTGGGCGAAATGACTGCCCTGGGCCTCGTCGAGATGACGAGGAAGCGTACCAGGGAAAGCCTTGCCCATGTGCTGTGCGAAACCTGTCCGACCTGTCAGGGGCGGGGGGAGATCAAGACGGCGCAGACCGTGGGCTACGAGATACTGCGCGACCTGCTGCGCGAAGCGCGCCAGTTCGAAGCCAGGGAATACCGGATACTCGCTTCCCAGAAGGTCGTCGATCTGTTTCTCGACGAGGAATCCCAGAGCCTCGCCCGGCTCGCGGATTTCATCGGCAAGCCGATCTCGCTCCAGGTCGAGAGCGTCTATAGTCAGGAGCAGTACGACGTGGTGCTGATGTAGGACAGGTCAGGGCAGCAGCGAATCGGGGGGGATTTTCGGGCCGGATATCGAAACCACCTTTCTTCTCGAACTCTCCCCCTGTTTCAGGACTGCGTTGCGCAGGGGAACACCGAATTTTTCCGCAAGAAAGGCGAGCAGCGCGGCATTGGCTTTTCCCTCGATGGGCGGGGCGGCGAGTTTGATCTTCAGGGCATCCCCGTGAATCCCCGCGATTTCCGTTTTCTTCGCGCCGGGCTGGACATGCAGGGTCAGCGTCACGGCATCCCCTTCCCGCCTGAACCACATCAGAGCATGCCGTAAAGGATGGACTCCATCCAGGCCAGCGGAATCGTCAGCGCCAGCTGGAAAAGGATCAGCACGAAGAGGGGGGAAAGATCCACGTTGCCCACGGGCGGAAGCTTTTTCCGGAAAAGGTTCAGGAATGGCCTGGACAGGCAATTCAGCACCCCGGAGATGGGCGTGTAGGGATTCACCCAGCTCAAGACCGCCTGGATGATCAGGGCCAGCATGAAGATGTGGATGCTCTGCTTCAGGAGCCCCGTTGCGGAGAGCAGGAGCAGGACGAGAAGGGTGGTTGGCGTATAGGGATGGGGTGCCATGCCGTTGAGCCAGAGGGTCGCGGCCAGGACGAAGAACTCGATCACCCAGGCGAGCAGCAATGTGGCGAGGTCGAGTCCCCAGAGTCCGGGAATGATGCGTCTTGCGGGGCGCACCAGAAAATCGGTGAGCGCGATCAGGAAGGGAGAGAGCGGATTGCCGTGGGGTGCGCGCATCAGCTGCAGATAGAAGCGCAGCAGCAGGGCGATGATGAAGAGCCCGAACACGGTGTCCAGCAGGAACAGCATGCCCTGGTTCAGCATGGGGTCTTCCCGAGCTCGATCCCCATTTCGACTGATCTGTCCTTTGCGGCATGAATCGCCTGGACGATATGGCGCTTCACGTCGTGCCTTTCCATCTCCAGTATGGCGCGCTCGGTCGTCCCGCCAGGGGAGGTGACTTTTTCGCGCAGGGTTTTCGGCTCATCCGGGCTTTCGGCGGCGAGGGAGATCGATCCCGAAAAGGTATCCAGAACCATCTTCTTCGTGGCGACAGGGTCGAATCCCATCTCGGAAGCGGATGCCATCATGGCCTCCAGGAAATAGAATACATAGGCGGGTCCGCTTCCGCAGAGCGCGGTGAATGCGTCCATTTTGCCTTCGTCATCCAGCCAGATCGTAGAGCCGACCGAGGAAAGCATGGCTTCCGCTGCCGCCTTGCCAGGCGCGTCGACCTGCGGCAGGGCGTAAAGCGCCGAAACGCCCTTCATCACCTGCGCCGGGGTGTTCGGCATGACGCGCACGACCCGCTCGTGGTTTCCCAGCCATCTGGAGAGATCAGGCGCAGATATGCCCGCAGCGATCGATACCACGAGCTGGGATTTCAGCATGCGGGCAAGCCCGGATGCCACATTGAAAAGCTGCTGGGGCTTGACTGCGAGCAGGATCGCATCGCAGTCCATGGATTCTCGGCTCATTTCCGCGAAGGTCGAAACATGGAATTCCTTTTCCAGGTGGGCCCTTCTTTCGGGAGATGGCTCGACGACTGCAATGTCGCCGCAGGATGCGCCGTTCTTCAGCAGCCCGGCAATGAGCGCGCTGCCCATGTTCCCGCCGCCTACGAATGTTATTCTCATTTCCTGTCCCTGGTTCCAAAAATTGCCGAGCCCACCCTCACCATCGTCGCACCCTCCAGAATTGCGCTTTCCATATCCTCGGACATGCCCATGGATAGGGTGTCGAGGTCGAATCCGCTTTCGCGGAGCTGCCCTTTCAGCTTCCCGAGTTCGGAGAAGCGCGCCCTTTGCAGCTTCTCGTCCCGGGTGGGCTCGGGGATCGCCATCAACCCCCTGAGCTTGAGATTGGGCAGGCCGCCGATGATTTTCGCAAGATTTTGCACCTCTGCAGGCGCTATCCCGCTCTTGGAGGCCTCCCCGCTGATGTTCACCTGGATGCAGACCTGCAGCGGCGGCAGGTTTCTCGGCCTCGCCTCGGAGAGCTTCAGCGCGATCTTTTCCCGGTCGACGCTGTGCACCCAGTCGAAATGTTCGGCAATGGCCCTGGCCTTGTTGCCTTGCACCGGACCGATGAAATGCCACTCCAGGTCGAGATCGGAAAGTTCCTTCATCTTTCCGAGCGCCTCCTGAACATAGCTCTCCCCGAAAGCCTTCTGTCCGGCAGCGTGGGCTTCCCTCACCGCCTGCGCGGGCCAGGTCTTGCTGACCGCAAGCAATGCGACAGGAGCCTTCGCGGCCCGTTCCATTCGAAGCTTGACAGCTTGCAAGCCGGATGCGATTGTTGCCATAATTTGCAAGAGATTCCGACAGGAAACCGGATCGGCCCATCAATACCTGGAAATTATAATGGATATTTCGGAACTTCTGGCATTTGTCGTCAAGAGCAAAGCCTCGGATTTGCATCTTTCGGCGGGACTGCCGCCCATGATCCGCGTGAGCGGCGACATCCGGCGCATCAATCTTCCCCCGCTGGAGCAGAAGGACGTGCACGGCATGGTCTACGATGTCATGAACGATTCCCAGCGGAAATATTACGAGGAAAACCTCGAGTGCGATTTCTCTTTCGAGCTTCCCGGGCTTGCGCGCTTCAGGGTGAACGCTTTCGTGCAGAATCGCGGGGCGGCTGCCGTGATGCGGACCATTCCTTCCAAGGTGCTGACCCTGGAGCAATTGAATGCGCCAGCGATATTCAGGGAAATTGCCAACCAGCCTCGGGGTGTCGTTCTGGTGACCGGGCCGACCGGCTCCGGAAAATCGACCACGCTGGCCGCGATGATCGACCATATCAACGAGAACGAATACGGGCATATCCTGACAGTCGAGGATCCGATCGAATTCGTGCATGAAAGCAAGAAATGCCTGGTCAACCAGAGGGAGGTCGGGCCCCATACCCTGAGCTTCGCCAATGCGCTGCGCTCCGCGCTGCGGGAAGATCCGGACATCATCCTGGTCGGCGAGCTCAGGGACCTCGAAACCATCAGGCTGGCGATGACCGCCGCAGAAACGGGGCATCTGGTTTTCGGCACATTGCACACCAGTTCCGCGGCAAAGACGATAGACAGGGTGATCGACGTCTTTCCGGCTGCGGAAAAGGAGATGGTGCGCTCCATGCTGTCCGAGAGCCTGCGCGCCGTCATTTCCCAGACCCTCCTGAAAAAGAAGGACGGGGAAGGGCGCGTCGCCGCGCACGAAATCATGATCGGGACGCCCGCCATCAGGAACCTGATCAGGGAGAACAAGGTCGCGCAAATGTATTCCACGATCCAGACGGGCCAGAGCGTCGGCATGCAGACGCTGGACCAGAATCTCACGGATCTCGTCAGGCGCAATGTCGTCAGCTCGGCAGAAGCGAGAACCAAGGCCGTCAACAAGGACCTGTTCCCGGGGTGAGCATGGATAACAGGGACCAGACCACAAACAAGTTCATACACGATCTGCTCAAGCTGATGCTGAGCAAGAATGCTTCCGATCTTTTCGTGACTGCGGGTTTTCCGCCTGCCATGAAGATAGACGGGAAGCTGACGCCCGTATCCTCCCAGGCATTGACTGCGCAGCATACCAAGGAACTTGCCCGAAGCATCATGAACGACAAGCAGGCCATGGAGTTCGAGTCGACCAAGGAGGTCAATTTCGCGATCAGTCCTCCCGGCATCGGGCGGTTCCGCGTCAATGCCTTCGTCCAGCAGCAGCAGGTCGGGCTCGTTCTGCGCGTGATCAATACCACGATACCGAATTTCGACGACCTCAATCTGCCGCAGGTTCTGAAGGAAGTGACCATGAGCAAGCGGGGCCTGGTGATTTTCGTGGGCGGCACGGGATCCGGCAAGTCCACGTCCCTGGCGGCCATGATCGGCTACCGCAACGAAAACAGCCAGGGGCATATCATCACGATCGAGGATCCGGTCGAATTCGTGCACGAACACAGGAAGTGCATCGTGACCCAGCGCGAAGTCGGGGTGGACACCGAGTCATGGGAAGCCGCGCTCAAGAACACCCTGCGGCAGGCGCCGGACGTCATCCTGATCGGCGAGATCAGGGACCGGGAAACTATGGATCATGCCATCGCATTTGCCGAAACGGGGCATCTCTGCATGGGAACCCTGCACGCCAACAGCTCGAACCAGGCGCTCGACCGCATCATCAACTTCTTCCCCGAGGAGCGCAGGGCGCAGCTTCTCATGGATCTTTCGCTGAATCTCAGGGCGCTCGTCGCCCAGCGGCTGATCCCCAAGAAGGAGGGCAAGGGGCGGGTAGCCGCGATCGAGATCATGCTCAATTCGCCGCTCATCTCGGACCTGATATTCAAGGGGGACGTCCACGAAATCAAGGAGATCATGGCAAAATCGAAGGAGGCCGGCATGCAGACCTTCGATCAGGCGCTGTTCGATCTTTATGAAAACGGGGCCATCAGCTACGAGGATGCGCTCAGAAATGCCGATTCGGTCAACGATCTGCGCCTGCAGATCAAGCTCCATGGCTCGGAATCGAAGGATCGGGATCTGATGTCGGGAATCGACCACCTCAAGATCACCTGAATGCAGAATTAGGGCCTGTTAACATTTATCTGGTGGGATGCGTTGCGGCAAGATGCCGGTGGATACAAGGCGCGCGGCGCAGCGAATGGTTGCGCTCTTCGCAAGACGCGCAACGCAGTTGACGCAGCATATTGCCGCAACCCGATGGGAACGGGTGAATCAGGCGCATTGCCGCGTTACTCGCGGCTTGTTTGGAATAACCAAACCGCGCCGCTCCGGCCTTGCCCTGTCACCTGATTCATCACGTTCGCACGCATCGGGCAAGTGTTAACAGGCCCTAACTCAGGGCTTCCCTGCCTTGCGCATCCCCCCCTCGACCATTTTGTATTCGAAGAGCCTGCATTCCAGCGCGCCATTGTAGAGGGGAACCCTGCGCGAGACGCCGAGCCTGATCAGCTTCGGCAGGCGCATGTCCGCAGTGAAGAGCCAGGCATTCCAGCCTGCGAACTTCTTCTTGAGGGCGTCTCCGATCAGCGGGTAGAGCGCTGCAAGCTCCGCCTGATCCCCTATTCTCACCCCGTAAGGGGGATTCGTGACGATGATCCCTTTCTCCCTGGGGGCGGGCAATTCGAGGAAGTTGGCCTGCTTGAGCTCGACTGCATTTTCAAGCCCTGCTTCTACGAGATTTTTTCTTGCCGTCTCGATCGCCCTTCCCGAAATGTCGCTGCCGTAAATCGGAAGCGGTTCCGCCGGCTTCTGTTTTTCCAGGCTTTCCCTGCAAAGCGCTTCCCATTTTTTTTCGTCGAAGTTGAGCAGCTTCTCGAATGCGAAATGCCGCTTCGATCCTGGGGAAATGCCGAGCGACATCTGGGCGGCTTCGAGCAGGAAAGTGCCGCTGCCGCACATCGGGTCCAGAAGGGGAATCCCGGGCTTCCAGCCGGCAAGGCGCAATATGCCTGCTGCAAGGTTCTCCTTCAGGGGAGCATCCACCGAGAAATGCCGCAATCCGCGCTTGAAGAGCGCCTCCCCAGAAGTGTCGATGTAAAGGGAAAAGTCATGCGAACTCAGGTGGGCATGGATGCGCATGTCCGGGTTCACGGTGTCCACGCTGGGGCGATGCCCTGCTTTCTGCCTGAACCTGTCGCAGAGGGCGTCCTTGATCCTGAGGGTGGCGAAGTCGAGGCTCCTCAGCGGGCTCTTAGTCGCAGTAAGGGCAACCTTGATGGTATGGTTGGGGGAAAACCAGCCCTCCCATGGCAGGGATGCGGTGGCCTGATAGATGTCGTCTTCGTTCTTGTAGCCGGCGTCCAGGATTTTCCACAGGATGCGGCTCGCGATCCGGCTCTCCAGATTGATCTTGTAGGCGATGTCCCATTCCCCGGAAAAGCGTACGCCACCTTCCGTCGGAGCGGGGTCTTTTGCGCCCAGTTCGGCGAGTTCGTCGCACAGGATGGCCTCGAGTCCTCTCGGGCAGGGGGCGAAGAATTGTTCCAGCTTCATTTCAGCATCTCCTCCAGGGCGGCAATGGCGCTCGACGCAGGCAGATTCTGCAGGCATGCGCTTTCGCTCGAAATGTTCCTGTTGCAGCCTTCCTCCATGCAGGGAACGCAATCGTATTCACCCTGCAGCAGAATCACGTTATTCACCTTCTGCGTTCCCTTCATCCGGTAGGGATTCTTGTCCAGGAGATATCCTTTCGGCCAGGGACCCCATTTCACCGGATTCGAGGGGCCGAACAAAGCCACAGTGGGAATGCCCGCTGATGCAGCCATGTGGGTGACCGCGGTATCCGGCCCGACATAGGCGCTTGCGCGGCTCAGGAGGTACGCAACCCCGCCCAGGTTCAGCTTTCCCGAGACGTTCACGGCATCTTTCGGCAGGATAGTCAGCAGGCTCAGAATGTAGGCGGATTCATCGGGATTGCCGCCTCCCGTCAGCACGATACGCATTCCCTTCTGGTCCAGCCATCCGGCAAGCTCGGCCCATGCTTCTCGCTTCCACATCTTGTAGGCGTACATCGGGTAGGCATGGAGCACGGCGTAGGGCTGGGTATCCGGGTCGAATGGCAGCGCGTCAAGAACCCGCCTCTCGTCTTCACGTTTCCAGGCGGTCACCACTTCAAAACAGGGTGCGATGCCCAGAAGCTTCGCGAGCCTGAGATTCATCAGGACGGTGTGCGTTCCTCGATTGTCGAAGGGAGTCCATCTGGAAAGCAGCCGTTTTTTCCATTGCTGCCCGCTGTCTTCCGGGATCATGCCGACGCGATATCTGCCCGCAATGATGGCATAGAGGGTAGGGCGGTCCCCGGGGATGGCAGACAGGGCGAGATCGTATCTGCGCCAGAGACCTGCCAGGAACTGCAGGTGTTCCCTGAAGGGAAGGCGGTGCTTCACGGAAAGGATCTTGTGGATGTCCGGGTTTCCCGCAAGAACGCCTTGCGTTCCTTCGAAGACCAGAACGTCGATTTTCGCCTCTGGCCAGGCGCGATGCAGCGCGCGTATCAAAGGGGTAGCGAGCAGCACGTCGCCTATGCGCCGGGTCACCACCAGAAGAATCTTGTCCGGCGCCTTCACGAGGACCGATCCAGTCCGAGCGAGGCGCGCACGTGCGCCGATTGCAGGATCAGATCCAACCTTCGCCCGTTTTCTTCCAGGCGGCTTCTGTCGTTTTCCGCATGCCAGAGATGGAAAACCGGGCAGGAAAATCTTGCGCTCTTGTGACGGACTCCGGAGCGGATCAGGCGGATCACGAGATCCGAATCCTCCAGCCCCCACCCCGTGTATGACTCGTCGAATCCGTTGATTTCAAGAAGATCTTTTCGCCAGGCTGAAAGATTGCAGGTCTTCACGCCTTCCCATTTTTCAGGAGAAGTCTTGCGGCAGCAGTCGGGCAGATTTAAAAGGGGAAGAATCCTGTTCACCTTTCCGGAGAGTTTCGCTCCGATCCACTCAGGCACGCCCCATTCGTGGACAGGAATTTTCTCTTCGAGGATTTGCCTGGTGAATGCTTCGGAGAGAAGCATCCTGTTGCCGGAAAGGAAACAGCCCGGCTCAAGAAGCGTCCGATGGTTCGCCACGAAATTCTTGGAGGGAATGCAGTCGCCGTCTGTGAAGATGACATAGGGGGCGTCGGTTGCTGCGATCGCGAGATTCCTGATCCTCCCAGCCCTGAATCCCCGGTCTTCCTGCCAGACATGTTTTATGGCAAAGGGCGATCTTGCCCGGTAGGCTTCGACGAGTTGCCCGGTGTCCAGAGTCGATCCGTCGTCGGCAACGAATAGTTCGAAATTTGCGTCGCTCTGCGCGAGATAACCATCGAGAACGGCGGAGAGGGCGTCCGGCCTGTTGTAGGTCGTGATGATCACCGCGATCTTCGTCATTTGCGGGTCAGCAGCATGAGCTTGAGATAGCGGTAATAGGTGCCTTCCGCATTGGAGACCGCGAGCATGAATCCCTCTTTGCCGTCGAGAAATCCCGCCCTCAGGAAATAGGTCCTGAAAAAAGACCAGAAGCCGTGCAGGATTGCCGTTCCAAGCGAGGCTTTTTTGCCTTTTTTCGCCATCATTATCGCCCCTGCAGTCGAATAGCGGTCGACCTTCTGCAACACTTCCTCCAGGTCGGAGAATGCAGTGTGGGCGAGGGGAGAGGAAAGTTCTGCCGTTCTGCCGTTTACGATCAGCCTCTCGTGGACGAGGTCGTCGCTGAAGCGCGCCTCCCCGCGCCTGAAGAGGCGCGTGACGCGGTCCGGCCACCAGCCGCCGTGCCGCATGAATCTTCCGCAATAGCTCGACGAGCGCGGGAAACTGTAAGCGTCGGCGTCTCCTTTCGAGATGGCTCCCATGATTTCGGCCTTCAATTGGGGGGGGACGATTTCATCCGCATCCAGAGACAATACCCATTCCCCTGTGGCCAGATCGAGCGCGCGGTTCTTCTGCGGGCCGAAGCCGGGCCAGTCCGTGACATGGACTTTCGCGCCGAAGGATTCGCAGATTTTTACGGTTCCGTCGGTGCTTCCCGAGTCGAGGACGACGATCTCGTCTGCCCATGAGACGGATTCCAAGCATTTTCCGATGGCGTGCGCTTCGTTTTTCGTGATGACGATGACGGAGAGGCTCAAGTTTGTTCCTTTGCTGAAAAGAGCACGCCGGTCATGAAGGCGAAGAACAGCCCTTCGGCATGATCGAGCAGAAAGGAATTGAACAGGCAGCCCGACATCATGGCCAGCACCAGCCCGTGGGCCAGATATTGTTCCCGAACCGGGAGCAGGGAGGCTTCCCGCCACTGGATGACAAAGAGCGACAGCAGCAGCATGAGGCCCGGCAGACCCAATTGGGACGCGATCAGCAGGAACTCGTTATGCGGATTGCGGGTCGCGAGCATCGAAGTATTTGCAATTTGGGAGACATAGGCTTTATCAAATCCGCCGGTACCCACCCCGAAGAAAGGATGCTCGCGGATGATTTTCAGCGTATTGGTGTAGTATTCCATCCTTTCCCCTATGGAGCTGGATTGCTGCGATGCCTGTCCGGGGTGCCAATGGGAGAATTCGGAAACCGCGATGTCGATCCGCTGGTGGAATTCTTTTGAGCCGAAATAGGCCGTCAAGCCCAGCAGGATCACCGCGAGCATTCCGATGACAAGTCCCTTCGTCCCGAATTTTCGGATGAAGAGATAAGGGAGCAGCAGGGCCAGAACGATGTAGCCTATCCTGCCCTGCACCATGAAGAGCACGTTGAATAATGCAAGAATGGCGAGAATTCCGAAAAGGATGCGCTTCTTCGGGCCTGTCTCGTTAAAAGCCCCTGTCGCCAGGATGAGGGCGGCGTAGGCCATGAAGAAATTCTGGGTGATGTGCAGTTTGAATGCGTAGGGGTTATCCGCGAATCCGCGCAATACCGAATTCTGGTGCATTATCCCGAATTTGAGCAGATAGGAGAGCAAGAGGGTCAGCAGCATGGAGAGAACGAATGCGGAAAGGGCATGATTTCTTGCTTGTTGATCCCTGAACAGGGTGATGAAGATGGGTATGTACAGGAGATCGATGTATTTTCCGAAGGTGTTCAGCGCGTCGCGAAAGGAGGCATTGCCGTAAAACATGCCGATGGCCAATAGCCCGATCAGGGCGAGTGCTGAGAGGGCGGTGTTGCTGTTCCGGATGATTGCATATTTTTCCCGGAAATGACCGCTTGCGAGCCATAGGAGCAGGACGGCGAGCATCAGGACATTGTCGAGCGAAACCGATATCGGCACGGAGAAGCCGATGGCAATGGCCGCCCATTTTGCTAGAGTGTCGGTTGATTTCGAAATGGGGAGCATGGTTTCAGCGCTTGGGCGGTTGGTATTCAGGCACCCGGCGGACGAGTTCCTGTCTGACGTTTTCGTCGTCCATTGTTTCGGATGCCGACAGCCATGCGAGGAGGTTCGATAGCCAGACCTCATCTTCCCGTCTCGCTCTGGCGATACGCAATTTGGGGTGGGGCGTTTGAAGGGTTTGCTCGTCGTTTGCGAGGAGTTCTTCATAGAGTTTTTCCCCGGGGCGCAGTCCGGTATAGACGATGTCGATATCCCCATCATTGAATCCCGAAAGCCGGATGAGATCGCGCGCCAGCTCCGCGATTTTGACAGGCTCTCCCATGTCCAGCACGAATATTTCCCCGCCCTGCCCCATGAGCCCGGCCTGCAGCACGAGCTGGGCTGCCTCGGGTATGGACATGAAATAGCGGGTGATTTCCGGATGGGTCACCGTGACGGGGCCGCCCTTTTCGATCTGTGCCTTGAATTTGG
This sequence comes from Pseudomonadota bacterium, assembly GCA_021835845.1. Classification (GTDB taxonomy): domain Bacteria; phylum Pseudomonadota; class Gammaproteobacteria; order Burkholderiales; family JABEVD01; genus JABEVD01. The sequence goes on along the minus strand of JAKBJU010000006.1, from coordinate 27,530 downwards.
GAATCACGCTTCCCGTGCTGCCCAGCACGTTACCGAAACGCACCATAATGAAGCGCGTACCGCCTTCCTGCTGCAAACTCTGGCAGACGAGTTCGGCGAGGCGCTTCGATGCGCCCATGACATTGGTCGGATTGACCGCTTTGTCGGTCGATACCAGGACGAATTTTTTCACGCCGGATTCCTGCGCGGCGCGGGCGACGACATAAGTGCCGTAAACGTTGTTTCTGATGGCCTCCCAGGCATTTTCGTCCTCCATTAGCGGAACATGTTTGTAGGCGGCGGCATGAAAGACGATCTCGGGAGGGTTAAGTCCGAAGATCTGGCGGAGCCTGGCTGTGTTTTTCACGTCGCCCACAGCGCGGACGATGGGAATCTCAGGAAAGCTTTTTGAAAATTCCTGCTCGATGTTGTAGAGGGCATACTCGGAGAGGTCGAAAAGGATCAGTTTTTTCGGTCTGAATTTTGCGATCTGGCGGCACAGTTCCGAACCGATCGACCCCCCCGCCCCTGTAACCATCACCGTCCTGCCGGAAAGCAGCTCACTGATTCCCCCTTCGTCGAGTTGGACGGGGTCGCGCCCGAGAAGATCGTCGAGCTCGACGCGCCTGATCTGGGAGATGGTCAGCTTGCCTGCGATCAGGTCGTCGAAAGAGGGCACGGTAAGCGCCTTGATGCCTGCGTCGGAGCATAGCTCCAGCGCATTTCTTCTTTCGCTGTGGGAAGCGGAAGGCATGGCGATGATCGCATTGTCCACTTCCGTCCTCTTCGCGATCGCACCGAGATCGGAAAGTGGACCGATCACCTGTATGCCGTGGATCATCCTGGAGTGTTTCCTGGGGTCGTTGTCGAGGAGGCCGATTACGCGCCATTCCGTGCTTCTCTCCAGGCTCTTGACCAGACTTGCCGCAGCATCTCCCGCGCCCAGCACCAGTACCGGCTTCCCGCCAAGTTTCGAAAGGCCATGCAGATGTTTTTCCTTCCATGCGCGATACAAGAGACGGTCTCCACCCATGATCAGCATTAGCAAAATCGGATAGAGGATGAGAACCGATCGGGGGATGCCGAGGGGATAGCGCATCATGATCATCAGGGCGGGGATGAAGACCGCTCCGGCACTCACTGCGAGGACGATTTTTTTCAGATCGGGAATGCTGGCATATTTCCATATTCCCCTGTAAAGGCCGAATACCCAGAAAGTCATTGTCTGAATCGGGACGATGATGACGAACGAACCGATCATCTGCCTGAAATAGAATCCGGGGATATCCAGGTTGAAGCGCAGAGAATAGGCGGCATACCAGGCGACCAGTATGGCAGCGATGTCATGGAAGATGGCAAGAAGGGTGCGGGGATTCCTGAAGGGCATGTTATTTCAAGTAATGAATCCAGCGGCTGTCTATGCGGCGCATGGCGGTAAAGAAAAACAGCCCCCATCCTGAAATCAGAATCCAGCCGCTGGCGTGTCGGATGGCGAGCAGGGAGGAAACACCGATTGCCAGCATCAGGGCATATTCCAGGAGCGCCAGGTTTCGGTGGCCGAGCCCCATCCGGATCAGCCTCTGGTAGTAATGTTCCCTGTGGGCCTGCCAGAATTTTTCTCCCCTGAAAAGCCGCTTCAGCAAAGTTGCTGTGGCATCCATGACGAAGGGCGAGAAAATTGCCAATGGAAACCAGAACGGCCAGTCGCCGTTTTCCCAACCGAGGAGGCCGAAGGCGGCAGCGAGAAATCCCAGGGGAATCGAGCCCGAATCCCCCATGAAAATTCTGGCGGGATGGAAATTGAAAAAGAGAAACGCGCCAGCGCTCATTGCAATCGTCATGTTGAGCAGCGAGAAATAATCGTCTCCGGCGAGGAACGCGGCGACGCCGTAGAATCCGAATCCGAAAAGCGCCATGCCGCCTGCCAGGCCGTCCGAACCGTCCATGAAATTATACAGGTTAATCATCCAGACGATCGCGGTTGCGGCGGCGAAAATCCCCGCGAGGCCGATCGAGGGAAAAAGATAGAAGAATGCGAAGCTGCCCGCAGCGAGGAAATGCGCGCCGAAGCGGACAGGAACCGGCAGGCTGTAAAGGTCGTCGAGGAAGGATACGGTAACCAGGATCAGCAGGCTGGCCAGGACAGGCATGGCAGGGGGGCCGAGCAAAGCCCATCCGCCCACGATACCGCAGAGTACGGCGACGCCGCCGGTGCGCGGGACGGGCTTTTCATGAAGCGACCTTTCGTTGGGTTTGTCGATTGCAAATTTTGCCATCCTTCCCTTTGTCAGCAAGACGAGGACGGCGAGGGTGATTCCGAATGAAAGGAAAGGAGCAAGCAAGTTGGTCAAGGTTCTTGTCCAGGCAAGCTATCATACCATGTCGCGGTTTGTGCCATGCCTTCCGACAGGGCATGAGGCGGGTTCCAGCCCAGTTTGCTTCGGATTTTTCCGGAATCGATTTCCAGAGATTCGGTCAGCCGTTCCATTTCGGCGGATTTTCCGGCGAATTTGCCGAGCAGGCGAAGCAAAGGTAGAGGAAAGGGGGGGGTTCTTGGCGCTACCCCCATCTTTTCCGAGAGGATGCGAATCAGTTCAGGGGTGGAAACGGTTTCCGTGTCGCTCACGAGAAAAGTTTCGTTTGCAGCCTCCGGGTGGGTTGCGCAACGGATCAGGGCATCTGCTAGATTTTCCACATAAATCATGCTGCGGCGGTTTTTGACCGAGCCGAGGGGCAGGGGAATTCCCTTTCTGATCCAGCTGAGCATTCTCGCGAAATTCCCGCCCACGCCCGGACCGTAGACCAGCGGCGGGCGAACGACGACAACTTCGAGACCCGTTTCATCGGAGATTCTTTGCAGAGCTGCTTCGGCCTCTCGTTTCGAGACCCCGTAGGGGTCCTGCGGATTCGGTTCATCCTTTTCAGAGAAAGGTTTGTTCCGGGTATTTTCCCCATTCACCTTGATCGAGCTGACGTAAACCAGTCGCCTGGCGCCTGCTGCTGCGGCCGATTTTGCAAGCCTTTCGGTGCCTTCGAAGTTCACCTTCCTGAATTCGGCAAGCGGATCAGCACTCTTTTCGCGCATGACATGGACTCTTGCCGCCAGATGGAACACGATGTCGATGCCCTGCAAGGCATCCGACCAGTCTGTATTGCCATCTATGGGACCGACAACGATTTTTTCCATGCCGGGAGGCAGAACCGCCGCTTCCTGGCGCACCGCGCCCCTAACGGCATATCCGCGTTCGATCAGGTCCCTGCATAGCACCTGCCCGACGAATCCGTTCGCTCCGGTGACCAGTGCGTTCATTGCTCCGATCCTTGTTCCCCTAGCTTCCAGTGATTCCGTCTGCGAACCGCTCGGTAAGCCGGCGACATGAAAAATCGCAGCATGCTGGCGGCATGCCATCGCAAGTATTTGAAGTTGCGGTGGCTGGCACGCTGGGCATCATGCACGACCGATATGTTCCGGCACAAAGCAATGCGATAGCCGTGAGTTTGCAACCGTGCGCACAAATCTACATCTTCATAATACAGGAAATACCGCGCATCGAATCCGCCGATTTCGCGGAATACCCTTGAGGGGAACACCATGAACATGCCGGCCACCCAGTCGGGGAAGGAAACAATGCCTGCTCCTGGGTATCTGCGGGAGCCGCGTCCGAAAGCCTTTCCCAGGATTTCCAGTGGGGTTGGGAAAAACCGGGCGCTGTCTTCGATCCCTCCTTTCGGGTTGGCTACCTGTGGTGCGGCGAGCCCGATACCAGGGTCATCGTCGAGAACCTGGAGCAAAGCCCTGAAGACATTTCCCTGTATTCGGATATCCGGATTGAGTACGCAAAAGAAATCTCCCCTCGACTGCTCGAATGCCTGGTTGTGGTTTTCTCCGAAACCCTGTGGCGATGGATTACGGATGATTCTGAGCGGGAAAGGGTAATCCTGCTCGTCAAAAGGAAGCTCTTCCGGAGAATTGAGTGTAAGTACCAATTCAATGGCATCATCCTTACAATAATCCCGAACATTTTCGAGCAGCTGTGCAACCAGGGTGATTTGTTTGTGGCTGACAATGGAAAGGCTCAACGCAGGCTTCAACTCAGGCTGCCCGAAGTGGATGGCGAACGCATCTAAATAAAGCAAGCAATCTGCCGAATACCGGCATGATCAGGTAATACAGCATTGGAAAGGAGTGTTTTTCCAGTACTTCTTTTCGGCGTATGGGATCCAGATGGCTTCTGGAAATCCAGACCCGGTAGGCCATACGGATTTTCCGCATGGCACTGTGCAGCCAGGTATTCCGGATATACGGCTTTTTGCCGTACTCTTCGAACAGCCGCGCGTTATCCTCGACCAGCGCGCCAGACTTGATGTTCTGTACGGTCATTTGGCCTGAATGCTGGCGAATGGCGCACAAAGGATCCGGCAAGCTGGCCAGTTCTCCCTGCTCCAGCAAATGGAACCACATTTCCATGTCCATCAGGTGAGAGAACTCTTCGCGGAATCCACGCAGAGCTGCTTCCCTCCGGAACATGGTTGCTGTCGGTTCGCCGATGTAATTGGCGCCGAACAGGCAACGGTTGATCGCTTCCTTTCCCGGCAATAATTGTTCCGTTTGCGAATAGTGCTGCACGCCGATCTTTTTGCCGTTCTCGTCCACTATCAGGCGACCACCAGAGACGAGCGAAATGGCAGGATGGTCGTCGAGCGTGCGCACCATTCTTTCTAGGCAGGAAGGCAGCAGTAGGTCGTCTGCGCAAAGGAATTTGACATAATTTCCGCGCGCCTGATTCAGGCAGGCATTGAAGTTTTTTACCAGGCCGAGATTGGATTCATTCTTGTACAAGCGAATTTTGCTGTTGCCACCAGCCATTTCTGCTGCCAGTCGCACCGTGCCGTCTGCAGAAGCATTGTCCACGATGATGATTTCAAAATCGGGATAGGTTTGTTGCGCCACAGACTCCACGGCTTGCCGGAGGAAGCATTCGCCGTTATGCACTGGGATGCAGATACTAACTTTTGGCATCACGGATCTGTCGGGAACTGGTCTTCACATAGTCTGAAAGGCACGATGTTATCAGGTTCATCTTTTTGGTTCTATCTGAATGGATACCATGGCAATTCCTATCATTGAGATCTGGTTATTACTTGCTATGCAGTGTAGATGCCGTGAAACTCCTGCGCTTCAATCGAATCCTGAAAATGAAGAACGGCATTATCAATGCGTGGTGTCTGTGCGGAACAGGTTCCCGGCTCTTGGCCATAAGAAACTGCCCGAAATGATCCATGTGGTCACCAAGCTAAGTATAAACGGCAGGGGATCATGAGCCAACTGTCTGGAGAAGTGCCAGACCGTACCACCGACGACAAGTGCAGTCAGAACGATGGCGCCTAGATCTGCCACATACCATTTCATCATTTCGGATTGCAGAATTCTCCGATGCATGACCAAGGGCTCAAATGCGACATAGCAGAGATTCAAGATGGTCCAGCTGATTGCGCCCCCCAAGGCGCCGTAAACCGATATGAGAACAGACAGCATGGGTACGAACAAGATTACCGCAATGATGTTTTTGTAGAAAGACAGCTTGGTCCAGCCGCTTGCCAACTGCAAGGCCAGCGGCAGGGTCATTATTGAATTGGCAGCCGTGCCGATGACCATCACTCTTAAGATGGGAGAGACGTTGTCCACCATCCCTGCATTGTGTAGCCACAGGAAAAGGATGGCGGAGGGGAAGAATGCCAATGTTACGCCAATCGGAACCATGGAAAGCGCCATCAATCGGCTCGTCTTGTGATAAAGTTCGGCCAGCCTTTTATTGTCCCCTTCCGCATAGAGTTGTGTAAACCGCGGAAATGCAGCAGAAAAGATGGGGGCTGACAGACTGGACAATGCACTGCAGATCGTGCTCGCCAAGGTATAGTACCCAAAAGCCGTCAGGGAGAGATACTTGCTGAGAATGATCTTGTCCACTTGGGTCAGGATGGTGCCCAAAATAGTAATGCCGAAGGTGCCCACGCTGAAATGCCAACTGTGCAGCAGCCATTTCAGGTCGAATTTCGGTTTGTGCATTGTCTTAGGCAGGGACTGTTTGAGGCATTTGTTGAGCAAAATGACCTGGAGGGCACCGGCTAGCAGTTGCCAGACGAAAAAAGCCTGAATCGTTGGTGCAACCAGCCAAAGTATCAGGATTGAGCCAACACTTTGTACGGTTGCAGCCAGAGAGCGGATGGCATTAAGAAGCGCTTGGCGCTGCAAGCCCATCAGCCCGCCTGAATACAGCGACACCGGCCATTGAAATACGATGACTCCCCCCATCAGCCGGATGGTGTTGGTGACAATTTCGGGAGAGAGCCCTTTCTGATTGAGCCAGTGCGCTGTGAGCCAGGGGGCAATCATGAATATGGCTGCGCCGATGGCCAGCCCGATCGACCAGTAGACGATTTCAAAAGTTACTACAAGATGACCTGACTGGTTTGTTTCGGAAACAGCCTGCTGGGCCAGCATGCGATTGAGCGTCGTACTTAGACCCAAGTCCATTACTGCCAGCAAGCCGAGCAGGGATAGATATATTCCGATCAGGCCATAAGCTTCTGCACCGAGAAATTTTATATAAAGTGGAACGAATACGAAACTGAGAAGCGCTGTCCAGCCCCTGCCCAGGTAATTTGCTATGATGTTTCGTCTGACGCTCATTTTCAGAGTGCAGTAGGTGGTGCTTCGGATTGCAATGCAGTGGCGTTGGGCCAGGCATCTTCCCGCCATGCATAATAGGAATAGCGTATTTTCATGATCAATTCGCTTTGTGCGTATGCGCGCGTCTGATTATCCGAGATCAGCAGGTTCTTCTGGTCGCCCAGCCAAAAGGTATTGCTCCGGTACCACTCGGGTATGTCATATCCGATTCCGTCGGCGCCGACAATCAGCGCCTTCTTGCCCATGCGCAGGATCTGTTGTGTCAAGCCATTGCGCCCGCTTTCGAAATAATATGCGTCCATTTTTCGTCGCATCCGGCCGACCTGCAGTGTGTCCATCACGGACGATGGCAACATGAACCCGTTAGTTCTGATGTGCGGATTGGGGAAGCGCATGAAATATCTCGACCGGTAATAATGCAGGCATGCGAGGAAGGGTTTCACAAGAAATGACTTGAGCGGGGAAATGTTTTTCATAAAGGAATAAGTGGGGTATTCCGCGCCTGAAGAGATGCTTTGATAAGAGCCGGTTGCCCCGACAAGCCCCACTTCTGGCCTTGATGCGTGCCGGTAAAGCAACTCGAGCCATCCTGGATGGAGAATCTCTGAAAATGAGTTGGTAAAACAGAAATATGGGTATTCATGCCTGAACGCCTGGAATGCGATCATGTATGAGCCGATGTCGAAGCCAATGTCGGGGGCGCTCATTTCCCTGTAAGGAGTGCCCGCAAGCACGTCCCTGTATAAAGAAAGCTCGCGGCTGCTGTTGAATCCCTTGAAAATGATCAGTAGTTCGTGCTCAATTTCTCCCGGATTCCGCAGGTAGGAGTCTAAGAAACGTTTGAGGGGTTCGATGCCGTTGCGGGATCGGACCAGGTGAACGAGCGCTATCTTTTTCAATCAGGGCCTTCCATGGGGACATTTCCCCCCGGCTTTCTGAAAATGGCAAGATAGGCATTTCCGGCGCCGTCAGTTCGCTCGAGAAGGTGGACAAAACCGTAAACAATGAAATTGACGGCCCTCCTGTTCAATATCCAGGCGAGAAGCCGGTTGGGGCGTCTGGATATGAAGTTGTTAAGGGAGTGGAGCCACCACCCACGCGAGTTGAATTCTGAACTTACACGGTCGGTTGTGGTGACGAGGACTTTTTGAAGACCTGCCTGCACCATCTGTTTTTCCAGCAAGTGAGCAGGAACAAACATTGTATGTCGTGGCGCGTCGACATGTTTCCAGTATTTCCCGAACAGCTTGAATTGAAATGCTGCAGGATTGGGGACAGCTATGATAGCCACGCCATTGGGCGCCAACGCGTTTGATAATGCCCTTAATACACTCCAGGGAGACTCCAAATGCTCCAAAACATGCCACATGACAATTGCATCGTATCGCTCTGTGATATTTTCAAGACTTTCAACTATATTCGAGCTATGGATCGAATTTCTGACCTTGATCGTTTCCGCGAGGAACTGGCTGCATTTCGAATCCATTTCAATGGTGTCGACAATAAAACCCTCTTGTTTTGCCAGGAAGGCAAAAGTCCCATTGCCCGGCCCTATTTCCAGTAACGTGCATCCCTTGGCATGCTGTTTGACGATTTCCAGCTTGCCCAGATCGTAGCTAGCCACATTATCTTTAGTATGGTCTGTTTTCTGATAGGCGGAATAGGCCTGTCCATAATAATCCTGAATATTTCGGGGAATCGGGGCCAGGAAAATCAGCCCGCATCCATGGCAACGGTAGTAGTCAAAAATCTCGTCGGACATCTTCTGGTTGATGTCCGGGACTGAAAACAACAGCGTCGCAGATTCTTTGCAATAAGGACAGTATGTCTTACCGGGGCTCATGTATTGTGCAATCCATATTTGTCGTCAAGATAGCGCTCCAGGGCATTCCGCCAGTGCGGCATGACGATTCCCAGTTCTCTCACCTTGACATTGGCAAGGGCAGAGTAGCGCGGGCGCCGCATCTCCCCGCTTCTGCCTCCCCGGTCCACCGGAGTCACACTGGTGTCCAACTCCATCAGTTCGTAAATCGCCCGGGTGAATTCGAACCAGGTACACTCGCCTTCATTCACCAGATGATAGATCCCGGGAGTAAGCTGAGGGTGTTCAATCATCTGCAGAACGGCCTTTGCGAGATCTCCGGCATGGGTTGGAGATACCACCTGATCGGAGCCCATTTCAAGTTTCTTTATGGTCTTTGCGTCGGCGATACGCTTGTCCACGAAGTTGCCGCCCTTGGAGTTCGCACCGCTCAATCCGTAAAGTCCGCAAGTGCGTATGATTGTCGCATGATCGGGCGCCATAGCCAGGGCTGAAAATTCGCCTGCCAGCCGGGAAATGCCGTAGATCTGCAGCGGCCCTGTCCGGTCATCCTCCCGATAGGGGGTGCGCTTCTCCCCGCCGAACACGTAGTCCGTGCTGAAAGTTATGAGACGTACATTTCTTTTGGCGCAAATGGCGGCAAGATTGCGGATCGCTATGCAATTGACATCGAATGCCTTTAAGGGCTCGATTTCGCATTGCGGCACGTTGTGAAATGCGGCGGTATTGATGACCACATCGGGGCAGGATCCGTCTATCGCACGTTCGCAGGACGCCATCGACTCGATGTCCAGCTCGCTTCGGGCTGGCGCAATGATGGTGTGGTTCGTACGCTCCGCCAGAATGCTGCTGCCGAGTTGGCCAGTTCTGCCGATCAGCAGGATTTTCATGGCAGGACTCTGACGAAGTCGGGGTAACCGGCATCTCGCTCCGATATCACGGCCACCTCCTCTGGCCAGCTGATGAAAAATGCCGGGTCGTTCCATCTGACGCCTGAAGCGCATTCCGCATGGAAAGATTCCGACATCTGGTAGAGCACTTCGACATCGTTGGTGAGGGTCAGAAAGCCGTGTGCAAAGCCTTTCGGGATGTAGAGCGCATGCCTGTTCCCGGCTGAAAGTTCGGCGCCGAACCATCTGCGGAAGGTGCAGGATTCAGGGCGCAGGTCGACCATGACATCGTATATTCTTCCCTGGGTGCAGCGAACGACCTTGGTTTCTTCGTGAGGCGCCTTCTGGAAGTGCATTCCCCTGAGAGTCCCTTTCCTCTTGTTGTAGGAAATGTTGCACTGGACGAGGTTCGGGTCGAGGCCATGCGCTGCAAACTCGTCCCTGCAGAAAGTCCTGGCAAAAAAACCCCTTTCGTCCGAGATCGGCTGAGGTTCAATCAGGTAGGCATCAGGCAGCGGGGTTGGTACAAAACGCATCTCAGAATTCCCGAATCTCTGGCACTGCCACGGCGAATTTTCCTCCCCATTCGCGGATATCGGCCATCTGCTGCATGACTTCGGCCTTGATGTTCCAGGGAAGGATCAGGATGATATCCGGTTTTCTTTCGCGCAGAGCATCGGGAGAGAGGATCGGGACATGGGTTCCGGGAAGATATTTGCCCTGCTTGGAAAGTGCGGCATCGCATACATAGGGCAGCAGATCGGGCTTGATTCCCGCATAATTGAGCAGGGTGCAGCCTTTTGCCGCAGCACCGTAGCCCGCCACCTTCTTGCCGGCGCGCTTCTGTTCGATCAGGAAGAGCAGCAAATCATCCTTCACGCGCTCGGCGCGCGCCTGGAACTGCCGGTAAACTTCCAGGTTTTGCATTCCCCTGTGATTTTCCTCGGCGAGCAGATTTGCCACGGCAGTGGAAGTATCCCGGCTGTCGTCGGCATGGCAGCCGTATATTCTCAGGCTGCCGCCATGGGTGGGAAGCTCCTCCACGTCATAAATGCGCAGTCCGGCACTGGCGAAGATCCGATTGGCGGAATACAGCGAAAGATAGGAAAAGTGCTCGTGATACACGGTATCAAACTGGGTATGCTCCAGCAGCCGCATCAAATGCGGGAACTCCAGCGTGACGGTGCCGCCGGGCTTGAGCGCGGATTTGATGCCGGCGGTGAAATCATTGATATCCGGCACATGAGCATAGACGTTGTTGCCCAGAATGAGATCGGCTTGCTTGCCTTCGTATACGAGTCGCTGCGCCAGGGATTTCCCGAAAAATTCCCGGAGTACCGGTATGCCCAGTTTCTCGGCCGCCGCCGCCGTACTGTCAGTGGGTTCGATTCCCAGGCAAGGGATGCCGGCTGAGACGAAGTTCCTGAGCAGATAGCCGTCGTTGGCCGCAACTTCGATGACCAGGCTGTTGCTGTTCAGGCCGAGTCGGCTGGCGATCATCGTGGTGTAACGGGATGCATGCTCCAGCCAGCTTGACGAGGTCGAGGAGAAGTAGGCGTAGTCGGGGCTGAACAGTTCGTCAGCCTGCGCATAATCTTCGGTTTGAACCAGCCAGCAATGCTCGCAAACGAACAGCTTGAGCGGGTAATAACGTTCAGGCTTCCCAAGTTCTGCTTCGCTGAGATAGGCGTTGGAGGGGGGGGCAAATCCCAGATCCAGGAAAACATGTTGCAGGGGATGCTGGCAATGACGGCAATTCATAGGTGCTCCTGATAGGCGAAAATCTGGCTCATCGTGAATTTGCGCATGTCCAGCCCACTGTTGTGCGCTTTGTGCCATGCGCTGATCTTTTCCAGGGCATCAGTCAGCGACCATCTCGGTTGCCAGTTCAGGCGGCTTACGGCTTTCGAACAATCCAGTTTGAGGTAATGGGCTTCGTGCGGGTGTTCCGCTCCGTCCAGAGTCCATGTCGCGCCTTCCCCCCATAAGCCGGTGAATTGCTCCACGATCCATTGTACCGGCCTGGCGTCATCCTCGCGCGGACCGAAGTTCCATCCTTCCGCAAACTCGGCCCCTTTTTCGTACAATTTCTGCGCAAGCATCAGGTAGCCGGATAAAGGTTCTAACACATGTTGCCAGGGACGGATCGCATGGGGGTTTCTGATCAGCACCGGACGTTCCTCCGAGAAGGAACGCACCAGGTCCGGGACAAGCCGGTCGGTAGCCCAGTCCCCTCCGCCAATCACGTTACCGGCGCGAGCGCTCGCCACGGCGACATTGTTGCCGAAGAAGGATTGCCTGTAGGCGGAAGTCACCAGTTCCGCGCAGCCCTTGCTGTTGGAATAGGGGTCGTAGCCGCCCATGGGCTCGTTTTCGCGGTATCCCCAGATCCATTCACGATTTTCGTAGCACTTGTCGCTGGTGACCATCACTACCGCCTTGACAGCGTCAGTTTTTCTGACAGCCTCCAGAACATTCACCGTCCCCATGACATTGGTCGCATAAGTCTCGACCGGGTTCTGATAGGAAAGCCGAACCAGGGACTGCGCAGCCATGTGTATCACGATCTCGGGCTGAAATTCCGTCATGGCTTGTTGCAGCTGTTCGAGGTTTCTGATGTCGCCGAGCAGGGACACCATTCCCTGCGCAACTTGCGCTACCCCGAACAGATTGGGGTTGGTGGGGGGGGCGAGCGCATAGCCTGAGACTTCGGCGCCAAGCGACTGCAGCCAGAGGCAAAGCCAGCTTCCCTTGAAGCCGGTATGTCCGGTGACAAAAACCCTTTTGCCTGTCCAGAAATCCATCACCATTTCTTCCACGGAGCCTTCCCGCTTGTCCACAATTCTTCCAGGTGGTTCTTGTCGCGCAATGTATCCATGGGTTGCCAGAATCCGTGATGCAGATAGGCGGAGAGCTCGCCGGATCGAGCCAAGCTCTCCAGGGGTTCTTTTTCCCAGACCGACGAGTCATTCGCGACATGGTCGATGACTTTGGGCGAGAGCACGAAGAACCCGCCATTGATCCAGCCGCCGTCCCCGATGGGTTTTTCTTCGAACCCCCTGACCTTCTGGCCATCCAGATTCAGGGAACCGAATCGTCCTGCGGGTTGGACTGCTGTGACGGTGGCAAGCTTTTTGTGCATGGCGTGGAAAGCGAGCAGCTCCGATAGATCGATGTCCGATACGCCGTCGCCGTAAGTGAAACAGAAATCCTCGTCTCCGAGATAATCTTTTACCCGCTTCAGGCGTCCGCCTGTCATGGTTCCCTCCCCAGTGTCAACCAGGGTGACTTTCCAGGGCTCGGCATTGTTGTGATGAATCGCCATTTTGTTGCTGGACATGTCGAAGGTCACGTCGGACATGTGTAGGAAATAGTTTGCGAAATACTCCTTGATCACATAACCTTTGTAGCCGCAGCAAATGATGAATTCGTTGATGCCATGAAAGGCATAAATCTTCATGATATGCCAGAGGATGGGCTTGCCGCCGATCTCTATCATCGGCTTGGGCTTTAACGAGGTTTCCTCTGAGATCCGTGTGCCCAGCCCACCTGCCAGAATGACTGCCTTCATGATTTTTCAGCTCCGCTCAGGAGTTAGTCGAGTGCCGCCGGAAGCAGCATTGATGAGTTCGCCATGCATGATCGGGTGAAACGGAAGATTTTCTTCATTGATTGAATGGATTATATCCCATTTTCCCTGCTGCTGGCAGGTTCGCCACGGCCTCAGTCCGCACCATCCTTGGAAAAGCCGCACCCCATCGATTTCCTCAGGGACAGGGGGTCGATCCTGCATTGCCCTGCGAGCGCCTTCCTTTTTTGCCACATTTTCGGAATTCCCAGCAGGGCATCCCGCTTCGCGCGGAGCATGATGCCACCCTGCCCCCTGAGGGTATGCAGGATCATCGTGCCGACATTGATCAAAAGATGCTGCGGCAGGTACAGCCAGAAGAGCAGGGGGGGCATGTCCTTGAAATACGTCCAGACCAGGTTCCTGTGCCCATGGTAAACGGAAAAGTCGCTGCGTCGTCCGGTCGTTGCCGAACCGACATGTCGCACGATTGCATCGGGGACGTACAGGCAGCGATGCCCTGCGAGTCTCATGCGAAATCCGAGGTCGACATCCTCGACATAACAGAAATAGTCTTCATCGAAGCCCCCGACTTCGAGGAACGCAGAGCGTCTGTAAAGCGCAGCGGCGGCGCAGGCCGAAAAGATTTCCCTGGGCACTAACGCCCTGCCTTGTGCGGGCTGGCCGTGGCCGACCCGCCAGACAAGTCCGCTGGTGTGATAGGCATCCCCGCACCCGTCCAGCAAGCCGGGGTCGGCATCGATCAACATTCTGCAGCCGAAAGAGGAATAGTTCGGATGTTTCGCTGCCGCATCAAGCAACTTTTCCAGCCAGGCGGGTTCAGGAAAGGCATCGGGATTCAGGAGGGCGATCCATTCGCAGTCCTGCAAATGCGCTACAGCACGGTTGTTTGCCGCGGCAAACCCTGCATTCGTGTCAAGGCGCATTATCCGGATGCCCGGATAGCGTTCTTCCGCGCCGGACAGCGAGTCATCCGTGCTGCTGTTGTCCACGACGAGGATCGTCTCTGGCGGCCGAGTCTGCTTGTTCAGGCAATCGAGACACCTTGCGAGCAGACTGCCTGAATTCCAGTTCACGATGGCGACGCCGACCGCCTGTTTTGTCGAGGAAAGATGGGTCACAAATGTCTGAGGGCAACTTATTCAGGCTATTTTACAGCAATTTTGCTGCATGTAGGCGGTTTGCCTTGCGGACTGGTGAAAGAGGTCTAGTGAAAGAGGTCGTGGACAGCCGGATTTTTTGTGGTAGAATTCCTGAAAATTTGTGATATCCGTCACAATTGATGGGGAAAATCTTGGGCGGAACGGAAGCATGAAAGCAAAATACTCCATACCAGACAATGAAATAGCAAATGCTCTTCTCGGCTTCAGGGCCACCTTTCGCACGGTGGGGGTTTTCAGCGCGGTGATCAATCTGCTGATGCTGGCCCCTTCGCTATACATGCTGCAAGTCTACGACAGGGTGCTGCCGAGCCGTAACGAGATCACCCTGCTGATGGTGACCCTGATGGCGGTGGGTGCCTACATCTTCATGAGCGCACTTGAATACGTGCGCAGTTTCGTGCTGATCCGGGTCGGTGCGCGCCTCGACCAGAAACTCAACAAGCGAGTCTATACTGCAGCCTTCGAGCAGAGTCTGAAGAAGGGCGGCGGGAATGCCGGTCAGGCGCTCCAGGATCTGACCGCGATTCGCCAGTTTCTGACAGGCAACGCCCTGTTCGCCTTTTTCGATGCACCCTGGTTTCCGATCTACCTGATCGTGATCTTTCTGTTCAACATCTGGCTGGGACTGTTCTCCCTGTGCGGCACCCTGATCCTGATCTGGCTCGCCTACATCAACGAGAAGGTTTCCCACAAGCCGCTAGCCGAGGCCAATACCATGGCGATTGCTTCCAGCACTCTGGCGAGCAACAATCTGCGCAATGCGGAAGTCATCGAAGCCATGGGCATGCTGCCCAACCTGCAGGCGCGCTGGTACAAATTGCATGGCCGCTTCATCGGATTGCAGGCCGAGGCGAGCGAAAAGGCTGGCATCGTCGGAGCCTTTTCCAAGTTCATGACCGTCACCACGCAGTCCCTGGTACTCGGGCTGGGAGGGTTGCTTGCCGTGAACGGCAGTATCACGCCCGGCATGATGATCGCGGGTTCCATCCTGATGGGCAAGGCAATGGGTCCGGTGCAGATGCTGATCGGGGTATGGCGTCAATTCAGTGCGACAAGAAGCGCTTACGAGCGCCTGGTGCTCCTTCTGGCGAGCAATCCGCCGCGCGTCCCAGGGATGAGCCTGCCCAGGCCCGAGGGCGCGCTTGCAGTGGAGGGGGTCACGGCAGCGCCTCCAGGTTCAGCGGTCGCGGTGATCAGGGGCCTCAGTTTCGAGATCTCGCCAGGAGATGTGCTTGGCGTGATCGGTCCGAGCGGGTCAGGCAAGTCCACTCTTGCCCGCCTGCTGGTCGGCGTCTGGCCCGCGGCGGTGGGGAAAGTCAGACTGGATGGAGCCGATGTGGCCCAGTGGAACAAGGATGAGCTCGGTCCTCACATGGGTTACCTGCCCCAGGACATTGAGCTTTTCGAGGGTACAGTCAGCGAGAACATCGCTCGCTTTGGCGAGGTCGATGCCGAAAAGGTGATCGAGGCGGCGAAACGCGCTGGTGTGCACGACATGGTGCTGATGCTGCCCAAGGGCTACGACACGGTGCTCGGGGATGCCGGAAACGGGTTGTCGGGTGGCCAGAAACAGCGCCTCGGACTTGCCCGCGCCATGTATGGCGATCCTTCCGTGCTGGTGCTCGACGAACCCAATTCGAACCTCGACGAGACCGGCGAGGCCGCGCTGGTCCGTGCCATTGAAGATATGCGCCAGCGCGGCAAGACCATCGTGCTGGTTACGCACCGCACCAGCATCATCAGCATCACCAGCAAGCTGCTGCTGATGCGCGATGGCATCGGGCAACTGTTCGGCCCGACCGATCAGGTGCTTGCCGCGCTGGCCCAGCAGCAGGCCAGACAGGCGGAAAGGGCGGCATGATGAAGATACTGCCTCAAAGGAACAGCGAAAAGCATGCCATGGTCGAGGTGATCGAAGCTTCGAACCCGGTCAGGACCGACGACAGCAGGCACACCCGTCTGGGATGGTGGATCGTGCTCGGCGGCGTGGGCGGGTTCCTGCTGTGGGCATCGTTTGCGCCACTGGATCAGGGCATCCCGGTGAGCGGCATCGTCGAGGTGGCTACGAACCGCAAGGAAATCCAGTATCAGCCGGGCGGGATTGTGGACAGGATACTGGTCAGGGAAGGCGACAAGGTGAAGGCCGGACAGGTGCTGGTGCGCATGAACGACGTCGAGGTGAAATCCCAGGCCGACATCACCCGCGCCCAGTACGATTCTGCGCTAGCCGCCGAGGCGAGGCTGCTGGCCGAGAAGGACGGCAGGGACAGGGTGGATTTTCCCCGGGAACTGCTCGCTCGGCAATCCGATCCGCGTGTGGCGCAGATCATCGCCGCCCAGACACAGCTTTTTTCTGCGCGCACTCAATCGATCCGCAACGAGCTTTCCGCGACCAATCAGGATATTGCCGGCCTCGATCAGCAGATCGCCGGACTGGATGCGGCGCTGGAGAGCCGAAAAATGCAGATGCAGTACCTGAGCGAGCAGGTGGACAGCCTGCGCGAACTCGCCCGGGATGGTTATGTGACGAGAAACCGTTTCCTCGACGTGGAGCGGCAGCAGGCCGAAATCGGCGCTTCTATCGCCGAGTATACCGGCAATCTCGGTCATGCCCGCAGCCAGGTGGCTGCGCTCAGGCTCAGAAGGACGCAGCGCGAGCAGGATTACCAGAAGGACGTGCGCCAACAGCTCACCGATATCCAGCGCGATGTCGCCGCCTACGGCAGTCGCCTGAAGGGACAGGACTTCGAGCTCGCCAACGCCGAGGTGAAATCGCCGGTGGACGGCACCGTGGTGGGACTCAGCGTGTTCACCCCGGGAGGCGTTGTCGGGCCGGGCGCGAAGATGATGGACATCGTACCGCTTCACGATGCCCTGATCATCGAGGGGCATGTTCCGGTCGATCTGATCGACAAGCTGCATCCCGGCCTCAGGGTGGACATGACCCTCCCTGCCTTCAACCGCAACACTACCCCGCATGTGCCGGGCATCGTCACCGAAGTTTCCGCGGACAGGCTCACCGACCAGCGGACCGGGCAGCCCTATTACACCATGCGGGCGAAGGTCGCGCCTGAAGGACTCAAACTGCTTGCCAACCTGAAGCTTCGTCCCGGGATGCCGGTAGAGGCATTTGTCAAGACCGGGGACAGGACCATGATGAGTTACCTCCTGAAACCGCTCCTCGACAGGATCAGGACCTCGATGAGCGAGGACTGAGACGATGCGCGCGATCCCCGTCCGCCTTCTGGCGGCGCTTTTCCTGCTGAAATCCGTGGGCGCTGCGGCGATGGGCCTGTTGCAGGCTTATGAGTTGGCGCTGCAGAACGATCCGACCTATCTTTCCGCGCTGCACGAGAACGAAGCCGGGCAGCAGAATCTGGCGATGGGGCGATCCAGGCTGCTGCCCAACCTGTCGCTCGACTACCAGCAGAACCGTAACCTGCTCAACATCAACAGCACGACTGGCATCAACACTGCCAGCCAGCAGATGACCTATCTCGGCCAGGTCACCACGCTCTCGATGCGTCAGCCGCTCTTCAATCTCGCCGACTATGCAGCCTACCGGCAGGGCGAGGCGCAGGCCAACTACAGCTCGGCACAGTTTTCCGACCACAGCCAGGATCTGGTGCTCAGAGTGGTCCAGGCCTATACCGATGCGCTCTATGCCGGGGATCAGCTTTCCCTGGTCGAGGCGCAGCTTTCCGCCTATCAGGAGCAGATGCATGCCAACGAGATCAGGTATCGCAAGGGCGATGGGACCATCACCGACCTGCTCGAAACCCGGTCCAAATATGCCCAGGTCCAGGCCCAGTTGATCGAGGCGCAGAATCAGGTGGAAGCCCAGAAGCGCACGCTCTCCGGAATTGTCGGAAAGGAGGTGGCGAGCCTCAGCCCGCTGGCCGACAAGTTCACTCCCCTGCCGCTCAAACCGGCGGAATTCAGGGACTGGCAGACGATCGCCCTGGCCCATAATGCGGACATCTCATCCAAGCGCTATGCGGTCGAAGCCAGCCATCGTGAAGTCCAGAAGGACAAGGCAGGGCATCTGCCTCAGCTGGATCTGGTGGCGAGCGTGAGCAAGAACAATCAGGGTTCGATCTACACCTTCAATCAGGACATGTATGTCCGCTCCATCGGGGTGGAGATGAACATGCCGATCTATGCCGGCGGCTACGTGACCGCGCTTTCGCGCCAGGCCGCGGCGAATTTCGAGCGGGCCCAGTCCGATCTGGCCGAGGCCAGCAACAAGGTGATGGTCGACCTCTTCAAACAGTACGGCCTGGTGCTGAGCAGCACCTCGAGGATAGGCGCGCTGGAAAAGGCAGTGGATGCGGCAAGCCTGCTGGTGAAGGCGACCCGCAAGAGCATCAAGGGTGGCGAGCGGGTCAATCTCGACCTGCTCGATGCCCAGGCGCAGTACTACGAAGCGCGGCGCGACCTGGCCCGCGCACGCTACGATTACCTGAACAGCTTCCTGCGCCTCAATTACGATGCCGGCATACTCGGCCCGGACACGGTTCGCATGGTAGCCGGGCATTTCGTTTCCGATCTGGCCGCGCCTTCGCCCTGATCCGGCGGCTGTCCCGGCTTCAGGTTGAAGGGCGTGCCTTCATCCAATTCACGGTGCGCAGAATACCTTCCTGCAGGGATATTGAAGGCGCCCATCCTAGTTCCCGCAATGCCAGTTCATTGTTCAGGACGCTCGCCGGCACGTCGAATGGACGGCCGGGAAGATAATTGCGCTCGACCGGTTTGCCGAGCGCATGTTCGAGCATGCCGAGCAATTCGTTGAGGCTCGTTCCCGATCCCGAGCCGATATTGAATACATGCTCCGGCCCTGCATATTCCAGTGCCCGGGCGAATGCTTCCGCGACATCCTGAACGTGGATGTAATCCCTCGTGACGCTGCCGTCTCCCCAGATCTCCACCGGTTTGGCGCAGAGCGCACGGTGCAGAAATACGCCGACAGCGCCTTGCGCAGTTTCGATGCGCTGGCGCTCGCCGTAAGGATTGGAGACTCTCAGCGTGATCGCCCGGATGCCGTGCATCCGCTCGAACAACCTCAGGTACTTTTCGATGGCCAATTTCGTGATGCCGTACGAAACCAGCGGATCGGTCGGGTGGACCTCGTCCATCGGCAAATACTGGGGCGTGCCGTAGACCGTGCCCCCGGATGAAATGAAAATGATCCTGCGTATGCCATGATCGACCATGGCATCGAGCAGCCGCAGCGTGCCGATCAGATTGGTTTGCACATCGTAGACGGGATCCTCGTTGGAGTTCTTGGGCAATGTCGTTGAAACCAGATGCAGCACGACGTCGACGTCCCGTATGGCGCTTCTCACGTCATGGTCGCTGGAGAAATCGCCGGAGACCCACTCCATCCGTTCGTCGGGTCCGAACTGGCGGTAAGGTTCGATTCTCGGCCGATCGAAAATCCGCACGGCATGGCCGCACTGCAGCAGACGATCTGCAATGGCCGAGCCGATGAATCCGCCGCCGCCCAGAATGGCGCATTTCATGTCGTTCTCCGGCCGGTTGTCAAGGCATGTCTCCTGCCGGCCGGGCAGCCCGATCCAGCCGCTGCAGCATCGAAGCCACCTTGCCGGCTTCCTGTTTCCAGTCCGTGAGCGCACTGGTTTCCAGGCCGGCAGTCCGCAATCTTTCGCGATCTTTCGGGCTTTCCAGCAACATGCACAAGGCATCGGCCAGGCTTTCCACGGTGGGTTCCGCCAGGCATGCGTTGCCGTCGTTCAGCAGCCATTCAGTGCATTTTGCCCGATTGCTTACCACCGGAATGCCGCAGGCCATTAGTTCCAGCGGAAGCAAGGAGAGATTGGTGAAAGAGAGCACCAGCGCCGCATCGCACTGGCTGTAGAGATCGGGAAGCGCGTCCAGCGCCACAACCCCGGCGTTGGCATGCTCGAAGGGGATGGCATAATCGGACAAGTCCCATCCGGCAAACACGACTTTTACATCGGGCAAGCGCCGTACGACCTCGTCGAGTATCAGCAGCCCCATTTCGAAAGCGCGACGCTGGGTCGGGGGGCGGGCATAAAAGAACACCTGCCGTACATCCGGGTTGCGACGCGGACATGGCCGGTACCTGTCGCGATCGAAAGAGAAACCGAAAGCTTCCGTAATCATGCCGTATTCTGCCGCCAGCTTGTCCCTGAGCCAGCTGCCTGCGGTGATTCCGAAAAAACCGAACCGGTAAGTGGCCTCCGCCCAGGCATATTCGCTGCCTGCTGCGTAGAACAGGGGTTCGTAATCCTGGATGAAATAGCACCGATGGACGGTCGGCATGAAATTGCGCACATGGTAGGCTGTCTGCCAGCTCGTTGCGATAGTGACATGCGCGGATGGCAGGGTATCCGTCTCGAGATAGACTTTGCCTTTGAGGGGAAAGAACCAGTCGCCGATCTGCCGATGCGCCTGCTTGGCCGAAGCGGGTTGGGGCATGCCGACGATGACGATGCGGCATTCGAAGCCATCCGTTTCAAGGTGGTGAACGAAGCGAAAGATGTTGAGATGCCCGCCGGATCCGAAACTGAACGGCGGAATGAACCAGTTGATGGTGTTTTTCGGGACGCTTCCCGGCAATATCGGCGCCCCGACCGGGCGTTTGCGCACGAAGCCGTAATATTCGACGACCGTCCGTTTCGAAATGACCCTGCCGTTGAGCGGATTGCGCAATCTGCCCAGAACCAGTTTCAGGAGGGCGAAGAATCCGTTTTGCCGGCCGAAACGAAAAGCGGTCCGCGCCTGTCGAATGAGGGAAAAAGGGAACGATCCGGGCTTCATGTCTGTCTGCTGTTCCAGCCGCTTGCGCGCAGACCGAGCTGAAGGCGCTTGTCGGAAGACAGGGACAGGCGCAGACTGGGCGGTATCGCATCCCCTTTTGCGCCGAGATAATGCCCGAGCACGCGCATCAGATTGTCGAAAGGCATGCCGAGAACGGCCTGGCGATTCAGGCGCCAGAGGTTTTCGGCGCTTGCATGGCGCAAGTCGCGCAGGGTCAGGGAAAGCCATGATTTCAGCAGCGAGCCCATGCCGGGGCAAAGCAGGTATCCGAACAGGGCGCGAAAGGCGTAAGACTCGTCGAAGCTGCGCTGCAGGCGCTCGGCAAGGGAATAATCGTGGCTGTGGAAAACCGCGGCATCGTGCGCATAAGCCTTCCTGTAGCCTGCCTCGATGATCCGCTGCGCCCAGATTTGATCCTCGGCGAAGTCGACGTCCGGATACGGGATTTTTTCCCATACGCTGCGCCGGATCAATGCGTTGTTGTCCGAGAAAAAATGCAGGAATTGCCGGTAACCCGGATCGGCGGCATAGCGATCCGGATCGTCGAGGCGGACCTGCGGGCAGGAGGCGAATCCTGAAAAATGAAGCTCCAGTTCCCTGCGAGTGAACGGGGAAGCATCCGGATAAGCCAGATGGCGGCCGAAGACCCCCGCCACCTCCCCGTCTGCTTCCGCAGCTTCGACCAGCGCGGCGAGCCAGTGTTTGTCGGCAGGCGTGGCGTCATGCGTAATCAGCACGGCATACTCTCCGGAAGTCATCGAAATGCCCAGATTCCGCGTTCGCCCGTGCCCGAACGACTTGGAGTCTATACTGTGGAGCCGTACCCGGTCGTCTCTCATGCGTCCGACGTATTCGACAGTGCCGTCGGTCGATCCCGAATCCACGATCAGGACCTCGAAGGGAAAGGCCGTCTCCTGATCCAGGACGGCAGGCAGCACCCGGGTGAACACCGGCCCCGGATTTTTTGTCGGAATGATGACGGATGCCTTCATCGCCTGCTCCCGATCCTGCTGCCGAGCCATCGCACCGGGCGGGTGATTTTCCAGCTGGTGGAGGCGTGCAGTTCGGCGATTTGCGCGTCCCTTGCGGCAAGCTGCGCATCCCTTGCGGCAAGCTGCGCGTCCCTTGCGGCGATCTGTTCTTCGAGAAAGGCGATTTTGCCGGTCATTTCCCGCGCCTGGAAGCGCACCATCATGGATTCTCCCAGTGAAGTGAAGTAATCCACGATGCGCTTCTGGTCCGCGCTCCCCTGTTTCAGCCAGCTCAGGGGCTCCCCGCCGACCTGGAGCACGCCGAGGCCGTTGGAATGCGCGAAGGAGAGGTGCAAAGGGTAGCGTTCGCGCAATTCTTCCCAGAATTGCCATACGCCGAAATTCCGCTCCTTCACATGGGTGTCGTGGAACAGGACGATTGCGCCCGGCGCAAGCTTGGGCTGCCAGGTTTCGAAATCGTGCCTGACCGCCTCATAGGTATGCAGCCCGTCGATGTGCAGCAGCCCTATGGAATTATCTTCGAACAGCGGCAATGCCTCGTCAAAAGTCATGCGCAGCAGCTTCGAGAAGGCGCCGTATGCCGGGTCGTGATGGCGTCTCAATGCGGCGTAAACCGTTTCGCCGTAATGCCCGGCATGCGCGTCGCCCTGCCAGGTGTCCACGGCATGGCAGCGGACGGGAAGCGCCTGTTCGGCGACCGACTGACAGAATCCCAGGTAGGAATTTCCTGCATGGGTGCCGAGTTCGACGAAACTTGCGGGGCGCAGCTCGCCCACCAGCCAGGAAGCAAAAGGTAGGTGGCCGCACCAGGGGCTGGGAAATATGAGTTGCTCGGGAACGAATCCCGCGGCTCCGAGCAGGCGATCAGCGTCAATCATGAACGAAACTCTTCGGATAATGGCGCCGCCATGACTGGGCGATTGCCGTATAATGGCGCAGATTGTAACATGACGGGCGGCTGCCAGGCATTTCCCCCGAGAATTCGCGATGAAAAACCTATTCGAGCCCTGCCGACTGTTCGCATTGCTGCGCAGGCGGCTGCGCCCCGAGCCTCCCGGGCTTGCGCAAAACTACGACATGGGGGATTACGGACGGTTCATGCGCGAGGAAACCTTTCTTTATTCTGCCCGCTATGCGCGCAGCCGTGTCGTGCTGCACGGGCAGGAACATCTCGTGGAATCGGCGCGGGACTCCGGGGTGATGGTGGCATTCCTGCATTACGGCAGCTTTTTTCTGACCGGCGGGGCCATCGTTCACCAGCTTGGCCTGCCCTATACCGCGATTGCCTCGCGGCGCAATCTCGCAGTCATGTCCCCGGAGGAGAGCCGGTTCTGGGAAGGGGTCCACAGGCGAGGGCAGCAGCTTTACGGACATCCCCTGTTTTTTACCGACCAGTCTCCCAGGCTGTCGCTCAACTGGCTGAAGGAGCCTGGCAATGTGCTGGGCGTGGTGCTGGACGTTCGGGAGCACGACCAACAGTACAGGGAAGACCCTTACCGGTTTCTGGGACACACCCTTTTCATGCAGAGCGGTCCTGCTCGCCTTGCGGCGATCGCAAGAGTGCCCATCGTGCCGGCCACGATCCGGTATTGTCCGGGGGAGCGGCGCCACCACCTTCATTTCGATGCCCCGGTGAAGTCGGAAGGCGATCCCGTGGCGGTCACCCAGCGCCTGCTGGAGGTGCTGGGCGACCGCCTGGGAGAGGCGCCTGCCCAGCAGTTCTACGACATCGTGGCGGAATTCGTTCGCAGGAAGGCGGGCTGATTTACGGCGGCGCGGTGCGCTTCCAGAGGTGCGGCAGGGAAACGATACCCTGTTCCAGGCCGTCCTGGCTCACGCGAATTTCTGCGGCCTGGTTGGCGCAATCGTAGACATGGATGCCTTTTTCGCAGAACAGGTAGACCGCAACCCAGTAGCTTCCCTTGAGCAGCGGCAATTCCGGGAAGGCGACTTCGGCTTCTCCGCGCCCGTCCCCGTCCCTTTGCAGTGAAATGCCGTCGAACAGGTTCCATGCGCTCGACAGCACGCGCCCGTCCGGCAGCATGAAGCCTGCGGCAATGCTCGGTGCGGGCAGCGCCGGGTCCGATGCGAAGGATACCGCGATGCGCACTTCGCTTTTCCCGCTCAGCGCATCGAGCCGGTTGCCGCTGCGGCCGTCCACGCTGACCTCGATGCCTGTGAGGCGAGCCTGGCCGCGAATGGCCGCATCCGGCGACTGGGCGGGGGGCGCGGCGAACAGGGTGTCCTGGTATTGCCGCACCACGTCCTGCGCCCGGCCTGCTGCCATGATCCTGCCGGAGTCCAGCCAGATCGCCCGGTCGCAGATCGCTTCCACCTGGTACAGCGAATGCGAGCAGAACAGGATGGTCTTGCCCGCGGCCTTCAGGCCCATGATGCGGTCGAAGGATTTGCGGGAGAACTCCCCGTCCCCCACCGAGAGCGCCTCGTCGATCACCAGGATGTCCGGGTCCACGCTGGTCGCGACCGAAAAGGCGAGCCTCACATACATGCCGGAGGAATAGGTCTTCACCGGCTGGTCGATGAAATCCCGGATGCCGGAAAATTCGACGATGGACTCGAAGCGACTGTCGGTTTCCGCCTTCGTCAGCCCGAGTATGGCGGCATTGAGATAGACGTTCTCGCGCCCGCTGAATTCGGGATTGAATCCGGCGCCAAGCTCAAGCAGTGCCGCGATGCGCCCGGTCACGGCGATCTCGCCGCCGGTCGGGGCGAGCGTGCCGCAGACGAGCTGCAGCAGGGTGGATTTCCCGGAGCCGTTCCTGCCCACGATGCCCAGCACTTCCCCAGGCATCACTTCGAAGCTGACATCGTGAAGCGCCTGAAATTCCCGGAAATAGCGCCGGTTCCTGAACAGGAACTGCTTCAGCCGGTCCTGCGGCCTGTCGTACAGATGGTAATGCTTGGAAAGGCGATTTGCCCGGATGGCGAATTCAGAGCACATCGGCGAATCCCTTGCGGGTTTTCTGGAACCAGAGATGGCCCCCTTGGGCAACCAGCAGCGCGACGGCGAGGTAGACGAGCAGCGATCCCCAGTCGGGCGGGGCGCCTTCGATCAGCACCTTGCGGGTTTCCTCGATGATCAGGGTGAGGGGATTGAGGAAAAGCCAGGGACGCACCGCAGGCGGCAGGCCGGAAGCCGGATAGAACACCGGGCTCATGAATAGCAGCACGGTCATCGACAGGTTGACGACCTGCCCGATGTCGCGCAAATACACCCCGATCGAGGCGAGCAGCCAGGACAGTCCCAGGATCATGGGCAGCAGCGGCAGCAGCACCAGCGGCAGCAGCAGGGCGCTCGGGGAGAGTCCGGGGCCGAACAAGACCAGGAAGACGAACAGCACGGCGAGGCTGGCAAAGGCATGGAACAGGGCGGCGGAGAGCGATACCCAGGGCAGGATGTCGAGCGGAAACACCACCTTCTTCACGTAACTCGCATGCGCGAGAACCAGGGAGGGCGCGCGGGTGATGCACTCGGCGAACAGATTGTAGACGACGAGCCCGCAAAAGAGCGTGAGCGCGAAACCGAAGCGGCTCTGATCGTGGCTCCAGCGCGACTTGAACACCAGGCCGAAAACAAAGGTGTACACGGCGAGCAGCAGCAGCGGTTGAAAAAAGGACCAGGAGAGGCCGAGCAGCGAGCCCCGGTAGCGCCCGGCGACGTCGCGCCTGGCAAGCTGCAGCACGAGCGGAAGGCGGTCTGTGAAATGGGCGGGAATAGGCATGCTGTGCATCGTGGATGTTGAGCGCATTATCGCGCCGAACGTGCGCCGTGGCAATTGTTGCATAAAACATAAATGGCGCTAAAATGGGTTGACATGCGGGAACGTTGTGGTAGATTTGTTTTCGTTACGTATCTGCGCCACAGCCGAAGGTGCAATTGGGGGTTTTTTGTGACGGCTGTCACAAAAAAACGTTATCGGGGTGAGCTATATTTCCACGGCAGGATCGTGGGCAAGCGCTGATGAGTGCGGAGTCAATGGTCATCGGAGGGGAGATTGATCAAAAAATAAGGTAATGTTTTTTTGAATTTTTAGATTCGCCTGTTTTTAATTTATAAAGGAAATGATTATGGCATTGATTCCAACAAACGCTAATCAGGTAGCAGAATTCGCCGATGCGCTCTACGGCCTCGAACTCGGCAATACGACCTATACCTACGTCAACAACGACGTGAATAATCTGGGTCTGACCGCTACGCTGAATGCATACTACTCCATCAGCTTCGGCTCCCTGACCACGGCTTCCGTCGCTGCGACGGTGGTCAACAATCTCGGCATCATCGCCGGCAAGTACGGCCTCGCAGCCGCCGACGTGACCGCTGCAGTGAGCTACGTTCAGGGCCAACTGGATGCGGCGGCGCCCGGCGCGCGCGGCGCGGTGATCAATTCCATCCTGAATGCCTTTGCCGTCCAGAACAGCGGCGTGTATGCCCAGGCTGCTGCGGCGTGGCAGGGCACCATCCAGGCTGTGTCGAATTACATGGGCGTTTCCACCAATACCAAAGACGTGACGCTCACCCCTGGCACGCCGGTGGCTGCGGTCGCGGTGGCCTACACGCTCACTACAGGTGTGGACGCAACTGGCGCTGGTGCGTTTAGCTCGGGCCAGCCGAGTGGAAGCGCCAAAATCTACGGTACTGTTGGTGGGACTGGTGCAACCTTTACAGCTGGCGATGCTATTAGCGCCACGGGCACAAACAATACGTTTATCATTTCTGATGCTACCGCTGCGGGTACGGCTAGCACGATTAATGTGGCGGCAACGGTATCAGGTGTCCAAACGGTGCAAATTAACTCTGGCACCGGGGACACTTTCAATGCTAAAACCGCTGTAGCTGGCTATACGGGATTGACCCAGTTGACAGCAACCACAGTCAGTGCTGGCGGCGCGGGTGCGGATACGTTTACGGCGGGTTCGGCGGTAAGTGTCACTGTCACAGACACGGCTGGCGGTGGAACGGCTGCTGGTGGTGTGACGGTCAATGGTGGCAACAACATCAGCGTTACTGAGAACGGTTATACCACCACGCATGCCTCTGCTATCCAAGTCGGCGGAACAACCTCGACGAATCCTGCTGGCACGATTACGGTAAGCGTGACGGGTACCGGCAATACAACGGTTGCAACTGACGGTGGTACGGGCACCACGGTGACGACTTCCCAGTCCGGCGCGGTAACGATCGGCGCTAATACAGCATCGACTGGCGCGGTTACGGTGACCGATACGAATGGTGCCACCGGTGGTGGCACGATTGCTGTGACGGGTGGAACTTCGATTAGTGTAACCGATAATGCGGCAACGACAGGCAGCGGCCAAATCGGCACTACGAACACCATCACTCTCAATGGAAGCAGCTCGACAGGGGCCATTACTGTTAATACAACGGGTGCGACACAAAATACGGTTACAGTAAATGGCGGGACTAATGTTGTTATTAACACAACATCATCGACCGTTAATGTCGCTCAAGCGGCAAGCTCAACAGCGCCAACGGGCACGGTAACTGTTACGGATACCAATACCAACTCTAATAACTCTGATGCAATCTCGATCGATACAAACAGCAGCGCAAATACAAC
>JAKBJU010000005.1 GCA_021835845.1 Pseudomonadota bacterium | reverse complement strand
TTCCGATCTACCGGAAGCAGCCGCAGCAGTACCAGGAGTAATAGAACCGGGAACGCCGGAAGGATTGGTACCAGAAATCAAGAATTGCTCAACAGTAGAAGGCGTACCGGAAAAAGTATCCGAAGCAGGAACAGCAGCACTTGTAGAAGTAGCAGGTTGAGCAGGTGTTTGAGTCTCGGACATGCCGGCAGGAACATTAGGAGAAACAGTAGGAGCGCAAGGAATGGACGGATTGGAGGAACAAACAACCCCATTAGAAGCAAGACCGGAAGCCATAACAACAGAAAAATAGCCAGTTCCATCAGAACAAAGAGTAGGCGAAACAACATGAGCAGCAGGACGATTAGCACGAGCAGCTTCAGCAGCACAAAGAGAAGTAGCAGATGAAAAAGTACCTTGAACATTACCATTAGGATCAAAAAAGACAGTAGAGGTAGAAGGATATAAAAGACCACCACCCTGAAAAGCAGGACCAACGCCACCATCACAAATTATTTGATTGCCGGAAGTAGAACAAAGAGGATTTGTAGCAGAAACGGGCAAAGTCGGATCAAGAGGAGCAGGAGGAGCGCCGGAAGGAGGAAGCGAACCAATAGAAGCGCCGGGAACATTCACGGCAGGCGCATTGGTCTGAGCAACAGCAGAACCGGCAGTCATACCAGTAGCGTTTAAGTCAGAAGCAGCGCCAGAATCCTGAGGGGGAATATTCGGATTATTGGCACATTGATGATTAACACCACCGCAAATGACAATAGTCATGGCCGAATACGCAGGAAACGACCAGAGAAGGAAAAAGAGAAAAAGAAGTCTTTTCATTGCGAGCATACCGGGCGATGGTCACAGACGCATTCATGGTATTGCCTGAAGGTCATGGGTTGATTGCAATCATTGACAGAAGGAGAAGCACAGCCGAGAAGGCAAAAAGCCAGCATCACAAGAATGCTGGCTTTAACCGGAAGGACCGGAAGTTTCATCACAGAAACTTTTTGAAGACCTTGTAACCGACCACGGTGCCCAGGACGAGAGCGACAACGGGGCCGGCAGCCGTGAAAGCGGCAGTGATGTTCGTGGTGAGTGCGGTTGCGAGAGAGGTAATCATGGTAAAAACCCTTTCAAAAAATATCGGAAGCCGCCGACACGGAAACGGGAAAATCCCGAATTTAAACCAGCCAATCACCTAGGAATGTCCGAACAACTTTCCAGAACAGGCCGAAGGTGAAGCCGAAAATCCAGCAAGCGGAAAAAAACTGCAACAACTCGATAGCGTTTGTAGAAGTCATTTCCCGGCAATGAAACCAAGAGCAAACACGGTAACGCCAGCAGCAATTACCGTGACAAGCTCAGAAAAAGTTAAGGTATGGAAAACGGACAACATCAGGCGGCAACCTTGGCATGGGCAGCAGGAACCGGGAACAACTGGATAAGAACGCCGCCAATGCGCTTTGTTTGAAAATCGACAGTAACACCGAATTCGCCGTCATACATGCCCGGATGAACTTCAGGATGATCTTTCGGAAGGATCAATTCACCGATCTGTGGCTTATCGCCATGAACGATGCACTGGCACACGACCATAGAATATGCCTTCTGGGATTTGGAACCGATACCCGAACGGGTTTCGACGGAAATAACTTGTATACGAGTTTTCATGATAATTTTTCCTTTGGCCGCAGCCGAGAGTTGAAGGAATGATGTTCAAAATACTGAACAATTCAAACAATAGTCAAATAGCTGAACATTGTCAAGCTGCTTGAACAAACCTATACTCGAATCACCAAACAAGGGAGCAAAAGAAAATGAACAGCATGGAATATCTGGATAAGGCAAAAGAAAAGTTAGGAATTCAGTCGGACAACGGAGTATCAAAGCATTTGGGAATTACAAGGAGCGCGATAAGCAACTACCGAAGCGGAAATTACATCATGGACGACTTCACAGCAGCCAAGATTGCCGAAATTCTTGAGATTGACCCGCTTATCGTAATCGCAGCAGCGAACGCCGAGCGCGAGAAGGGAGAGCGCCGGGAATACTGGAAAAAGGTATCAAAGCGACTCGGGGGGATAGCGGCAGGGTTTTTGTTTTTTTCGATTACACTCCCCGCACCGATTCAACACGGCCTAGGAATGTATATTATGTTAAATAATCTAAATGGCGAGATTGCCGGTTAGAAGTGCCTATTTCTTGACAACGACTCTCAGGCGGACTATCAATGATAATCGATCTTTTTAGGAGGATGACATGAGACTCGCCCTGATTCTGGCCCTGCTGGTGCCGCAATTGGCCCTTGCGCAAGGCGCTATCACCATACTGTCGCCCAGGGACGGCGCAACCCTTTCCAGCGGGATGGGGAACAAACTCGAATACAACGTCAAGCTGGGTCCGACAGGCAATCACCTGCATGTCTATGTCGACAACCAGGATCCTATCGTAGACCGCAACGTGAGCGGTTGCCCATGCAGCATCGATCTTCCCGACCTCTCCCCGGGCAAGCATTCCATTGTGGTCAAGGAAGCGACCGCCGGCCATGTTTTGACCGGTTTGCAATCCGGGGTGACGGTGACCGTCAAATAGCCGATTGCAGCAGATCGCTGCGGGTCAGGGGTAGCGGCAACACTCCCCTGATCTTTTTCGCTGCCAGGATCTGATAGACGCCCATGTAGCCCGCCTCGAACTGGAGCGCGCAACCTGCCATGTAAAGGCGCCAGACCCGATAAACCGCTTCGGATACGTGCCCCAGCGCATCCTGATGCCTCGCTTCCAGTCTTTCCACCCATTTCCTCAGGGTGAGCGCATAATGCGGTCTCAGCGATTCGACGTCGTGGATCTCGAAAAGACTTTTCTCCATCCGCCTCTGGATATTGCTGACCCAGTCGAGTTCGCCGTCCGGAAAGACGTATCTGGAGATGAATTCGGTTTCGACGCATTTGTTCCAGCCGTCTTCGTCGTGCGTGATGCCGTGGTTCAGAAACAGCCCGCCCGGCTTCAGCAGGCGATGCACCGTCGAAAAATAGAGGGGAAGATTCTTCAATCCGACATGCTCGAACATCCCCACGCTGGAAACTTTGTCGTATATTTCCGTTCCATCGAGATCGCGGTAGTCCTTCAGTTCGACGGCAACCTGCCCTTCCAGCCCGTTTTCCCGAATTTTTTTCTGCGCATAATCGAACTGGTTGCGGCTCAGGGTGATGCCGTGTGCCCTGACCCCGTAATGCAGTGCCGCCCACTGGATAAGGGAACCCCAGCCGCATCCGATGTCGAGCAGTTTGTCGCCCTCCTTCAGCCTGAGCTTGCGGCAGATCAGGTCGAGTTTGTTTCTTTGCGCCGCATCGAGCGATTCCTTTTCATCCGTGAAATAGGCGCAGGAATAGATCATGCCTTCGTCGAGCCAGAGCCTGTAAAAATCGTTCGAAACGTCGTAGTGGAAGCCGATTGCCTCCCGGTTCATTTCCCTGCTGTGTTTAGGCGCGGTCCGGGTCCAGTGCCAGGATGCCCATCCTGCCGGCTCGTGCGATTCCTCGCGCATCCTGAAGGCGGTGAACAGGAAAGCGATCTTTTCCTCGACCGAAAGGTTGACTGATTTGAGGTAATCCTTGAGTTCGATCGCCGGGTAGATGCTTCCCTCGATGTCGACGCTGCCGTCGAAATAGGCTTCGGCCAGGCGTATCGGATCGGAATGCAGGATCAGGTCGCGAAAAGGCTTCATCCTGTTGAAAACCAGGGTACAGTCCGGTGTTTTGTTTCCGAAACTCAACGTTTCCCCGTTCCACAGCCGGATTGCCAGGTTGTTGCCGTAGTCGCGGAAAATGCGTCCCAGAATCCTGGCGGCCCCCTCCTGCCCGGGTATGGGCAGATCCACATTCAAATCCATCGGCTTTTCCTCCTCTCTCTGTATAGCCGCAAACGGCCATAATTCAAGATGGCTCGGAGATCAACCTCTGAAATGCCAGGCGCGGTGTATCTTCCTGTTCCTGAAATCTTCCGGGACGGTCCGGCTGGAAATCTCGCTGTAATCGAAGCCCGAGAGCGACTCTTCGTCGAGCTTGAAGCTTTTGAGATTGTTGGAGAAAAAAAGTTCGCCTCCCGGGGCCAGCAGCTTCATGCAGTTCCGGATCATTTCGCCATGATCGCGCTGCACGTCGAAAGTGCCGGTCATTTTCTTGGAATTGGAAAAGGTGGGCGGATCGAGCACGATGAGGTCGTACTCGCTACTGCATTCTTTTATAAAAACATTAACATCACTTCTTATGTTATTGTTATTAAATATTTCGTTCAGATCGAAGTTCTTTCTCGCCCATTCGAGATAGGTGTTCGAAAGGTCGACTGTGGTGGTGGAAATTGCGCCGCCTTTTGCAGCGTACACGCTGAAGCTCCCGGTATAGGCGAAAAGATTGAGAAAGCGCCTGCCCTGCGCCCTTTCTCCGACCATTTTCCGCATGTTGCGGTGATCGAGAAAAAGTCCGGTATCGAGATAGGCATCGAGGTTGACGATGAATCGGTATCCGTTTTCGGAGACGACGAAATCCCCCCCGCTCATGCCCGTTTTCTCGTATTGCGAGTCGCCCTTCTGCCCTTCGCGCTTCTTGAGGTGAATTGCCTCGACGGGCAAATCAAGCGCCTCTGCGGCAGCTTCCACCATTTCGTCTGAAAGCTCTCCGGAAAGGGCCTGGAGGTGGATTCTGCCCTCGTAATAGTCGACCACGAAGGGAAACTCAGGGATATCCCGGTCGTAAAGCCTGTAGCAGGATATTCCCCGCCTTCTTCCCCATTTCGCCAGGTGCTTCGCATTCTTGCGCAGCCTGTTCGCGAACATTTCGGTCACGAATCAGCCCTTGTTCGCTTCAAGCTCTTCCCACCGGGAAAGAACGGCAAGGATTTCGGATTCGATCTCTTCGAAGCGCTTTTGAAGCGCCGCAATTTTTTCCGGTGATTCGCTGTAGAGATCAGGGTCGGAAAGCCTGGCCTCCAGCGCCTTCTGCTCGGCTTCCAGTTTTTCTATTTTCCCCGGAATGGATTCCAGCTCCCTGGTTTCGTTGAACCCCGGCTTCTTCTGCTTGTTGCCGGGCTGGGGATTTTTTGGGCTCTTTTCCCCTGCAGGCTTGGGTTGCACGGCATGCTTCTGTCTCACCCAGTCTTCATATCCGCCGACATATTCCCGCCATTTTCCTTCTCCTTCGAAGGCGATCACCTGAGTCACCACATTGTCCAGGAATGCCCGGTCGTGGCTCACCAGAAAAAGGGTGCCGGAATAGTCGAGCAGCAGCGATTCCAGCAATTCCAGGGTTTCGATGTCGAGATCGTTGGTGGGTTCGTCCAGAACAAGTACATTGACGGGGCGTGTGAAAAGCCTCGCGAGCAGCAATCTGTTCCGTTCCCCGCCGGAGAGGCTTTTCACCGGCGAGCGGGCGCGCTCGGGAGAAAAGAGGAAATCGCCCAGATAGCTGATGACATGCTTTTTCTCGCCGTTGATCTCGATGAAATCGCTTCCCTGGCTGATGGTATCGGCGAGGCTTGCATCCATATCGAGCCTTTCGCGCAACTGGTCGAAATAGGCGACTTCGAGTTTGGTGCCGAGACGGATGCTCCCCGAATCGGCTTCGATTTCCCCCAGGATCAGCTTGAGCAGCGTGCTTTTCCCAGCGCCGTTGGGGCCGAGCAGCCCGATCTTGTCGCCGCGCATGATTCTGCAGGAAAAATCATCGATGACCCTGAGATTGCCGAAGGATTTCGAAACATGCTCCAGTTCGGCTACCAGCTTCCCCGATTTTTCGCCTTCCTCGAGGTTGAAACTGACCTTGCCCAGGACTTCCCTGCGTTTCGACCGCTCTATCCTGAGCGCCTCTAACCGCCTTACCCTACCCTCGTTCCTTGTTCTTCTGGCCTGTATCCCCTTTCTGATCCAGACTTCTTCCTGGGCCAGGATCTTGTCGAATTTCTGCCCGTGTATTTCCTCCACTTCGAGCATTTCGGCTTTCTTCACCTGGTATTTCGAGTAATTGCCTTCGAAGCTCGCGAGCTTGCCCCGATCCAGTTCGACTATCCGGGTCGAGACATTGTCCAGGAAGCGCCGATCGTGCGTGATGAAAAAAACGGTTCCGGTGAAGGCGGTGATGAATTCCTCAAGCCATTCTATGGACGAAAAATCGAGATGGTTGGTGGGCTCGTCGAGGAAAATGATGTCCGGCTGGGAAACGAGCGCACGAGCGAGTGCGACCCGCTTCTTCTGACCTCCCGACAGGGAGGAAAGCCGTGCGTCTTCAGGAAGATCGAGCCGCCTGATCGCGGTTTCGACGCGGGACTGAACAATCCAGCCCTCTTCCGCTTCGAGCTTCGTCTGCACCTCGTGGAGCTTTTCCAGCAGGAGATCGGTGTCCCCTTCCCCGCTCGCCAGCTGATGCGACAGGGCATGGTAATCGATCAGCGTCTGCCTCACTTCCCCGAGCCCCTTGGCAACTTCTTCGAAGACGCTGTTTTCCGAATCGAATGCGGGCTCCTGGTCGACCACAGCCATTCTGAGTCCGGGAGCATGCCATATCCGCCCGTCATCGAGCTGCATCGATTTGGACAGCACCTTGAACAGGGTGGACTTTCCCGCCCCGTTCCTGCCGATCAGCCCGACTCTTTCCCCTGGTTCGAGAACCAGTTCGGCAGCATCGAGTAGCGCGTAGTGCCCGAAGGCGAGAGAAGCCTTTTCCAGCGTGATGAGCGGCATTATTTTGCGGGCAGCCTCTTCAGATCGTTCAGAACGTCATTGACATGGGCATAAACCTGCACCGTCTCGTAAACCTTCACCACCCGCCCTTCCGGATCGATCAAAAATGTATCGCGCCTGGCTATCTTGAACAGGATAAGGTGCATCAGCACGCCGTATGCTTCGGCGACTTTGCCCGAAGTGTCGGCAAGCAGCGTGAAGGGAAGATGGTTCTTTGCTGCGAATTTCGCATGGCTGGCCGCATCGTCCAGGCTGATGCCGACGACATTCGCCCCTGCTGCCGTGATTTTTGCGAAATCGTCCCTGAAAGCGCAGGCTTCCTTGGTGCAGTAAGGGGTGTCATCCTTGGGATAGAAATAAAGGACCAGCCATTTCCCCCGGTAGTCCGCGAGCTTGTGCATTTTCCCGTTCTGGTCGGGCAGATCGAATTCGGGGGCAATCTGTCCCGGCTTTGGTATGCCTCCAGTTTTGTCCACTTGATACCAGAAATATGCCGCCAAGGCAGCCATCATGGCGACAAAAATAATGAACCACTTCATTCGTTGCTCCAGACTTGAAGGAGGAAATGATACCACGTAAGGCAGTCAAAACGGCTCAGAATTCCCGCCTCAGGCCGAACGAGAATCCGCCCGGCAGCAGGAAAGCGGGGGTTTTTGCATTCCGCACGGCACCTGGCATGACAAGTCCTCCAAACCGGATTTATCAATCGCGCAATTTTGCTGTAAAATTGCACTGATCGGAAAGCCTTCGTAGTTAAATGGATATAACGGGCCCCTCCTAAGGGCCAGTTACAGGTTCGATTCCTGTCGAGGGTACCACCCCCGTTTCAAGATAGTATTCCGCTCGGAAGAGATCAAATTGCATGCGCAGGCCATGCTGCTTCGGAAATTGCATTGACCGCAGGCAAGCTCGGGGAGTAGAGTGGATTTCCGCAATTCGCACCGGACCCGCCCCATGGACACAGAAGAATTGAGCAAGGAACAACGCATCCTGCGCCTGATGCGCAAGACCCTGGGCAATGTCGTCAAGGATGTGACGCCGCGCGGCGGCCGTGCCAACCCGCTCTCGGACGACACCATCCTGGATATCAGGGATTGTTTTGCCCTGATTTCGGAGCGCGAAAGAGAACTGGCCGAAGCGCTCGACTTCGATAAGGAAAGGCCCTATTTCGCAGACGGCGGGGCGCCGAATGCGAAAGTGATCAGCATCGTCAAGCCGCCCAAGAAGTAGTCGGGGCGGCGAACTAAAGGCGGGGAGATCGTGGTTTGTGCTTGAGTGTTCCCAGAGAAGAAAAAGGGGCCGCAGCCCCTTTTTTCATGCCTCGACCAAATCGTTTTTTCGTTCTATGCGTGTTAGCCTTTCGTCGATTCTGTCTGCTCTTCTGTTCAGGCCTGCAATGTCTGCATGGATTCCTACAAGTTGATCCTCAACCGAGGATAGTCTGTTTTTGACGACCATGAAGTTTTCTTCTGTTTCCTGTTTGAAGCTTCTCAATTCATTCCTCAGTGCTTTGAGGTGTTCGATGATGACATTGTCGGTTTCGCTGCCCATGGTGTTTTCTCCCGTTGGGAATATCTTAGACTATTTTCGACGATGCATCATCAAATTCCAGATCGCAAGGTTAATTGGGGTCTGAGCCCAATTTTCAATTGCTCACTACTCAGCGAGGTCTTCTTGAATACCAAGCTTGTTTTCAATTGCTACAACCAACGCATCAATTGAGTTTCGCTTATGCTGATTGAGGGCAACCTCAGGCTTCTTCGCAATCGTTTTTGCAACGACAGCTTTTAACTGTGCCTCCACTTTTGATGACCACGGCTTTCCCTGCCTTTCGAAGCAGTCCTTGGCCCTGTCGGACCATTTCTTATTTCCACGAAATGCTGTGTCATCTAGATTAACGCCAAACTCATGGAGTACTTCAGTCTTGTAGGCCGCTTGGTCAAAACAGTCCTCCAATTCTGACGATGACATCCCTCGACAATTCACGAAAGTCGTATCGGCTAACCTAATCGCCCCTTCTGCATCTGCTTTATCGTATGCCTTCTTACCCGCCTCATCGTTATCTAGGAGAACGTGTGCTACGCAAAGTGCATTTGCTAGCAAGGTCAGTTTGTAAGAAAGATTTCCAGCGCCTCCAATTGGCTCAATTACCAGATGATGTTGCCTGATGGATTTAGCGATCACAGGACTCAAGTTCGATAGGATCGAGGTTAGTGCGACAACGTCTTCATCTCCCTCTACTACCAGTACGTGGCTAGCGTTAACCAAATTATCCGATGCTCGAATACCAAGTAATTTACGTATTGTGGATATATCGCGGGCTGTTTTAGCACTACTTCCGTCAATCAAGATATTTCTTGACACACTCGCACGATCTACAAACAGAGGGCAATGGGTCGTGATTACTACTTGATTATCTTTTGCCAATTGTTCAATTACATCACGCAGACTATGCATGGCGCCGGGATGGAGATGCGATTCTGGCTCCTCAATAGCGATAACAGAAGCTCCAACTGCCTTTCGCTTGTCTTTCAATAACCCCAAGGCAGCAAGACTCTTGACCCCGTCGCCTTTGTATTCAAGAAGCGTACGTGACCCATCATCGATTTCAACTCTGCATTGGCTTCTGAGTGCCATCCGGCGAGCCGATGGCGGAATGAGAACAGAAACACTTTGGATGTTTGGGAGAAACTGCTTCAAGGAACTCTTTATTGATTCAGATACACCGTCAAGAATAGGCTGCTGTAGGTCAGAGATCTTCTGTAGCGCAGTCAAATACTCTTCATTCTTTTCTAGCTGCGAGAGTTCCACGGATAACATTTCCTGCACAACTGAAAGTGCTTCGGCTTCGGTCCGAACTGCGGGAATGTAGTTGAATTGAATATGTGCAGCAATGTACCTCGCGATTTTGGCAGATTTTGAAGAAAGAGCAGTGCCACCAGGCCCGCGCTTAGGCACGTGGATCTTTGGCTGACTTGCTTTGCCAAAACGAATTTCAATTGGAAGCGAGCCGTTTAAATTGCTCTTTATCTCTTGTTTGAATTCGGCGATTTCATTTTCATCAAGAGAAAACTCTAGTCGAAATATTGATTCTGTTGAGCTTGTTCTTGTTTGGAGTGAGATCGGGAAATCACGGCGCCAGAAGTACCGTTGGCCATCGCTTGCTTCATAGTGTGATTGCGCATCGTCACCCGCATGAGCTGTAAGGGCTTTCATCGCTATGCTCAAAGCACGAAGGAGATTTGACTTTCCTTCGTTATTTTTCCCGATAAGAACCGTTGAGTCACCGATCGGTACCTTATGAGCTTCCGTGATGCTTCGAAAGTTTGTTACTGAAAATGAGATAAGGCGCATATGGTCAATCTCGAAATCTATCTTATAGAGTCCCGAATTGTCGCATAAAGAACCGACATTGTTTCTGAAAATACATTTTGCATCATGATGATCTCGAACCGGATTATTTGCAACCAGCCGGCCGCGCATCACCCTTTCGCATTTTGCTTGCCCAATGCCGCCATTGCCTCCCCCGCGATTTCCCGCACTTCGGGGTGGGCGTCGTCGAGGCAGATTTCGACATGGGCCAGCGCGGCCGCGCTGCCGGAAAGTCCGAGCAGATGGCAGGCGTCGGCGCGCACGCGATGGTCGGCGTGGCGGCTGAGCTTTGCCAGTTGCGGCAGCAGCCTTTGCAGTTCCGGCGTGCCGGCATGGGCTTCCAGCAGCGCGCTGGCGCCGAGGCGCACTTCGAGCCTGGCTTCGGGATCGGCGACGATGGCGAGCAGCGGCCCGAGGCGATCCGTATCCGCGTCGATGAATTCCAGGGCCTGCCTGTAGCCGCCCTGCATCAGCAGGTGTTCGACATAGTGCGCCGTGCCTGCTGCGCCATTTGCCCAACCGGCCCACTGGCGCAGCTCGGCAGGGCTCTGCGCGCCGACCAGGGTAAACGGACCCAGGCGCAGCCAGGGGGCGGCGCGCACGCCATATTCGGCGGCCTGTTCGGGATGCGCGGCAACATTCACCACCGTCATTTTCCCGATCAGCATCTGCTTGACCATCTCGCCCAGCCCCTCCAGAACCGCGGCGCAGTGCGGGCAGCCGGGGGTGATGAAAAGCAGGGCGTCGGGCGGCGTTTCGGACATGAGGGCTAATCTAAACCAAAAAACAGAAGCGGTCACCTTCGCCGTCAAAGAACAGGCGGGTGCGGGTTTGCCGGACGCCGCGGCAGGTGTATCCTTGGCAGCATCATGGCACGCCGCAAGCACTACCACGTCTACGTGATCGAACTGTCGAAAGAAGTCCTTTTCGAAGGCCGCTTCAAGCGCTGCAATCCCGGCTACGTTCCGGGCAAGCCCTGCGTGTACGTCGGCATGACCGGGCTCGACCCCGACCTGCGCTTCGACAAGCACAAGGCCGGCATCCAGTCCAACCGCTATGTCAGGGAATACGGCTTGCGGCTGTTGCCCGACCTGTACGAGGGATTCAACCCGATGTCGCATGAGGAAGCCTGCGCAAGGGAGGTCGAAATCGGCATCGACCTGCGGGGCGCGGGGTTCGGCGTCTGGCAGGCCTGAGCGCCGCCTCGCCGCCGTCTCCGGGGTTGCCAATCCAGGAGGACTGCGGCAAACTTCCAAGGCTGCACCTGGCAGCCGGGCTAATCGGAAAAATCAACCAGCAAGCAACTGAATTGGAAAACATAGGCAACCATACCCCGATGATGCAGCAGTACCTGCGCATCAAATCCGGCTACCCAGACATGCTGCTGTTCTACCGGATGGGAGATTTCTACGAGCTTTTCTTCGAGGATGCCGAAAAAGCGGCGAAGCTTCTCGACATCACCCTCACTCGCCGCGGCACCTCCAACAATGAGCCGATCAAGATGGCGGGCGTCCCCTACCATGCTGCGGAGCAATACCTCGCGAGGCTGGTCAGAATGGGCGAGTCGGTCGCGATCTGCGAGCAGATCGGCGACCCCGCGACAAGCCGCGGCCCCGTCGAGCGCAAGGTCACCCGCATCATCACCCCGGGAACCCTCACCGATTCAGCCCTCATGGAAGAGAATCGGGACAGCCTGCTGCTCGCGTTCTGTTTTTCCGAGAAAAAACTGGGGCTCGCCTGGCTCAACCTCGCCGCCGGGCGCTTCAGCATTCTGGAAACGGAGCGGTCGAACCTGCAGAGCGAACTCGAAAGACTCAAGCCCTCCGAAATTCTGATCCCTGAAGATGCCGATTTCGACGATTCGCGGTTTTGCACGAGGCGCCTGCCAATCTGGCATTTCGAATTCGATTCCGCATCTAGAAGCCTCACCAGGCAATTCGAAACCCGCGATCTGGCAGGTTTCGGCTGCGAAGGCCACGTCCCTTCGATACAGGCGGCGGGCGCCCTGCTCGATTATGCGAGGCTGACCCAGGGGAGC
The DNA here is from genome assembly GCA_021835845.1 of Pseudomonadota bacterium. Classification (GTDB taxonomy): domain Bacteria; phylum Pseudomonadota; class Gammaproteobacteria; order Burkholderiales; family JABEVD01; genus JABEVD01. Next base: position 112,781 of record JAKBJU010000005.1, on the reverse strand, counting down.
GATCTCAATCATGTGAAGGAGCTGAAGGTCGAGCGCATCGATGCCTTTCTCAATATGGACGCTGCGACGAGACGCAACCTGGAAATCACTGAAACACTGAGGGGGGAGCCCTCTCCCACCCTGCATGCGCTCATGAATGTCTGCGCGACGAACATGGGGAGTCGTCTGCTGCGCCACTGGCTGCATCACCCCCTCAAGAACAGGTCGGTGATCGAGAAGCGGCTTGCTGCGGTATCCGCTCTGCAGACGGATTGCAGATCCGTCCTGAAGCTGCTCAAGGGATGCGCCGACATGGAGCGCATCACCACCCGCATCGCCCTGAAAAGCGCAAGGCCCAGGGATCTGTCGGGGCTGAGAGACAGCCTTGCGCTCATGCCCTCCCTCGCCGCCATGCTGGAGCAGCAGGAAGCGTTGCGCCTGCAGGAGCTCGCGTCCATGCTCGACGTGCCGCAGCCCCTGCAGCTTCTGCTGAAGCGCGCGCTCCAGGACGAGCCCTCCGCGGTGTTGCGGGAAGGCGGGGTGATCCGGGACGGCTTTGATGCCGAACTCGACGAGCTGCGCGCGATCCAGAACAACTGCGGAGAGTTCCTGCTCGAACTCGAGACCCGCGAAAGACAGCGGACCGGGATCGCGACGCTGAAAGTCGAATACAACAGGGTCCACGGCTTCTACATCGAAGTGTCCATGGCGCAATCGGCCAACGTTCCGGACGATTACAGGCGCCGCCAGACGCTCAAGAACGCGGAGCGCTACATCACCCCCGAGCTCAAGGCTTTCGAAGACCGGGCGCTTTCCGCACAGGACAAGGCCCTGGCGACCGAGAAGCGGCTTTACGAGGAACTGCTGGAAAAGCTGCTCCCCTTCATCGAAACATTGCAGCATATCGGGAGCGCGGCAGCGGAAACCGATGTCCTCGCCGCATTTTCGGAGCGCGCGCTGGACCTCGGGTTTGTCGAGCCGGTATTTTGCGACCAGCCTTCGATCAGGATAGAAGGCGGGAGGCATCCTGTCGTGGAAAGCCAGATCGACAGTTTCATCGAGAACGATGCATGGCTCGATTCATCCAGAAAGATGCTGGTCATCACGGGGCCGAACATGGGCGGCAAATCGACTTACATGAGGCAGGTTGCGCTGATCGCCCTGCTTGCCCATGCCGGATCCTTCGTGCCGGCGGGGAGCGCGCATCTCGGCGTGCTGGACCGGATCTTCACGCGCATCGGCGCATCCGACGATATTGCCGGAGGACGCTCCACCTTCATGGTCGAGATGACCGAAGCTGCGAACATCCTCAACAATGCCACGGAATCGAGCCTCGTGCTGATGGACGAAATCGGGCGGGGCACATCGACTTTCGACGGCCTGGCGCTGGCCTGGTCGATCGCGAGGCATTTGCTGGAAAAAAACCGTTCCCTGTCATTGTTCGCCACGCACTACTTCGAGCTGACCCAGCTCGAAATGGAATATCCCCAGGCGATCAACGTGCACCTTGCCGCAGTGGAACACCAGCATCACATCGTTTTTCTGCACAGCGTGAGCCAGGGGCCTGCAAGCCAGAGCTACGGTCTTCAGGTGGCTGCGCTCGCGGGCATTCCCGGCAGCGTGATCAGGGCTGCGAAAAAATATCTCATGAATCTGGAGGAGCGGGTCGCGGAAAGACAGGGAGACCTCTTCTCCCTCAGGGCGCCAGAAACCCAGCCCCACCCTGCCCTGCGCCTCCTGGATGAGATCGACATCGACGGTCTCAGCCCGCGGCAGGCGCTGGATCTGCTTTATGAAATGAAAAAGCTATAGCAGCATCTCCTTGTGGATGCCGTTGCTGGCGAAACGCTTCCTGAGTTGCTGCAGCGCTTCGATCTGGATCTGCCTGATCCTTTCCCTGGTGAGTCCCATGCATTTCGCAAGCTGCTCCAGCGTCATGGTTTCCTCCCCGTTGAAGCCGTAGCGCTTCTCGATCACTTCCCTTTGCCTGACACCGAGATCCTCTATCCATTCCACCACGATTTTCTGCATTTCGGCCTGCTCCAGCATCATGTCCGGCGGCAGATTCTGCTCGTCCTGAATCGATTCGCCGATGGAAAGCATGGGGTCGATGTCGAGCGGCGCATCCAGGGAAACCATCCGTTCGTTCTGGCGCAGCGTCCATCTGACGGTTTCGACGGGAATGTTGAGGCGAGCTGCGACATTTTCGGCATTGTTCTCGACGTCCTCGTCGTTTTCCATGTTCCGCATCACCTTCAGAATGGCGTTTAGCTCCTTCACGACATGCACCGGCAACCTGATGGTGCGGGACTGGTTCATGATGGCGCGCTCGATGTTCTGCCTGATCCACCAGGTCGCATAGGTGGAAAAGCGGAACCCCAGCTCGGGATCGAATTTTTCCAGCGCATGGATCAGCCCGAGATTGCCTTCTTCGATCAGGTCAAGCAAGGTGACGCCGCGATTGGCATAGCGCTTGGCGATGTTGACGACGAGTCGGAGATTGTGTTCGATCATCGTCTGCCTGGCATCGAAATCGCCCTGCTTGACGAGGCGCGACAAATGCCTTTCCTGCTCCACGGTCAGGAGAGCCCGCTGCCCGATTTCGTTGAAATAAATCTGCGTGACATCGTATACCATGTCGTCCGCGCAGAAGTCCGGCTGTTCCTCGTCCATGGGAAGGCTTGCGCCATGGGTGAATTCGTCTTCGATGTAGGTGTTCATGATCGCTCTCCTTTTCGTTTTTTGCAATAATCAAACTCTATCTGTACGCATTCAACGATTTTGATTAATTATGATCACGCCGGGGTGCCGAAGTAATGAGCGTTTCGCCTAATCTGGGCATGGAAAAATGGAAGAGACGGCATCGGTGTTTGTCCTATGCACGCGGGCTTTCGCTCAAGCCTTTCACTCGGTATCATTGCAGGTTTGCACAAGATGATGCTTCGAGGAGCGCCGATGGGACACAATCTTTACAATTCATTCAGACAATTCACCCTGGTGTCGTCGGGCAAAACGGGAAGCTATTATTCCCTTTCAGCCCTGGAGGAAGCCGGGCTCGGGCGAATCTCCCGCTTGCCCGTATCGATAAGGATCGTGCTCGAATCCGTCTTGCGCAATTACGACGGCAACAGGATATCCGAGGCCCATGTGAAGCAACTGGCCGGCTGGAAGCCGAACGATGCAAGGACCGAAGAGATTCCCTTCGTCGTCGCGCGCATCGTGCTTCAGGATTTCACCGGCGTGCCGCTGCTTGCCGATCTTGCTGCGATGCGAAATGCCGCACGGCAGCTGGGCAAGGATCCGGGAATCATTGAACCGCTCGTGCCAGTCGACCTGGTCGTGGACCATTCCATTCAGGTGGATCATTACCGTTCCCGGAATGCCCTCGAGCTCAACATGGCCCTGGAGTTTTCCCGCAACGGGGAGCGCTACCAGTTCCTCAAATGGGGAATGCAGGCATTCGACACCTTCAAGGTCGTTCCGCCCGGCGTAGGGATCGTTCATCAGGTCAACCTGGAATATCTGGCGCGCGGCGTGCTCTCTCAGGAGAATGTCTATTTCCCCGATACACTGGTAGGAACGGATTCCCATACCACCATGATCAACGGCATCGGCGTCGTGGGCTGGGGCGTGGGCGGAATCGAGGCCGAAGCCGGCATGCTCGGGCAGCCCGTCTATTTTCTGACGCCCGACGTGATCGGGGTGAACCTGACCGGGAAACTGCGTGCCGGGGTGACCGCGACCGATCTCGTGCTCAACATCACGGAAAAGCTGAGGGGCGCTAAAGTGGTCGGGAAATTCGTCGAATTCTTCGGCGAGGGGGCGGCATCCCTTTCCGTGCCGGATCGTGCGACCATCGCCAACATGGCCCCGGAATACGGCGCGACGATGGGCTTCTTTCCGGTCGACGATGCGACATGCGACTATTTCAGGGCGACGGGGCGCATGCCTGAGGAAATCGATGCACTGAAATCCTATTACCTTGCCCAGGGCCTGTTTGGCATTCCCCTTGCCGGAGAATGCGATTACACCCGGATCATCGAAATCGACCTGGGATCGGTCTCTCCGAGCGTGGCGGGGCCGAAGCGTCCCCAGGACAGGATTGAGCTTTCAGGACTCGGAAAGGCTTTTTCCGCCCTCATCGAAAAGCCGCAGGCGGAGGGTGGCTATGGCAAGTCTGGAGATACGCTCGGGATGCGCTATCCTGTCGAAGGCGGGGGCAGCATCGGCAATGGCGACGTGCTGATCGCGGCGATCACTTCCTGCACCAACACCTCCAATCCGGGCGTTCTGCTCGCCGCGGGCCTGCTTGCCAGGAAGGCGGTCGAAAAAGGCCTCAGGGTCGATCCCAGGATCAAGACTTCGCTCGCGCCCGGCTCCCGCGTCGTGACCCGCTATCTCGAAAATGCAGGACTGCAATCCTGTCTGGACGAGCTCGGCTTCAGTCTGGTCGGCTATGGCTGCACGACCTGCATCGGCAATTCTGGGCCGCTCGAAGCGCACGTCGAGGATGCGATCGTCAGAAACGATGTCGTCGCAGCAGCTGTGCTTTCCGGAAACAGGAATTTCGAGGCCAGGATCCATCAGAACATCAAGGCGAATTTCCTGATGAGCCCGCCTCTGGTGGTCGCTTTCGCCATTGCAGGCACCGTGAACATCGACCTCGACCACGATCCGCTCGGGCATGACAAAGAAGGCAGGCCTGTCTACCTCAGAGACATCTGGCCTTCTGGCGACGAGATCGCCGCTGCCATGGCCTTTGCGACAGATCCTGCAATCTACCGCGAACTCTATGCCGATTTCACCAGGGACAACCCCCTCTGGGAAAATGTCGCCTCTTCACGCGGGGCAGTCTACGAATGGGACAGGAATTCGACCTACATTCAGGAGCCTCCCTTCTTCAAGGAGCAGCAGATTCATGTCGGCGACATCATCGGCGCTCGCGCGCTGGGCATTTTCGGCGACTCCGTCACGACGGACCATATCAGCCCTGCTGGCGGTATCAAGCCGTCTTCGCCGGCAGGAAAGTATCTGACCGATCACCATGTCGGCATCGATGATTTCAACAGCTACGGTTCTCGACGCGGCAACCACGAAGTCATGATGCGCGGCACCTTCGCCAATGTCAGGATCAGAAACCTGATGATTCCGGGCTCCGAAGGCGGCGTCACTCTCTGCCACGGAGAAACCACAAGCATCTACGATGCGGCGATGCGTTATGTTGCGGATGGCATCCCCACCCTGATATTCGCAGGGGAAGAATACGGAACCGGCTCGTCCCGCGACTGGGCCGCAAAGGGAACCAGGCTGCTCGGCGTCAAGGCCGTGATCGCTTCGAGCTTCGAGCGCATCCATCGCAGCAACTTGGTGGGAATGGGCGTTCTGCCCTGTCAGTTCAAGGGGGAAATGACGGCTCGGAGTCTGAAGCTCGATGGCAGCGAAACTTTCGATATTCTGGTGGGAAGGGACATTGCGCCGCAGCAGGAGGTTTCCCTGGTGATCCGTCGCAGGGACGGCAGCGCAGAACAGGTGCCGCTGCTGCTCAGGATAGACACCCCGATCGAGGTCGAATACTACCGTCAGGGGGGCATTCTGCCCTATGTATTGAACAGGCTGACGGCTTAGCTTTTGCGAGGGTTAGCCCCAATCTCCAGGCCGAAAAGCCTGGAGAAATTCCGCGTTGTGGCCTGGGCCACCTCTTCGAAGGAAATGGCTTTCAGCGAGGCGATTTCTTCGGCGACATGCTTCACGTAGGCGGGCTGATTGGTCTTTCCCCTGTAGGGGACAGGCGCAAGATAGGGCGAATCGGTCTCGACCAGCATCCTGTCCAGGGGTACCCGCTTCGCGACCTCCTTCAGTTCCAGCGCCTTCTTGAAGGTGACTATGCCTGAAAAAGAGATGTAAAAATTCATTTCCATCGCCGCCTGTGCAACTTCCCAGACTTCGGTGAAGCAGTGCATGATCCCGCCGACTTCCTCTGCCCCTTCCTCCCGCATGATGCGCAAGGTGTCGGCCGCAGCTTCCCGGGTGTGCACAATGACGGGTTTGCCTATTTCTTTGGCTGCGCGGATGTGGTTGCGGAATCGCTCCCTTTGCCATTCGAGATCGCCTTCCAGCCTGAAATAATCCAGCCCCGTCTCGCCTATGGCGATCACTCTGGGGTGATGCGCAAGATTCAGGATGGCCTCGACCGAGGGCTCGGCCACCTCGTAATCCGGATGGACGCCGACCGATGCATAAACTTCAGGGTGGGTTTCGGCGATTTTCATGATGCTGGGGAAATCCTCGAGATTCACCCCGACGCACAGGGCCGCGAGTACCCCGTTTTCCTTCATCGCGCCCAGCACAGCGTCCAGATTTTCGGAAAATTCCGGAAAATTGATATGGCAATGAGAATCGACCAGCATGGTTACATCGTGTGAGTGGGCCGGGTAGATTTGGACATCCCGGCGACGATCTTTTCGATCTTCGATCGCACCAGGTTGCCGTTCTCGTCGTCTCCGAACCGGATGCCTATTCCTTGGACGCGGCTGCCCATTGCATTGGGCGGGGTGATCCAGACTACTTTCCCGGATACGGGAAGCTTTGCGGCCTCTTCCGGCAGCCCGAGCAGCATGTACACTTCGTCGTTCAGCCTGTAAGGCTTATCGGTCGGAATGAACAGCCCCCCTCCCTGGATATGGGGCATGTAGGCCGAATACAGGGCATTCTTGTCCTTGATGGCGAAGGAAAAGACATTCGGTTTCATTTCGACTCCGTCATCGCACGATAAGTCAACATCATTTCCTCGATGAACAGTCTGGCATTGACCGGGTGGGTGGACATCCTTTGCGCTTCGCACAATTTCCGCTGGAATCGTGCCAGTCCGATTTTATCCATCCTGGCGGAGACAGCCCTGATTCTATCCGAAAAATTCGGAAAGTAGCGTATTTTCCCGGAAAAGGCGAAGCTTGAGAGATCATGGCACCACTTCTGCAGCCAGCGCAATATCAGGGACAGCTCAATTTTATGGAAAGCCTCTGCGACTGCGATCGGATCGAGCGACGATGATCCGATCTCGTCCAAGAACCTGTTCTTCAGGGAGGAATCTTCGCTCGCCAATTGGAAGGCTGCGAGCGGAGCATGACCCGCTTCGGCAAGGAAGGAGGCGGGGTTGGTTATGCCATTCTCGCGAAGCCATGCCTCTCCTTCAGCATGTTTTGGAAATGGCATCGCCAGTGCATGGCAACGGCTCACCACGGTCGGCAGAAGCTGGTTCGGTCTGGAAGTCACCAGAATGAAAAGCGTTTTTCCAGGCGGCTCTTCCAGCGTTTTGAGTAGCGCGTTGGCCGCCGGCAGATTCATTGCATCTGCCGGATGAATCAGGATGATGCGGTAGCCGTTGCGATGCGTTGTCACGCTCGTGAACGCCGAGAGAGAACGGATTGGATCGATGGTGATCCGGCTCGATTTCTTGCCGGATTCGGAAGCTTCGATTTCCGGTTCGATTTTCCTGAAGTCAGGGTGCAGCCCGTTGGCGAACCATGAACAGGCCTGGCATGCATCGCAGGCTTCACCATTTTCATGGGGCGATTCGCACAATAGGGACTGGGCAAGACGATTGGCAAAATCCAGCTTGCCTGTGCCGTCCCTTCCCTTAAGGATAAGCGCGTGCGGCAGGATTTCCCTGTTCCGAAGCAGCTTCTCCATGAGCTCTTTATGCCATGGATAGACTTTCATAAACATAGCCTTGCAATTATTTCTTCAAGTCTTACGCCAATTTCTTCCGGAGGGGCGCCGGAATCGATCACGACGAATCGCTCGGGAAAACGCGCAGCCCGGTCGAGATAGGCGCCTCTAACCCTGTCGAAGAAAGCCTCTCTTTCATGCTCGAAACGATCGAGGGATGCATTCTTCATCAGTCTTTTTCGGGCAACTTCGACCGGCACGTCGAAGAGCAGGGTGAGATCCGGCTGGAATGCCCCCTGAACCCATTGCTCCAGCATGGCGAGTTTCCCGTAATCGAGTCCCCTTCCCCCCCCCTGGTAAGCGAAGCTCGCATCGGTGAAGCGGTCCGAAATCACCCAGGTTCCCGCTTCCAGCGCGGGCCTGATGACGCTGGAAAGATGCTCGGCGCGGGAAGCGAACATCAGGAGGGCTTCCGTTTCAGGATACATTTCCTGGTGCAGCAGGATGTCCCGCAGCTTTTCGCCCAGGAGCGTTCCGCCGGGTTCCCGCGTCATCAGGTAGCCGATGCCGCGGCTTCCAAGGGCGGCTTCGATCCGGCTCATCTGGGTGCTCTTGCCCGCGCCGTCTATGCCTTCGAGGGTGATGAATCTGGATTTTTTCATTTCTTCTGGTACCGGTTCACCGCGCGATTATGCTCGGCCAGGGAATGTGAAAAGTGGGAAGTGCCGTCTCCCCTGGCCACGAAATACAGCGCCGTGGAATCTGCAGGATGCAGCACTGCAACGATCGACTTCAATCCTGGCATGGAGATCGGGGTGGGCGGCAGCCCGCCTCTGGTGTAGGTATTATAAGGCTGATCGGTCAAGAGATCGCCCTTTCTCAAGTTGCCGTCGAAATGCTCGCCCAGGCCGTAAATGACCGAGGGATCGGTTTGAAGCCTCATTCCGAGCTTCAGGCGGTTGATGAAAACTGCCGCGATCATCGGCCGCTCGGCGGCCTTGCCGGTTTCCTTCTCGACGATGGAGGCGAGCGTCAGAGCCTGATATGGATTGGAGAAAGGCAGCCCGGCAGCCCTGCTCTGCCATTGCTTTTCCAGCCGCTTTTCCATCAGCAAATAGGCTCTCCCGAGTATGGAGAAATCGCTCTGTCCCTTCGCGAAATAGTAGGTGTCCGGGAAAAACAGGCCTTCCGGAGAGGAAACAGGCGCTCCCAGCCTCGACAGAATTTCGGCGTCCGACAGTTTCGCGGAATCATGCCTGATGTCCGGATTTTCGTCGAGCATCCGTCGAAATTCCCTGAAAGTGTCGCCTTCGACAAGCATGATCTTGCTCTGGGTGAAATCGCCTTCGGTGATCTTCTCCAGAAGCTGCAGTGGCGAGGCGGGAGCATCCAGTTCGTAGTTCCCTGCCTTGATGGAGGATGCCTTGCCCATCACCCTGGCAAGCATTTCGAAAGGCAGGGAATTGCCGATCACGCCAGCGTCGCTCATCTGCTTTGCGGCATGCCTGAGGCTTCCCTGCTCGAGCGTGAATGCCACCGGCGTGCGGGGTATGGGATGGGGGTGAAACAGATAATAGGCGAGCGTAGCAGCGCAGAAGAGAAAAAGGGCCGATACCTTTTTCATTGCAGCCATCTCCTCAATGCTTCGCAGAATGCGCCCTTCTTCCAGGATGCATTTCCCAGCGAAACGACCTGCCACAGCCCTATCACGCTGTTGACCAGGAAGACTTCATCAGCCTGTTCGAGGAAATCGATTCCGAATGGCTTGATCTCTACCGGAGTGCCTGTTTCACGAGCATATTCGAGCACGCGCTCCCGCTGGACGCCGTCCACTCCGCAAAGGGAAATGTCCGGTGCAACCAGAACCCCTTCCCTGTACAGGAAAAGGCTGCTCATCGTGCCTTCGATAACGTTCCCTTCGGCATCAAGCAAGATGCCTTCTGCAATGTCCGGATCGCGCCATTCCATCCTGGCCAGGACGTTTTCTAGCCGGTTGAGATGCTTGATTCCGGCAAGGGCGTGTTGCCTAGACAGCCTGAGCTTGCAAAGGTGCGCCCTGATTTCACCATGTTTCGCGCGTTCGGGGATCGGGCTCGTCAGGATGATGCGGGTGGGTTCGACAGCAGGCTCGGGAAGGAATCCCCGTTCGCCGGGCCCGCGGGTGACGACGATTTTCGCCACGCAATCGGGAGTCTTTTCTGCAGCGAGATTCAGTTCATTTTCAAGAAGTGCAGCGGAAGGACAGGCTATGCCCAGGGCTGCGCAATCCCGGTCGAGCTTGAGGTAGTGGCGATCCCAATGCCTGGGTACGCCGCGTTCGACGCGCAGAGTACGGAATACTCCGTCCCCGTACATCAAACCGCGGTCGTTCGCCTTGACGGAATCGGTAAATACGCCATTTACCAGTACCATCTCCGGCTAGAGTTTCTTGAAGACGATCGTTCCGTTAGTGCCGCCGAAGCCGAACGAGTTCGAAATCGCCACATCGATGTTCATCTGCCTCGCGACATTCGGAACGAAATCCAGATCGCACTGCGGATCCTGCTCGAAAAGATTGATCGTCGGCGGCGCGACCTGGTGATGGACGCTCAGTGCCGAGAAAACTGCCTCAATGCCGCCTGCGGCCCCGAGCAGATGGCCGGTCATGGATTTCGTCGAGCTGACCGCAAGTTTTCCGGCATGGTCGCCGAAAAAGCGCTTGAGCGCGACCGTTTCGGCAATGTCTCCCAGTGGAGTGGAGGTGCCGTGCGCATTCACGTAATCGACTTCATCGGGATTCAGCCCAGCGTTCCTCAAGGCGTGCATCATGCAGCGCGCAGCGCCTTCACCGTCTTCGCAGGGCGCCGTCATGTGGTAGGCATCGGCGCTCATGCCGAAGCCTGACAATTCGGCGTAAATTTTCGCACCCCGAGCCTTGGCATGCTCGAATTCCTCCAATACGAGCACCCCCGCTCCTTCCCCGAGCACGAAGCCATCGCGCCCGATGTCCCATGGGCGGGACGAGGTGGCAGGATCGTCGTTGCGCGTGCTGAGTGCCCTTGCCGCGCCGAATCCGCCTATCGCAAGCGGGCAGACCGTCGATTCTGAGCCACCGGCCACCATGACGTCGGCATCCCCGTACTCGATCATCCTCGCCGAATTGCCGATACAGTGGGTCGCCGTGGTGCAGGCTGTCACCATGGCAAGATTCGGTCCCTTGAGTCCGTACTGAATCGAGAAATTCCCGGAAATCATGTTGATGATGGTGCCGGGGATGAAAAACGGGGAAATCTTGCGCGATCCGCCTGCAAGATAAACGTTGTGGGTTTCCTCGATGGACGGCAGGCCGCCGATTCCCGAACCGATGTTGACGCCGATCATCTCGGCATTCTTTTCGGTGACTTCCAGGCCGGAATCCTTGAAGGCCTCCATGGCGGCGGCCATGCCGTAATGGATGAAGGTATCCATGCGGCGCGCTTCCTTGGCCGGAAGATAGGTGGTCACGTCGAATCCCTTGACTTCGCCGGCGATCTGGGAAGAAAAGGAGGAAGCGTCGAATCGGGTGATTCGGGTGATGCCGGATTTACCCGCGGTCACATTGGTCCAGGCTTCATCCACGCCGATTCCGACAGGCGAGACGATTCCCAGGCCGGTGATCACTACTCTGCGTTTGGTCAACTTCTCTCCTCTGGGAAGGATTGAGGCGGATCAGTTCTGATGCGCAACAACGTAATCAATGGCCTGCTGCACGGTGGTGATCTTCTCGGCTTCTTCGTCGGGAATTTCACATTCGAATTCTTCCTCGAGCGCCATGACGAGTTCAACCGTATCGAGCGAATCGGCTCCGAGGTCATCAACAAATGAGGAGGCATTCTTGACCTCGGCCTCGCTCACGCCGAGCTGCTCGGCGACTATTTTTTTGACGCGCTGTTCGATGTTTTCCATTGTTGCCTCTAGCCTTTTATGTTGATTTACAAAAAAACGAACTATTTTACCAAATTTGGCACCAATGCAAAATGCATGGGCAATTTTATTCCATGTAAAGCCCGCCGTTGACATGCAGGGTGCTGCCGGTAATGTAGCCTGCGGCAGGGGATGCGAGGAATGTCACGGCTGCTGCAACGTCTTCGGCCTGCCCAAGGCGGCCCAGCGGCACATGCTGGATCAGGGAGTCGCGCTGGGCATCCGACAGGGCGCGCGTCATGTCGGTATCGATGAATCCGGGCGCGACGCTGTTGACGGTCACGTTGCGGCTTCCGACTTCACGCGCCAGCGATTTGCTGAAGCCGAAAATCCCGGCCTTCGCCGCAGCGTAGTTAGCCTGCCCGGCATTGCCCATGGCGCCGACAACCGAAGAAATGTTGATGATCCTGCCGTATCTGGCTTTCACCATGGCGCGCAATACAGCACGGCTCATCCTGAATATGGACTTCAGGTTGGTCGACATGATGTCGTCCCATTCGGCATCCGTCATGCGCATGACCAGATTGTCACGGGTGATGCCGGCATTGTTGACGAGTATGGCGATTTCCCCGAATTCGCTTCTGATCACAGCGAGCGCAGCGTCGATCGCGGCAGCGTCGTTGACGTCGAGTACGAGCCCCCTGCCGGATACGCCAGCTTCTCCAAGGTAATGCGTGATGGACTGTGCTCCGGATTCGCTGGTCGCAGTCCCGATCACGGTCGCGCCATGTTTCCCCAGATCCAGGGCGATCGCCCTTCCTATTCCGCGGCTTGCACCAGTGACGAGCGCAATCTGTCCCTTCAACATGCTTCCTCCTTGTTCAATGTATCGGCCGCGTCCCTGAGTGCCGCGCTGTCCGTCAATGCCAGAATAATCTGTGCTGGCTCGATGCGCTTGTTGAGCCCGGCCAGTACTTTTCCGGGCCCGCACTCGGCGGCTTGCCCGATCCCCTCTCCAAAGATCGCACGAATGGTTTCGACCCATCTGACCGGATGGTCCAGCTGATTGACCAGCGCGGCCCGGATCGCTTCGGGTTCGACATGGGGCTTCACGTCGACATTGTGCAGCACGGGAATTTCCGGCCTGCCTATGCGCACATTCTTCAGATAGCCATCCAGGGCCTGGGCCGCGGGCTTCATCAGGGAGCAGTGGGAAGGCACGCTCATGGGAAGCATGATGGCCCGCTTCGCTCCCTTCTCTTTCGCGGCTTCCATGCCCCGCAATACCGCATTGCGATGGCCGGCTATCACCACCTGGCCGGGAGAATTGAAGTTGACCGCTTCCAGCACTTCGCCCTGCGCAGCGGCGAGGCACACTTCCTTGACGGCGTCATCTTCGAGCCCGAGTACTGCTGCGATTCCTCCCGTGCCTTCCGGCACGGCCTCCTGCATGGAAAGGGCGCGAAAGCGCACGAGCGGCAATGCATCTTCGAAGGCGATGGCGTTCGATGCGACGAGCGCGGAATATTCCCCCAGGCTGTGGCCTGCGAGGATCGCGGGGCGTGAAGCCGAGAGCTGCGTCCAGGCCCGATAGATCGCAACGCCTGCAGCGAGCATCAGGGGCTGGGTATTGACGGTCTGATTGAGCGCGTCAGCAGGCCCTTCGGCGGCCAGCTTCCATAAATCCTGATGGAGTATGTCGGACGCGTGCCCGAAGGTTTCGCGCACGATCGGAAAATCGTCGAATCCGCCCATCATGCCGATGGACTGGGAACCCTGACCCGGAAAAACAAATGCGTATTTCATCTGGAAAGATAGGTTGTTGAGAAAATCACCATTTCAGGAGCAGCGAGCCCCATGTGATGCCGCCTCCCACGCCTTCCATGAGCAGGGTTTCCCCTTCCCTGAAGCGCCCCTCCCGCGCCGCCTGATCCAGGGCGAGCGGAATGGATGCGGCTGAAGTGTTGCCGTGCCTGTCCACCGTCACGACCACCCGGTCCATGTCCATAGAAAGCTTTTTGGCGGTTGCTTCGATGATCCTGATATTGGCTTGGTGAGGAACCAGCCAGTCGATATCGGCAGGCGACATTCCGTTGGCCTGCATGGCTTCGCTGGCGACCTGCTCGAGGACATTGACGGCGATCTTGAACACGGCATTGCCGTTCATGGATACGAATGGAGAGCCCTTTATTGTTCCGTTGCAAACCCTTCCCGGTGCCGCAAGAATGGGGTTGTGGCTGCCGTCGGCATGCAGGTGGGAGGAAAGAATGCCGGGGGCATCGCCGCACTTCAGCACGATTGCCCCTGCCCCGTCCCCGAAAAGCACGCAGGTCGAACGGTCCGTCCAGTCGATGATCCTGGACAGCACTTCCGTCCCGACGACAAGCGCATGCCGGTATTTTCCGGATTTCAGATAGCAGTCAGCGGTGGCAAGCGCATAGATGAAGCCGGTGCAGACGGCCTGGACATCGAAGGCGGGGCAATTGTTGCCGATGCCGAGCTTGGACTGGAGTATCGTCGCCGTGCTCGGAAAGAGCATGTCCGGGGTGGTGGTTGCGACGATGATGAGATCGATCTCGTCAGCCGCAATTCCGGCGGATTCCATGGCCCTGCGGCTTGCGTGAAGCGCGAGGTCGCTCGCCAGTTCGTTTTCCCCAGCGATATGCCGCTCATTGATGCCGGTCCTGGAGAAAATCCAGTCGTGGGAAGTCTCGACCATCTTTTCGAGGTCGTGATTCGAGAGAACTTTCTCGGGAAGGTAGCTCCCGGTACCGATAATCCTGGAATACATCAGATCTCTCCTGCAGGCTGCGGGTTCATGATTTGCATGCGCATGCCGAGTTCGTTGAGCATCCCGCTTCTCGCCTCTTCCAGTGCACGCCCCAGAGCGCACTGGAAGGAATAGGCATCTGCGGAGCCGTGACTCTTGATGACGATCCCTTTCAGTCCGAGAAGGCTGGCACCGTTGTAGCGGCGAGGATCGACGCGGTGTTTGAAGGCGTTGATCACGGGCAAGGAGATCAGTCCGGCAATGCGGGTGATGAGATTCTTGCCGTATTCTTCCCTGAGAAAGGTGGCCAGCATATGGGCGAGTCCTTCGGAAGTTTTCAGGGCGACATTGCCGACGAAGCCGTCGCAAACCACGACCTCCGCAGTCCCCTTGAAGATGTCGTCCCCTTCGACGTTTCCGACAAAATTGAGTCCGCTGGACTTCAGGAGATCGGCGGCGCGCTTCACCACTTCGTTCCCCTTGATTTCCTCCTCACCCACGTTGAGCAGGCCTACCCGCGGTTTTTCGATCTGCTCCACGGAAGAGACGAGGATCGATCCCATGACTGCGAACTGAAGCAGGTTTTCCGCACTGCAATCGACGTTTGCTCCCATGTCGAGCATGTAGGTATGTCCCTTGAGCGTCGGCAAAAGGGTGATGATGGCCGGCCTTTCCACGCCGGGGACCATCTTCAGAACGAAGCGGGAAATCGCCATCAGCGCGCCGGTATTGCCCGCGCTGACGCAAGCCTGAGCTTCGCCGCTCTTCACGAGATTGACCGCGACGCGCATCGAGGAGTCCTTCTTGTTCTTGAGCGCGGCAGCCGGAGGATCGTGCATCTCGACCACCTCGCTCGCTGGCTGGATGCGCAGACGCGAGGAAACGTCCGTATTCCCGGCTTTCAATTCCGCCGCTATGGCCTCTGCGGCGCCGACCAGGACGACACCCGCTTCGGGATGCTCCTTGAGAAAGTTCAAAGCGGCAGGAACAGTCACGCCCGGGCCGTGGTCTCCGCCCATGCAATCGATAGCAACCGTGATATCCATAGATCCTTGCTGAGTTCAGGCCAAAAAACCGGAACCGCCGGAGAGGATGAAAGCCATCCCGAGGCTGTCTTACTCGCTCTTGCCCTTCGCCACTTTTTTGCCGCGATAAAAGCCATTCGGGCTGACATGGTGGCGCAGGTGGACTTCGCCTGTGGAGGCCTCGACTGCGAGCGGCGGGTTGGTCAGAAAATCATGCGCCCTGTGCATGCCGCGCTTGGATGGGGATTTCTTGTTCTGTTGAACTGCCATGTTCGACTCCTATAAAAATGCTGTCTAGATCCTGTCCTTCAGGATCGAAAAAGGGGACTCCCTGACGATTTCACTGCCGCTCTCGCATGTCGCATGCCTGGGAGAGAAAGGCAGGTCGAGCAGGATTTCGTCCTCGATCAGGGACAAGATTTCCATCTTGTCCTTGACGACAATGCTATCCACATCCGGATCTTCCTCCTCGATATCCGGGAGGTCCGATTCTTCCTTCACGAGCTTCAGGCCAGCCTTCAGCCCCAGCGGATATTCGATGTCCCCCAGGCAGCGTTGGCACCTCAGATGGAGCACCCCATCTATTGCAAGATGCAGCAGAAAAGCGCCTTCCGCATCTACTCCGCCGGCCAGCGCATAGTCAACCTGCCCCGATTTGGAATACAATAAATCGGCCAGCCTGTCCATGCGCGAGACATCCATTTTCCCGCTGAGCGACCTGCCCATTCTGGCAAATTCGAATCCATCGATGACGGTCAGCTCGGACATAAGCGGACAATTGTATATTTTTTTGTTTTTTCTGTCAAAATGAACCCCTTGTTTCCCCTGGAGCGCAATTGAGCAAGCTGATACTCGCCTCTTCCTCGGTTTATCGCCGCATGCTGCTGGAGCGGCTGCGCCTTCCGTTCGATGTCGAATCTCCTGAGATCGACGAAACGCCCTGGCCCGGAGAATCGCCTGAAAACACCGCATTGCGGCTTGCCGAGGAAAAAGCCAAAAAGGTGGGAGGAGCGCATCCTGATGCGCTTGTCATCGGATGCGATCAGGTTGCGGTTCTGGACGGCATGCAGGTCGGCAAGCCGTATACCTTTGACAATGCATTCAGGCAACTGAAAGCGATGCGCGGCAAAACGGTCGTCTTCCACAGCGCGCTTTGCCTGTACAACAGCCGGGAAGGACGCATCCAGTCGACCAGCGTCCCCTGCTTCGTTTCATTCCGCAATTATTCCGATGCCCAGATCGAGAACTATCTGAAAATCGAAGAGCCCTATCATTGCGCAGGGAGCGCAAAATCAGAAGGGTTGGGCATTGCCCTGATCGCATCCATGCATGGAGAAGATCCCAACGCGCTGATCGGACTGCCGCTCATCGCCCTGGTCGGCATGCTCGAGCGCGAGGGGATGCGGGCGATCTGAAAAGATGCTCGATGCACTTCCGGAAGTAGTGCTCGGCTCTCTTTTTTTTTGCGCATCATCGAAGCCGAGCATTCCGGATTTTCACGACGCTTATTTTTCCTTTCTCCTGGACAAAATTTCATCCAGCGAGATGAAGGACAGTATCAGGCACAACTCGAAAGCGATTTCGCCGATGATTTCGTAATCGTTCATGATGGTTCTCCTTTCATGATGGATTGAAGCCAATCATCGTTTTGCAATGTCCGTGCCAGAAACTACCACGCTGATTTTATAGGGAATTCAATGGCGGCCCGGAAATGTTGAGTCATTTCCGGTGCATTCGAGTGCATCAGTGCATGCTTATGGTGCCTGAAGTTTCATGCGAGGACTGAATACCTGGCCGAGAGCCGGTGCGATTTTCCCGGAGGGACGATGGCGACATCATCTGCCGCATTGCAGCTCTCGACGCACAGCATGTTCAGGTAGCCGTCATCTCCGAGGTCACCCATTTTGTCAGCCTTGTCCACCCAGGGATTCCACACCACGGTCGAGCGGCTCCCTTCTTTTTCCACCCGGATGACGCGGTTGTAAATCGGGTCACGAATCAGACAATCCGACGCTGTGTCGAGATAGATCCTGTCGACCTCGGAATTCACTGTCACCGGGCCGGATTGCCGATTTTTACCGCCATTCACCTTGTCGATATAGGCGGCTTCCTCCAGCCCCAGGATTTCGATTTTTCTTACGTCGCCCACCTCGAAATAGGTATGCAGGGCGCATCCCAGTGTAAAAGGCTCAAGTCCTGTATTCTGGGTGATCAATTCCATTTCCAATGTCTGGCCCACCTTGATCCGGCATTCAAGCTCGGAAGGGTAAGGCCAGGATGCCTCGTTCGGAACCAGGCGCAGAACGACCTGAGTCGCATCCGTCAGGCTTTTCGTTCCACCCACTTCCCAGACGAGGTTCCTGGCGAAACCGTGAGCGGGATAGGAAGATTCTTCCGGATGCGGCCCGAACCAGGGCCAGCAAATGGGAATGCCGCCCCTCACCGATTTCCCCTGCATGTATTTCGCATTTTTCGAGAGCCAGACTACCGGTTTTTCGCCGGCCGGCGTCCAGGAAAGCAGCTGCGCGCCCTGCAGGGCGATGGTGGCGCTTCCTGCAGAATTTTTCACCTCGACCAGTTCGAATCCGTTCTGGCCTTCCACAAAATCCACTTCGCCAAATGTTGCTTCCAGTTTTGAATCCATGCTTCTCTCCTCAAGTATTGGGCTGAATGATACCCCATCGCGTTTGTGGCGTCTCAGGGAAAGACTTGATCCAAACCTTCTGCTAAAATGCCTTTTCAATCAAAAGAGAAGATTGCGAACGATGAGATACGAACAGGGGCGCGATGCAAGCGGGGAAATTCTGAGGCTGGTCATCCAGAAAATGGCCGCTCATCCCTCCTCCTTCACCCCATGGGCCTACGCAGTGTGGTTCGAGCATCTTGCCGGGATCAATCCGGCCTTGTCAGATGCGCTTGGGCAGTATCTCGATTCGGAAACCAGGCTCGACGATGAGGCAATCGAGAAACTCTATGCGGAATATGTTTCGGAATGCAACCTGGATATCCACAAGCTTCTCAGGCAGGATCTCCAGAAAATCCTGGGCAAGCTTGCGGGATTCACCGAAGAAACAGACAGGCGCGCCATGGGGTTCGGGGACAATCTTCAATCCTATGGGGAAAAGCTCAAGCAGAACCTCGACGAATCCGCCCTGGGGAAACTGATCGGAGAGATGGTCGAGGATACCGAACACATGCGCGGCAGCGTGCTGAACCTGCAGAACCAGCTGGAGCACAGCAAGCAGGAAGTCGAAGAACTTCATCGGGAGCTTGAGTCTGCCAAGGGAGAAGCCATGATCGACCCCTTGACCGGAATTCTCAACCGCCGCGGATTTGAAAAGGCCACTTCGCGGATTCTGGACGAAAGCGCTTCTTCGGGCAAAGAAATATGTCTCCTGATGATTGATATCGACCATTTCAAAAAAATCAACGACACCTATGGGCATCTGGTTGGCGACAAGGTGATCAGGGCTGTGGCGGAAATGCTGAAATCCAAGGTCAAGGGGCAGGATTCCGTGGCAAGGCTGGGCGGGGAGGAATTCGCCGTACTGCTACCCGAGACGCCAGCTGCCGGCGCATATGCAGTTGCCGAGCATATCAGGAAGAGTATAGAAATCGGAAAGATCCGCCGCATCGATTCGCAGGAATCCATAGGCGCTGTCACCGTTTCCATCGGCGTTGCCAGTCTCACCGTGAATGGAGACATCAACCAATTGCTCAATCAAGCCGACAAGGCGCTGTACGCCTCGAAAACCCGGGGAAGAAACAGGACGACAATATACGGCACCTGAGCTTCGGCCGGGAAGAACAACGCCGCGCTGGACTTGCCAGCCATTCTCGAATCACCTTCATCTGGCAAATCAGGGCGATTGGACTACTGTTGGGGTAATAGCGCACGATAAAGCCTGTTATGCCAGCCTTCCAGCGAACTGATCGCCATAAAATCGTTTTCCTTGCCGGCATATTCACCTTTCTGATCGGCAGCACGGTTCTCGCTGGTTGGGCATTCGGCATTCCCCTGCTGACGCGCATCGACCCCGACTGGATTCCCATGGTGCCTGGCACGGCACTCTGTTTCGTCTTGAGCGGGCTGTCTCTGCTCGGAAGCCGGGAATCCTTAGCAGCGCGCATGCTTGTCTGGCTGACTATGCTGCTTGCCGGGGCAATGGGACTTGAAATTGCTGCCCATCGGCAATTCGCCGGCATCGATTTTCTGGCGCTGGTTTGGGGAGCGCAGTTCCAGAGCGTCGGCCACATGTCGCCGCAGACGGTGACGGGATTCTTGGGATTCGGAATCGGGATGCTGTCCGTTTGGCGGGCTGCTGACCGGAAGATGCGTATGCTTGCCGGCACAATGGCTGCCCTGCTGCTCGCCATGGGACTGACCGTTATCTTCGGATACTGGCTCAAGCTGCAGTATCTTTTCGAAACGCTGTATATCGAGACGGGACTGATATGGATGTCCCTGCCCACCGCCGTCGGCATGACCCTGCTAGGTGCCGGCCTGCTGTGTCTTGCGATTCGCTGCGAAGAAAGCGCCTTCGCTATAGCAGCTGAACAAAGAGCCAGGCAGATTTACCACACCACGGTCTTCGTGGTCATCCTCACCTCTGTCGCCGTCGGCCTGACCGGGATCTGGTTTCTAGAGAAAGCCATGCTGAATCAGGCGACACTGGATATGCAGCAAAGCTTGAGTGCGAGACGCTCGCAGATCGAAGCCGCGCTCGACGACCGCATAGAGCGCACGACAGTAGCGAGTCAGGACCCCGAACTCAAATCCTTGGTATCTCTCTGGTTTGGCAAAGCCAAATCGACCATGGCGCGGGATATCCCGATTTCCAGCTTGCTTGCATACGGGTTCTCCGGAATCGGCCTGGAGGATGGCACCCGGAGCAGAGTTGTTGTGGGGCGTCTTGTTTCGGATAAAACCGCCTTCTCCCGTCTTAACCGGAAAGGAGAAGTTTATCTCGCCTGGGATAATGGCTACTACCTGCGCGTACTGATCCCCGTAAAACAAGCGATTCGCGGCGTCCCGGAAGGTTTCATGGTGTTCGAACAGGAACTTCGCGATGTGAACAGGATTTTCGACGAATCCAGCCGCTGGGGAAATACCGGCACCATGCCGATGTGCAGTCGCCTCGATCGGAGCAGACTGCTATGCTTTCCGCAGCGTGAACAGGTTTCCATGTATGTGATTCCGGACACTTTCAATGGGAAACCGCTGCCGATGATGCATGCACTCGCCGGCGAAAGCGGCATTTTCTCGTCGATCGATTACCGGGGACGAAATGTCCTGTCAGCCTACGGCCCCGTGGGTAATACAGGGCTGGGTCTGGTTCTGAAAATGGATGTCGCAGAAGTTTACGCCCCGGTCAAACGGGAACTCTTGATTGCGCTTCCCTTGATCGCCATTCTGGTCGCCCTGGGACTATGGATCACCCGTCTTCGGGTCAGCCCGCTGACCCAGGATCTAGCAAATGCCCATGCTTCTGAAAGAATTGCGAGAGCCCGCTTCGAGGCGGCAAGGGAAAGCAGCCCGGATGGGTTCGTGATTGGTGAGAGCATGAAAAGCGAGGGCGGAGATATTGTCGATTTCCGCTACATCTACGCCAATTCTCATGCGGCAGAAATGGCCAGACTGCCAGCCGATGGCCTGGTTGGACATTCGTTGCTGGAACTCTTTCCGGAACAGCGGGACATTTTCGATCAATACAGGAAAGTGGTTCTCACGGGAAATCCGCTGACCAACGAATTTTCCCTGGCCAGCGATGGCGCAACCCAATGGTATCAGCGCCAGGCGGTGGCCATGCCCGGTGGTATTGCCGTCACCTTCAGGAACATCACGCAGGAAAAACGCCTGTTCCAGCAGCTCGAATACTCGAACCGCCTGCGCACCGCGATCGTTGAAAATGCAGCCTACTCGATCATTTCCACCGACATCGACGGCACCATACTCACTTTCAACAAGGCTGCAGAGCGCATGCTCTGGTATGACGCGAATGAGGTGGTCGGCAAAGCCAATCCGCTGCTATTTCACGATGCCGATGAAATCAGGGAGCGCGCTGCGGCATTGAGCCAGGAGCTCGGCTGTGCGGTGCCGCCGGATTTCGAGGTGTTCGTCGCAAAGGCCAGGAAAACTTTCCAGGAAGAACATGAATGGACCTACATTCGCAAGGACGGGTCACGCTTTCCCGTGCATCTTTCGGTGAGCGCATTGCGCGATGAGAACGATGTAATCCAGGGGTTCATCGGCATTGCCTACGACATTTCCGAGGAAATGCGGGCCAAGGAATACATCAGGCACATTGCCCTGCACGATGTACTGACCGGACTGCCCAATCGTGCCCTGCTTGATGACAGGATAATGGTGGCGATCGAGCAGCAGCACAGAAGCAATATCCCGTTTGCATTGGGCATGATGGACATCGACCGTTTCAAGCATATCAACGACTCGATGGGTCATCACATCGGAGACAGGCTGCTCAAGGAGTTCGTGGAACGTGTTTCTTCTTGCCTGCGGCCAACCGACACGCTTGCCAGGATGGGAGGAGACGAATTCGTCCTGCTTCTGAGCGAAACCGACGCGACTGGAGTGTCGCTCGTCGCCGGGCGCATCCACAAGGCATTGATGCAGCCGATCAATGTGGGCATTCAGGAAGTACACATTACGTCGAGCATCGGATTCAGCATTTGTCCCCGCGACGGCCACGACATGAACGAGCTTCTGCGATGTGCCGATGTGGCGATGTACTGGGTCAAGGAGCATGGGCGCAACGGATACAAGATGTATTCGCGGGAAATGGACAGGGGGGCGGCGAACCGGTTGAGCATTGAAAGGGAGCTTCATCTTGCCATTGAAAGCGACGGCTTTTCCTTGTTCTATCAGCCGAAAGTGGATTTGAAGTCGAAGACCGTACTGGGCGTCGAGGCTTTGCTGCGCATGCACAACGGGAGCGATCAGCATGTGCCGCCTTCCACTTTCATTCCCCTGGCTGAAGAAACAGGGCTCATCTTGCGGATCGGCCAATGGGTGCTGGAGGCGGCCTGTCGTGATGCAAAAAGGATGGAAAAGCTGCTGGGCGTAGCGCTCAAGGTCGCAGTCAATATATCGCCGCGGCAATTCATGAACGGCAATCTGGTCATGCTGGTTAGAAATGCTCTCGGGCAGGCTAGCCTGGAAAGTGCTCAGCTGGAGTTGGAGATCACCGAAAGCGTGCTGATGGATGAAAGAAGCGATGTCGCCACCGCTCTGGAGGCGCTGCATGTGCTTGGGGTGGGAATCGCCATCGACGATTTCGGAACCGGGTATTCAAGCCTGAGTTACCTGAAACGCTACCCGATAAGCCAGCTCAAGATCGACCAGTCCTTCGTCCGGGATGTGACTGGGGACGCGGGGAATGCGGCCTTGATCACCGCGATCATTGCCATGGGGCATAACCTGAAGATCCCCGTCATTGCGGAAGGCATAGAAACCGAAGAGCAGCTCTCATTTCTGGTCGAGAATCAGTGCGATCAGGGGCAGGGTTTTTATATCGGGCACCCGATGCCTTTCGATGCGCTACTGCAATGGCTAGTCGACGATACTCGCTGGTCTCTGGAAAGAGGCTCAGCCTCCAGTTGATCTGCGCCACATTGAGTTTCGTATCAAAAACGGTACGGAAGCCCATATTAACCAATACTGCATTGATATTGTTTATATTTTTGCATCGGGGCTCGTGCGGGTCATGCCGGCGACAAGCAGATTGCTTCGCTTGGCATGAGCGACGACGTGAATATCTCGCTTCCAGCACAATGGTTCAGAAAATGCTTGAGATTGTCAGAAAGATATTTTTGCTTGTGCAGGATGATGTGGAATTTCCGGGTCAGCTTGGGCAATTCGGTTTCCAGGATGATCAATTGCCCGGTTTCCAGATAATCCGCAACGGCCCATCGCGACAGGCAGCTTATTCCGAGGCCCTCCGAGGTTGCACGCTTGATCGCTTCCGCTCCGCCGAATTCCATTCCGATGTTCAGATGGCTCAGATGCCTCAGCAATTCGTATTCCACGGTCTCGCGCGTGCCCGACCCGGATTCTCGCATCAGCCATTGCACCTGCTGAAGCGTATCGAAATCAACCTTGCCCTTCCTGGCTATGGCATGGGTCGGGGAGGCGACGATCAGCAGCTCATCCTGAATCCAGGGAATGACTTCAAGATTCGGCACATGGCAGTGTCCTTCTATAAAGCCGGCATCTATCTCGTAATTCGCGACTGCTTCGGCGATTTTTGAACTATTGGCAATGTCCACTCGCATGCTAGGCGCCGCTTCGCATTCTCCGAATTGCTCCCTGCGGCAGCCGGCAAGCAGGCCGGGCAGGATGTAGTTGCCAATGGTCGTGCTCGCCCCCAAACGAAGTTGCGAAACCATCCCGGTCCGGGCAGTCGAAAACTGCTGTTCGAGATCGATTGCCCCCTCGATCAGGGCAAGCGCATTGGGCAGGAGCAGTCGTCCGTTGTCATTGAGCACGAGGCGCTTTCCGACTCGATCGAACAACTGGGTGTTGAGCAGGCTTTCTATGTCGTTGATGGCCGCGCTGGTTGCAGACTGTGAAAGGGGCAGGCTCTTTCCCGCCTCGGTTGTGCTCGAGGTGCGCGCGACGGCGACGAAAATCTGCAACTGGCGTAACGTGATACGCATGCTGTATTCCTTCGATCTATTTTGCCGGTCGATTATACCCGCGTAATTTGTAATGCATCTATACTCATCCTGTATAATTCTGGGACACCCTCAAATGGGAATGATTCAATGCCCAGGGCGGGCACAGGGCCTGTTGCGAACCAGCGCGGCCCGGATTGACCATCACAACAAAGGAGAATACCGATCATGGATATGGCGCGTCGAGATATGTTGGGCATCGTGGCAAAAACCGGCCTCGCAGGTGTAGCTTTGGGAAGCGGCATTGCCCAGGCAGCGGAAGCCCCTCTTTCTTCTTTGGAACCGGATGGCGCGAAGACGCTGAAGGAACTGACGAAGGCTCTCGCAAAGGCGCCTCGCCGCCGCGACTTCAAGGAAGTGCCCATGATCCTGACCAAGGAAGAAGAATGGGATCATGAAGCCCTGACCATCCTCATGAAGTACAAGGGCAAGGTCAAGCAGGTTTGGGACAATACGGACATCTCGGGCCCCTGGCTCAATCTCATGAGAAATTCAATGAATGCCCAGATATGGTCATTCAAGCATCCCGACTTCCTGTGCGTTTCGGCGACCCATGGCCCCGCTCATCTGGCGCTCTACGATCAATATCTCTGGGACAAGTACCAGCTTTCCAAGCTGACCGGGGACAAATTCAAGGAAAACACCTTCCTGAAAGTGCCTGCGGCAGCGCACGCCGACCCGAAAAACTTCGAGGACGAGGAAGGCGTATTTTCACCTGCGGATAATTCCATAGCCTCCCTCCAGGCAAGGGGTGCGGTCTTTCTGGCCTGCCACAATGCGATTTTCGAGATTTCGCACATGCTGAACAAGAAGGGTGTCAACCCTGACAAACTCAGTGTGCCGCAAATGGTTGCCGAATTCACCAACCACCTGATCCCGGGCGTGATTCTCACTCCAGGCATCGTGGCCACCTTGCCGGAACTCGGCGTGCATGGCTTCCAGTATGCAAAGTGAGGGATAACCACATGAACAAAAGGCTGATTTCATCGCTCATGGGATTGGGATGCCTCCTGGCGACGGCGCAGGCCGTCTCGGATGTTTACCCGCCATGGAGCGAAGGAAGAAACAACCCGGTCACTGAAAGAGGTCTGGAATTCACCGTCCCGGAAGTCGACAACCTGCCGGATTTTCACGGCAATCCCATGGATGCGAAGCTGTCAGTTTTCGTCGGCGGAAACTATTATTTCGCCATGGCGCCGCTGGTGGCCGAATTCGAAAAGGAACATCCTGAATACAAGGGCAAGATTTACTACGAAACCATCCCCCCCGGTTTGCTTGCCACCCAGATTGAAAAAGGCGGCACCATCACGGTCGGCAACATGACCTGGACGGTGAAGGCGGATGTTTATGCCGCAGGCATGAAGCGCGTCAAGCAGATGGTTGAGAAGGGCTATGTGAAAGCGGTCGAGCCTTATGCGACCAATGATCTCGCCATCATGGTACCGAAGGGCAATCCAGGCCACATTACCTCGCTGAAGGATCTCGGCAAACCCGGCGTCAGGCTGGTCATGCCCAATCCCGCTTTCGAAGGCATCGCGCGGCAAATCAAGGCTGCCCTGAAGAAGGCTGGTGGAGACGATCTGGTGAAAGCCGTTTATGAAACGAAAGTGAAGAACGGAGAAACCATCCTTACCCACATCCATCACCGCCAGAGTCCGATGTTCCTGATGCAAGGAAAAGCAGTTGCCGGCGTGACATGGGGCTCGGAAGCCGTTTTCCAGGAAAAGCATGCTGGGAACCCCATCTCGTTCGTGAAGATTGCGCCCGAGCATAATTCGACCGCAATCTATGCGGCAGGGGTGCTCAAGGATGCGCCCAATCCTGAAGCGGCAAAAGCCTGGGTGGAATTCCTGAAATCCTCCAAGGCGCTGGCGATTTTCGAACAATACGGCTTCAAGCCGTATCGCCCGTAATGAAGCTTCGGCCGCTCTCGACCAGAGCGGCCGGGCATGTTCGGTTGAACGATATCTCTCGGGATCGAATCTCGGTATCCCGTCCCATTGAAATGGCTCGAATCCGAGCTCTTTTTGCATAATTTGAGGCCTGTTGGGTCGAAACAAGATGGAGTGAATACATGAAGTTGGGAACAGCCTCGCTGAAATTTTTGGGTGCCGCATTGGCAACAATGGTTGCAAGCTCCACGCTGGCTGCAGCGCCTTCGCCCAATGATCTGGTCAAGCAGGGCGAATATCTGGCTCATCTGGGCGACTGCGTCGCCTGCCATACCGCGCCTGGCGGCAAGCCGCTGGCGGGGGGCCTGGAAATGAGAACGCCGTTCGGCGTCATCCATTCCACCAATATCACGCCCGACAAAACAGATGGCATCGGCACCTATACTTTTGAGGATTTCGATCGCGCGATGCGCCGCGGCGTTGCACAGGATGGCCACAATCTTTATCCCGCCATGCCTTATCCTTCATTCGCCAAAATAGCCCAGAACGACATGAGAGCCCTTTACGCCTACCTCATGCAAGGCGTCGAGCCGGTTGCTCAGCCCAACAAGCCCAATGACATGAAGTTTCCCTTCAACATCCGCCTGGGGCTCGCAGGCTGGAACATGGTGTTCCTGGATAACCAGCCCTTCCGTTATGATGCCTCGCACACCCCGCAATGGAATCGTGGCGCATATATTGTAGAGGGGCTCGGTCACTGCGGCTCCTGTCATACCCCGCGCGGCATCGGTTTCCAGGAAAAGGCCATGAGCGATTCGGGCAGCGACGGCAAGGAGTTTCTGGCCGGGGCGGACGTCGAGCACTGGCGTGCCGTCAATCTGCGCAGTATCTGGACCGGTCCTGAAATCGCCCAGTTCCTGAAGACGGGTGAAAATGGCCGCGGAACAGCCTACGGCGGCATGGCCGAAGTGGTCCATTTCAGCTCGCAGCATTTCACCCAAGGGGACCTCGCAGCGATCGGCGAGTACATCCACTCGCTTTCTCCCAATCCGAATGAGGTGCCGGGACGGGACGCCGTGTCGATGGATGTCGCTCAAACCAACAAGGAGATCTATGCAACCCGCGGCGGCCTCGGTTACGTGCAATTCTGCGCAACTTGCCATCAGATGGACGGCAAGGGTGCGACACGCTTTTTCCCGCCGCTCGCCGGCAATACCTCTATTCAGGCCAAGGATCCCGCATCCCTCATCCACGTCATGCTGACTGGCTCTGCATCACCTCTGACCGCCTCCTCCCCGCACGCCTTTGCTATGCCCTCCTATTCCGTGCTGAATGACCAGGAAGTCGCGGAAATCGCGACTTTTGTCCGGACCCATTGGGGCAACAAGGGCAGCCCGGTGACTGCCGAGCAGATTCACAAGATGAGGAAGGCGCTGGAAATGAAGAAGGCCGAGCCGCCGAAATTCAATCCGCCGCGCTATGCAGACATGCTGAAAAGCGCCAATGCAAGCCAGCTGATCTACGGCATGCGCCTGATGCGCGACACCAAGCGATTGTTGCCGAACTATGTGGGCGATGGGCTGAACTGCGACAGTTGCCACATCAATGGCGGGACAGTCGCGCTTGCGTCTCCTTATGTCGGCGTGGCGGCCCAGTTTCCCAGCTACAATCCCCGTGCCGGACGCATCATCGACTTCAAGGACCGCGTCAATGGCTGCATGCTGCGTTCGATGGCAGGCAACCCGCTGGACAAGAACTCCAGTGAAATGAACGCCATGATCGCCTACATGGACTGGATGCGAAATGGCTATCAGATGAAGCAGAAGATCCCCGGGCGCGGCGTCGGCAAGATCAGCAAAAGCATCGTGCCGAACGCGGCGAATGGCAAGGAAGTCTATAATCATTCCTGCGCCGTTTGCCACGGAAAACAGGGCGAAGGCATCAAGCGCGCCGATGGCAGCTATCTGTTCCCGCCGCTGTGGGGCAACGACTCGTACAATATCGGCGCAGGGATTGCCAAGACCTACACGGCAGCCGCATTTGCCAAGAATGTCATGCCGCTCTCGAACACCTTTTCCTTTCCAATCGGCCAGGGCGGCCTGACGGATCAGCAGGCGGTGGACGTCGGCGAGTATTTCAGCCACATGCCAAGGCGCGATTTCCCGGCCAAGGTCCATGATTGGCCCAAAGGCGGCAAGCCAAGCGACTCGCGCTACTGATCCGGGTTGAAGACCCAGGCAAGTTTGTCAGAATGAAGCGCTCCTCCACGACTCCGGGAGGGGCGTCTTTCTTCATGCTGTCATCATGGATGATATACAATGAATCAGCCAGTCACAGGGGGAGGTTCAAGCCATGTATGCCGTTGATCGTAGCGTCGCCATCGTCAAGCCCCGGGAGCCTTTCCTGGAATGGATCAAGGCTCTGCCCGGCTCGGAAATCGACATCACCCTGGAGCAGTTGAGGACGGATTCCACGGTCTACCTCATTCCTGATTTCGACGAGATCGAGGATGCGCTCGCCGCGATAGATCATATCTACGGCAATATCTTCGAAGCCGAGCTTTCCGAATGGTCGGAGGAAGAGAACACCTGGCCGGCAGACAGGACACTCAAACTTTTCTGGAAGTGGTTTGACGTTACCCTGCATTCCATTGTCATCGACGCAGCCGAAGACATCGAAGGCGAAATCACGCTAAACTGAAGTCGAATGGCAAAATCCATCCTGTTTACTACAATGGGTCAAACAGCATGGAGATTCAGCAATGAAACTGATGAATAAGCTCGCCGCTTCAATTCTGGTCGTATCTCTCGCATCCTGCAGCAACCAGCCTTCCAAGCAGGACATCGGCACCGTCACCGGAGGGGTGCTCGGGGGCGTTCTGGGGTCACAGGTGGGCAAGGGCACCGGACGGGATGTCGCCATCATAGCCGGGGCGTTGGCGGGCGCTTATCTCGGCAGCGCGATAGGAAGATCCATGGACGAGACGGACCGGCTGAAGACGGTACAAGCCATGGAAAGCAACCCGACAGGAAGAGCCACGAGCTGGCGAAATCCGGACACGGGAAACACCTATACCGTGACGCCGACAAAAACCTATGAGACGGGGGCAGGTCCCTGCCGGGATTTCACGACGAAAGCCATCATCGGCGGCAAGCAGGAAACCATTTACGGCACAGCCTGTAGGCAGGCTGATGGAAGCTGGAAGACGAAGTGATTCAAACTTTCCAGCGCAACCAGACGCGAAGTTGCCTGAACTCCTCCCTGTCGATGGCATCAGGCAGAATGACTACTGATTTCATCAGTCGCTTCCCCTCCTCCTTCAGGTTCAGGACGGTCAGATAAGGGGAAACGTAGCTGCTTCCATGAAAGACGCAGCTCTTTTCGCTGCCGCCGCGCATGGAAAACATGCAGGATTTTTCTTCAAGCTTCAGGGAAACGATGGAGTCGGGGAGCCTGATGAAGGCATAACGCAGGATCGAATAAGCCATGCTGAACGCGAGAAGCATGACGAGGGGAAGTCTGGCTGAAATTGGGAGCACGAGAATCAGGGAAATCGCGCCAAGATGGGCTGTCGCGAGGATGGCTGCGAGGCTGATCGAAGGCCGGAGGGAAATCGGTATCATTTTTCCTTCTGTTGGGGAGAAGACTTGATCACCTGGAAAAAGATCTCGTCGTCCTTGACCATGCCCAGCTTGCTCCTTGCGCGCTCTTCGATCGCGGCATAACCCTGCTTGAGATCCTTCACGTCAGCATCGATCGCTGCGTTTCTTTCCTGCATTTTCTGGTTGGCTTGCTGCTGCGCCCTGATCTGCCTGTCCAGATCCCGCACCTGAAGCCACCCTCCCTTGCCCAGCCAAAGCGAATATTGTACCAGGGCGATCAGGGAGAGCAGAATCAGGAGCAGGATTCGCATCTAGCGCAATTGGAAAAATGCCTCGCGCCCTGCATAAACTGCCATGTCGCCCAAGTCCTCTTCTATGCGGAGCAGCTGATTGTATTTTGCCAGGCGGTCCGAGCGGCTCAGGGAGCCCGTCTTGATCTGCATGGCATTGGTCGCAACCGCAATGTCGGCAATCGTCGTGTCTTCGGTCTCGCCGCTTCGGTGGGAAACCACCGAAGTGTAACCCGAGCGCTTGGCAAGCTCGATCGCAGCGAAGGTTTCGGACAGCGTTCCGATCTGGTTGATTTTGATCAGAACTGAATTGGCGATTCCCTGGCGGATTCCTTCCTTCAGGATTTTTGTGTTCGTGACGAAAATATCGTCTCCAACCAGCTGAACGGAGGCGGAGAGCCTTTTCGAAAGGAGCTTCCAGCCTTCCCAGTCGGTCTCGGCCATCCCATCCTCGATGCTGATGATGGGATACTTGTCGACCCAGGTTGCAAGATAGTCACAGAACTCCTCTGCGCTCAGGCTCAGTCCTTCCGAAGCCAGTTCGTATTTCCCATTCCTGAAGAATTCTGAACTTGCGCAGTCGATCCCTATCGCCACGTCGGACCCCGTCAGATAACCTGCACTTTCGATCGCCTTCACGATGAGTTGCAGCGCCGCCTCGTTGCTCTCCAGGCTTGGAGCGAATCCACCCTCGTCTCCAACCGTGGTTGGCATGCCTTTGGCGTCGATCAGTTTCTTGAGGGAATGGAAAACTTCAGCGCCGCACCTCAGCGCTTCCCTGAAACTTTGCGCACCTACCGGAATGATCATGAATTCCTGCATGTCGATGCTGTTGTTGGCGTGCGCACCGCCGTTGATGACATTCATCATGGGAACGGGCATGGTCATCGAACCTGCGCCGCCCAGATAACGGTAAAGCGGAAGCCCGGATTCCTCCGCAGCTGCCTTGGCGACAGCCATGGATACAGCAAGAATCGCATTCGCCCCGAGCCTCGATTTGTTGTCGGTGCCGTCGAGGTCAATCAGCGTCTTGTCGATGAAGGCCTGCTCGGCAGCATCCAGCCCGATGATCGCCTCCGAGATTTCGGTGTTGACGTTCTCAACAGCCTTGAGCACGCCGCGGCCCATGAAACGCGAAGCATCATCGTCTCTGAGTTCGACCGCTTCCTTGGTGCCCGTTGAAGCGCCCGAAGGAACGGAAGCCCGCCCCAGAACGCCGGATTCGAGCAGCACGTCGGCTTCCACTGTTGGATTGCCTCGCGAATCCAGAATCTCGCGGGCGATGATATCGATAATGGCACTCATGCTTTGACAACCTTTCTGTGTTATTGGCTCAGTTGCTGATGTTCGATGAAACCCTGGCTTTTGATCAGGGCGTCCAATTCCTTCAAATTCTGCAGCAGCGCTTTCATGCCTGCCAGCGGCCATGCATTGGGGCCGTCGGAGAGCGCTTTTTCGGGATTGGGGTGGGTCTCCATGAAAATGCCGGCAATCCCTGCCGCAACCGCGGCTCTTGCCAGAACGGGGACGAATTCACGTTGCCCTCCGCTCCGGTCGCCCTGCCCTCCCGGGAGCTGGACGGAATGAGTTGCGTCATACACGACGGGGCAGCCAGTCTCGCGCATCACCATGAGGGAACGCATATCGGATACCAGGTTGTTGTATCCGAAGGAGACGCCTCTTTCGCAAACCAGGATGTTGTCCTGATTGCTCGCAAGTTTCGCCTTTTCGACAACTTGCTTCATGTCCCAGGGCGCAAGAAACTGTCCCTTCTTGATGTTGACAGGCTTTCCCGATGCGGCCACGGCCTGAATGAAATCGGTTTGACGGCAGAGGAAGGCAGGCGTCTGCAGCACGTCCACGACGGAAGCTGCGGCGTCGATTTCTTCCATGGCATGGACATCGGTCAAAACCGGAACGCCGATGCTGCTCCTGACTTCTTCCAGTATCTTCAGCCCATCGTCGATGCCCATTCCCCTGAAGGATTTTCCTGAGCTCCTGTTGGCCTTGTCATAGGACGATTTGTAGATGAAGGGGATGGCAAGCGACTCGCACAATTCTTTCAGGGCACCTGCGGTATCGATGGCAAGTTGCCTCGATTCGATCACGCAAGGGCCTGCGATCAAGAACAGGGAATGGTGAAGGCCGGCATCGAAGCCGCAAAGCTTCATGAATTTCCCCTGGAAGCGATCGCCGCCCTGACGAAGGACTCGAAAAGGGGATGACCGCTGCGCGGAGAGGAAGTGAATTCTGGATGGAATTGGCAACCCACGAACCAGGGATGATCGGGCAGTTCGATCATTTCGCACAGATCGTGGCTGCTCGATTTTCCGCTCACCCTGAGTCCCGCCATTTCGAGTTGCGGCAGATACTGGTTGTTGACTTCGTAGCGGTGGCGATGCCGCTCAACGATGCGTTCCGACCCGTATATTTTGCGGGCAAGCGTGTCCTCGCCGAGACGGCATTCCTGTCCGCCCAGGCGCATGGTGCCACCCAGATCGGAATGGATATTCCGCGTTTCGATCCTGCCATCGGCATTCATCCATTCCGAGATCAACGCGATCACCGGGAACGCGGTATCGGTGTCGAATTCGGTGCTGTTCGCGCCTGCAAGGCCGGCCTTGTGGCGTGCAAACTCGATCACCGCCAGCTGCATGCCGAGGCAGATGCCGAGATAAGGGATGGCATTTTCCCTGGCATGGCGTATCGCCCTGATCTTGCCCTCGATGCCGCGTTTTCCGAAACCGCCCGGGACCAGGATCGCATCCATGCCTGCGAGGCAATCCGTACCCTGCGCTTCGATGTTTTCGGAATCGATGTAATGAATCCGGATCTTGCATAATGTATGGATGCCGGCGTGAATCAGTGCTTCCGAAAGCGACTTGTAGGATTCCGTGAGATCGACGTATTTGCCCACTATGGCGATATCGACCTCGCTTTCCGGATGCTGCAGGGAGTAGACAATCCTGTTCCAGACTGAGAGATCGGCAGGTGGCGCATCGATGTCCAGGGCCTTGCAGACGATGTCGTCGAGATGCTGCTCGTGGAGAAGCGCGGGGATCTTGTAGATGCTGTCCGAATCTACCGCGGATATCACCGCTTCCTCTTCGACGTTGGTGAAGAGCGCGATCTTCCTTCTTTCGTCATCAGGCAACGACCTGTCTGCACGGCACAACAGGACATCGGGCTGGATTCCGATGGAGCGCAACTCCTTCACGGAATGCTGCGTCGGCTTGGTCTTGATCTCGCCGGCTGAAGGGATATAGGGAACCAGCGTAAGGTGGATGAAGCAGGTATTGTGGCGACCGCTGCCTATCCCCATCTGCCTGATCGTTTCGAGAAAGGGCAGCGATTCGATATCCCCTACCGTCCCACCGATCTCGACAATCGCGACAGTGGCATCGGCAGCCCCGATCTCGATGAAGCGCCTGATTTCGTCGGTGATGTGGGGAATGACCTGTACTGTTCCGCCGAGGTAATCCCCCCTGCGCTCCTTCTTGATCACGCTTTCGTAGATCTGCCCGGTTGTGAAATTGTTGCGCTTGCTCATCTTGACGTTGACGAAGCGCTCGTAATGGCCGAGGTCCAGATCTGTTTCAGCCCCATCTTCTGTGACGAAAACCTCACCATGCTGGAAGGGGCTCATCGTTCCCGGGTCGACGTTGATGTAGGGATCGAGCTTGAGCATCGTGACGTTGATGCCGCGCGATTCGAGGAGCGCGGCAAGGGAAGCTGCCGCGATGCCCTTGCCCAGGGATGAGACGACGCCGCCGGTCACGAATATGTATTTGGTCATGAAACTTGAGGATGAATTCAATCGCGATATGATAGCCGAAAAAGGGGGTGTCCCACAATCCGGCTACTTGTTGCGCGCTTCGTCAACCTGGCTGCAGAAAAGCCGCGCACCCTGCAAAATCCGTGGCCCGGGCCTGCTGATGAGATCGGCTGGGACGAAAAAGAGGTTGCCCTTCCTGGATGCGGCGATGTTCCATTTTTTCCAGTCCAGGAGCCAGGGTGGCGGTTTTCTCCCCTCCCCGCTTGCAATGATGGCTTCCGGATCCGCCTGCAATATCGATTCGAAATCCAGCGTGGGGGTCAGAACGGGCAATTTCCCGAAAACGTTTCTTGCGCTGCAAAGTCGCATCACGTCGGAAATGATATGTTCGTGATTGACCGTCATCAGCGGAGCCGGCCATATTTCGTAGAAAACCGAAACTGGCTTTTTTCCGGAGTAGCGACTGCGCAAGCTCTCCATTTGCTTCCTGAATGAGGCTGCCGAAAGCGTTGCAGCTTCTGCGCTGCCAGCCAGGATCCCGAGCCTTTCGACATCCAGGGGAATGTCCGAAAGATGCCTGGGCTCGGCATAATAAATCGGGATGCCTAGCTTTTCAAGCTGCGCTATCTGCCCCGGCGAATTGCCGCTTTTCCAGGCCACCACGAGATCCGGCCGAAGAGATGCGATCCTCTCGATGTCGAGCGCCCCGGCCCCGCCTACCCTGGCGATCGTCAAAGCCGCTTCGGGGTAATCGCTGTAGTCGACCACCCCGACCAGCCTTTTTCCAGCCCCTGCAGCATAAAGCAGTTCGGTGATGCTGGGCGCAAGACTGACTATGCGCCTGGCAGGCCTATCCAAAGAAACCACAAGTCCCTGGTCGTCCTTCACCAGGATGCCCCCTTGCACTGAGGCCGGCGCAAGGATGCAGCACAGAATGAGGAAAAAGCGAATCATGGCTTCAGGGCTGGTAATTCACGCTCGCAAAGACCGTTCTGCCATAGGTATTATACGGATAGACCAGCATGTAATTCTGATTGAACAGGTTGCTGATGCGCGCATTGACGTTCCAGTGCTTTGTCCAGGCATAGTTGGCAGTCAGGTTGACCAGATTGTAGCTTTGCAGCGTGACTGGCACATA
The DNA here is from genome assembly GCA_021835845.1 of Pseudomonadota bacterium. Classification (GTDB taxonomy): domain Bacteria; phylum Pseudomonadota; class Gammaproteobacteria; order Burkholderiales; family JABEVD01; genus JABEVD01. The sequence continues at coordinate 78,066 of JAKBJU010000005.1, read as the reverse complement.
AGCCACATAGTTCATGGCATCGCGAGAACCGCCGTGTTGCCACTGCCCGCCCAGCTGCAATTTTCCGTATTGCTGCGTCATGCCCAGAGTCGAGTAGAACTTGGCTCTGAGCGGCAAGGTCTGGCCTGTCAGAGCATCTCTCGGATTCTGGGCTGTCAGCGAGGCAGTCAGCCCCGTGTCGCCGAACTTTCCATCATAGCTCAGCTCTTCGCCGTCTATCTTGGCCTGGTTGATGTTCACCGTGGTGGTGCCGGCAGCATTGATGGTAATCAGGTTGTTGATATTGTTGCTGAAATAGATGAGATCGACCTTCTGGCTGCCCTTGTCATAATGGAGCCCCGCTTCCGCGTTGCGCGAGCGCTCGGGCTGCAGATTCGGGTTTCCCTGGTATCCGTAGTACAGCGGATAATAGAGGTCACTGAACGTGGGTGCCTTGAATGCAGTCGAATAACTGGCCGTGGCGCGCCATGCGCTGGTGAAGCGGTATCCATAGCCCAGGAGCCAGGTATTGGCTGCGCCGAAGTCGGAATAATCATCCTGCCTGAGATTTGCTTGAATCAGATTTGCCCCATAGTTTCCGTCGTAGCCGGCAAAAAGACTGTCCACATTGCGCCTCGTTTGCGTGAAGAGCGTGGTGGATGAGACCAGCTGATCGAGTTTTTCCGCACCCATCAGGAGCTTGCCCTCCGGATTGAGCGTGACCGTATTCTGCCAGGAAGCCTGCTGGTTGTCGGTCTGATACAGATCGATCTGTGCTCCGTTCAGGAAATCCCGCTCATTGTCCTTGCCATCGGCAAGCATCAACCGGCTGTTCCAGTCGGGAGTGATGCTGTCCTCCTCTATCAGGGACAGTTTCTGGATGGATGAGATGTTGTTGTAGGCATCCGAGGGTGTTGCAGCCGAGTAGTTGGCGTAGGCATTGTTGCCGCGGCTTTGAAAGCCCGAAAAGGATAGTTTGTGGTCTTCATTGAAACGATGACTCACATTCGCGGACAGGGACACGTTGGAATAGCCATCTGCAGCCGGATTCGCAAGGGGAGCCAGGGCAGTATTGACGGAAGGAATTCCGTCTGTTGCATACTTGGATGCCTGGATCTGGAACTGATTGTTTCCAACCACGCCTCCGAACCCGGATGAAAGCTGCCTGGAATTGTAGGACCCATAGCCCGAACTGAAGTTGAAGCTTGGCTTCCCAGTCCCCTTCTTGGTGAATATCTGGATCACTCCGCCAATTGCAGACGAGCCATAAAGGCTGCTGGCATTGCCTCTCACCACTTCGATATGATCGATCTGATCGAGCATCAATTGATCGACTTCGGACGTCCCGCTCGTCGCAGCATCGATGCGAACTCCATCGAGCAGCACGAGCACATGATCGGAATTGGTGCCCCGCATGAAGATGCTGCTTTGCTTGCCGATGCCGCCACTTTGCGTAACTTCAACGCCTGCAAGATTGCGAAGCAGGGTGAGCACGTCAGTCGCGCCGGATGAGCGGATATCCTGCTGCGTGATGACCGATATGTCTTCAAGGGACTGGTCGATAGGCTGGGCCATTCTGGATGCTGTGACGACGATCTCGCTGCCGTCGAACAGTGAATTGTCGTCAGCCCAGACTGGCAAGGACAGCAAAGGGTACAACAGGAAAAGGCGCTTCATATTGGTCTCCGAGCCGCATGCGACCCCGCATGCGGAATTCAATAATGGAAATCTCGGGAGCAACGACAGGAAAGCGCATATCCGAAAGGCATGGGCACCGGCCTGCCGCATCCCCGCGACATCCTCGCAATGTTCCAGGCCGGTCTCCGGGCTCGAGAAAAAACCATCGCCTTCCCATGAAATGATTCACAGTGGCAGCATGAGGGTTCACGCTCTCTTACCGTTGCGGGGGCAGCACAGGCATTTCACCTGTTTCCCGTTTCACCCGGCTTCATGACGAAGCCGGACACCTGAAGCGCTCGAATGATATCAGATCGATGGACGAAAAAAAACCCGCCACCTTGTGCAGGCGGCGGGTGTTGGATCCGCAGACTTTCCGGAATCAGGCCTTGATCAGCTTGTATTTCTTCATGGTCGTTCTGACAATGGTGAATGCCGCTCCGAAAACGATCGCCGTGACGCCGATGTCGAAAAGAGAGGTCATGGGCATATGGGCCGAATTGGAGGTTCCTGAAATCCACGTATAGCGCTCCAGCCAAGTCCCAATCATGATGCTTGCAGCAACAGCCAGGATCGAATAGATACAATGCCTGTTGAATGGAAAAACCAGCATCAGGAACGGAAACACGAATTTCATGGCAAAGAAAGTCCAGAAGAGTCCTCCGTAATTTCCATACTGCATATGGACAATACGCCCTGTTTCGTCAGGCAGATTGCCGTACCAAATGATCAAATATTGGGCGAAGAAGGTGTAAATCCAGAGAATGGTAAATCCCAACATCATTTGCGCAAGATAGTTGTATACATAGTCGCCGATCGGCTTCGTAAGTGCACCCGAGTTATTCAGGAAATAAATCAGCGTAACCGTGAACGCAAGAAACATGCCGAAATTACTGACGAAGAAATACATCGCATATATGGAACTTCCCCAGTACGGAGTCAGAGTCATCTCGTAATCCCAGGCGAACATCGTTCCAAAGAGCACGTAGGCAAATGGAATCAGCAGCGCCACATTACGAAATATGATCTTGCTGTCCGGATCCTTGTCCGCCCTCGCCTGATATTTTATAAAAAATGCGCCCAGAATGCCGATGATGATGAAGGCGACGATTTCCCTAATCGCGAGGAAGGTCAGATTATTCCACAACGGCTTTGGTTCGATCGAGGTAACCCATGGAAACGTAGTCTTGCCCCCCCAGAGCAGTATCAGCAACAGGATAAATGCAAGCGGATAGAGGGAGAAGAACGATACGGTTATGAATCTCACATCATAACGCCACTTGGCATTCACCAAGTGCAATAAGGCGGCAAGCGTTATTCCGCCAAACGCCAAATAAAAAACAATCAGGAAATCCACGGTCAAAACAGACCAGCTGGCAAAAGAAACCATAATTACATTACCCCTTTATTGTTTACCGCCCTTGTCCGTATAGTCATAGTGGCCTTTGTCAGCACTGTAATGTGTCTTGAGCCAGTTCTGAGAGTATTGCAGCAAACCATGACGTACGAAATTGACGATATCCCAGCGTTCGTTCGGATACAGATCATTCGCGTAGGAAGGCATCACTGCCCCTCCGAACGTCATGTAGCCGAAAATGTGTCCTTCGGTCACCTCATGCTGAATGCGATCGGAAGTCAGGTCGAAAGGCTGCAATGTCAACTTCATGCCGACGGGGCCGTCACCTTTTCCGGAATAATTGTGGCAAGGAGTACAAATGACCTCGAACAGTTTCATCCCGTTATGGATCGATTCTGGCGTTGCCGCAACCGGATTCTTGGTTGCATCGGCCTCGTCCATGTCAACAATCCGCGACGAAGTCTTGGTGCTCGGAATGGGTACGGAATGTTCCGGGAAAGGCCGAACACCCATCGGGCCATGCTGCGGTTTGATGCTAATCTGATCCATCATGTCGGTAGACCACGGCCAAGCCACGGCAACAGATGGAATAAGTGTTGCAATCACTGCGAACCATCGCAACTTTACCATTTAGTTATCCCCTCCCATGATTTCCAATGGGTTGTGTCTTGTAAACAGATCCTTTATGGCCGGCATTATAGAGTCCTCTGCTTTGATGAGAATGCCGATTTGATCTTCGGAAACCCGGGCGTTGTACAGCTTATTTCTTTTCATCGGCAATTTCGCGCTGATAAAAAAACCGAGCACCGTCATGTACACCCCCCCAAGAATAAAAAATTCATAGGTCAGAACAAAATTTGGCGGGAGGGGGATTACCGGCTTACCTCCTTTTGGCTGCAACAGGAAGGTTGCTTGCGACGAAGCCACAAACAAGAAACCCAGAAGCGGCACGAACAAAGCGCCAAAGAAGGTGAAGATCCTGACATAAACTGGACGCTTTCCAAGCAACTCCTCAATCTCGGGGTGCTCGATCGGCGATTTTAGCGTCACGTCATCCAATTTGAATCCCTCAAAATTTGAGGATTTAAGGTCCCGAATTGCCTCGGAGGCCTGATCGAAATCGGAAAACAATGCGAGCATATGCGATTTACTCATGATGCAAGACCTCCCTCAACTGCCAAATCTGGATTAATCGCGGAATCCCGAGCAGTTGCTACGTTGGTACTCTTAAAGAATCGACGCTCATGAAGCATTTCCTTTACCTCATACATTGAAACTGAAGGAAAGATCTTGCAATACAACATGAAGAGCATGTTGAACCAGCCAAAGCTGCCGGCAACAATTCCCCATTGGACAAAGCTTGGCCATTGATCGTCGTCCCAGGTCCAGGGATAAATTCCGTGTGCCAAGGTCGGGGAAATAATCATCCAGCGTTCCAGCCACATCCCGAAATTGATGAAGATAGACATGAAAAGCATTACAGGAATACTCGCCCTTACCCTTTTGAAGGTGAGTGCAAAAGGAAGCACCGACCCAAGGAAGTTCATCATCCACCACTCGGGAGCAAACGGACCTGTAGCGCGGTATATCAAGGCCTGCTTGGCGTACATGTCATTGCCATACCATGTCGTGGCATATTCGATGAGATTCAGGTAAGTCCACACCATTCCCGCTGCAAAAGTTAATTTTGCGAGCTTTTCGAGAATCGGCATGGTCATATATTCCTCGAATCGGAACGTATATCGAAGGACAATGAAGAGAGTAATAATCACAGCCAGCCCTGAATATATAGCCCCTGCGACGAAGTAGGGAGGAAAGGACGTAATGTGATAACCGGGTTGCTGTGATGCAGCAAAATCGGTCGAAACGATGGAATGCACGGAAACAGCAAGGGGCATCAGAAAGCAGGCCAGAGTCAAATAAGTGACGCGGAAGTTGGCCCATTGCCGATCGGTCCCCATCCAGCCAAGCGACATGAAGGTATACAACTTCTTGCGGATTCCAATGGCATTGTCACGACAAATAGCCAGATCCGGAATCATCCCGATGTAAAGGAACAGGAGCGACGAAGTGAGGTAGGTTCCGATCGCGGTTGCGTCCCAGACCAGGGGAGACTGAAAGTTAGGCCATGTCCATCTTTCATTCGGGTAGGCCACCACGTAGTAGAACTGCCAAATCCTGCCCAAGTGAACCATGACGAAGAGCGCAGCAGTCAGCAGTGTGAATGTGGTCATCGCTTCGGAATATCGGTAAATCGGCTTACGCCAGTCTGCATGCATGATATGCAGAAGGGCTGAAAGCAGCGTTCCGGAGTGCCCCATTCCAATCCACCAGATGAATGTCGCAATATAAAGCCCCCACACCTGCGGGTTATTCAGATTGGCTACACCCATGCCTGTTTGATATTGATAAACTTCGCAAGAGACACCAACCAAGAACAAGGCAAACGATGCAATGAAAATCACCCAGAATATTGGCCTTGGACGCTCCAAACTGCGGAGTATGTCCTTATTGATTTTTGCCCATGCGATATCTGCATTTATGTCAAGCGGTTTCGGGACAAATCGCTTCTCTACGGCGACTTCTGTTTCTTCGTATGTATTGACCATTACAAAATTCCTTGAAGTAAAAACATTACCTATAAGAGGAACACAAGCAGTTAAGGTGAGATCAATCCTATGCTTCCATATCCCTTACTCGCTCCAAGTACATCACTGACGGGAACGGTCTTAAATCCTCCAATATCCTATATCCACGAACCGAGTTGTCCTTTTCCTGCATGTCTTTGTAAAGATCGACCTGCTGATTCTTCCACATCATTGCAACTTTCGACTTCGGGTCAACTATATTGCCAAAGGTTATCGCGCTTGTCGGGCAAGCCTGGACGCAAGCAGGCACGACTTCTCCGTCCCTGACGAGGCGATATTCCGTTCTGGCGCGGCTCTTGGCTTCATTCAGTCTCTGGACACAGAACGTGCACTTTTCCATAATTCCCTTGGTGCGGACTGTCACATCGGGGTTAAGCTGATCCGGAAGAGGTGCCGGCCAAGCAGTAGAAGGATAATTCCAGAAATTGAAGTATCTGACCTTGTAAGGGCAGTTTACCGAGCAGTACCGGGAACCGACACACCGATGATAATTCTGGGAATTCAAGCCGTCGTTGGTGTGACTGGTTGCACCGACAGGACAAACAGTCTCGCAAGGGGCCTCTTCGCATTGCTGGCACATCATGGGTAGGAAAGATGCGCCTTGCTCAGGAAACTCGCCCATTTTCTCATCCCAGTAGCGCTCAATCCTGATCCAGTGCATCACATGTCCATGCTTGAAGCGCTCCTTGCCAACCACCGGAAGATTGTTTTCTGCATAGCAGGCAGTCGTGCATGCATTACAGCCCGTGCAGATGTCAAGATCCAGGGCCATTGCCCACTTGTACTCGCTGTACTGTCTATTGAGATCGTATTGCCCCTGATAAGGACGCTTTTTCCTGTAGAAAGACCAGTTGTTCAAAAGATTCGTAATCGACACTTTTAAATCTCCTTGGAAAGCTGAGCGACGTCAGCAGGTAACGTCACAACCAGTTTGCGCCCCATTTGCGTACTGACAGGACCTTCGTCCTTGACAACAATTTCGGATTCTGCCGTTTTCTTCACCGAAACCCGCGTGCCGTACATGGCGAGTTCCCCTGTATCCTTCTCGAAAACCGGATTCAGAATCCTGAAAGGATTCACCCCGACTCCCTTGGCAAAACGCCCGAGCGATTCGTGCCCCTGCCCAAGCGGAATCGAAATCGCGTCAGGATGTATGCCCGGGAAGAGATAGGCTTTTACCTTCAGCGTACCATTCTGGGAAGAAATCTCGAGATAATCCCCTTCCTTGATACCCATGCTCTCCGCGGTTTTGGGGTGAATTTCAGCCCACGAATCCCAAACCACGGTGGTCAGCGGATCCGGCGATTCCTGCAGCCATCCGCAGTTGGCATGACGTCCATCCCTGAAATAATGCCGTTCGGATGGAATCAGATAGAACGGAAACTTTGGATCGGGTGAATTTATCGTCGTCGGAAGGTCAAGCATTTCTGTTGAAAAGCTCTCCGCGATCTGCTGTTGCGGCGCATCGACATGAATCACGCCACGACTCAGAGTGTCGTACCAGAAATGCTCGTCAGTATCCGTGTATTTGACTGCGGGCTTGATGTTGACAACCGCAGTTTTCAGATAGGAGCGGAAATCTGGCCAGTTTTTGTATTCGTCGGCACGGCGCTGCTTGACGAGGTCGAGCATGATATCGCCCATGGAGCGGGTATCCGAATAAAGCTTTTCCATGAGAGGCTGCTGCATGGTGATCTCGACCCCCTCTGGCTGATACCAGGCGATATGCGAGCCAAAATCCTCGACTGCAGTGTAGATGGGCAACACGAGATCGCATTCTTCTGCGGTTTCGTCGATCGCGTTGACAAAAGCCACCTTGAAAGGCACTTTTCTGAGGTTATCCCTAAATCCCATAAAACTGGGTGTTGTGAATACTGGATTTGCGCCGTAGATAAAGACAGCCTTGTATGTGCCAGCGCCCATTCCATCATTCATCGCCTTCAAGGATGCGAAGCTTCCTGTTGCAGGCGCGAGTTGCGGGAAAGGCGATTGCGCTTGACCATCAACAGTTTTGCCCACATTGCCCAGTATTCTATTGAGAATCTGGATCGCTGACGCATTCTGAACGCCATGAACATGTCCTTCGACGGATGCGCCAGAAATAACGAGACTCGGTGACTTCTCCCAAAGCAACCCCGCCAAATGCCCAATCAAATCCGAGCTCACACCCGTAATGCCGCTGACTGTGTCTGGATCGTACTTGCCAACGAGGTTGACTATATCCACAGATACGGTTTTGGAAAAATCGCCGTGCTTGAGAAGCTGATTGGCCACACCCAGCGCAAACACGCCTTCCGTCCCGGGGATGATCGGGATCCAGCGATCGGCATTCGCGCCAGTCATGGTCATTTTGGGTTCGATCTGGATCAGCGTTCCACGCGGCGCCTTCCTGAATTTGGCATATTCGGCAGCGAAATGAACGGGGGATGCACCGGTTCCGAGAAAATCGCTTCCGAAGGAGACGACCAGCTTTGCCTTGTCGAAACGCAATCTAGGCATGTCAACGCCATAAACTTGCTTGTTCGCAGCAAAACCGACTGCAGGGGAAAGCGCCTCGTAAACAAAATGATTCTTGGAACCCAGGCTATCCAGGTAGTTCTGCGCCAGGACTTTGAGGTGGCCGCTCATGGCGCCAGTCACGAATGCAAATTCATCGCCATTGATGCCGCTCTTGGGCCCCGTCTTCTCTTCAAGCATTGCCATCGCCTTGTCCCAGCTGACAGGCTGAAGACTACTCCCCACTTTCATCATCGGCTGGGTCAAGCGATCGGGGTTATACTGAACCTGGACTGCCGCCTGTCCCAGCCCGCAAATTTTCCCACCGCTGATCTTCGACTCGGGATTGCCTTCCATCTTGAGCACACGCCCTTCGCGGACGCGCCCCATGACACCGCATGCAGAGCCACATTGAGTGCAGGTTGATGCATAGAAAACGCTAAGACCCGGCACCACAAAATCTTCGGGGTGAACGTTCGGCATAATGACCTCGTCACCTGACCGAATGTCTGTGTTTCCGCATCCCGTGAGCGCGAGGGAGCTTCCGCCCAGCCCAAGCACTTTCAGAAAATCCCTGCGATTAATGCCACTATCACTCATAACCAAATCTTCCCATAGCTAATTTTTGGATGGAAATACGTCCGCGATTGGTACCGCAAACCCTTACTTGTGACACTGCCAGCATTCTCCCGGGCCGTGGCTTGTTTTCAGGTTCGTATCGCTTTCTTTGTGGTCCTTCTGGTGACAGCTAATACACCAACCCATAGACAGCGCCTTGACGCGCCTGTCGACGGTCATGTTGGCAACGTCGCCATGGCAATATCCACACACCTCTCGTACCGGCCTGTTCTGCCTAAAATAGAAACGCTGTATATGACGCTCATGGTTGAATCTGACATAATCCGGAAGGTCATTGACCTTTTTCCAAGGAATGGGCTCCTTCTTGTCCCAATATTCAAACAGCTTCTTGATCCTGGGTTTATTCCTGACCGATTCGATGTTTTGATGACACCCAATGCATTTGTCGATCCTTGGAATCACCGACACATAACCGCGCCTTGCACCCGTATGGCAGTACATGCAGTTGATCCCCATGTCGCGTGCATGCCTGTAATGGGGAAACTCGATGGGTTGCTTGACTACCGGCCCCAACGCATTATAACCATCAGGAGTCTGTGACCCGATGGGGCCTCCCTGCACGAAAGGTTCCGCACCAGCAGCAGCACCAAAAAGGAAAGCAAAACACAGCGCCGCCAGCAAACGATGGATCATGTTTCCCGTCCTAAGAGTATTAAAGCAAGTCATAAAATGATATCCATTGAATTTGACCATTCGAAATTCAGCCTACACCGATCACCCCACCAGCAAGGCATGCGGCCTTATGCCTCACCACCAATTGCAAAACGATAATGATAATGATAGTTAAAAGCGGGTGCTACGAAATATTCCCCATCAAGGAAAGCACGTTACCTCGCAGCATCGACAACTACTGTTGAAATTTTTTGGTATTGCGAAAAAATGGCGGGAAGGAAATGCCGACCTGTACAAGACAGACACAGATATCGAAGTTCCTGGGCAACATGAACGTTGCATCTAGACTTGACCTTCATGCTCCCTCCTCATTAAACCTACCTTGATTATTATTGCCGACGAGCCATCGACCCGGCTCTGTCAGCATATTTTTCTGAAGTATAACTATGGGATAGTTTTCGGGTCAAGCGTTAGTTCTCTTAATTTTATCTGTTTTAGCGATAAGCAATGAAACTTTAGTTTCCCAAAATATTAAGTGTCATGGTGCTCGAGTTGAGGCTCTATGTTTTGTAGTGGCGGCAAATCGGAAATTGATCTCAAATTGAGATCATCCAGGAACCTCGATGTCGTTGCATAAAGCGAAGGCCTGCCGGGTGCATCGCGATGCCCGACCACCTCTATCCAGCATCTCGATTCGAACATTTTCAGAATCTGCGTGGAAACCACAACCCCCCGGATTTCTTCGATATCCCCCCTCGTGACAGGCTGCCTGTAGGCGATGATGGCAAGCGTTTCCAGTGCCGCTCTGGAATAGCGCTGCGGCTTTTTGGGAGCAAGGCGATCGAGAAATTTTTGCATTTCCGGTCTCGTTCTGAAGCGCCAGCCGCTTGACACCTCGACCAGTTCGAGACCGGAGTCTGCCCACTTGTAGCGCAGATCAGAAAGCATATTCTCGATATCATGAGGCGCCATTTCGCCGTCGAACAGCCTGGCCAGTTCAACCAGGGGAATGGCTTCTTCAGTAGTCAGCAATGCCGTTTCGACGACCATCCTGGCTTCGTCAGAATTCATTGTTCGCCTTCACATAGATCGTCCCGAAAGCATCAGTCTGAACAATCGAAACCAAACTTTCGCGCGCGAGTTCGAGCAGAGCAAGAAATGACACGATGAGGACGGCAAGCCCCGCGCCAGCTTCGAACAATTCGGCGAATTCGGCAGCGTTCTGCCCCTGTAGTTTTTTCAGAATTCTCGCCATGTGTTCGCGGACGGAGAGTTCCTCGCGTTCCACCTTGTGCGAATCCATCCTTTTCACCCGAGAAGCAACGCTCATCCAAGCCCGCCTCAGATCTTCAGGCTCGACCCCGGGAAATTCCGGGATATCGAGCCAGTCTCTGGGAACGTTAGGCAATAGAAAATCTCGCCCAGCCTGTTCCAGAGCATCAAGCGTAATCGCAGCCTGCTTGATTTTCTCGTATTCGAGCAGCCGCCTGGCGAGTTCCGCCCGAGGATCCTCCTCTGCCTCCATTTCTGCGTGCTTGGGGAGCAGCATTCTGGATTTGATTTCGATCAGAAGAGCCGCCATCAGCAGGTATTCGGCTGCAAGTTCGTGGCGCTCTCTCGCGGCATTGATATAGGCCAGATACTGCCGGGTGAGTTCCGCCATGCAAATATCGAGGATGTCGAGATTGTGCTTGCGGATGAGATAAAGCAGAAGGTCGAGCGGGCCCTCGAAGGTATCCAGAACGATTTCGAGCGCTTCAGGTGGAATATAAAGATCCTGGGGCAATTCCAGGATCGCCTCGCCATGGATCTTTGCGACGATCAACTGTAGTCCAGCCCCATGGCTTCACGAACTTCGCGCATGGTTTCCTGCGCAAGGCGCCTCGCCCTTTCACAGCCGTCTGCAATGATGTTTCGGACCAGAACCGGATCGTCGAGAAAGTGCTGGGCTCGCTCCCTCATAGGTTCCTGTTCCTTGAGCACAGCATCGATGACGGGCTGCTTGCATTCGATGCATCCTATCGCAGCGCTCTGGCATCCTTTCTTGACCCAGTCGCAGGTCGCTTCATCCGAATAAACGCTGTGAAATTGCCAAACCGGGCATTTCTCGGGATCCCCTGGATCGGTGCGCCTTATCCTTGCCGGGTCTGTGGGCATGGTTCTGATTTTTTTTTCCACGCTAACCGGATCTTCCCTCAGTGAAATGGTATTGCCGTACGACTTGGACATCTTGCGCCCGTCAAGCCCCGGCATTCTTGAGGCGCTCGTCAGCATGGACTGAGGCTCCACAAGGATCATTTTTCCGCCTCCTTCAAGATAGCCGTACAGACGTTCCCTGTCACCGGCACTCAGGTTCTGCTGTTCGTCCAGAAGCGATTTCGCAGCTTCCAGCGCGTCCACATCGCCCTGCTCCTGAAAGCGCACCCTGAATTCTGTATACAGCCTCCCCTTCTTGGACCCCAGCTTCTTCACGGCATCCCTGGCCTTTTCCTCGAACCCGACTTCTCGCCCATAAATATGATTGAATCGCCGTGCAATTTCGCGCGTGAATTCAATATGCGGCACCTGATCCTCTCCGACCGGCACATGGGTCGCGCGGTAGATCAGGATGTCTGCGCTTTGCAGGAGCGGGTAACCCAGGAATCCGTAAGTGGCGAGATCTTTTTCGCCCATGTTTTGCTGCTGATCCTTGTAGGTTGGAACCCTTTCCAGCCATCCCAGGGGGGTGATCATGGAAAGAAGCAGGTGCAACTCGGCATGCTCAGGCACCCTGGACTGGATGAACAGCGTGGCCTGCGCCGGATCGACCCCTGCCGCAAGCCAATCGATCAGCATGTCCCATACGCTATCGCCGATCACCTCCGGGGTATCGTAATGCGTGGTCAGTGCGTGCCAGTCCGCAACGAAGAACAGGCAGGGGTGTTCGTGCTGCAACTTGATCCAGTTTTTGAGAACACCGTGATAATGGCCGAGATGAAGGTGCCCCGTTGGGCGCATTCCTGACAAAATTCGGTCGGCAAACATTTTCTACCTTTTTATAAACCCAACAATTGCAAGACCAGGTTCCTGACGAGATTGATCAGCGGCCCGATGATTCCACCGAGAACGCCGGTAAAGAGCAAAGCGACAAGTATGATTATGCCGTATGGTTCGATTTTAGCAAGCTGGTAGGCCTGTTTTGCAGGAAGCAAGCTGACCATCACTCTTCCGCCATCCAATGGAGGAATCGGCAGAAGATTGAGCATCATCAGCACGATATTGATGTTCACCCCCATGTCGGCCATTTTGGAAAGCGGAAAAGCGAAATAGTTTCCGGGCATCCATGTCGATATCTTCAGCAAAAATGCCCAGCACAACGCCATGATGAGATTCGATGCGGGACCGGCAATGGCGACCCAGAGCATGTCTTTTTTGGGGTTTCTCAATGCCCCGAAATTGATCGGAACGGGCTTCGCCCAACCGAAAAGGAACCCCCCAAGAGCGAGGGAAACCAGCGGGACCACGATCGTCCCTATCGGGTCAATATGATGCATCGGATTAAGGCTGACCCTGCCTTGCCTGTAGGCCGTCATGTCGCCGAAATGCTTTGCGACATATCCGTGAGCGGCTTCGTGGAAGGTGATGGCAAAAATGATGGGAAGGGCATAAACCGCCACCGCCTGTATGAAATTACCGATATCCATCATGCCATCCCGAAGGGGGAAAGGGGGCCATTTCCCTTTCTCAGTAAAACAGGGGGATCTTCTGTCAAATCGATCACCGTGGTCATTTCGATCCCGCATGCACCGCCGTCGATGATGAGGTCGATCTGGTTCTGCAGCCTATCCCGGATCGATTCAGCATCGTTGAGCGGAAAATCGTCCCCGGGCAAGAGCAGCGTCGAACTCAGCAGCGGCTCGTCGAGCGCATCGAGCAGGTTTCGTGCCACGATATTGTCGGGCACCCTGATGCCTATCGTATTGCGCTTGGGATGCTGCAATCTTTTTGGAACCTCGCGGGTCGCCTTGAGGATGAAGGTATAACTTCCAGGAGTGGAGGATTTGAGCAGCCGATATTGCCTGTTGTCAACCTGGGCGTAATGGGAAATGCTGGAAAGATCCCGGCAGACCAGCGTGAAATGGTGTTTATCGTCCACCCCCCTGATCGCGCGGACCCTCGCCATGGCATCCTTGTCCCCGATTTTGCATCCCAGGGCATAACAGGAGTCGGTGGGATAGGCGATCACGCCACCATCATTCACGATTTCGATTGCCTGCCTGATCAGGCGCTGCTGCGGATTTTGCGGATGGACGGAAAAAAACTGGGCCATCAGTCAAATGCCTCCCAGATCGGCCGGCACCCTGCCGGCAAGGCGGGAAGCTTGCCGACATCCATTCTGCTTTCCGAAGGGCTGTGAAAATCGGAACCGGCTGAAGCAAAGAGATCGAAATGCTTTGCAAAATCGCAGAACCGCAAGGCCATATCCAGGGTATGGCTTGAAGTCACGACTTCTATGCCATCGCCGCCGGCCTCGATGAATTCGGCAAGAAGCGCCTTCAGCGCGGCTGCGCTCAAATCATAACGCCCCGGATGCGCAATCACGGCAACTCCCCCGCTTTTTTTGATCCATCCCACCGCCGCATTCAATTCGGCCCACTGATGCGAAACATATCCGGGCCTGCCATGCACCAGAAACTTCCTGAATACGCCCTGGATATCCTTGGCATGCCCCTTTTCGACAAGAAATCGCGCAAAATGAGTACGCCCGATCAAATTCTTGTTGGAAGCATACGCGTAGGCACCTTCGAGGCTGCCGGAAATGCCGGCACGCGACAGCCCTTCCGCGATCAGCCTGGCGCGCACCATGCGCCCTTCCCTGATCGAACCCAGCCCATGCCTGAGTTCAGCATGGTCGGGATCGATGCCCAGTCCGACAATATGCAAGGTTTTCCCGCGCCAAGTCACGGAAATTTCGACGCCGTCGATGAATTCTATGCCCAGCGCTTCTGCGGCACGCCGTGCGTCACCAAGCCCATCGCAATCATCGTGATCGGTCAGCGCAAGCATTCCGACGCCGTTTCCGGCAGCGCGTGCGACCAGATCGCTGGGGGAAAGTACACCGTCCGAGATTGTGGAATGGCAATGCAGATCGATATTTGGCATGAATGGGGGAAATTCGCGTGGCAAGCCCAATCATACCAAATCGGGTGGATATTCAGAAATGTTTTATACTGGATTGAAAGGAGAGATCATGCAGTATGTGCCTTCAGATCTCCCGTCTCCGCATCAGCCGGAGCAACGGGGTATCAGCCGCGTGGTTCCGGTGCAGCCTGCCAAGGAGGAAACCGCTCAGCCTCTGACGCCATTCGTCTTCGATTTCAAGCCGCGGCAAGTACCCCGTCCTTCTCCCAGAATGCCGCTCAAGGAACAGCACGAGCCTGTCTTTTACGTGCGCAGCGCGGAAGAGAGACGGCGGTATTGCAGGAGATTGCAGAACACCCCGTTCCTTTACGAGGTCAGAATGGTGAACGACAGGCGAAGAAGAAATCAAAGAAGGGACGACATCACTACCGCAATCGACGAAATCGCCTGAATCAGAGGCTCTTCCCCTTGTGCAGGGAAGCAATCAGTTCGGCTTCTCCCTTGGATATATCGCAGGCGACCGCGATCTCGGCCGGCCCCAGGCCCTGCCTGACCATTCTGATCGCTTGCGAATAAGGTGCCGGAGCTTCGCTCTCCTCCCTCAGCCTGTCGATTTCCTTCTGCATTGATGCAACATGATCCCGCAATTCGGACAGTTCTTCCCTGAGCGCTTCAATGCCGGTTTTCTCAAGGCGCAATTCGGGAGCATGATAGGCTTCATGGGCCTGGCGCACTTCATGAACCGGTCTCGGCCTGAGTTTCCTGGATGCGCGCAGGAACGCGAGCAGCTCCACGGCGACATAAATCGCCAGCGCGACGATGGAACCTATCAGGAATTCACGCCAGGTAAAGGACTGCATCGCATCCATTAATATGCCGAAATTTCAGATGTTAACAGGCGGACCGTCAAATGTGTAGTGCCCGTCCCTCTACTGCAAGAGATGCTTCATGCAGCGCCTCGCTAAGCGAAGGGTGGGCGTGTATCGTGCGCGCGATATCCTCGCTGGAGGCCGAGAAGGCCATTGCGACCACTGCCTCTGAAATCAGCTCTGACGCGAAAGGGCCGATGATGTGGACGCCAAGCACGCTGTCCGTTTTCGCATCCGCCAGCACCTTGACGAAACCCCGCGCGTCCCCCAGCGCCTGCGCCCTGCCGTTGGCCGAAAACGGGAATTGCCCGGCACGGTATTCTATCTCCTCCGATTTGAGCTGCCGCTCCGTCTTCCCCACCCAGGCAATTTCGGGGGAAGTATAGATGACCCAGGGCACGAGATGGGGATCGACTTCCGGCTTCTGGCCCGCGATCGATTCCGCAACCGTTACACCTTCTTCGGAAGCCTTGTGCGCGAGCATCGCACCTTGCACGACGTCCCCGATGGCATAGACATTCGGCAGATTCGTCCTGCAATGCCTGTCGACTTCAATGAAGCCTTTGTCGTCGATCGCAAGCCCCAGATGGTCATCCACGACAGCCTTCGAACTCGGGATCCTGCCTGCGGCGACGATCAGCCGGTCGAAATCCTGCTCAATCACCCCGTCATAATTCTCATATATCACTTTAACTGACGATCCTATCTCTTCTACAGACAATAACTTTATCCCGAGATTGATCGTCCATCCCGCCTCCTTGCGAAATTGCCGCAGCGCTTCCTTCGAAACTTTCTCGTCGGCAGAGGGGAGAAATTCCGGCGAGGCTTCGAGCAGCACCACTTCGCTCCCCAGTCGCCGCCATACGCTGCCGAGTTCGAGTCCGATTACGCCTGCCCCGATGATTCCCAGTTTTTTCGGAATTTCCTCGAATGCGAGCGCCCCGCTACTGTCGACTATCCTGTTCCCGAAAGTTACGCCTTCCAGTTTTCTTGGGGAAGACCCTGTCGCGATGATGACGTGCTTCGCCTCCAGGCGCGCTGTTCCGCCTCCCGAGGCAACTTCAAGGATGCAATGCTCACCGGTGTTTTTGAGGCGGGCGCGCCCCAGGATCGATTCGACCCCGTTCTTTCTGAAAAGAAAGGCAATCCCGCTGGTATGGGCATCGACGATACTGCTCTTCCTCGCCTGCATTTTGGCTAGATCGACAGCCATTTCCTTGATCAGGATGCCGTGGGAAGCATATTCCATCCTGGCCTTTTCGTAATTTTCCGAGGATTCGAGCAGCGCCTTGGACGGGATGCAGCCCACATTGAGACAGGTTCCTCCGAGCGCTGGCTTGCCGTCCTTTTCGCGATCGTCGATGCAGACCGTCCTCAACCCCAGCTGAGCGCAGCGAATCGCCGCAACGTAGCCGCCGGGGCCTGCGCCGATCACGGCGACATCGTATGCTTTCATTTCAGAGCTCCAGAAGAAGCCTGGCCGGATCCTCCAGATCTTCCTTGATCGCAACCAGAGCCTGGACTGCTTCCCGTCCGTCTATGAGCCTGTGATCGTAGGAGAGCGCAAGATAGATTATCGGGCGAATGACGATCTCGCCATTTTCGACGACAGGTCTGTCTTTCATCGCATGGATGCCGAGAATCGCGCTCTGCGGCGGATTGATGATGGGGGTGGAAAGCATCGAACCGAAAATACCGCCGTTCGTGATCGAAAATGTCCCTCCCTCGAGTTCGTCCACGGCAAGCTTTCCTTCCTTTGCGCGTTTGCCGAAGTCGGCGATACCCTTTTCGATATCCTCGAAGGAAAGGGAATCCGCATTGCGCAGCACGGGCACGACGAGACCCCGTTCCGTTCCGACCGCAATGCCGATATCGTAATAATCATGGTAAACGATGTCATTGCCTTCTATCGAGGCATTGAGCACGGGAAACTGCTTGAGGGCGGAAACCGCGGCCTTGACGAAAAAGGACATGAATCCGAGCTTGATGCCGTGCTCTTTTTCGAACCGCTCCCTGTAGCGGTTGCGCAGGTCGACGACTGCACGCATGCTGACTTCGTTGAAGGTGGTGAGGATTGCGGCATTTCTCTGGGATTCGAGCAGCCTTTGCGCAACCCTTGCCCTGATGCGGGACATCGGCACGCGCCTTTGTGCCCTTTGCCCGCTTTCGGGAATGGCCTCTTCCCGCTTGAGAAGCATCACATCGGCCTTGGTGATGCGACCACCCCGTCCCGTGCCGCGCATGCCAGAGACATCGACGCCGAGTTCCGCCGCGTGCTTTTTCGCGGCAGGCATGAGGACAGGCCTCTCGGGTTCGGCTGACGCCTGCTCCAGCTTTGGTCTTTCCCCTGCCGCATCCAGCATGGCGATGACTTCACCGCTCGTCACCACGGCCCCCTCTTCCTTCACTATTTTCGAGAGCACGCCGGCCTGGGCCGCAGGCAATTCCAGGACGACCTTGTCGGTTTCGATGTCGATCAGGTTCTCCCCGCGCTCGACATAATCGCCTTCCCGTTTGTGCCAGGAAAGCAGGGTGGCCTCAGATACGGATTCCGAAAGCTGGGGCACTTTGACTTCGATCAGCATGATCCCTCCGAATGGTTCAGGCAAAGGCGGCGTCGACCAGTTCCTTCTGCCTTGCCAGATATTTTGCATAATAGCCCGCAGCCGGGGAAGCGGAAGATGGGCGCATCGATGAAAGAAGCTTTTGCTCGGGCGAAAGGTGCCTGAGAAGATAATGTTCGAGATGACGCCATGCCCCCTGGTTCTTCGGCTCTTCCTGGCACCACAGCACTTCCCGTGCATTGCCATAACGCGCGAGCATCGCCTTGAAGTCGTCGTGAGGGAAGGGATAGAGCTGATTGATCCTGACGATGGCGATATCGGTGATTTGCTTTTCCCGTCTCGCATTGACTAGATCGAAATACACTTTCCCCGCGCAGCATACGACGCGCCTGACTTTTTCCGCTTCGATTACGGGCTCGGTTTCCCCGGTCACGGGTTGGAATTTCCCTTCCGCAAGCTCCTCGATCCTGGACACCGAATCCTTGTGCCTCAGCAGGCTTTTCGGCGTGAACAGAACAAGCGGTCTGCGGTAGGGGCGGAGCATCTGTCTGCGCAAAAGATGGAACATCTGGGCAGGCGTGGAGGGTACGCAGACCTGGATATTGTAGTCCGCGCACAGCTGCAGGTAGCGCTCGAGGCGTCCGGATGAATGCTCGGGACCCTGGCCTTCATGGCCGTGCGGCAGCATCATGACGAGCCCGCACAATCTGCCCCATTTTGCTTCTCCGGAGGTGATGAACTGGTCAATCACGACCTGTGCGCCGTTGGCGAAATCGCCGAACTGCGCTTCCCAGATCACCAGTTCGTTCGGCTCTGCAGTCGCATAGCCGTATTCGAAACCGAGCACCGCTTCTTCCGAAAGAACCGAATCTATCGCGGCGAAATCCGGCTGCCCTGCTGCAATATGCTGCAGCGGAATGTAGATTCCCTCGTCCCATCTCTCCCTGTTCTGATCATGCAGCACGGCATGTCTGTGGAAGAAAGTGCCTCGCCCCACGTCCTGGCCGGAAATCCTGACCGGAAACCCCGCTTCCAGAAGCGTGGCATAAGCGAGGTTCTCCGCCATTCCCCAGTCGAGCGGAATCTTCCCCTGTCCCATCTCGCGTCTGTCTGAAATGATTTTTTCAACCCTGGGGTGAAGCCTGAAGTTGTCCGGAATCTCGGTCAATTTCGCGGAAAGCCGCTTCAGATCGTCAATCCCGATCGAGGTGTCGCCATGCTCGTTCCATTTTGTGCCGCGGAATCTGGACCAGTCCGAGGAATGCGGGTTTTTCACCCCCTTGAGGAAATCGGGATTGGGATGTTCTCCCCTGTCCATGGCCGCCCTGAAATCCTCGGCCATCTTGTCTGCTTCTCCCTTTCCGATGACGCCGGCTTTTTCGAGCTTTTCCGCATAGCGCCTGAGCGTGCCGGGGTGAGCGTTGACGATCTTGTACATGAGCGGCTGCGTCACGAGCGGCTCATCCTGCTCGTTGTGTCCGTGACGCCTGAAACAGACCATGTCGATGATCACGTCCTTCTGGAATTCGTTCCTGAAGTCGAAAGCAATCTCGGTTGCCATCAGGAGCGCTTCCGGGTCGTCCGCATTGACGTGAAAAATCGGCGCTTCCACCATTTTCCCCACATCGCTGCAGTAGATGGTGGAACGGGTATCCCTGGGGTCGGATGTGGTGAAGCCGATCTGGTTGTTGATGATGACGTGAACCGTGCCGCCGGTGCCATAGCCTCGCGTCTTGGAAAGGTTGAGCGTTTCCATGACCACGCCCTGGCCGGAAAATGCGGCATCCCCATGGATCAGGATGGGCAGCACCTGCTTTCCATCGAAATCCTTGCGCCGATGCTGCCTCGCGCGTACCGAGCCTTCGACCACCGGATTGACGATTTCGAGATGCGAAGGATTGAAGGCAAGCGTCACGTGCATGGGGCCGCCTTCTGTCATGATGTCGGAGGAGAATCCCTGGTGATACTTGACGTCCCCCGAACTCAGTTCGACCGCTTCCTTCCCCTCGAACTCGGAGAAAAGCTCCGTCGGCATCTTTCCCATGGTGTTGACCAGCACGTTAAGCCTTCCCCGGTGGGCCATGCCGATCACGACTTCACGTACGCCATTCGATCCTGCACGCTGCAACAGCCTGTCAAGAAGCGGAATCAGGCTGTCTCCACCCTCCAGCGAAAAACGCTTCTGCCCGACATAGCGAACATGCAGATAGCGCTCCAGCGTCTCGGCTTCGGTCAGCCTCTGCAAAATGCGCTTGCGGTATTTAGGAGAAAAATCCGGCTGGGAAAGGCTGCCTTCCAGCCTCGCTTGTATCCAGCGCTTCTGAGCATTTTCGCTGATGTACATGTATTCGACGCCGAGCGAACCGCAATAGGTTTTCTTCAGCGCATCCAGAATATCCCGCAATGTCGCTTTTTCCGGCCCAACGAAAGAACCCGTGTCGAAAACGACATCCATGTCGGCATCAACAAGGCCGTAATGAGCCGGATCGAGTTCGGGGGTCGCCGGTTTTTCGATGTGCTTCAGGGGGTCGAGTTCGGCCTGGCGCAGCCCCAGGAAGCGGTAGGCATTGATGAGCTGCAGCACCGAAATCTGCCTGCGGTCCGATGGCGCCACCATTTCCGGCTGGGGCAACTGGGCGAAGCGGCTGCGCCAGCCCTGCGGAACGGAATCCGGATTCTCGAGGTAATCGCCGAAAAGCGCATCGACATAAGCCGCATTCGCACCATTCAGCCAGGAATCCCCCATAGGACTACTCGCGCTCCCAAGTCGGCCTGTAGTCCCGCTTCACTGGCCCGCGATACAGTTGTCTCGGCCTGCCAATCTTGCGCTCGGTATCCGAGATCATTTCGTTCCACTGCGATATCCAGCCTATCGTCCTCGCAATCGCGAAGATCACGGTGAACATGTTGAGCGGCACATTGAGCGCCTTCAATACGATTCCGGAATAAAAGTCGACGTTGGGATAGAGTTTGCGCTCGATGAAATACTCGTCCTGGAGCGCCACCCTTTCGAGCTCCATTGCCATTTCGAACAGCCTGTCGTTCTGCAGCCCGAGCTCGGCAAGCACTTCGTAGCAAGTCTCCCGCATCACCCTGGCGCGAGGATCCATGTTCTTGTAAACCCTGTGGCCGAAGCCCATCAGCCTGAAGCTGTCCTTCTTGTCCTTGGCGCGCGCGACGAATTTCGGAATCTGAGAAATATCCCCGATCTCGTCCAGCATTTTGAGCACCGCTTCGTTGGCCCCACCGTGCGCAGGCCCCCATAGCGCTGCGATTCCGGCTGAAGTGCAGGCGAAGGGGTTCGCCCCGGACGAGCCTGCCAGCCTCACCGTAGAAGTCGAAGCATTCTGCTCGTGGTCCGCATGCAGGATGAATATGCGCTCCAGGGCCTTCACGATCCGCGGATTGGCCGCATATTCCTCGCAGGGGGTAGCGAACATCATGTAGAGGAAATTCTCCACGTAACCGAACTTGTTGTTCGGATACATGAAAGGATGACCGATGTTGTACTTGTAGCACATCGCCGCGATGGTCGGCACCTTGGCGATCAGCCGCAAGGCCGAAACCTTCCTGTGCTCCGGATTGCTGATGTCGAGCGAATCATGATAAAAGGCGGAAAGCGCACCAACCACCCCCACCATCACCGCCATGGGATGGGCATCGCGCCTGAACCCCTTATAGAAACTCATCAGTTGATCGTGAACCATGGTCCGGCGCTTGATCTCGCGCTCGAATTTCTCGTTTTCGGCCTCGCTGGGCAACTCTCCGTTGAGCAGAAGATAGCAGACCTCTAGATAGCTCGATTGTTCGGCGAGCTGCTCGATCGGATAACCCCTGTAATAGAGATGGCCGGCATCGCCGTCGATGTAGGTGATGCTGGAACTGCAGCTCGCAGTGGACAGGAAGCCGGGATCGTAGGTAAACATCCCGGTTTTCGCCAGATTCCTGATGTCGATCACATCCGGACCGAGCGTACCCGCCATGATCGGCAATTCGATCTGCGGCGTTCCGTCGTTGAAAGACAGGGTTGCGATGCGTTTTTTTTCCATGTTTCTTCCGTTACATCAATTCATTCTGATGAGTTCCAGCAGGGCTTTTTCGACCGCTTCCGGCTCTCCTTTTCCCGTTATGATATCCCAGAGTTCCGCATCCGGGTATTCGAGCAGGCCGAGATAGGCTTTCGTCTCGTCCTCGCTCAGCCTTGCCTCATGCCTGTCGAGGAATCTCGCAAGCACGATGTCGAGCTCCAGCATCCCGCGCCGGGAGCGCCAGCGTATCGCGCTCATACCGTTCTTCTGACCATCATGCCCTTGATTTTTCCTATCGCTTCGGTGGGATTCAGCCCTTTCGGGCAGGCATCCACGCAATTCATGATGCCGTGGCAGCGGAACAGTCGATAGGGGTCTTCCAGGTCATCGAGCCGCTCTGAAGTCGCCTGATCTCTGGTATCTGCAATGAAGCGCCATGCCTGCAGCAAGCCGGCAGGTCCCACGAATTTTTCCGGATTCCACCAGAACGAAGGGCAGGAAGTCGTGCAGCATGCGCAGAGGATGCATTCGTAAAGGCCGTCCAGTTCTGCCCGCTCCTGCGGGGACTGCAGGCGCTCCGTCTCGGGCGGAGGGTCGTTGTTGATGAGGTAGGGCTTGATCGAGCGGTATTGCTTGAAAAAGGGCTCCATGTCGACGACAAGGTCCCTGATGACGGGCAGCCCCGGCAACGGGCGCAGTTCTATCGGCTCCTTCAGGCTGGACAGGGGGGTGATGCAGGCAAGCCCGTTCTTGCCGTTGATGTTCATCGCATCCGACCCGCACACTCCTTCCCGGCAGGATTTGCGCAGGGAGAGGGAATCGTCCTGCGCCTTGATCAGGATGAGGGCGTCGAGCAGCATCATGTCCCCTGCTTCGAGCGCCAGCTCGTAATCCTTCATATGGGGCGAGGCATCGGCATCGGGATCGAAGCGGTATATGGAAAAGCGCATGGCAGCCTCAATAGGTACGGGTTTTGGGCGGAAAGGACGACACGGTCAGGGGCTTCAACCTGACCGGCTTGTAGTCGATCGTGCCGTCTCTATGGGCCAGGGTATGCTTGAGCCAGTTCCTGTCGTCCCGCTCGGGATAGTCGTCCCGGGCATGCGCCCCGCGGCTCTCCGTTCTGGCGGCAGCCGACCGGATCGTGGCAAATGCGACTTCCATCAGATTTTCGAGCTCCAGCGCTTCAACCCTGGCGGTATTGAAAACCTTGCTGTGGTCGCCAATTGCAGCGCGATCGAGCCTTTGCCTTGCCTCTTCGAGCTTGGCGATCCCCTCTTCCAGCACTTCGGCACGCCGGAATACGCCGCAATGGGATTGCATGATGCCCTGCATGTCCCGGTAGACATCCGCAACCCGTTCCGTTCCCTCTCTTCTTTCCCAGCGGGCAAGCCTCGCGAGGGCAAGGTCCGGTCCCTCCCTCGGTATCGGAGGGGAGGTCGGATTCTCCTTCAAGAATTCCACGATATGCTCGGCTGCCGCCTGTCCGAAAACGAGCAGGTCAAGCAGGGAATTGCCGCCCAGACGGTTTGCGCCGTGGACCGAAACGCAGGCGCATTCGCCTATCGCATAAAGGCCGGGAACGGCCTCTTCGGGCCCGGTTCTGGCGGGGACCACCACCTGCCCCCTGTAGTGGGTCGGAATGCCGCCCATCATGTAATGCGCGGTCGGCACCACGGGAATGGGGGCTTCCAGCGGATCGACATGGGCGAACTTGAGCGCGATTTCGCGTATTCCGGGAAGCTTGTCCAGGATCTCGTCCTTGCCGATATGATCGAGCTTCAGAAGGACATGATCCTTGCGCGAACCGCAACCCCTGCCTTCGTGTATTTCTATTGCAATGGCTCTTGCCACCACATCGCGCCCCGCGAGATCCCTGGCGTGCGGAGCATAGCGCTCCATGAAGCGCTCGCCCGCCCCATTGACGAGATAGCCGCCCTCCCCGCGCACGCCTTCGGAAATCAGCACTCCGGCGCCCATGACGCCGGTGGGATGGAATTGCCAGAATTCCATGTCCTCAAGCGGGATGCCTGCGCGAGACGCCATGCCGAGGCCGTCCCCGGTATTGATGAAGGCATTGGTGCTCGCCTGGAAAATCCGCCCAGCTCCTCCCGTCGCAAGCAGCGTCGCTCTCGCTTCGACCAGGAGCGGCTCTCCCCTTTCCATGTCCAGGGCAACGACGCCCAGCGCCCTGCCCTCGGCATCTCTGACGAGATCGATGGCCAGAAATTCGACGAAGAAATGGGTTTTGGCCTGGATGTTGCGCTGATAGAGCGTGTGCAGCATCGCATGCCCGGTCCGGTCCGCTGCTGCGCAGGTTCTCGCCGCCTGGTCTCCGCCGAAATTGCGGGACTGACCGCCGAACGGCCTCTGGTATATCTTCCCGTTTTCGAGTCTGGAAAAGGGAAGGCCGAAATGCTCCATCTCGTACACGACCTGCGGTCCCATCCTGCACATGTATTCGATGGCATCCTGGTCGCCCAGATAATCCGATCCCTTGACCGTGTCGTACATGTGCCAGAGCCAGTTGTCCTCGGTCACATTGCCGAGGGCTGCGGTGATTCCACCCTGGGCGGCGACGGTGTGGGAGCGGGTCGGGAATACCTTGCTCAGTACCGCAACCTTGTATCCTGCAGAGGAAAGCTGGAGGGCGGCGCGCATGCCGGCCCCTCCAGCTCCGATGATCGCCACGTCGAATTTGCGCCTTTCCATCAATTCCCCCAAACGATCCGGATGCTCCAGATCGCATAAGCCGACAGGGAAACCAGGACGAGCACCTGCAAGAGCAGCCTGGTTCCGGTGGAATGGACATAATCCATCAAGATATCCCGCATTCCCACCCAGGCATGCAGGAAGAGGCCGATCAGAAAGAGCTGCACGCCTATCCTGAGCCAGATTTGCGAGAACAGCGTCTTCCAGATGTCGTAGGAAAGCGGGTGGTGATCGAGCAGCACCATCAGGAAAAGAAGAATGAACAGGGCCATGACCGCAGCCGAAATTCGCTGGACGAGCCAGCCCAGGATGCCGTAATGCGCCCCTACCACGGTCCTTTTCACCACAGCCAGACTCCCATGACAAGCGTGAAGAAAATCCCCGCCAGCATCACCGCCTTGCTGCTTGCCCGCGCCGATTGCAGCGAGAGTCCGATGCCCATGTCGAGCAGCAGCAAGCGTATCCCGGCGCAGAAATGATGCAGGAATGCCCAGAGCAGAAGAATCAGAATCATCTTGGCCGGCAAGGTGGAAAGCGTATCCGCAAGGCTTGCGAAGCCCTGGCTCGAACTCAGGCTTTCCTGCAGAAAAAACAGCATTAGGGGAATGCCGAGAAAAAGCAGAAAACCGCTCATCCTGTGCAGGATGGAGACGACTCCGGGCAGGGGCAGCCTGATCTTTCTGATGTCGAGATATCTGGGGCGATGCCTCATTTCCTTCCTTTCCCAAGCGATTCCAGAAGCGTCTTGAAGCGTGTAGTATTTTACCTCAGGCATTGAAAGGAGGGAAATCGATGAGGCAGCCCATCAGAATCGCCGTAACGGGGGCGGCAGGCCACATCGGCTACAACCTGCTTTTCCGCATCGCATCCGGGGACATGCTGGGATTCAGGCAGCCCGTCATCCTTCAGCTTCTGGAAATTTCCCAATCCCTTCAGGCGCTGAAAGGGGTTCAAATGGAGCTCGACGACTGCGCTTTTCCGCTGCTTGCAGGAATCCATTGCACGGATATTCCGGAAGAGGCTTTTGCAGGCGCGGACATCGCGATCATGGTGGGATCCCGTCCCAGGACGAAGGGAATGGAGCGCAGCGATCTCCTGATGGTGAACGGCGAAATCTTCAAAAGCCAGGGCATCGCGCTGGACAAAGCGGCATCTCCCCATGCCAAGGTGCTGGTGGTGGGCAACCCCGCCAACACCAATGCCCTCATCGCGGCAAGCCATGCGAGAAGGCTCGACCCGAAAAACTACACTTCGATGATGCGCCTCGACCACAACCGGGCGCTTTCCAAGATAGCGGCTCACGCAGGCAGGCCGGTCACCCACGTGAGAAGGGCGATCGCCTGGGGCAATCATTCCTCTGCCCAGTTTCCCGATCTATACCATGCGACTGTCGACGGCATCAATGCGAACCAGTTCATCCACGATCCGGAATGGGTGGAAAAGGAATTCATTCCAGGCGTCCAGAACAGGGGAACTGCAATCCTGGAAGCGCGAGGCTCAAGTTCGGTGGCAAGTGCAGCGAACGCCGCGATCTGCCATGTCAGGGACTGGTTGCTCGGCACCAAGGACAACGACTGGGTGAGCATGGGCGTTTTATCGGACGGCAGCTACGCTATTCCCGAAGGAGTGATTTACGGCTTTCCCGTGCAGTGCGAAAAAGGGAAGTATGCCATCGTGGAAAATCTCGAAATCACTCCATTCATGAGGGAGCGGATGGACAAGTCCTACCAGGAACTCATCTGGGAGCGCGATCAGGTGCGGCACCTCATGGGCTGAAAATCCGGGCTTCCGGCAGCCCTTCGTCCAAGAGCCGCTGCCTCGTTCTCGCAACGAACTCGGCTGGGCCTGCGACATAGACATCACGATCCAGAAGATCAGGAAAAGGCGTCAGCTCCGTCACTTCGGCGTAGCCGAAATTGTCGAGCGCAGCTTCCCACGAGCGGCAGAGATTGGAAAGATAGAAATCCGGCGCTATCCTCAAAAGCCCGATCGAGGAAAAAACATCGAGCGCCATGGCATGCTCGACGAGACTCTTGACTGGCGCGAACCCTGTGCCCGAGGCGATGAAAAGCGGCTGCCTGCCGGTGTCCTCTCGCAGCACGAATCCCCCGAAAGGGCCTTGCACGCTGACCGTATCCCCCTTCTTCAACCCGGCAAGGGCATCCTCCAGGGGAATGTGGAATTCGAGATTGCGATCGTCGCAGGGACAGCTCGCGATAGGGTATTCCTCCCCGTCCAGGGTCACGCATTGACCCGCGATGAAGCGCAGCCGGCTCGATCTGGGGGTCTGCAGGGAAAGCTTTACGATGTTTCCGAGCGTCTCGACCGCCCTCACCTTCGCCTCTATCGTCTGCCGGGGGATGTCTTCCGGGCGACCTGCTTCCAGCGCCTCGATCACGACATCGGTCACTGCGGTATGGGAACAGGCGAGAACGTAACCCATGCTTTTTTCCGCTTCGGAAAAGCCATAATCGTGATGGCGCACCTGCCGGGTCTGCCCCGAGACCACCCTCGCCTTGCACAAGCCGCAGTTGCCGCCGCTGCAACCGTAGTTGAAGGCGATCCCCGCGCGCAGCGCAGCTTCCAGCAGGGTATCCGTTCCCTCCACGAAAAATTCGCGGCCGCTGGGCTGAAGCCGCACATGGGCCGAGACGATGCGCAGATAGCCTTCCATCGCATCCAATTGGTCGGGGGCTTCTGTCACCAGGGCATCTTCGAGTTCATGATTCAGCCATTTTGCCAGATCATCGATCCCGGAGCGAGAACCTGAAAGAGCCTTCAGCTTCGCGAGCGCACTCACCACGATGGCATGATAGCGCTCGAGATGGCGCCTGTAGTCGGCAAGCTCGACGCTCTGTTCAAAAAGCCGCGCAGCGAGGACTTCTCTGTCCGGCAGGATGCGTTCCCGGACGCGCTTGCCGAAAGCCTCCTCCCTGATTTTCGCAATGCGCTCGAAAACGGGATCATCGCCAAAGCTGGCATCGGGAAAGGCCGCGAGCAGATCTTCGGTCGAAACCATGCCGTCGAAGGATTCGAGCTTGCCCTCCTTGACAGCCTGCTGCAAGGCGACGCGCGACATGCCGATGAGCCGCGCCGCCCTGGACAAATTCAAATACTGGGACATAGCCCAAGTGTAGGATCTATCATTCCCGGGGACAAGCAGCTGTTAACAGGCTGCTGAAAATGTCATTATTATTTCCCCTTCCCCCAGTCGCCTGATCTATTTTTCGGCCTGAATCACTGTTTTTACGGCCTTGACAAGCTGTTTTCGAGCCATTTTCCCTGTTTTCTCAGGTTCTGGACGGATTTTCGGTGCCGCACACCAGTAAACTTCGCATCCGCACCAGATTGTAAGCCGCCGCAGAGACGAGGTACATCTGGTTGACGAGATCCAGTCCACGATGCCGCAACCTTCAGATTTTCCATAGCAAACTTGGCATAGCGATCCTCCATGGAGCGTGATTTCCAGCTCTCAATCCCTTCGGCTCATCCGTACCGATCTCCGAAACAGGCATCAGAACTGGTAGATGGCGTCCATGGCATAGGTGTTTTGCGTGCTTCTCCCCGTGCCGTCCGGCTGCAGGAAGGCGTTCTGGCTGGATTTGTCGAACCGGATCTCGCCCCGCAACTCAACATTCTTCACGGGAACGTAGCCGACAGTAAAGGTATTCGATTTCAGCCTTTGCGCAACCGGAGTGCCGAGAACGTAGGGAATGCCCAGCAGGGAATTGCCGGTCAGATTCGAACGGTAGCCATCGCGATCGTTGAAATTCTCGTTCCGATACGAAAAGCGCCAGGCATCGCTGATCTGGTAATTCGCATACAGGGCCAGAGAGTCCCATTTCGCAGTTCCCACGCTTCCATCCGCCCCAGGAATGGCGGCATTGTCCTGGCTGCCGTTTGCATAGTCGAATACGAAGTTCAGCTTTTCCGTGGCATTGAGGGTACCCACCATGTCGAGATATTTGCGGCTGCCCACTCCTCCTACAGGCGTTGTGCCATTTTGAAGGATCTGGGCGTTTTCCTTGCCCTGATAATAAGTGGTCGCCAGGGAAAACAGGCTGCTGGGGGTGATATCGAGCCCGAGCTCAGCAGTTTTGCTGGAAGTGGTCGAAGTGACCTGATCCCAGCCGTTGTTCACGCCCGCAATCAAAGTCACCTTGTCGCTTGCAGCATAAGTCGCTCTCAGGCCGGTATGAGTGTAAGGCCCCCAGCCAAACATCCAGGAGTGGGTATAGTTCTTGTTGGATGGGCTGGTAATCAGTTCGGCTCCTGCAAGGGTGGCGAATTTTCCGCCGATGACGGTCAAGGAGCCGGTTGCGTAGCTGGCATAAGCCTGGGTCATGTCAAACATATGGTTGTTGTTGCCGCCTCCCAGGCCTGTTGAAGCGATCGTTGCAGCATCCTGGCCCGTGGTCAGATTCATGTATCCGCCGAATCCTTCCTTGGGCTGCTTTGCGAGAATGACAGCGAATTGTTGCAAATTGAAGCTGTTGAAATCATGGGTGCTTGTCGCTCCCGGCGTATCGAATATATGCGTATTCTGGGCGGCTCCGCCAGGATAGCTCGTCCCTGGCGCTGCACTGGTGAAGAGTCCGGTGCTGTTCATGCTGTTGTAAGCGGCATCGAAATAGCCTGTCAGGGAAACTCCGGAAGCATCCAAAACATCGGAAAGCGTCGGGGCCGCAGATTTGCCATCGGCCAAGGCACCCATAGGGATCGATGCGGCGCAGGCAACGATGATTGTCAGGCCGCATTTTCTCAAGAACATATCTTTCTGAATCATCGTAATAAAAGGAAACTGGTGCCATGATCAGGATCGCGGCAGGAATTGACGACAAGGATCTTGGAATTTCGACAGAAGCGCCTTCCCAGGGGAAGGCGCAATCCAATCATGCTGCAGAGTACCCCGGCATCCAATGCGCATGGGGCGGCGGAATATGGCGCTCAGCCATGATTCGAGCTTTTTTGTGTTGAGGCGTGATATTTGCTGCCGGATTTCGATTTTGCGGCAAGCGCCCGGTTCCTGGCGGCCGACTCTTTTTGCGCCTGCATGCGCTCCATGGTCCTGACTTCCGGGTGCTTGACCATGAACCATGCAGGCGGCTGCGCAGAAGCCTGCAGCGCAACCATGGCCAGAAGCATGCCAGACAGCGTTATGGAAAATTTATTCATGCTGATCTCCTCACAATTCATTTGACGATGCGTTTTTTCAAATGCGGATGAATTCCTGTTGTGCCGGTCCGCATCCCGTACCATGGACTTGCATCGAGGCGCGATAGTTCCTGGAAATTCGCGAAATCGGATGAAAAATACTTCATGCGGGAAATCTGCAACAATGTTCGGAAAGGCTGCCGTTTCAGTTCGGGAGGATGGCCCATCCCGCCATTTTTCGTTGCGGAGATCGACTTTCTGGCGACCAATTTCAGCCACGGTCGCGAATCATCGGCATAGCGAATCCAAATTGCCTCCTGTTGCCAGGGAGACAAAAAAAGGATAATTTTCCGGAATGCACCGATTGCCCGACAAGAAGGAAGCTGCTGCAGCAAAAAGACTCGGCAGCATGCTGCTCGACTGCGATCTCTTCAGCAGCTTCGACCGCCTCGAGATCGAGGCCATCGTTCCCTATTTCAGCCTCATCGAAGTCGAAGAGGGCGGCGTGGTATTTCGGGAAGGCGATCCCGGCACGTTCATGTGCATCGTCATTTCCGGCAAGGTTTCCATATCGAAGAGCCGATACGACGGGACCGCAGTCGAAATCGCCACGCTGCACGAAGGGCGGCCATTCGGTGAAATGGCAGTGCTCGACGGCGAAAGGCGTTCCGCCACCTGCATCGCGGCAACGCAGTGCACCCTGCTGGCCTTGTCCAAGGATGGACTGGACAGCATGATACTCCTTGCCCCCGCCGTTGCAGCCAGGGTGGTGCGTGTGGTCGCGATATCGCTCTCGAAGAGGTTGCGCCTGGCTGACGGACAGCTCGTCGATCGCAGGAGCGGCAATTCCTATTGAAATGCCCGCCGATCCGGGCAAAAGCCTCCAGAAACCTCCATAGCCGTTATCGACTATATTGTTAGAGTGCGCGGACGGAACACGCCGATACTCGATCAAAACAAGTACCCATGGGTGAGATACTGGCCAATCGCGATGAAGAAAAGGAGCATGCTTCCATGCTCCTGGAGTGGATACGCCGGAAGGATCCCGCCTTCTCGAAGGAATTGAAGGACTATCTTTTCACGGACAAGACCATTGCGCACGGCTAAGCGTACCCGATATCGGCTTACACACGTTGAGTCGAGGCCAACAGAATGTTGTCGTGGATAATTGCATTCAGTATACTGGGCAGCATTGGTGCTGTTGCCGGGGCAGCCTTGATGCTGGTCTTTCCCGACGATATCAGAAGAACCCTCGTACCGTCTCTCGTCAGCTATGCGACCGGCACCCTGCTCGGCGCAGCCTTCCTGGGCATGATTCCCGCCGCCTTAAAGCAGGCGCAGACGTTCCTGGTCAGCGCAACGGTGCTGGCCGGAATGGTGTTGTTCTTCGTGCTGGAAAAACTGGTGCTCTGGCGTCACTGCCACGATATCGAATGCGAGGTACATGGCCGCGCCGGCTCGCTGCTCCTGGTCGGAGACGCCTTCCACAACTTCGTGGATGGCGTGGTAATCGCGGCAGCATTTCTTACCACGATCCCGCTGGGAATTGCAGCGTCTCTTGCGGTGATTGCGCACGAAGTGCCGCAGGAAGTCGGTGATTTCGCGATCCTGCTTGACAACGGCTACGGCCGCAAGCGGGCTCTCATCCTCAACGGACTTTCAGCCGCAGCCACCCTGCCCGGGGCCGTTGCAGCCTATTTCTGGCTGGGTGAGACGCGCAAGGCGGTGCCGTATATCCTGGCGCTTTCCGCAGCGAGCTTCATCTACATTGCGGCGGCGGACCTCATTCCAGGATTGCACAAACAGACCACTCCTGCAGCTTCCATGCGCCAGATCGTGCTGCTTTTATTCGGAATCGGCACCATTGCATTTTTTCATCTCGGAAGCTGAATAATGGGCCAGACAGCGGAAAAAGGCGGCGGCACCTTTCAGGGCATCAAACTCCTGCTTTGCGAAAACCCGCTTCCTCCAATAGAGGAGGCGATTCTTGCCGCGCAAGCTGAAGCGCCGCGCGGCAACTATTATACAGAGCCGTATTCGGCGCCATTGCGCCGGATGATCGGTGCGAAGCTCGGCATTCCGGAAAGGTTCATCCATATCAATGCAGGTTCGGAACTCATCCTCAGGCAGATTTTCGACCGCTTCGGTCAGCAAGTTCACCTCTTGATGCCGACCTATCCTCTTTTTCCCGAGATCGCAAAGCGTTATACCGAAACCCGGCTGCCGCCGGAAAACAATTTTGCCCTCGACCTCAGCGAATTATCGATTCCGCAAGGTACTACGCTCGCAGTCGTCGTGAATCCCAACAACCCCAACGGCGGCATATTCGACATGGCACCCTTGCCGGAACTGTTGCACAGCCATCCGGATACACGCTTTTTGGTGGATGAGGCGTTCATCGGCCTCGCCGGGGAATCCGTGGTGCACCAGGTGCCGCTCCACTCCAATCTGCTCGTGACCAGGACCCTGTCCAAGGCCCACAGCCTGGCAGGTTTCAGGGTAGGCTATGCCGTCTTGCCGGAGGAAATTGCCGATGATTTGAACAGTCATAACGATGCCTACCCTCTCGCCCGTCCCAGCCAGGCGGCGGCGATCGCAACACTCCGGCACGAGGACAAGATCCGCGCCCGCTCCAGACTGCTGCGCATCTGGACCGATTCGCTTGCCGAACGACTGCAGGCCCTGGGCGTTCGCACTTACCCGACAGAAACCTATTTTTTCCTCGCCGATTTTTCGCCATATGATGCTGGCGATTTGGCAACTGCATTGAAAGAACGAAACATTCTCGTCAAGCCCCTGAACGATCCCTCTCTTGGAAACGGCTTAATGAGGATCACGACCGCCATCCCCGAAGAGAATGCCATTTTCCTCGAAGCAGTGAAGTTTGCCATGGAAAGCCTCGCATGACGCGCCCCGACTGGCATGCAATCGAAGCGAGCGAGGTGGCGAAACACCTCCGTGTCGACCCTGTCCGCGGGCTCGACGAATCTGAAGCTGCAGCGAGATTGAAACAATACGGCCCGAACCGTCCGAACATCCGGAATGGACGCGGCCCTTTCGCCAGATTCCTCTCGCAACTCGTCCAGCCCCTGGTCCTGGTGCTGATCGCGTCTGCTGGCGTGACTGCCCTGCTGGGCGAATGGATCGATTCCGGAACCATATTCGGCATCGTTCTGCTCAATGCGCTGGTCGGCTTCATCCAGGAAGGCAGGGCCGAAGCAGCGCTTGCCGCGCTCGCTCGGGCCATCGCATCGGAAGCAACGGTATTGCGTTCCGGCACGCGGCGCCTGGTCAATGCCGCTGAACTGGTTCCAGGCGATACCGTCGTCCTGTCGGCCGGGGACAAGGTTCTCGCCGATCTGCGCCTCCTGGATGCCTCGGAATTGAAGACTTCGGAAGCTGCGCTCACGGGCGAGTCGGTTCCGGTAGACAAGCACGAAAGAGCGCTGGCTGAGGATACGCCTCTCGCAGACCGTCGCAACATGGCCTACGGCGGCACGCTGGTGGCCAGCGGACGGGGAACCGGAATCGTGATCGCCACGGGAGACGCCACCGAAACCGGCCAGATTGCAGATCTGATCGCTCAGGCGCCGGATCTCGCCACCCCCCTGACGCGCAAGATGGACGCGTTCGCCAGGCGCCTGCTTACGGCGATCCTGATCCTTTCCGCGCTGACCTTCGCCATCGGCGTCCTGCGCGGAGAGTCGGCCTTCGACATGTTCATGGCAGTGGTGGCTCTGGCCGTGGGCGCGATTCCCGAGGGACTGCCGGCAGCCATGACCGTGACGCTCGCCATAGGCGTCGCCCGCATGGCGAAGCGCCGCGCCGTCATCCGGGAACTGCCTGCAGTCGAGGCACTGGGCAGCACCACGGTCATCTGTTCGGACAAGACCGGGACCTTGACCGAGAACGCGATGACGGTCCGTGAAATCTGGGCAGGAGGCGACACATTCGCTGTTTCGGGAACAGGGTACAATCCATCCGGCAGCATCGGCCGCGAGCCAGCCGGGACGGCAGGCGCGCTGCGGGAGACGCTTGTGGCAGGCGCACTTTGCAATGATGCCCGGCTTTTTCATGAAGACCGGCAATGGAAAATCGCGGGAGATCCGACCGAGGGAGCGCTCCTGGTTGCGGCGCGCAAGGGAGGGCTCGACGAAAACACACTGACATCGATTTTTCCAAGGCTGGATGCGCTTTCATTCGACTCGGCTCGACAGTACATGGCAACGCTGCACGAAATCGAGGGTGCGCGCATCATTTACGTCAAAGGCGCCGTGGAAAAGCTTCTGTCCGGCTGCACAGCCATGCTGGATCACGAGGGGCGAGAGGCCGCGCTCGATGCTCCGGAAGTTCATGCCGCAGTTGCCAAAATGACCGAGGAAGGCTTGCGCGTGCTGGCCATGGCCAGATCGACTCTCGATCCGAGCCAGCAACTCGACGACGCCAAGATCCGCGCAAACCTGGTATTTCTCGGGCTCGCCGGCATGATCGACCCACCCCGGCCACATGCCATCGCGGCAGTGCACACCTGTCAACGAGCGGGAATCAGGGTCAAGATGATCACCGGCGACCATCCCGGCACGGCTATCGCCATCGCCCGCCAACTGGGGATCGTCAGGGATGGGGGCCGTGCGCTGACCGGACGGGATATCGCCCGAATCGAAGACGAGGAATTATCGCGGGCCGTGACGCAGGTCGATGTGTTCGCGCGCGTGGAACCCGAGCAGAAGCTGCGGCTGGTGAAAGCCTTGCAGGCCTCAGGGGAAGTGGTGGCGATGACAGGGGACGGCGTCAACGATGCGCCAGCGCTCAAGCAGGCTGATATCGGCGTGGCGATGGGCCTGGGAGGGACCGAAGTGGCCAAGGAAGCGGCGGCCATGGTGCTGACCGACGACAACTTCGCCACCATCGAGGCGGCCGTGGAGGAAGGGCGCGGCATTTACGACAATCTCGTCAAGTTCATCGCCTGGACCGTGCCGACCAATGCCAGCGAAGGTCTCGTGATTCTCGCCGCCGTTTTCGCAGGCACTGTACTGCCGATTTCGCCGCTGCAGATTCTCTGGATCAACATGACCACTTCCATCCTGCTCGGGATGATGCTTGCATTCGAGCCGGCAGAAGAAGGCATCATGCACCGCCCGCCCCGCCCTCCGAATGCGCCTATCCTCGATCGTGTCCTGATCCTGCGCACATTGCTGGTCAGCCTGTTCATGCTGACAGGCGCATTCGGCCTGTTCGAATTTTCCATGCACCGCGGGAAATCCATGGCCGAAGCCCAAACCATGGCCGCCAATCTTTTCGTGATGGTCGAAATCCTTTATCTGTTCAATTGCCGCTCGATCACACACCCATTCCGGTCGGCGGGAAAGAATGTCTGGGTATGGGCAGGCAGCGGAGCGATGCTGCTCCTGCAATTGGCCTTCACCTACTTGCCAGCCTTCAACCATGTCTTCCAGACCGAACCGATCGGCGTCGTGGAATGGGCTGCGATCATCGGGATTGCAACAGTCTGCTCATTGGCTGTCGAAGCCGAAAAATGGTGGCGCTCGGCCGGAACATAGCCGGCTTCGTTTCAGGCGAGGATGCGGAAGAAGGCCGGGTTGGGCTTGTAGTGATAGGACAGGCCGTGGCGTGCGCCGCGCATCAGGAAGCCGACCTGGCAGAGGTACTTGATGGTGTTGCTGAGCTGGGCGCGGGTGATGGCAAGCCGTTCTTCGAGCCTGGCCTTGGAAACCACTTCCCCGGCAACCGGCAATTCGTTCACCATGTGCCAGAGCACCTGGTTGGCCACCCGGGTCAGGGCGCTTTGCTGCAGTGCGCGCAAGCCCGCGCTCGTGATCACGACGTTTCTGCTGCTCATTGCCGAAACCTCCCATCGTACGGTTTTCGGCAATATTACCGTTTTCGCCACACTTGTCAAACCGAATGCCTGAAACGGCTTGCAGAGAATTTCTCAATCAGGATTTTTCAATTTCAAAAACAGATGGATAGGTGATCCTGGGATTGCTTCCGAATCTCGCCTCAAACCGGCTTGGCGTCCGAACCGGGACGCTAGTATATTTTTCGATACGAAGCTTCAGAACCCCAGGCTGCTCAGCAGATCGTCCACTTCGCCCTGATCCGAAACGATGTCGCTGCGCCCTTCCTTCTTCACTACAGGTCCGTTCATCAAGCCTTCGTCTTTCGGTGAATCCGGCCTGCTGATGAGCAGGATGTTCACCAGATGGTGCTCCATATCCTGGGCGAGCCGGGTAACCTTCTTGATTACCTGCCCGGTGAGATCCTGAAAATCCTGCGCCATCAGGATGTCGGTAAGCTGATTCGAGGTTTCGCGCGTACGCGCGGGAATGCTGTCGAGGAAATCCTGGATCTTCTCCCCGAGCCCGGACGAATTGCCGGAATTGCGCCATTCCTCGGAAAGGGCGAGCGCTGCGGTTTCCAGTTCGCTTTGAATGGGCAGCGCCTTCTCCACCGCCCCCAGGACCCGCTGTGCCGCCTGCTCGGTCAACTGCGCGATGTAATTGAGCCTGTCCTGGGTATCCGGCAGGTCCCCTGCCATCTTCTGCATCGCCTCGTCGCACCCCAGTTCACGCAGGTTGGCGTGAAGCTGGCGCACCAGGTGTCCGAGTTCGGCATAGCCGGCTTCCGCAACGTTTTCTTCTTCGCGCTCGCTCACCACCCCTCCCCTTTCTTGTTTTCACCAGTTTGCCACAGCACAAGGAGTTTTGCGACACCATTTACAGACCTGCCGATTCCCAGCAGAATACCCTCTGGCATCGCCGGAGGGCCAGCTCGGGTGGAAAACCATCAACTTTTCATAACGGAACTGGATGCCGCCATGCAGGCGCATCTGGAATGGACGCGACGGGTATTGCGCTGCGCGCTGCTGCGCATTTCTCCGGGCAACGACATCATGAAACCGGAAGCGCATCACCTGTGCCGCTTCGGGCACTGGCTCACCGAGAATCGCACCCAGTTCGATGCGCTCGACGCGCAGAAAAGCATAGCGCTTGAAGTCGCCCACAAATCGATGCACGACGCCATCCGCAGCATTTGCAGCAAGGTTCTGGAAAATTCCCCCTGCGAAGAGTCCGATCTCAGCGCCTTCGAAACTAACCAGACCCTGCTGATTTCGTATCTTTCCGAGTTCAAGACCCTGTTGGTTCAAAGCGATTCCCAGCTCGATCCGCTCACCGGACTCCCCCTGCGCCACCGACCCGAACAGAATTTCGATCTGCTCAAGCAGCGTACACGCCGCCAGGGCAGCTTTCCCGTGGTGATGATCGTCGATATCGACAGGTTCAAGATGATCAACGACCAGCACGGGCATTCTGCTGGAGATGCCGTCTTGAAGGAACTGGCGGAATGCCTCAAGAAGACGCTGCGCGGAGAAGACCAGATCTATCGCTACGGCGGGGAGGAATTCATCGTGCTCGGCGAATTGTCTTCCCCGGACGATGCTGCAGTTGCCGGACAGCGCATTCTCGATGCCATTCGCACCCTTTCCGTAACGCTGCCCGGCGACAAAACGATCCGGCCGACCGTGACGGTGGGAATCGCCCTGCTGAAGGAGGGAGAATCCTGCAAGCATGCCATCCATCGTGCCGACATGGCGCTCTACGAAGGCAAGGATGCAGGTCGCGACCGGTTCGTGGTCGGATCGGATATGCACGTCTCCGATGCATTTCCGATTTGACAGGCCCATGACATTTCCATATTATTCGAAATATGGAAACGTTGAACGCAGCCGAACTGCTCTCCGCACTGGGGCACGAATCCCGCCTGTCGATTTACCGCCGCCTCGTGGAGGCCGGGCCGGACGGCATGAATGCGAGCGCCATAGGGGAGAATCTGGGGCTGGCCCCTGCCACGCTTTCCTTCCACCTCGCCCACCTGAGCCGGGTCGGTCTGATCAAGGGGCGGCAGGAAAGCCGCTTCATCTACTATTGCGCAGACTACGACGTGATGGATGACCTGCTCGCGTTTCTGACCGACAACTGCTGCAAGGGAAACCAGGCTTGCCTGCCCAAGACCCGAGCATTGAAATGAAAACCATGGCTGAACGCATCTTCAACGTGCTGTTCCTTTGCACCGGCAATTCCGCCCGCAGCATCCTGGCCGAAGCCATCCTCAACCATGCCGGAGGCGGCCGTTTCCGCGCCTTCAGCGCAGGAAGCCATCCCGCGGGAAGCGTCAACCCTTTTGTCCTCGAGCTTCTCGGGCAGCAGGGCATGCCGGTGGCCGAACTGCGCAGCAAAAACTGGGACGAGTTCGCCATGCCTGACGCCCCTCGCCTCGACTTCGTCATCACCGTCTGCGACCGGGCCGCCGGCGAAGTTTGCCCCGTCTGGCCAGGGCAGCCGGTAACCGCCCACTGGGGCATCGAAGACCCGGCCGCAGTGGCGGGGGACGATGAATTGAAGCGCCGTGCCGCAACCAAGGCCTATCGCGAACTTTCGACGCGCATATCCCTTTTTATCAGCCTTCCGATCCAGAAACTCGACGCCATGTCGCTCGAGCGCGAGCTCGATGCGATCGGCAAGCTGCAAGACCAGAGCCAATAACCGACACGCTTCAGGAAAGCCCAGCATGAAAAAGACAGTCCTGGTGCTCTGCACCGGAAACTCCTGCCGCTCCCAGATGGCACAAGCCATCCTCAACCACGATCTCGCTGGTCAGGTCCGTGCGATTTCGGCGGGAACGAGGCCGCAGCCCAGGGTGGCCGAGGGCGCCATCGAGGCATTGAAGCTCGCGAATCTCCCTGTGGAAGGACTGTATCCCAAGGACGTGGATGAAGTCATGAACGAATCCATAGACCTCGTCGTGACCGTCTGCGACAACGCCAGGGAGGCCTGCCCGGTATTCCCGCGGCAGGTAAGAACCCTCCATCTTCCCTTCCACGATCCCCACGGCGAACCTCTTGAAAGCTTCGTCAGGGTTCTCGGCGACATCCGGGCAAGGCTTGTCCCGGCCGTCCGCTCAGCCCTGGAGCTTCAGGATGCCCTGTGAATCCAGATCTGAAGCCAGAATGAGCCGCTTCGAGCGGTATCTGACACTCTGGGTATTCCTCTGCATCTTTGCCGGCATCTTTCTCGGGCAGGCCGCCCCCAAGGTTTTCCAGTTCATCGGCAGCATGGAAATCGCGAAGGTCAATCTTCCCGTGGGCCTGCTCATCTGGGTGATGATCATTCCCATGCTGGTCAAGGTGGATTTCGGCGCACTGCATGAAGTGAGCCGCCATGTCAGGGGGATCGGCGTCACGCTTTTCGTCAACTGGCTGGTGAAGCCTTTTTCCATGGCTTTCCTGGGCTGGCTTTTCATCCGCCATCTTTTCGCCCATTTATTGCCTTCCGACCAGCTGGACAGCTATATCGCCGGGCTCATCCTGCTTGCCGCAGCGCCATGTACCGCCATGGTTTTCGTCTGGAGCCGGCTTTCGAACGGCGATCCGCTGTTCACCCTTTCCCAAGTGGCGCTCAACGACACCATCATGGTTTTCGCCTTCGCGCCGATAGTCGGCCTGCTGCTCGGCATCTCTTCCATCGCCGTGCCCTGGAGCACCCTGATGACTTCGGTGGTGCTCTACATCGTGATTCCCGTCGCCCTTGCGCAACTCTGGCGCAGATCGCTTCTGGCCGGCAGAAATTTCGAAGCGGCCATGAAAAGGACGGGGCCCTGGTCGATTTCCGCCCTGCTCGCCACCCTGGTGTTGCTCTTTGCCCTGCAGGGAGAAGCGATTATGAAGCAGCCGCTGGTCATCGCGCTCCTTGCCGTACCCATCCTGATCCAGGTTCTGTTCAATTCTGCGCTTGCCTACTGGCTCAACCGGGTTGCCGGGGAGGCGCACAATGTCGCCTGCCCTTCGGCGCTCATCGGCGCATCGAACTTCTTCGAACTGGCCGTCGCCGCTGCAATCGGCCTGTTCGGCTTCAAGTCCGGGGCGGCCCTTGCGACCGTGGTCGGCGTGCTGATCGAAGTGCCGGTGATGCTGCTGGTGGTGAAAACGGTGAACCGCACCAGAGCCTGGTACGAAGCCGGGCTGGCGCGCCCCTGATTTTCTCCAGTTTGCACGATAATGGTGCACGGCAGTTCCAAAGAATCCCCCTACAGTAAAATTGTAGCTTGTAATTCATAAAGATACATAAAAACTTCATTTTGGCACGCTAGTTGCTTTCCTGAATTAAAAAACGGGAAAGGAGCTGAAATGAAGCCAGGAAACATGTTCGGGGGACATCCATCATGCCCCTGAAAATCGCATTTGGCGCAGTCAGCGAAGCCGGAATAAAGGACAGGAACGAGGACTTCTTCGGACTGGTAACCCCGGATGGGGAACTGCTTGCCAGCAAGGGGATAGTGGCTGCGATTGCAGACGGCGTGGGGAGCGAAGCGGGCGGACGGGAAGCTGCGGAATATTCCGTGCTCAGCGTGCTGAGCGACTACTACGACACTCCCGAAACATGGGAAATCCCCCATGCCCTGGGCAAGCTTCTGGCTTCGACGAATCGCTGGCTCCTGGCGCAGAGGGCTTCCCACCGGGAATTCTCGAGCATGGCGAGCACCCTGAGCCTTCTGGTGCTGAGGGGAAACCGCTATACCATCGCGCATGTGGGAGACACGAGAATCTACATGCTTCGCGGCGGAGAGCTCTCCCGTCTGACCATCGATCATATCTGGGAAGGAACCGAAGGCAGCCATGTTCTCAAGCGCGCCATGGGGCTCGACCTGCAGCTTGTAGTGGATTACGCGGAAGGTGAACTGAAAAGGGGAGACATCTTCCTGCTCGCATCCGATGGTGTATGGGAAACGCTGGGACAGAACAGGCTCCATGAGCTTCTGGCGAAGCACCCCGACCCGGAAGAAGCCGCCAGGGTTCTCGTCGCAAGCGCATTCGACATGGGCAGCGAAGGCAACCTCACCGCCCAGGTTCTACGCATCGAGGACACGGCGGAAGGTCCGCTGAAGAATCTGCTGCTGGAAGGAGCCGATCTTCCCTTGCCCCCCCCCCTCTCGCCGAGACAAAGCATCGACGGCTATGAAGTGATCGACCTCCTGCACAGATCCGAGCAGACGCTGCTATACAAGGTGAGGGAAACTTCGAGCGGGCGCATGCTGGTACTCAAAACCCTCCAGCAGGGAGCGGACAGCCATGCCAAAAACGCTTTGCTGATGGAAGAATGGCTCGGGAAAAGGATTCTTTCCAAGCACTTCCCGCAGATCATCTCCCCGGATAACCGCCATTTCCTGTATTTCCTCACGACCTGGCACGAGGGCGGCACGCTTGGCGAAATGCTCGATGACGGGCATCACTTCACCGTCACGGAAGTTATCCATATCGGCACCAAGCTGGCTCGGGCGCTGGGCGCAATCCACCGGCTCGACATCATCCACAGGGACATCAGGCCTGAGAATGTGCACATGGGAAAGGACGGCAAGCTGCGCATCCTCGACCTGGGTTCGGCCATGAATCCGTCTCTCGGCAACGAGGCAGAACCCTTTTCCGGATCTCCCAACCATATGGCACCCGAGCTCTTTTCGGGACAGGCTGCCAGCATCCAGAGCGACCTTTATGCGCTCGGAGTCACGCTCTACCAGTTGCTGACCCGAAAATACCCTTATGGCGAAATCGGGCCAGGAAAGCTCCCGAGTTTCGCCGATCCGATTCCACCGACACGCTTTCGCCCCGACATTCCGTCCTGGCTCGAGAACATTCTGTTGAAATCGGTCTCGCGGGATCTGGAACGGCGCTTCGAAATGCCGGAAGAATTCCTCCTGGCGATGGAGCGCGGCGAAAACTCGCGCATTCCCGCTCCCCAGAAAACGCCCCTGGCGAGCAGGAACCGGCTTCTCACGTGGAAGATCACCGCAGCCATTTCGATCCTGGTGAACTTCTTCCTGCTGTACGTAGATGCGATAGAGACCCTGAGCGGCTCCTCAGGCTCGCCCTGGTAGCTAGCGGCAATAGCCAAGCGCATCGTCGATGCGATCGACGGCCATGATCTCCATGCCTTCTATTCCTCCCTTCGGCCTGTTGGCCTTGGGAATGATGGCATGGGAAAAGCCCAGTTTCGCCGCCTCCTTCAATCGCTCCTGTCCGCGCTGAACGGGACGTACCTCGCCTGCGAGTCCGATTTCGCCGAATACCACGAGCTTCTTCGGCAGCGCCCTGTTCTTCAGGCTGGATACGATCGCAAGCAGCACGGCAAGATCGGATGCGGGCTCGTTGATCCTCACCCCGCCCACGGCATTGACGAAGACATCCTGATCGAAGCAGGCGATTCCCGCATGCCGGTGCAGCACCGCGAGCAGCATGGCCAGCCTGTTCTGGTCCAGCCCCACCGTGAGGCGCCTGGGATTGGGCGCATGCGCTTCGTCGACCAGCGCCTGCACTTCGACGAGAAGCGGCCTCGTCCCTTCCTGCGTCACCATCACGCAGGAGCCTGCAACGTCCGACTCGTGATGGGACAGGAAGAGCGCGGAAGGATTGCTCACCTCGCGCAACCCCTTTTCCGTCATGGCGAATACGCCGATCTCGTTGACAGCGCCGAAGCGGTTCTTGAATGCCCGGATCAGCCTGAAGCTGGAATGGGTGTCGCCTTCGAAATAAAGCACCGTGTCCACGATATGCTCAAGCACTCTGGGGCCTGCTATCGCCCCCTCCTTGGTGACATGCCCGACCAGGATCACGGTGATGCCGGACTGTTTGGCAAGCCGGGTGAGCTGGGCTGCGCATTCCCTCACCTGTGCGACCGAACCCGGGGCGGACGCCAGCGCATCCGAATAAAGAGTCTGGATCGAATCGACGACGGCGATTTTGGGATCGTTGGCAAGCAGTGCGCTCTGTATCCTGTCGAGCTGGATTTCCGCCAGAATTTCGACCGACCCCGCATCGAGCTGCAGCCTTTTCGCCCTGAGCGCGATCTGCTGGGCGGATTCCTCGCCGCTCACGTAGAGCACGCGCATCGACCCGCTCATCAGGCAAAGCGCCTGCAAAAGCAGGGTGGACTTGCCGATGCCCGGATCGCCCCCTATCAGCACCACCCCGCCCTCGACCAGCCCCCCGCCGAGCACCCTGTCGAATTCCACAATGCCCGTCGGATAGCGCGGAAAGTCGGCCGCCTCGACATCCCCCAGGCGCCTGATCGAGCTCGTTTTCGAAACGGCGGTGAAGCGGGACGGCGCGGATTCCTGGACGGCTTCCACCAGGGTGTTCCAGGCATTGCAATGCGGGCACTGGCCCTGCCATTTCGGGCTCTGTCCGCCGCATTCCGTACAGGAGTAGATGGTTCTGGATTTGGCCATGTTCAATAGTAGCTGACCGGAACCCTGGGAGCGATGGCGCAGAGGAGCTCGTAGCTGATGGTCCCGCAGGCAGCAGCCACGTCCTCGACGGGAAGTCCTTCCCCCCAAAGCACGGCTTCGGTTCCGATCCCCGCATCGGGCATTTGCGATATGTCGACGCAGAGCATATCCATGGATACGCGCCCCAGCGTTCCGGTCAGCCTGCCTCCGACCAGAACCGGCGTGCCGTTCGGGGCATGCCGCGGATAGCCGTCGGCATAGCCGCAAGCGACGATGCCGATGCGCATCGGCTCATCTGCGCGGAACATCGGGCCGTAGCCCAATCCCTCCCCCGGGCTGACTTGCTGCACGGCGATGATTTTCGAGGAAAGCGTCATGGCAGGTTTCAAGCCGAGGCTCGCTGCATCTTCATCCGCGAAAGGGGATGCGCCGTAGAGCATGATGCCGGGGCGCACCCATTCCGTCCTGGTTTCCGGATAACGGATCAGGGCTGCCGAATTGGCAAGGCTCCGCGGGTATTTCATGGAGGAAGTTGCCGCCTCGAAAACAGCCATCTGCGCCTTCACCCCTGCCGTCCCGTCGGCGCAGCAGAAATGGCTCATCAGCACGATTTCGCCGATCGACTCCAGGCTCTCCAGCTTCGTAAGGGCTTCAGGATAGACCTCGGGCCTGAATCCGAGACGGTTCATGCCGGTATTGCACTTCAGGAATACGCCGATCTTTCCCTGAACCCTGACCGATTCGATCATGCCGATCTGCTCCATGCAATGGACGACGACGTCGATGCCGTTTTCGGACACTGCGCGAAGCTCGTCCCGCGAAAAGCAGCCCTCTAGCAGAACGATCTTCTGCCTGAATCCCGCCTCCCTGAGTTTCAGCGCGTCGGCAAGATCGAGCAGCGCGAATCCCGCTGAGCCGGAAAGCGCGCCTGCTGCCTCGAGGAGGCCGTGTCCGTAGGCATCCGCCTTGATCACCGAAAGGATTCCGGAACGCGGGGCGAAATCGCTGACCCTGGAAAGATTCTCGGAAAGCGCCCTGAGGCTGATTCTGGCTTGAATGGGTCTGCTCATAAGGTTCTCGATGCGCAATGCGTCATTCAATCACAAATCGGGACGGCAGGGTAGGCTCGGGCAATAGTTCTTCGCAGCCCTGCCCTTTCGTGGTATAAATCGGATTCTTTCCTGCAAATCTTGAAGAACACAGCCTACCTGGATGAATCGCAGTTTCTACCTCATTCTGATCGCCCAGTTTTTTTCCGCGCTCGCCGACAATGCCCTGCTCTTCGCAGCCATTGCCCTGCTCAAGCTGCTGTCCGCGCCGCAATGGCATGAGCCGCTCCTGAGGGAATTTTTCGTCGTCGCCTATATCCTGCTCGCCCCCTTCGT
This sequence comes from Pseudomonadota bacterium, assembly GCA_021835845.1. Taxonomy (GTDB): domain Bacteria; phylum Pseudomonadota; class Gammaproteobacteria; order Burkholderiales; family JABEVD01; genus JABEVD01. Next base: position 33,526 of record JAKBJU010000005.1, on the reverse strand, counting down.
CGGCGCGCTTGCAGATGCCTATCCCAAAGGGCGCGTCATGCTGCTCAGCAATGCGATCAAGCTCTCCGGCTGCATGGCGATGCTCCTCGGCATGCCCCCCCTCTATGCCTATGCCATAGTCGGGACGGGAGCCGCAGCCTATTCGCCGGCGAAATACGGCATCCTGACGGAAATCCTCCCGCCCGGGCTGCTCGTGACAGCGAACAGCTGGATGGAAGGATCGACGGTTGTCGCGATCATCCTCGGCTTCATCGCAGGAGGGGTGCTTTCCTCCGTCGATCCGTTTTTCGCGATCAAGATGATCGTCGGCTTCTACCTGATCGCAGCCTTCTTCAACCTGTTCATTCCGCACGTCCCGATAGACCACAAGCTGCCGAAGCGAAACCCGGCTTTCGTCCTGCACGATTTCTGGCATGTCTTCAAGCTGCTGTGGAAAGATGAGCAGGGGAAAGTATCGCTCGCCGTGACGACGCTTTTCTGGGGAGTCGGCGCGACCCTGCAGTTCGTCGTCATCGGCTGGTCGAGCCAGGTTCTCGATTTCTCGGTCAAGGAATCAGGCTATCTGATGGCCGTCGTCGCCTTCGGCATCGCCGTGGGTTCCCTGCTCGCCGCCCGCTTCATCAAACTCGAGCATGCCGTCAAATCGCTTCCCGCCGGAATCCTGATGGGGCTGCTCGTGGTCTCGATCAGCTTCATGGGCAGCTGGAAAATCGCATCGATCGCGCTGTTCTTCATTGGCGCCCTCGGCGGCTTCTTCGTGGTTCCGCTGAACGCCCTGCTGCAGCACAGGGGGCATGTCCTGATGGGTGCGGGGCACTCCATCGCAGTGCAGAATTTCAACGAAAACATCGGAATACTGATACTCCTCGGCTGCTACGCCGGCATGGTCAGAGCGGCCATGAACATCGACTGGATCATCGTGCTCTTCGGCCTCTTCATCAGCTCTACAATGGCCCTGATCTACGCCTACTCCAAGAAGCGGCTCTGAATCAGAGACCGTTCATTGTCTTCCTGGCGAAACAGAGGTCTTCCCAGGCTTTCGATTTGTCCACCGGGTTTCTCAGAAGATAGGCGGGATGATAGGTGACGATTGCCGGGGTGTTCCCGCAGGCATGCACCTTTCCTCTCAGGGACGAGATCGATGCCTCCGAGCCCAGGACAGACTGAGCGGCGATCCTGCCGAGCAGAACGATGAGTCTGGGGCCGACAAGCTCGATCTGCCGGGAAAGGAAAGGGCGGCAGGCCGCCATCTCCGAAGGCACCGGATTCCTGTTTCCGGGCGGGCGGCACTTCACGGTATTGGCGATATAGACGTTGTTTTCCCTGGAGAGGCCGATGGATGCGAGCATATTGTCGAGCAGCACCCCGGCCTGCCCCACGAAAGGCTCCCCCCTCAGGTCTTCCTCTGCACCCGGCGCCTCCCCGATGAAAAGCCAGTCAGCCCTCTCGCATCCTGCGCCCACCACCGCCCTGTTTCTCCCCTCGTGGAGGGGGCAGGCAGTGCAGGATTCGATGGCCGATTTCATTTCCTCCCAGCCCATCGCAACCGGCTCGCCCGGAGGCTCGATTGCCTGATCGCGCTTCAGCCGCCAGAGCGGATGGAGGCCCATTTCCTCCATGGCAGCTTCCATTCGCTTCAAAGTTCCCTCCTCATCACGAGCGCATCCTCCCTGCCATTTTCCGCGGGGTAGTAGTTGGGCCTGACACAGATTTCCCCAAATCCCGCGCTCCTGTAGAGATTGAGCGCCGCGCCGTTCGAGAGCCTGACTTCGAGGTGAAAGCAGCTCGCCCCTTCCCGCCTTGCCGCCTCCACGAAATATTCCAGCAATTTTCTGCCCATGCCCATGCCCTGCCAGTTCTCCGCCACGCTCAGATTGAGCAGGCTCGCTTCCCCTGCCGCCAGCAGCATCACGCCGTAGCCTGCCAGGAACCCGCCTCTTTCCATGACGGCGCAATGGTAGCCCGATTCGATGGAGTCAGCGAAATTGCCGCGCGTCCAGGGAAATTCGTAGATTTCCTTCTCGACTCCGATCACCCTGTCGAGATCCTCGAAGCTCATCTGGCGAAATGAAAGACGGTCCAGCGTCATCGCTCCGACTCCTTGAGCGCGACCTTGTTGCGGATGTAAAGCGGCGCGGCAAGCGCCGCATCAATGCCGTTCCCGGCTCCGAATTCGGCAATCGCGAACCTTGCCATTTCACGCGCATGGGGCCTCAGCGAGGCGTCAACAGCATCGATCTGCCCGACATAGCGCTGAAAAAGCGCATCTCCATGGGCCGCGAAGCCGCTGCCGCAGCCTACCCAGTTTGTGCCGGGCAATTGCGGGGCGTCAAGCGGAAAATAAAGGCCCGGCGCGAGGACGGCGGCCAGCTTCCCGTCCACCCGTTCGAATGCCGCATGGTAAATCTCGCCCATCCTCGCATCCAGGCAGGCCACAATCCGCTCGCCCGGCATGGCCTCGGCAAGCGCGTGGAGCGTTCCCACGCCGACAACCGGAATCTCCATCCCCAAAGCCAGCCCCTGCGCGACTCCGCAGGCTATCCTGAGTCCCGTGAAGGAACCCGGTCCCGAACCGAATGCGATGCCATCCAGTTGGCTCTGCGAAATCCCCCCCTCGCTGAGGACATCCGCTATCATGGGCAGGATCAGTTCGGAATGGCGCTGTCCCGCCAGCACTTCGCGCTCAAGGATATCCCCTCCCACGGAGAGGGCGAGAGAGCAGTATTCGTTGGATGTGTCGAAAGCGAGTATGTTCAAAGCCTGGCCCCAATCAAGGCTGTATTATAATGGAATTGTGCGGTCGAAAATGCCTCTAAACCAGATTCCTAACAAGGGAGAAAACCATGAGCACGACGTGGATCCTCGTCGCCAACGCAAGTTCAGCCAGCCTTTACATGAACAGGGGACCGAAGCAGGGTCTGGAGAAGCTCAGGGAATACCAGCATGCCGCGAGCCGGGAAAAGGCTTCCGATCTCGTCTCGGACAGGCCGGGGCACAACAGGAGTGCGGGAAATGGCCACGGCGCCTATAATCCGCCGACCGATCCCAAGCAGAACGAAGCGCAGCAATTCGCCATGAAACTGACCAGGGACCTCGAACAGGGCAGGACCGGCAACGAATTCCAGAGGCTGATCCTGGTCGCCCCACCCCAGTTCATGGGACTCATCAAGAGCAACGCCGGATCGGCGCTGATAGGCATGGTTTCAGACCATTTCGAGAAGGATTACACCAAAATCGATGCCAGGACGTTGACCGGACATCTCGAGTCCTGCATCTATCTTTAGGCACTTCGTAGCCGCCAGCGGCCGATGATGGAATAGCCGGAAGGCGTGGAGCCGACTAGGCAGAATTCGGCCGCTTGCCAGGAGAACGGCTCGAAATCGGGAAGCGCCTTCGGCTCTCCCGCCTTCCTCACCAGGGTGACATGGGGGAAATGGTTTCTTTCGTCGTATTCGAAACCGGCAGCTTTCAGGGCCGTCTGCAGCGAAGCCACCAGGTCGGCAAGCTCCCGACTTTCCGCCACACCTGCCCAGGCGATGCGATTGTGCTTCCAGTAGCCTGCGCGGTCGATTCTGATATCGAAGGCGCTTGCCGACAGCCTGGAGGCCATTTCGATAAGCGGACCGGTCTTTTCGACCTCCCCGAGAAATACCAGCGTGAGATGGATGGATTCTTCCCGCGTCTTTTTCCCGCCGCATTCCCCGTGCAGGAGCTTCGCGACTTCGCCAAGACGCGCCCTCGCGAATTCGTCCGGCCAAAGCGCGAAAAAAAGGCGCATCAGCGGCTTTCGATGAGGACGACCGCTTCGGCCGCGATTCCCTCCCCCCGCCCTGCGAACCCGAGATGCTCGGTGGTTTTGGCCTTGACGTTGACAGCCTTCGGATCCAGTCCGAGGTCGGATGCGATGCGCTCGACCATGAGCTGGACATGGGGCGCCATTTTCGGCGCCTGGGCCACGATCGTCGAATCGACGTTCACGATTCCGTAGCCCGATTCTGCGAGGAGGCTGCCGACTTTCCTCAGGATTACCCTGCTGTCGATGTTCTCGAAGTTCTTGTCGGTGTCGGGGAAATGCCTGCCGATGTCCCCCAGCGCCGCTGCTCCGAGCAGCGCATCGCAAATCGCATGCAGCAGCACGTCCGCATCGGAGTGGCCCATGAGCCCCTTCTCGAAGGGAATTTCCACGCCGCCGATGATCAGCTTGCGCCCCGGAACGAGCGCATGCACGTCGAACCCCTGCCCTATTCTCATGTTTTTTTCCTGTCTGCCAAAATCATTGCCGCTATCGCCATGTCCGCAGGATAAGTCACCTTGAAGTTTCGCGGGTCTCCCATCACCAGCTTGGGAGAAAAGCCCAGTGCTTCGATTGCTCCTGCCTCGTCCGTCTGCGATGCTGGCGCGCGCCTCAATGCCTCCAGAAGCAGTCCATGGCGAAACATCTGGGGAGTTTGCGCCTGCCAAAGCCCTTCCCTTTGCACCGTGGCTTTTACCCGCCCATTCCCGTCATCCCTTTTCAGGGTATCCGCAACGGGCAGGGCGAGCAGCCCGCCGGTTTCACCGCATCCCACCTCATACACCAGCCTTTTCAGGGATTCCGAATCGACGCAGGGTCTCGCCGCATCGTGCACCATCACCCAGTCGCCCTCTTCGGCATCCATCGCCATCAGGCCGTTCATCACGCTCATGGCGCGCGTCTCTCCGCCACAATGGAGCGGCATCAGCCTGCCCCCGAACTCCGACCAGTCGTATCCCTGCCAGTAGCTGTCGTCTTGCGCCAGAACCACATAAACCCTGGAAATTTCGCGAAAATCGCCGAGCGCCTTGAGCGCATGATACAGCATGGGCTTGCCGGATAGCATCGCATACTGCTTGGGGAGAGCGGCATTCATGCGGGAGCCTGATCCTGCAGCGGGGACGAGCGCGAAATGCCTGGTCATGCGTTGTTCGCCCGGAGGATCGCCTCGAATTCGGAAGACGGAAGCGGCCTGGAGAAGAAATAGCCTTGTCCGTAATCGCAGCCGGCTTCCCGAAGAAGGCGCTCCTGCTCCATTGTCTCCACGCCTTCGGCAATCACCTTGAGTCCCAGCTTGTGCGCCATCACGATGATCGCCTCCGAAAGCGCCATGTCGCTCGCATCGGTCGCCAAATCGCGAATGAAGGACTGGTCTATCTTCAGGTAGTCGATGTCGAATTTCTTGAGGTAGGAAAGGGACGAATAGCCTGTTCCGAAATCGTCTATCGCGACCTGTATGCCCGCATCCCTGAAATGGATCAGCTTGTCGGTGACGCCGGAATCCGCGTTGAGCAACAGGCTTTCCGTTATCTCGATGACCACGTTCTGCCCGGAAAGGTCGAGCGCCTGAAGATGATCCAGCCAGGGGGCAATGCTGCCCGCTTCGCTCTGGAACTGGACCGGAGATCCGTTCACGCTGACCTGGAAATCGCTGCATATGTTTACCCAGCGATTCGCCCAGCGGGAAGCTTCCCTGAATACCCAGTCGCCGATTTCGACGATCAGTCCGGTTTCTTCGGCCAGCGGAACAAACTCCATGGGACTGACCATTCCCCGCTGCGGATGCTGCCAGCGCAGCAGGGCTTCGGCCTTGTTGATGCGCCCCGACGAAAGCTCCACGATGGGCTGGAAATAGATCACGAACTGGCCTGCAGCCAGTGCGCCGCGCAGGTCGTTGAGGAGCCGCAGCCTCGACTGCGCCTTTTCCTGCATGGCATTGGTGAAATAGCTCAGACGGTTGCGTCCGGTATTCTTCGCCACGTACATCGCCTGGTCGGCATTGCGCAGCAGCTGCTCCACTTCGAGCGCGTCGTTCGGATAGAAGGTGATCCCGATGCTCGCGGAAACATAGGCCATTTCATCTCCCAGCGCGAAAGGCTCGGCGAGCTTCGCAATGATGTTCTGCGCGATCTTCTCCACATGGTTGGTATCCGGGAGTTCGGAAAGAATGACCGTGAACTCGTCCCCGCCCAGGCGCGCAACGGTGTCCGATTCGCGCACACAGGAAACAATGCGCCTTGCCGCCTCGACGAGGAGAATGTCGCCGGTCTGATGGCCCAATGTGTCGTTGATTTCCTTGAAACGGTCGAGATCGATGAACAGCAGCCCGAGCATCAAATCCCCCCCGCGATGCGCTTTCTTGACTTCCCGTTCCAGCCTGTCGTAGAACATCCGCCTGTTGGGAAGCCCGGTGAGCAGATCGTAGTTCGCCTGCCGCCATATCAGTTCGTCGGTACGCACCTTGTCGGTGATATCCGAAAACAGCGCGACATAACGGTGTACGGCACCACCGTCATCCCGGATGGTATTGATGGTCAGCCATTCGGGATAGATTTCGCCGTTCTTGCGCCGGTTCCATATTTCGCCCTGCCATATGCCTGTGGTTTCGATCTCGCGCCACAGAACCTTGTAGAAATCGGCGTCGTGCCGACCCGAGCTCAGCATGCTCGGGTTTCGCCCGAGCACCTCGTCCAGACCATAGCCCGTGATCTGAGTGAACGCCTGGTTGATGGCGATGATGCGGTTCTCCTCGTCGGTGACCATCATCGCCTCGCTGGTATTCCGGTAGACCATCGACGCGAGCTCCAGCTCGTCCTCGATGCGCTTGCGTTCGATGGCAATGCCGATCAGATTGGCCGTGCTTTCGATCAGGGCCGTATCCGCTTCGCTCGGCACGCCGGGAGTGCGGCGATAAATGGCGAAGGTGCCGAGCACCTTGCCGGAGGAAGAGCCGAATACCGGCTCAGACCAGCAGGATGCCAGCCCCGCCCGAGCGGCCAGCGACTTGTAGTTCTTCCAGTAAGGGTGGCTCTGGATATCCTCGACGACGATGCGCTTGCCGGTATGGGCTGCCGTACCGCATGAACCCACGCCTGGGCCAATTTCCACGCCGTTGATGGCTGCGTTGTAAAATTCCGGCAGGCTGGGTGCGACGCCAGTCAAAAGGTGCCGACCCTTTTCGTCCAGCAGCAAAATGGAGCAAAGCATGTCCGGGTTCTCCTCCTCCACGCCGTGCACCACGAGTGCCATGATTTCACGAAGCGACCGGCCCTTGGCAAGCAGTTCGAGGGCGCGATTGCGCACCCTTTCCCTGTGCTCGATGCGCCTGCGCCCGGTGATGTTCTCGACGACCGCCACGGTGTAGTCGAGGTTCCCGTCTGCCTTGCGCACCGCACGGATCGCGATGTGGACATAAACGACCTCCCCTCCCTTGCGGATGAAGCGCTTGTCCATGGCATATTCGTCGATCTCGCCGGAAAGAATCCGGTTGAACAGCGCCTCGTTCTTCTCCAGATCGTCTTCGTGCGTAATCTGCGTCCAGGTCATGGAAACGAGCTCTTCGCGGGAATAGCCCAGCATGTCGCAAAGCGCATCATTGACCTCGATCCAGCCCTTGCCGGGGCTCGTCGCAGCCATCCCCATCATGGCGCGCTCGAAATAGGCGCGGAAATGGCGCTCGCTGTAGGAAAGCGCTTGCTGTGCCTGCCTGATCTGTGTTTGCCGGTCGAAGCTGTCCAGCGCGAAGGAGATGTCCCGCGCCATTTCGTCCAGCAGTTCGACCGTTTCATCGTCGAAAGCGCCCCGGCTGTCATGGTAGACCGTCAGTACGGCGAAGGAGTTTCCGCCACGGGAAATTGGAAAAGTTCCGCTCGAACCCCAGCCATAACGCGCACCTTTCTCATGCCACGGCTTCGTCAGTTCGCTGCTGCGGAAATCGTTGACGACGATGTTGCGTTTTTCCCTGAAAGCGGTTCCGGTAGGCCCCAGCCCTTCGGGCACATCCTTGCTCGCCGAAATGGCAATTTCCTGCAGGTATTCGACCCCCTCCCCATAACTCACCACGGGCTCGATTCTGCCATTCGCCTCGTTCATCCGGCCTATCCATGCCATTTTCACGCCGCCGAAATCCACCGCCATTTTGCAAACCGTGGGGAAAAGCGAAGATTCTTCGTCCATGCGCACGATGGCCTGGTTGACTTCGCTGAGCGCCTTGTAAAGATTGGTAAGACGCTCGATGCGCGCCTCCGCGGCCTTCCTTTCGGTGATATCGATCATGCTGGCCCGGATCAGCTTGCGATCGACCGAGGGCAGCCTGACCAGGCGAATTTCGCAGGGGACGAGGCGTCCGTCGCGGCTCCTGACGATCCTTTCGAACGCCACTTCCTCTCCCGCCAGCGCCTGTTCCTTGTGATCAGAAATGCTCTCTTCGAGCGGCAATCCATCCGGCTGCTCGGCCGGATAGAATTCGGAGGGTGAATGCTTCAGCAATTCTTCCCTGCCGCAGCCGTAAAGACGTTCCGCATTGGGATTGGCATCGACGAAGCGGTCCAGCTCGACATCCAGCACGGTAATCGCTTCTGGCGCCATTTCGATCAGCACCCGGTAGAGCGCCTCGGACGCTCTGCGCTCGGAAATGTCGTACAGGACGACGAGGTGAACGCCTTCGAAGTCCTTGCCCAAAGGGGCAGGGCTCACCAGGAAGGTTCCAACCCTGCCATCCTTGCAGGCAATGCTGAGTTCCATCGGAGCGAAGGGCTGACTGGTCCGCTTGGCTTCGGCCATGTTTTTTTGCCAGCTGTCGGCCACCCATTGCCGGTATTGCGGATCCGGATAGGCCAGAGGCCACCAGCTTGCCAAATCGGGAATGTCGGCAATGGTGTAGCCGAGTGTCCGAACGAAAGCGCCGTTAAGATAGGCGATCTTCCCTTCGTCGTCGTTCAGGGCAAGCGGTACCGGAACAGCTTCGATGACGGCATGAAAGAGCGCCTTGCTATCCGACGATTCTTGCACCTCTTTGTGGATGTCGCTGGAGTCGGTCATGTGGGTTTTTGCAGGGTTGTCAGCCTTGTGCCCGGAATTTTTGTATCATACTTCAGTTCCAAGGAGGGTGTAAATTTTGCGGCACGGAGGATTGGGAGGATTGAATCTATTCTAAAAATCCTTGTCCAACCTTCCATTTGGAGAAGACCATGCAGAAAATACGGCCGGCAGCCTGTGCGGGATCTTTTTATCCCGAAAACAGGCGCGAGCTGGAAGCTTCCCTCGATGCCCTTCTGGCAGATGCGGCAGGGGAAGCCGCCTCCTTGCCGAAAGCCATGATCGTTCCTCACGCAGGGTATGTCTATTCCGGGAAAGTGGCAGCTCGTGCCTATGCGCATCTAGGGGGCAGCGGATATCGCCGCGTGGTTCTCCTGGGGCCGGCGCATCGCCACAGGTTTGGGGGAATCGCCCTTCCCGCAGCTTCCCTGTTCAAAACGCCCCTGGGGTCGATTCCCCTCGATCCGGTCTGCCAGGAACTCGCCTTTCTTCCAGATTTCATCGAAAGCGAAGCTGCGCACCGGATGGAGCATGCCATCGAAGCCCAGCTTCCCTTCCTGCAGCGCGTTCTCGAGAAATTTTCCATCGTTCCCCTGCTGGTGGGAAACGCGAGCCCCGCAGCGGTATCCGAAATCATCGACAGATTCATCGGCGAACCCGGAACCCTGGTACTGGTCAGCTCGGATCTTTCCCACTTTCATGCCTACGACGAGGCCAGGGCACTGGATGCTGCCACAGCTGAGTCGATCATGGCCCTCGACCCGGTTCTGGACCATGAACAGGCCTGCGGCGCAACGCCGGTGAACGCGCTTCTGCTCTCGGCCAGGCGTCACGATCTCCCCCCTCGCCTGATCGACATCAGAAATTCCGGCGATACCCATGGCAGCCGCGAACAAGTGGTCGGATACGCCTCGTTCTCCTTCGGGGCTGTCTCGTGAGCGACACGCTCCCCAAGATTGCAAGGGCCGCCATCTCGAACCGGCTGGGCGTCGACTTTCCGGAACCCGATTGCCCGCCCGAACTGAGCGAATTGGGCGCGACATTCGTCACGCTCACCCTGGATGGCAATTTGCGCGGCTGCATCGGCACGCTGGAAGCGCATCGCCCCCTCTTTCTCGACACTAGGCAAAATGCCATTGCGGCAGCCTTTTCGGACCCGCGGTTTCCTCCCCTCGGCATGGCGGAGCATGCGCATATCAGAATCGAGGTTTCGCTGCTCTCACAAGCTGCGCCGCTCGTCTTTTCCAGCGAAGAGGATGCGCTGCGGCAACTCTCTCCCGGCACCGACGGCATCATTTTCGAGTGCGGCCACAGAAAAAGCACTTTCCTGCCCCAGGTCTGGGAAAGTCTTCCGGAGCCTTCCTCCTTTCTCGCGCAACTGAAGCTGAAAGCGGGATTTTCCGGCGGTTTCTGGTCCGACGAGATCAAGCTTTCGCGTTACACCGTCTCCAAATGGAAGGAACAATGAAGCTATATCCGGGGCGCTACTGGCATGCCATCGAGGACGGGCGCATCCAGTGCGACCTGTGTCCGCGCGACTGCAAGCTGCGCGAAGGCCAGCGCGGCGCCTGCTTCGCCAGGCAGAGACTGGGCGATGGCAACGTTCTCACCACCTACGGGCGCTCCTCGGGATTCTGCATCGACCCGATCGAGAAAAAACCGCTCCATCATTTCCTTCCCGGGTCCGCCGTGCTCTCTTTCGGAACCGCCGGATGCAATCTCGCCTGTAAATTCTGCCAGAACTGGGACATCAGCAAGGCAGCCGACATGGACCGCCTGATGGATCGGGCATCCCCCGAAGAAATCGCGCAGGCGGCCCGGAACAGCGGGTGCGAGAGCGTGGCATTCACCTACAACGACCCGGTCGTTTTCGCCGAATATGCGATGGACGTGGCCGATGCCTGCCGCCAGATCGGGATCAAGACGGTCGCGGTGACGGCAGGCTACATGCACGATGAACCCAGGCGCGACTTCTACGCCAAAATGGATGCCGCCAATGTCGATCTCAAGGCCTTCACCGATGCATTCTATTTCAAGCTGACCGGCGCGAATCTTGGGCCGGTTCTCGATACCCTCGTCTACCTGAAACGCGAAACCGATGTCTGGCTCGAAATCACGACGCTGTTGATTCCCGGAATGAACGATTCCGACGGCGAAATTCTGGCCATGTCGAACTGGATTCTGGGAAATCTGGGCGACGAGGTTCCGCTCCACTTCACGGCATTCCATCCCGACTACAAGCTCAAAGACATCCCATCCACGCCGCAGAATACGCTGATCCGCGCAAGAAGTATCGCTCAAACCGCCGGCCTCAAATTCGTCTACACTGGAAACGTCCACGACACAGATGGAGGAACGACTGCCTGCCCTTCATGCAGGGCGCCGCTCATCGTGCGCGACTGGCACGCGCTTCTCGATTACAGGATTTCCGAGGGGCTTTGCCCGGACTGCGGAGCCAAGATTCCGGGGAAATTCGGGAAGAACGCAGGCGGGTTCGGCAGCAGGCGGATCCCGATCAGGATTGGGGCATGAAATGGAAGTGGTCATTGACACGGAACATGCGAACCTCGAAGGGACGCTGACTCTGCCCGAAAATGCGGGAGGGGTCGTGCTGTTCGCTCATGGCAGCGGCAGCAGCCGCTTCAGCCCGCGCAACAACTACGTTGCCGAAATCCTCAACGATGCCGGATTCGCCACTCTGCTCCTCGATCTTCTGACGCGGCAGGAAGACCTCGATCACGAAATGCGCTTCGACATCGAACTTTTGACCGGAAGGCTGCTGGAGGCGACCTCCTGGCTGCAATCGGAAAACAGGACGAGGCAGATGAAGATCGGCTATTTCGGCGCAAGCACTGGCGCGGCATCTGCGCTGAAGGCTGCAGCAAAACTGGGAAAAAGCATATCGGCCGTGGTCAGCCGAGGGGGTCGCCCCGACCTCGCAAGCCCGGAGGAGCTTGCGCATGTCGTCTCCCCGACGCTCCTCATCGTCGGAAGCCGCGACGACACCGTCGTCGAACTCAATCGCGAGGCTTTCCTGAATCTTGGCTGCGAAAAGGAAATGAAGATCATCCCCGGAGCATCGCATCTCTTCGAGGAACCCGGAAAACTCGAACAGGTGGCAACAGCGGCGAAAGACTGGTTCAGGCGCTATCTTGACTGACTTCCCCGCTTCGCATCGCGCGTTCGTACTCCTCCCAGGAAACTTCCCCGATGTCGTAATGAGGATCTTCTGTCTTGGCTTTCGATACGGCATGAGCAGGGCCCGCGTGGGAGGCATCGGTCAGCTTGTCCACCATGGGAAAACGCCAGAAAACCTCCACCAGTTGCCGTCCCGTGATGCGCCTGATCTGCTCCCTCAGGGTTTGCTCGATGACGTAGGAACTTCTGAACCTGACCTGGGGATCCACCTCGATCAGCGCGACCAGCCCCTTGCCTTCCACGATAACGCAGTCCACTTTCGCATCGACATCGCTCTCCCTGAAGTAGGCAGAAGTGACCTCCGCTACCCGCTTCAAGTCTCCCGATCCTTGAGGCTTCTTCCTGATCAGCTTCGCCCCCGCGATATAGACGATGCCGGCAATTGCGGCAGTTATGCCGAGAAACATGATGATGGTGTTGATATCCATGGCCGATACGCAAGGCTGCAAAATATTTTATAATAAACCAATTTATGCGTGGATTGACGCTCTGATGCAAAAATCCACAACCAGACATGCCACCAGCCGTTAAAGCCAAATATGCCGCCCCGGGCGGGTCGAGCGACTCGCTCCTGCTTTCGAGAATCGCCACAAAATCCGAACCACTCGTCATCGTCACGGAAAAGGCGCTGGACGCACAGCGCCTTCTCGACGAAATCCGCTATTTTCGCCCCGAACTCGAAACAGGCCTTTTCCCCGACTGGGAAACCTTGCCCTACGACAATTTCTCGCCGCATCAGGACCTGATCTCGGAGCGCCTTTCCACCCTGTACAGGATCATGAAGCGGAGTCTGGATGTCGTTATCGTACCGACAAGCACCGCGCTTTACCAGCTTCCGCCCGTCGAATTCCTCGCAGCCTACACTTTCTTTCTCGAACAGAAGACGAGCATCGATCCGAACCAGTTGAGGCATCAGCTCAACATCGCGGGCTACTCTAACGTGAGCCAGGTCGTGAGTCCGGGCGAATACAGCTTCAGAGGCGGACTGATCGATCTCTTTCCCATGGGCAGCCCCCTTCCCTACCGGATCGATCTTTTCGACAACGAAATCGACAATATCAGAACATTCGACGTCGATACCCAGCGCAGCATCTATCCGGTAAAGGAAATCAAGCTGCTTCCCGCCCGCGAATTCCCCATGGACGAAGAGGGAAGGAGCCGGTTTCGCCGCAACTTCAGGGAGAAATTCGAGGGCGACCCTTCGAAAACACGCCTCTACAAGGATGTCAGCAACGGCCTCGCGCCTGCAGGAATAGAATATTACCTTCCCCTCTTTTTCGACAAAGCGGCGACGATTTTCGATTATCTTCCCGAAAGCGCGACCCTTTGCCTGCACCGCGACGTGAGAGGAGCGATCGAGGAATTCTGGCAGGAAACAAAATCGCGTCACGCACTTCTGCGCGGCAACAAGTCGAGCCCCGTCCTCCCCCCCGAAGACATTTTCCTGACTTTCGACGCTTTCTTTTCCGCGATTTCCCCCTATTCCAGGATCGAGATCCAGGCGGAAGAAGACGATACCGGCATGGCCAGTGCGCCGCTTCCCGAAGTCCGGGTGGAGCGGCGGGCCGAAAATCCGCTTTTCAAGTTCGAAGCCTTCCTGAGCGCTTTCGACGGCAGGGTTCTGGTACTCGCCGAAAGCCTGGGAAGACGCGAAATCATGGCGGACTATTTCAGGGAGTATGGTCTGAAGCCCGCAACCTGCGAGAGCTTTTCCGAATTTCTCGCAGGCAGCGCGCGCTTCATGCTGGGCCACGCCCCGGTTCTGAACGGCTTTCTGCTGACAGACGAAAAAATTGCGGTGGTCACGGAGACCGAACTCTATGCCACCCATTCCCGCGGCAGGGCCGAAAGATCCAAGAAATCCCTCTCCGACAATGTGCTGCGCGACCTGTCCGAAATCAGCCAGAACGACCCTGTCGTCCACGAGCAGCACGGCGTGGGACGCTATCTCGGCCTCGTCACGCTCGATCTCGGGGAGGGGGAAACCGAGTTTCTGATGCTGGGCTATGCGGACGACGACAAGCTCTATGTCCCGGTTTCCCAGCTCCATCTCATCAGCCGTTACAGCGGCGCATCCATCGAAAATGCCCCGCTTTTCAAGCTCGGCAGCGGCCAATGGGAAAAGGCGAAAAAACGGGCGTTGGAGCAGGTCAGAGACACTGCGGCAGAGCTCCTCAATCTCTACGCCCAGCGCGCCATCCGCAAGGGACATCGCTTCGACTTCAACCAGCACGATCTGGATGCCTTCGCCGAAGGTTTCGGTTTCGACGAGACGCCCGACCAGGCGGAAGCCATCCGCGCGGTCGTCGACGACATGCGTTCCGGCAAGCCCATGGACCGTCTCATCTGCGGAGACGTCGGCTTCGGCAAGACGGAAGTTGCACTGCGCGCCGCCTTCGTCGCCGTATCGGGCGGGAAGCAGGTCGCGTTGCTCGTCCCGACCACGCTGCTCGCCGAACAGCACTACCAGAATTTTTCGGCAAGATTCGCGCAATGGCCGGTCAAGGTCGCCGAGCTTTCTCGCTTTCGCTCGGGCAAGGAGCAGTCGGATGCGCTGAAAGGATTGAAAGACGGCAGGATCGACATCATTATCGGCACTCACAAGCTGCTGCAGAAGGAGGTTTCCTTCAAGAATCTCGGGCTCATCATCATAGACGAGGAACACCGCTTCGGCGTGCGCCAGAAGGAGCAGATCAAATCCCTGCGCGCTGAAACGGACGTGCTGACCCTCACCGCAACCCCCATACCGAGAACTCTCGCCATGTCCCTGGAAGGCCTGAGGGATTTTTCGATGATCGCGACCGCCCCTGCCCGCAGGCTTGCGATCAAAACCTTCGTGTGCAGCTACAGCGAAGGCATCGTGAGGGAAGCCTGTTCGCGGGAACTGAAGCGCGGCGGACAAGTCTATTTCCTGCACAACCAGATCGAAACCATCGAGGCTATGCACGAGAAGCTCAGGAAGCTTCTGCCTGAAGCGCGCATCCAGGTGGCGCACGGACAAATGCCGGAGCGCGATCTGGAGCGGGTCATGCGCGACTTCTATCACCAGCGCTTCAACATCCTGCTGTGCACCACCATCATCGAAACCGGGATCGACGTGCCCACGGCGAACACGATACTGATCAACCGGGCGGACCGATTCGGCCTTGCGCAGCTTCACCAGTTGCGCGGCAGAATCGGACGATCCCACCACCAGGCCTATGCCTATCTCCTGACCCCGGAGGAAGAAGCGCTGTCTGCGCAGGCGAAAAAAAGGCTGGATGCGATCAGGCAGATGGGTGCACTCGGCGCGGGCTTCTTCCTCGCCATGCACGATCTGGAAATACGCGGGGCGGGAGAACTCCTGGGCGAGTCGCAAAGCGGGGAAATGCAGAAAATCGGATTCTCCCTCTACAACGCGATGCTCGATGCCGCGGTCAAATCCCTGCAGCAGGGCATCGAACCGGACATGGCCAACCCTCTGGGGGTTGTGACCGAAATCAACCTGCACGCCCCTGCCCTGCTTCCCCAGGATTACTGCGAAGGCATCCATGAGCGCCTCGTCCTCTACAAGCGCCTCGCAAGCTGCGAAATCCAGGATGAAGTCGACGAACTTTATCGGGAACTGGTGGACCGCTTCGGCCTGCTGCCACCCCCGGCAAGAACGCTGGTCGATTCACACCGGCTGAGAATTCAGGGAAAATCCCTGGGCATTTCCAAGATCGACGCGAGCGAGACATCGATCATCCTCCAGTTCGTGCCCAAGCCTCCCATCGATCCGGGGCGGATCATCAGCCTCGTCCAGGAGAGACGCGACATCAAGCTGAGCGGGCCAGACAGACTTAAAATCGAAGGCCGTTTCCAGGATATGGAAAGCAGGATCAGCAGGATCAAACAGTTATTCAATTCATTGCAGGAGAAACCATGACCTTGTCGGCAATTCTTTTCGATGTGGACGGCACGCTGGCAGACACCGAGCGCGACGGACACAGGATCGCATTCAACCGCACCTTCGACAAATTCGACCTCGACTGGGACTGGGATGTCGAGCTTTACGGCAAGCTCCTCGCCGTAACCGGGGGCAAGGAGCGCATCAGGCATTATGTCGACCATTACAAGAGCGACTACTTGAAACCGGCAGATTTCGACGACCTCGTGGCCGAGCTTCACCGCGAGAAAACCAGAATCTACAACGAGATCCTGGAATCCGGAAAAATCCCGATGCGTCCCGGCGTCAAGCGCCTCCTGCAGGATGCAAGTGACCGGGGACTGAAACTTGCCATCGTCACCACCACGACCCCGGAAAACGTGACCACACTGCTCAAATGCAGCCTGGATCCCGACTCGGCGCAATGGTTCGACGTCATCGCGGCAGGAGACATCGTTCCTGCGAAAAAACCTGCGCCCGACATCTATTTCTGGGCGATGGAGCGGCTTGGATTGCAGCCCCGGGACTGCATCGCGCTGGAAGACTCCGAAAACGGGATTCGCGCCAGCCTCTCGGCGGGGGTGAAAACCGTGATCACGGTAACGGATTACACGAAGGCCCAGGACTTCTCCGGCGCAGTCGCTGTCCTTTCCGACCTCGGCGAGCCCGAATCTCCTTTCAGTATCCTCAAGGGACAGGATTACGGCAAGACTTTCGCCGATGTCGATCTTTTCGAAAGATGGCACGCATGAATCTGATCATACAGGGCAAGGCAATCGACGAGGCCGATCTCGAATCCATCGGGAAACTCGCAGGCTCAAGCAGGATCGAGCGCATCGGCGCAGGGGCCTGCCGGCTGAAAAACGCGGCATTCTCGGAAGCCATTCCCCCGCTTTGCGAGAGCGCCAACCTCGACTGGGCATTCGTCCCGGAATCGAGAAAACTCTCGGATTTCGGACTCGTCGTGATGGACATGGATTCGACCCTGATCACCATAGAATGCATCGACGAAATCGCGGACATGCTCGGGATCAAACCCCTGGTTGCCGCCATCACGGAAGCGGCCATGCGCGGCGAAATCGATTTCTCGGAAAGCCTGAGGCGCCGCGTGGCCCTGCTTTCCGGACTCGAACAATCAGCCCTCGACAGGGTCTACGCCGAGCGCCTGGAATTGAGCCCCGGCGCAGAGAAGATGCTGGAGAAGCTGAAATCGACGGGCATCAAGACGCTGCTGGTGTCGGGTGGCTTCACCTTCTTCACGGACCGGCTGAAGGCGCATCTCGGACTCGACTTCACTGCATCCAACACGCTGGAAGTCGTGAATGGCAAGCTCACCGGGCGGGTGCTTGGGGACATCGTGGATGCCCAGGGGAAGGCCGACTGGCTGAACAGGATCAGGAACGAACTGAATCTTTCGAAAGAACAGGTAATCGCGATCGGAGACGGTGCGAACGATCTCAAAATGCTGGGAGAAGCCGGAATCGGCATCGCCTATCACGCCAAACCCGTGGTCCGGGAAAAAGCCACCTACGCCTTCAATCACTCCGGGCTGGATGGATTGATCAATCTGTTCCCCGATTGACGGCAGTGTATAATCGGAAATCCAAAAGAGATCGGACTGTGCATGAAAAACATCTTTCTCATATCATTGCTGGCTGCCGCGCTGGCGCTCTCCGGCTGCGACCAGGTCAGCAACACGGATACCTCCGCCCCGAAAGTGCTGGCGCAGAAATTGTCCCGCGACGCATTCACCAAGCTCGTCATGGGCAAACCCGACACTGTCGTCGTGGAAAAATTCGGGCAACCCTATCTCAACAACAACTATGCCGGGCAGTTCGGCATTTTGTGGACCTACAAGGACATCACCTTCGACCCGGCATCCGGCAAGCCTGACCAGTTCGCAACGGTGGTTTTCGAAAACGGCGTCGTCGCCAAGGTCGTGTTCAAGTAAGCAGACATCTCAGAAAATCCGAAGCCTGCGCGGCTCCTGTTGCCGCAGGTTTCGATTTCTCAGGCATGGCGAGAAGCTTGTCCAGCGCATCGGCGATTTCTCCCTTTTCAAGCAGTTCCCGCTCAACTTCAAGGCATCTCGCGTGGCTTTTCAGCCAATCGACCAGAAAAGGCTCTTCAGGCCAGTCTTTTCTCGAAACATACAAAACCGCAACGCCGGATGCAGCGGCTTCGACGAAGCTGCCATAGCCAGGCTTCATGACCATCGCATCGCTTGACGCGATCAAATCGCCGAAAGGCATGCCGAGCGATTCGAAGCAGGTCATGTCGGGGCGGACAGTGCGCTCCGGAACCAGCCAGTGCATTTTTTCGAATCGCGGCCACTTCCCGAAGGGAATCGAATAGGGCATGCCTCCCATGGAAACCAGCCCGATTCGCTCCCCGCGCTTCAGTCCGAGGCGGTCCCTGATCTCTTCCGCCCTGTTCCTGCCTACCTCGGCTATTGGGCCGATCTGCCTGGCAATGCCTTCCAGATCCGTCATCGGCATAGCCGGTTCGATCCTGAGAAAGGCTGCGGCGCTCGAATAGGCCTCCAGGATCTCGCGATGGACAGCTTCGCCGCCCGGAAACCCGAGGCAATAATGGCGATAAAGATCGGCCCAGTTGAGGGAACAAAGGGCGACAGCGGGGATGCCCGCCAGGGATGCCGCCTTCAGGGGAAGATAGGACACATTGGCTAGAACGAGATCGAAGGAAGCCGCGTGGAGCCATGCAGCTTCGGTTGCCACCCGGCTTTCCCAGTCCGCGTGAAATTCCGTGTAGCTTGCTGCCGTGGCAGCGGCATCGACATCGATCGCATTTTTCATCCTGATCCCGAAATCGGATGATTCCTGGATCAGTTCGAAAGGATGGCCGATGCGGCCTTGCAGCAGCCTTGCGGGAACCTTGGACCGGACCGTCAGTTCGATGCAGGGCAAGCTTCCGAGAAGCGCATTGATGACAGGGGCTGTCTGGGAAACATGGCCAAAGCCATGGGACGAAATGTCGATCAGAACACGTTTTTTCATTTCACTTTCCGGATCCGGGACGGCGGATTATAGCTCACCTTGATCAGCGCCAAAATTCCCCTAAACTTTTTTCTTTCCAGTCCGTTATACTATCTACAATCCGTCAAGGGAGGCGATCATGGTCAGGACAATGTGCATGGATTCGCTGGAATGGCAGCAGGAACCCTGCAGCGAGATGGAGTTGCTCGATTGGACTTCCCAATCCATAAATCGGCAGCAGGAACACATTCCGCCAGATTTGGCCGATGCCGATGTGGATACATTTCTTCGCAGGATGTATGCGTTGCAGCAATGCTGATGCAAGGTTAGAATTGGGCTTGACGAACATCGCAGATCCGTACTGAACTCAAAACAAAGGCGAGCGGCATGTCCGAACTCTTAAAAAACATCGACGCACGCACCAAGCTGGCGGGGACGAACAAGCTTGAAATTCTGCTTTTTTCGCTGGGAACGGACATCCGGAGCGGAAGGACCGAATGTTTCGGCATCAACGTGTTCAAGGTGCGCGAAGTCATGCGGACACCTCAAGTCACGCGCGCCCCCGACATGCCTTCTGCCGTGGAGGGCATGGTGAGCCTGCGCGGCGTACTGGTTCCGGTCGTCGATATCGCAAAATATGCCGGGATCGAAACCGGAAAGAAACCCGAAATCCTGATCGTGACGGAATACAACGGGCACACTCAGGGATTTCTGGTCGAATCGGTGGACATCATCCTGCGCCTCGACTGGTCGGCCATGAAGGTTCCTCCCGAAATGCTGACGGCGAAAATGGGCGGACTTGTCACGGCAGTGACGGAACTGAACGACGGACGGCTCGTGATGCTGCTCGACGTGGAAAAGATTCTTTCCGAAACCAGCCGGTTCGACGACAGCCACCTGTTCGTCGGAATCCAGCCGCTGGAAACCAAGCGCACGATCTTCTTCGCCGACGATTCCTCTGTCGCGAGAAAGCAGATCGAAAATACCCTCAATGTGATGAATATCGACTTCATGAGCGCAGTGAACGGAAAGCAGGCCTGGGACGAACTCCAGATACTCGCAGCCCGCGCTGAAGCGACCCATACGCCATTGAAGAATATAATCCAGCTGATCCTGACCGACGTCGAGATGCCGGAAATGGACGGCTATCTCCTGACCAAGAAGATCAAGAGCGACCCGAGATTCGCCGGAATTCCGGTCATCATGCATTCCTCCCTCTCCGGAACTTCCAACCAGCAGCTCGGACAGTCGGTGGGCGTGGACGAATACGTATCGAAATTCGAGCCGCACAAGCTCGCAGCGACGCTGACGCGCCGGCTCGCATAGGAGAAACGGATGGAACTGAGCGCAGACAATGGCAATGCCTTACTGGCGAGCATAGACGCCCGCACCACACTGGCCGGATCGAACAAGATGGAGATCCTGCTGTTTTCCCTCGGCACGAGCGAGATCTTCGGCATCAACGTCTTCAAGATCCGGGAAGTGACCAGGACCCCCCCCATCACCAAGACGCCCAACATGCATGCCGGTGTCGTCGGGATCATTTCTTTGCGCGGTAACATCATTCCCGTCCTCAATCTGGCGAGCTTTCTCAATATCGACAAGCGCGGGATCATCGGGGAAACCATGATGGTGACCGAATACAGCCGCCAGACCCAGGGCTTTCTGGTGGAAAGCGTCGATCGAATCATCCGCGTCGACTGGGAAAAGATGCGATCTCCGGAAGTCATGCTGACCGGAAACGAGGGCCTGATCACATCCGTCACCGAACTTGATGACGGCAGGCTGGTTTCCATCCTGGATGTCGAACAGATCCTGGTTCAGGCCTTCGGCGAAGTCGACATTCCCGGAATCGCACCGGTCCAAGTCGAGGGCGAAACAACGGTATTCTTCGCCGACGATTCCATGGTCGCGCGCAAGGAAATCATGCAAGTGCTCGACGGACTCGGCGTCAAGTACTTTCAGGCGAACAACGGCAGGGAAGCCTGGGACAAGCTCCAGGGCATGGCTGCCCAGGAAACGGATGGGCCGTTGCACAACAAGCTCAAGCTGATCCTGGTCGATGCCGAAATGCCCGAAATGGACGGCTACGTTCTGACCAGGAACATCAAGTCGGACAACCGTTTCTCAGGCATTCCCGTGGTGATGCATTCCTCCCTTTCCTCAGAGGCCAACCGGGCCATGGGCAAAACCGTTGGGGTCGACGACTATGTTTCGAAATTCAACCCGGGGATTCTGGCCGAAACCATGCGACAGTATCTGGAAAGATAATTGACCAAACGGGCCCTATTCGGAATAATCCCTCAGTTGCACAGCCTTCGCTGCATTTGGACGGGTTGATTTATGGAGAAGTTATGGCGAATGCCGATTTGAAGATTCTGGTGGTTGACGATTTCTCGACGATGCGCAGGATTATCCGCAACCTGCTCAAGGAACTGGGCTTTCCCAATGTCACCGAAGCGGAAGACGGAATGGATGCGCTGAAGAAACTGCAGGGCGGAAACTTCGAGTTCGTTGTTTCCGACTGGAACATGCCCAACATGAGCGGAATAGAACTGCTGAGGGCAATCAGGAAGGACCCCACCCTCAAGCATCTTCCGGTGCTCATGGTGACAGCCGAAGCCAAGAAGGAAAACATCATCGAGGCAGCCCAGGCGGGCGCGAGCGGTTATGTCGTCAAGCCCTTCACGGCTGCCGTGCTGGACGAGAAGCTAAACAAGATATTCAAGACTATGGGGATTTGACCGTGGGTGATTCCGAAGACCTGGAAGCATTATTCGACTCCATCGTACAGGCGGGCAGCGAGGAGCCGGCAGCCGCTCCGGAAGCCAAGCCTGCCGCAGCACCCTCAGAAGGGGACGATTCGGAAGAACTGGAAGCGCTGTTCGACTCGATCGCCCAGAAAAAGGAAAAGAAGCCTGCGCAGAAAAGCGCTGACGAACCCGCTCCGGTTTTCGCCCAGATCGGCCAACTGACGCGCAGCCTTTACGATGCGCTGCGCGAACTGGGCTACGACAAGTCGATCGAGAAGGTCGTCAATTCCGTACCCGATGCGAATGATCGCCTCGCCTACATCGCCAACCTGACCCAGCAGGCTGCAGAACGCGTGCTGGGTGCAACCGAAGTTGCAAGGCCGATTCAGGACAGGATCGGAGACCGAGCCCGCCTGCTTTCCGAGCAGTGGCAGAAGGTATTCGACAACAAGCTGTCGGTCGAAGAATTCAAGGACCTCGCGGTGCAGACGCGGGATTATCTGAAAGACGTGCCCCATCAGGTGAAAGCCACCAATGACCAGCTCACCGAGATCATGATGGCGCAGGATTTCCAGGATCTGACCGGGCAGGTCATCAAGAAGGTGGTCGACATCGTGAGATCGGTGGAGTCCCAGCTCGTCAGCCTGCTGATCGAAAATTCCCCTCAGGGCGAAGCGGCCGTACCGGAAGGATTGATGAATGGGCCGGTGATCAGGGCGGATGGCCGGGTGGATGTCGTGACCAACCAGGCCCAGGTGGACGAACTGCTGGAAAGCCTGGGCTTTTGAGAACGAGGGGAGCGAAATGAACGACTTTGCTGGCAACGAGGAAATGCTGCAGGACTTCCTCCAGGAAGCTGGGGATCTGCTGTCGGATGTCGACAACAAGCTGGTCGATCTCGAGAAGGATCCCGGCGACAAGAAACTGCTCAACGACATATTCAGGAATTTCCACACCATCAAGGGCGGCGCGGGATTTCTCAATGCCACCGAGATGGTCAAGCTTTGCCATCTCACCGAAAACCTGTTTGACAAGCTCAGAAACGAAGAATTGACCATGACTCCCGTGATCATGGATGCGATTTTCGCGGCGACAGGCGTGGTGCGCGACATGTTCGGCTCCCTTGCCCACTTTACCCAGCCCGCTCCTGCCGACTCTTCCCTGATCGCCACCCTCACGGCCGTAGTCAGCGGCGAGGCCGTGGCACCGGCTCCCACACAAGCTCCCGCACCGCAACCGGCTCCATCCGGCGGGCCGGATTGGGCCGTACTCCACCAGAGCGTCAGCGGCGCTCCCGCACTCGAAGCGCCGGCCCCTGCCGCGGCTTCCCGCGCGGAAGCCGCGGCAAAGCGCGAACCGGCGCATGAGCCAGCCAAGGCAGCCCCCCGCCGCGATGGCGAAAAGCCTCCCGTGGAGAAGGAAACCACGATCAGGATCGATACGGCAAGACTCGATCAGGTGCTCAATCTTTCCGGGGAAATCGGGCTGACCAAAAACCGCCTGAACTGCCTGAGGAACAACGTCCTTCAGGGAAAAACCGATCAGCATACTCTGCGCGATCTGGATGAAGCGGTCAACGAACTCGATCTCCTGGTCGGGGTGCTGCAGAACGCGGTCATGAAAACACGCATGCAGCCCGTCGGGCGGCTTTTCCAGAAATATCCGCGCATGGCGCGCGACCTCGCCCGTCAACTCGGCAAGGATCTCGAACTCGAAATTACAGGCGAAGAGACCGAGCTCGACAAAACCATGATCGAGGAGCTTTCCGATCCGCTCGTGCATCTAATCAGAAATGCGGTGGACCATGGCATCGAAACGCCCGAGGAGCGAATCGCTGCTGGAAAACCGGAAAAAAGCATCGTCCGCCTCTCCGCCATACAGGCCGGGGATCACATCGTGATCGAAATTTCCGACGACGGGCGCGGCATGAACGCTGCGGTGTTGCGGCGCAAAGCCCTCGAAAAGAAGATCGTCGACGAAGAAACCCTCAACAACATGGACGAGCAGCAGAGCCTGGGGATCATCTTCATGCCGGGCTTCTCGACCAAGGACCAGATTTCCAATGTTTCCGGCAGGGGCGTCGGCATGGATGTCGTCAAAACCAACATCCAGAAGCTCAACGGCAGGATAGAAATTTCTTCGGTGCAGGGTCAGGGATCGACCTTCTCGATCTACCTGCCGCTCACCCTCGCCATATTGCCTGTCCTGATCGTCCGGGTCGGCGATCAGTCCTTCGCCGTGCCGCTTGCCATGGTGAGGGAAATCATCCCGATCAAGCCGGAGGATGTACAGTCGGTTTCGGGCCGGGCGACCATGGTGGTAAGGGACGAAGTGCTTCCGGTCCGGGCGCTCGCCGAAATGATAGGCTGGCCGCAGGATACGCCTCCCACCTACGGCGTACTCATGAAATCCGGCTCCAAATCATTCATCCTCGCCGTGAGCAATTTCGTGGGAAGGGAAGATGTCGTCATCAAGCCCCTCAAGGGAATCAAGCCCAAGGGAGTGGCCGGGGCCACGCTTTCCGGCGACGGATCGATCGTGCTGATTCTGGACATGGCGGAACTGCTTTCGGGAGAATCCGCCACAAAATCTTCTTTATTCACGCAATCCATAAAAAAACAGGAAGCCGGACTGGCTGCTGCCTGATCGCAACAAGGGGGGGACGATGAAAAAGATTTGGGGCTCGCTGAGCATCCAGGCCAAACTGCAAATCCTGATCCAGGGATTCCTGATCGTGGTCCTGGCCGCATCACAACGCTGGACCATGGACAACTTCGAGAAAAGGATGCTCGCAGAGGCCAAGATCCGGGCCACAATATCTGCCGACGGCCTGCTCAACGGCATGAACATGCTGATGGTCACCGGGATGATCTCGGATCCCGCGAACAGGACGCTGATGGTCAAGAAAATGGGCGACTCCTCGGGGGTTGCCGAGCTCAGGATCATCCGCGCGAAGCAGGTTTCCGACCAGTTCGGACCGGGGCTTCCTGAAGAGCAGGCGAAAGACGATCTGGATCGCCAGGCGCTCGAAACCGAGAAGCCCATCTTCAGAAAGACGACCCTGGCAGGCGGCAAACCCGGCCTCAGAGCGGTCATCCCCTTCATCGAAAGCACCAATTTCCGTGGAACGAACTGCCTGATGTGCCACCATGTCAAGGTTGGCAGCTCCAACGGCGCGGCCAATATCGTGCTCGATCTTTCCGACGATTACGACGGCCTCAGAAAAGTCGACATGGGCCTCTGGATCGGCCAGCTTATCCTCCAGGTTCTGCTCTTTTTCGTCATAGGCTGGTTCATTCGCACCATCATCAAGCCCGTCAAGCATCTTCAGGCGGTGATCACAAACATGCAGCATGACAGCGATCTGACCAAACGGGTCGAAGTCGAAAGCAACGACGAGATCGGGCAGGCTGCAAAAGCCTTCAACGCGCTCGCGGAAAGCTTCCACAAAATCGTGCATCAGGTGCACGGCTATGCCGACGAAGTGTCGCAATCCGCCACCCAGCTTGCCAGCACTTCCTCGAAAATTTCAGAGGGCTCGCAACAGCAAAGCTCCGCAGCCTTCTCGACTTCCGCAAGCGTGGAAGAAATCAGCACGAAAATCAGGGAAGTGGCGAAAAGCGCCGCGGAAACGGAAGGCATCGCCAATACCGCACAGGAATTGTCAAAAGCGGGGCAGGCGGTCGCGATCAATGCGGCCCAGGAACTGACGAAAGTGGCTGGCTCGGTCAGCGAATCGGCCAAACTCATCTCCTCACTTGAGCATCGCTCCAACGAGATCGGAAAAATCGTCATGGTCATCAAGGAAATCGCCGACCAGACCAATCTTCTCGCACTCAATGCGGCAATCGAGGCAGCGCGTGCCGGTGAACAGGGAAGAGGCTTCGCGGTGGTGGCGGACGAAGTCAGGAAACTTGCCGAGCGCACCGCCAATGCGACCACCGATATTGCCGTGATGATCGAGGAATTCTGCAAGGAGATCGAACAGGCCGTATCCATCATGGATCTAAGCAGCCGCGAAGTCTCCACAGGCGTCAGTCTGACCAACGAGGCGGCGGAATCGCTGGCCAAGATCAATGAAGGCGCGCTCAACACGCTCGAAAAAATCCGTTCCATGGTCAGCGCAACCCAGGAGCAGAGCGCAGCCAGCCACGAGATTGCGCAGAGCGTCGAGAAAATCGCAGGATTCGCCCAGGAAAATTCATCTTCCATCGGCGAGACTTCTCAGGCCCTGCATCATCTGGAGATGCTCGCTGCGAAGCTGCAAGAATCGGTCGCAAGATTCAAGATCTGACCAGCCTGTTTCGTTTGGGGCAGCTGTTCATTAAGATCACGGATTTCGTCTCTGAATAGGCAACATTTTTTCTATGCGCCCCGGATTTGGCATGCTCGATTTGAAGAGAGGAAGCGCTTGGGTTCTGATCATAGCGGCTTTCGCCGGCAAGGCCTCCGCCATGGGAATCGGCATATTGAAAGTCGACTCCCATCTCGGAGAACCCTTCAGGGCCTCGGTGAAGATCGTCGCCGCCCCCGATGAAACCGTCGATGCCTCCTGCATTTCGCTGGATCCATCCGCTTCCGACAACGGCATTTTCCAGCTGGGCAGCGCAAGACTCGGGCTCGTGGCATCCGATGGAGGTCGGATAGTCAGAATAGCGACGGATCAGAAAATCAACGAGCCCATCGTGACGCTCAGGCTGCGCGTCAATTGCGGCAATCAGGGCGCAATCGAAAAATCCTTCACCGTATTTCTCGACCCGCCCGCAACCTCCCCTGAGGTTCCGGAAGCCGCATCACCGATCGAGAAAGCGCTGCCTGAGAAACCGCCTGTAATGAAAGCCCGTGCAGCAAGATCGACTGCCGAAATGCCCACGGGAAATCTTTTCAGGATCAAGCCCAACGATACGCTTTCCGGCATAGCACACGCTTTCTTCCCGAACAGCACGATGGCGCAAAAGCGCTTCATGGCTGCCGTGCTGAGGGAAAATCCGGAACTTTCGCCCAATCATCTCGAAGCAGGATCGCAAATCAGGATTCCCGATATCGGGCCCAAGGGACCGCTTGCCAAGCCGGCACCCAAGGCTTACGCAGAGAAAAATGCAGCGGCGGTTCCGGCGGCAAAAGCGGCAGCGAAACCCGCATTCCACCTGGATATCGTCTCGAGCGTTCCCAAGCCGCAAACCAGGCCAGACAACGCAGCCGAGGAGATGAAACGCACTGAAACGCAGCAGCTGATTGCCCGTGCGGACGACCAGACCGTCCAGATGCTGCAGCTGCAGGGGCAGGTAAAGACGCTGGAAGACAAGCTAGCCGAACTGCAGAGCAGGATCGCCGTTGCCGACAGGCTGCTCGCCAAGATCAATGCCGCGAGAGTCCAGCCGCCTCCGCCGCCCCCGGCAACCTTTCCGAAATGGACATGGGCGGCTGCCGCCCTGCTCGCATTGCTGGCTGCAGCCGCCGGAGTCTTCCGATACTTGCAGACAAGGAAAGCCGCAGAACGGAGTCTGAAAATGGCTCATTACTTCGATCCGAAACAGTCCAGATCTTCCCTGATCGACCCCCTGGATTATTTCGAATCCGATTCCTCAGACCAGCGGTAGCCTAGGGCTGCTTGCGCCTTTCGACGAAAAGGCTGCTGCCTGCAGTTTTCTTCGCATTCTTCTTCGCAACCGCCGCAGCTTCCGAAATCTCGTGATGCGATCCGTAGGCACCTGGAAATACCGGCACTGCGCCGATAGAAAGACTGGTGAGCGGAGCGAACACCCTCTCCCCGCGTCTGTC
Source organism: Pseudomonadota bacterium (assembly GCA_021835845.1). Lineage (GTDB taxonomy): Bacteria > Pseudomonadota > Gammaproteobacteria > Burkholderiales > JABEVD01 > JABEVD01. Next base: position 6,061 of record JAKBJU010000005.1, on the reverse strand, counting down.
CTGGGTCGTGACCCCCCCTTCCCTGCGGTGCTCTTCAGAAAAAAAACCGCTGCTCATCGCATCGAAGCGGGCCAGCGCATCCAGGCAGCGTGTCTGCCAGTCCTGGCTCTGGAACAGAATGATGAAATCGTCCCCGCCGATATGGCCGATGAAATCCCGCTCGATGTCGCAGACATCAGACAGGATCTCGCCGCAAAGCTGGATCATGTCGTCACCCTTCCTGTAGCCATATACGTCATTGAAGGGCTTGAAATTATCCAGATCGCAATAGCAGACGAAAAACGGAACGCCGGCTTCAATCAGCATGTCCATATGCTCGTTGATCGGAACGTTCCCCGGGAGCAGCGTCAAGGGATTCGCATACCTCGCGATATTGATCTGAATCTCGGTGATTTCACGCATCAGGTCGTGCGCACTGCCCATTCCGGCATACTTGCCGTGGCTGGTGATGATGAACCCATCGAGAAGATGGTGCCGTCCGGACGAGACGATCAGATTGCTCAGGTCGTGCAGGCTGATGTTCTGGTCGACGATCATGGGGGAGGCATCCATCATCACGGAGCAATGCTTTCTGCCGAAAAGCTCCTGGACGAAAGGCTTCGCGAAATTCTCGATGACATGGTGGCGCTTCAGGAGTCCGACCGGCCTCATGGCATCAACCACGGGAAGGGAATGCAATTCCGGGTCGTCCGTGAATATCTGGAACACCACCTGGTTGGACGTATCCGGCGAAACCGGCGCGATCTTCCTGAGGATTTTCATGGCAGTCGCGTTATTCTGGAACTGCCCCCTTGCCGGAGCGGACTCATTCAGGGCCTTGACGATAGCCGTTCCGACGGAAATCACCGGATTGGCATTGGGCCTTCCGATCAGATAGCCCTGTCCCAGGGCAATGCCCAGATTCTTGATGACGGCAAGCTCGGCGAAAGTTTCTATGCCTTCCGCGATCACGCGGGTTTCCGTTTTTTCAGCGATCTGCTGGATCGAGCTGACGAACTGATGCTTGACCGAATCCTGATTGATGCCCTGAACGAAGTGCATGTCGATCTTGACGAAATCCGGCCTGAGTTCGGACCACAGCCTGAGGTTCGAAAAGCCCTCCCCCAGGTCGTCGATCGCCACCCTGAATCCCATTTCCCGGTAATGGTTCACGGCATCCCTGAGCAGGGAATAATCATAGGTGGGCTGCGTCTCGGTGAGCTCGATGATGATCCTGTCTGGATTGATGCCCAGGCTGTGAATCAGCCTGAGGGTCTCGCCTTCCCTGAAAAGCGGTTCGATCAGACATTCCGGACTGATGTTGAGGAAAAGCCTGCCGGAAAGGTTCAGCTTCACGAAGCTCTCGAGCGTCACCTTGCGGCACAGCCGCTCTATCTCGAAAAGCCTGTCGCAGGCTTCCGCCGCCCTCAGCAGCGCAACAGGCGCATGCAAGGGGCTGTCGGAGGGCCCCCGGATCAATCCCTCGTAGCCCATGATCGTGCCGCTCTTCATCTCGATGATGGGCTGGAACACCGCGGTCAGCGCGCAGTTCTCGACGATGTCGTCGAGCAGCTCCAGCTTTCTGCTCCGATCGACTTCGCCCCCCCTCAGGAGCGACCCTATGCCGTGAAAGACGGGGCGACGCGCATATCCCACTTCGACCTGCTGCTCGATCATGTTTGCTCTTTCCGAATTTCTGGCTTGAATCAGCCGTCCACATGAGCATACAGAGCCATTGTTAATGTTTTGTGAATGCGATCCTGGATTCATTCGCGACAGGCCGGCGCAGGCCCGGCAGGCGGACTCGCCCGATGAGGCTCATGAAGCCCGGAATTCGGTCTTCAAGCGGCATGGGCAGCCCAGTTCCGCACCAGACCGAACCCCACCGCCAGCAAGGTCGGCCCCAGGAAAATGCCGACGAAACCGAAGGCGGCCAGTCCGCCCATCACGCCGAACAAGACCAGGATAAACGGCAGATTGCTGCCGCGGCTGATCAGCATGGGCTTCACCACATTGTCCACGGCGCTGATCAGGATTCCCCAGAGCAGCATGAAAATCCCCCATCCGACGCTGCCCTGATAGAACAGCCAGATGGCCACGCCGCCCCATATCAGGGGCGGCCCCACCGGGAGCAGGGACAGGATCGCAGTCGCGACTCCGAGCAGCAGCGCTGCAGGAATTCCCGCGATAAGAAATCCGACTGCGGCAACGGAACCCTGAGCCAGCGCGGTCCCCAACAGCCCGTACATGACGCCCCGTATCGTGTTGTCGACGGTATCGAGCATATTTGCGGCATGCTCCCCGACAACGCAGCTCGCTGCCTTGTCGAGAAAGCGCGCCAGGGCATCGCCGTCCCGATAGACGAAGAAGCTGATGAATGCGGCCAGGCTCATTTCCATCACGCCCCGCCCGAGCATCATCCCTCCCGCAAGCAGAAAATGCCTGGCAGGCTCCAGCAGGCGCTTCATCAGGGCATCCATTTCCTCACGGCTGGTAGCGACGCGCTGCCAGTACTCCGAAAGCGATTGGCCGAATATCGGCACATCCTTCAGCCACAGCGGCGGCGCAGGCGGGCCTGCCTCTGCGGCCTGCTTGATCTGGTTGTAAAAGGCAGTGACGTTGTCGCTGAGGTTGTAGGCGGAGATTGCCAGCGGCAGAATCAGCACCAGGACCAATGAGAGCGTCATGGTGAGCGCGGCGACATTTTCCCGGCCCTTCATGCTGCGCAGCAGTCGGACATAAAGCGGCCATGTCGAGATGCACACCACGGCGGCGAGCATCGCCGCCGCCAGGAAGGGCCTCAGTACCAGAAAGCAGCCTGCCACCAGAATGAAGACGGCAGCCAGTTGAGCCGCCTGTTCGAAGCGTTTTTCCATAGGGAACCACTGATTTATTCCCACGCGGTCGCGACGCGACTTTGCGAGATGAGATTCGAGGCGCGCGGCGAAGTCGAATGGTTATTCCATTCGCGAGCCGCGCAACAAAGAAGATCACCCGCAAAGCCCCGTCCCAATAGGGTTGCGTAAAAATCGAGCGCTCGCCTTGTCGCGCTCCTTGATGTCGTAGGCCCGGCTACGATCTGCGTCGCGCTCCGCGCGATCATCTCGATTTTCCCAGCAACGCGATCTGCGCGGGAATAAATCAGTGGTTCCATAGGGGTTGCGCCTTTTTCCGAATCGCCGCTTCCCATCCGGGTCGCGGCAATACGACATCATAGTCGCTGCCGGGGTGCAGGAAAAGCGGCTATTCGCGCCCGGTTTCGGCAGATTCCATGATTTCCTTCACCGCAGCGACGATGCGCGGCCCGGCGTTCCCATAGGTCTGGAAGATGAAGGGAAGCTGTGCGTCATCCTTGTAATGGATAATCACGTTGTCCGCGCCGAAGCGGTTCGCTGCGAGCTCGATGCCGGCCATCACTTCATATGCGACGCTCTTCGTGACCGCCGCCGGGCTGAAGAAGCCCTTCGGACCGTAGAAATTCATCCCGGTCGCGCAGACATCCATTGCCGAATAGCCCACGATGTCGCCCTTGATATTGAACGGGATGCTTTCCGCCATTTCGTCTTCCTGGAGTAAAAAGGGTATTGTACTCTGCCCGGCAGTTGTCGACGCGGAAATGTCGGGCAGGATGGCAGGCGCCTGGCGCTTCCCGGAAAAATGGCGCAACCCCGATCGAGGTCTTTTACCTGCCCAGCTACAGCCCAGAACTCAACCCGGACGAACGGCTCAATGCTGAGTGGTATCCGAATCCAGAAGACGGGCGAACCCGACGTCATCGAGGCCAGCGATGGCCGCCTGACATTGTCAGTACCGATCCAGATCAAGCGACGCAGCGGGCGCAAGTTGGTCACGCTGCCTAATGGCGAGACTGTCAGGGCGAGGCCATGGGACACTGCGACAACGCCGCTTCAGATGGCGCTGGCCAGAGGTCATCGCTGGCTGGCCATGCTTGAATTTGGTGAGGCTAGGTCTCTCAAGGAGATCGCGGCTCTAGAAGGAATCGACAGCAGTTATGTGAGTCGGATGGTCAACTTGACCACGCTCTCGCCGGACATAGTGGCTGCTATTCTGGACGAGTCATTGCCAGGCCACGTCACTTTGTTCGATCTGTCATCGGGCACACCATTACTTTGGGATGAACAGCGGGCAGTAATAGCCGGCAACCCAGAATAACGGGTTAGCAACGCCATCTCTATATGCAGCTAGAATTTTAGTGTTGAAGGCTTTCCACCTTAAGCTGGACAGTTTTTATTGACTGATGTATGTTTCAAAGATACGTATTTTGAAAGAGATAAAAGTGACTACGGCTGAGCTTTTTGCACAGCAAGCGGTATCTCCAGCGCTTGAGTTGGGCGCTTACGAAGAACTGTGGGCTCGCGATGGCCAATCGTTCAAAACTCTTGCTGAAATGTTCCGCAAAAGCGGCAACGACCTCCCGTCTCATTTCGTTGATCCCGAGCAGGCAGCCAGGCGTGCTGAGGAAGTGCTGCGCATCCTTCAGTCGAAGCGTATTGATGACGCCGGATTCATCGTGCAAGGTACGATGGAATATCCAGAAGCATTACGTGCTGCGCGTCACCCCGTCCAGTTCCTTTACTACCGTGGAAACTTGGATCTGCTTTTTATGCCGCTGCGCGTGGCCCTTGTCGGCAGTCGCGAAGCTAGTGATGAAGGCGTTCGCCGTGCACGCAGGCTTGCCAAATGCCTGGCAGCCGACGGCGTAGTGGTGGTATCTGGCTTGGCGCGTGGCATCGACACGGCTGCTCATACGGCAGCGCTGGAAGCTGGCGGACAAACTATCGGAGTGATCGGAACTCCAATCAGTGAAGCCTATCCCCGTGAAAACAGCAAACTCCAGGAGCACATCGCTCGCAATTACCTACTAGTGAGCCAAGTGCCGGTTATTCGTTACATGCGTCAATCGCCTAAGTGGAACCGGCTTTTCTTCCCCGAGCGCAATGCAACGATGTCCGCCCTGACACAGGCAACTGTCATCGTTGAGGCAGGCGAAACCTCTGGGAGTCTGATTCAGGGTCGTGCGGCACTCGATCAGGGTCGTAAATTGTTCATTTTAGAAAGCTGCTTCCACCGTGGCCTAAAGTGGCCCGAGAGGTTGCAGGCGGCCGGAGCGATCCGAGTGTCCGAATATGACGAAATCAGAAAACACCTCGGCATTTCGGGTCATTCGCATTGATGATGCGATTCGGCCCGATCACTACTACCTGACGGCCGACGACGAGTGCTTCTGCCTCGGTGAGTACCAACCGCGTGGTGGATTCAACGCCGGCCCAGTCAACAACCTAATCTCGAATTACAAGAAGTCAGTTGCCAAAGTCGGCCGGCCTGAGTACGCCCACAAAGAACGGGCCATTGTAACGGTGGCAAGTCTGGTCCGAGGCGTACTCAACGAGAACGCGATCAGGACCTGTACTGTTGTCCCGATTCCGCCGTCCAAAGCCAAGACTGACCCTCTCTACGACGGCCGTCTGACCCGATCGTTACGCGCGGTAGATCCCAATCTGGACCTGCGCGAGTTACTGGTCACTAAGCAATCAATGCGAGCCCACCATGAGTTCCAGGCTGGGGAAAAACGCCCCACTCCGGACGACCTTTACGCCATGCTGGACGTCGACGAAGAATGCCTTCAGATGCCAGTAAAGCAGACCATCATCCTGTTCGATGACCTACTGACCAACGGTACGCACTTCAAGGCGTGCAAGCGGTTGCTGAATGAGCGTTTGCCGGACCGATCGGTGTTCGGTCTGTTTATTGGGCGCGCAAAACGACCCGATATATTAGCCGACTTTGATGTCATCGAAGACAGTTGATCTGACGACTTCTTTCTTGCAAGGAACATCATCCGAAGCAAAGCAAAGAGTTTCGTACACCTACCAATGCTGAAATCAAACCATTCAATTACTCATCTCGTAAGTTGTTGATCGTATTGCTAATGAACTGTCATTTTTCACCTCAATGGATCCAATTCGTTTTCGGCATAAAGGAGCCACCGAATTTTCGGCGTAATGGCGCCAGTGAATTTTCGGCATAATGGCGCCAGTTTCTGGGCTCGAACTTTCTTCAA